>DATAST010000029.1:0-3703 GCA_036269115.1 Verrucomicrobiia bacterium | reverse complement strand
TTTGGCAAATCCGCCAGCGTAGCATTTTTCCAATACCGCAACCGCCGGCGAATATCACGCATTAATAGCCGGTGGCTTAATTTACTTCTTGGCGACATTTTTCTTTTCCTCCAATGCCTTATCAATGGCAGCAATCATTTGTTCGCAATTTTCTGCGCTAGTTAAATTTTGCTTGCGCACCTTGCCCTTGGCTGCCTGACGATACATCAGCGCCTCATTTACCAGTGTCGCGCGCAATTGCACGAGTTCCTTTGGCTTGTAATTCATGTAGTCCATTTTATTTACTCCGGCCTGCGCGGATCGTTCGGCAAAAATCCGCCGCTTCTGATCCACATTAATAACACGTTGAGTTCCTCAATCGCGATGTCGCGATCATTCTGATCGCCAAGCATCAACGAATTTTTGTGCCAATCACGACAGGCATCGAGGAAGTTTTTCAGTGCTTTATTCGGGTCCATGTTATTTATTCTTCCATGTGCGGGTTACTTCATCATGGGCCGGTTTAGCAAACGGATAAAGCCCGCCCATTTGTTTACCATTATATATAATTTTGAAATAATCTCCTGACACATAATGAATTGCGTATCCCGAATAATCAGCATGGCTAAAATATCCGTCCAACCTGTGCTCCGTCCAACCAAGGTTGATTAATTCGACACTACTTCTCACTTTATTTATCCTTCATCCATTGCGCTGCTTACCAGATTATCGAAAGCCGGGTAGCGGAAACTTTGCACGTAGCAACGGCACGCTGTACCGTCGGCAACTCGCGCGGCCCAAAATCTCGCCCAATCGCCAAGATTATTAAATCTGTGCCGCTCGGCAACCACATGGCCATTGCTATCGCGCCAGCCGGTATCCACCGTTACGGAAAATCTGGCCAAGCGGCTTTCGCCAGCGGGTGACATGATCTGCATTTATTTTACTCCCAAATTTGTGCGGATTGCCCGCACAATTAATTGTAGTTAATTATTCGCCGTACGGCAGTCCGTAATGCTCGGCGCAAATTGGACCATAACCTACCGCGACAGATCGCGGATCAGTTAATTCGATGTGGCAGAACATGCAAATGCCAGTGCGCCGGCCAAATGTCTGCGCTTGCTCTACCGGATTATCGGCAAGCCGCTGCAACATATCGGCGATCTTTTGCGCATGGCCGAGAAATTTATTTGACGGCTCCCATCGACCATCCAAATGAATCCGGCCGTAAAAATTGTAGCCACCTAATTCGGGATTTTTCCCGGTCACATTTATGCTGCCGGGAAATCTCGCCTGCGCGCCGGCAAAGGTTAACCGATATTCTTCGGTCGCATTGCCGATAAATATTTTTGGCCGCGCCAGCCCGTTGAATTTCGCGGTGTTTAGCAGTTTAATAATTCCTGCCATATTAATTACCGTGCTGGACGTTACCGGTGCCGCCGGCATTTCCGCCGCTTGCGCCTTGTCCAACAATTTACGGACCCACATCATTTGATTGACCGATAAACCATCGCGCCGGGTTTCCGCCTGATCCAACAATGAGTTGGCGAATTTCTGATCCGATGGATTTAACTTTTTCAGCGATGCGTTCAACGCAATTACATCGCGGTCCAACATCGTGCTCATCGCATTTTCTCCGAATTAGTTTTTGTTATCCAGCGGGTACTGGTAGAGCGAGGATTAATTCCTCGTTCCATCAGTGTCAGCTTATTAATTCTCCCCAATAATTTCTTCGTCTGCGCGATATCTTGCGTCAGGCAAATGCCGGGTAGTTTGCGAGTAGGCTGCAAAATCATTTTCCCGTCTGATCCGCGAAACACACACCCAACGACGCGGCTTTTCCACCACACACAGAATGGAAATATTGCACCAACACGTCGGCAAATTATTTCCATATTCCCACGCCATGCTGGTATTGGGAATGCGTTCGATATTCAGCGTTGCATCGGTTATGCAATGCGTCGCAGTCAATCTCACCTGGGCCATTTTATTTTCTCCGTAACCTTGGGCGGGCTAATTGCCCGCCCAATTAATCCGGTTGATATTTATTCCACCGTGACGGTAACGGTGATTTGCTTCGGCGGATTGGTTCCGGTTTCCGACTTCGGCAGATAAATATGTCCGAGTACGCCATCCCGGAACGGATTTTCCACCTTGTCGCCGTTGTCATCCAGTTCCAAATAATGCACCTTGTTCTTGGTTTCCTCGTGCAATTCCATTGTGACGGAAATATTCAGGTCACGCTTTTTGCTGCTGCGCTCCGGCTTGGAATTATTCTCCCGCCGCGCCGTTGCCTTGGTACTGCGATCCCGCGCGGTTGCCTTGCTGGCGCTGCGCTTTTCACTGCGATTACGCGCCGGCTTTTCGCTGGCCGCTGGTGCGGTTGCCGTTGAATTTTGCAAACGTGCCATAACAATTAATCTCCATTTCGTTTTGGTTGTCCAGAACCACCCTGGCGCTGGTGGCAACGGTGAATTAATCACCGTTCCCAGCAATGTCAGTTAGTTTTCCCACGTTATCCCACACAAGATAAGAAAAGCAAGGGGCGGAAATTAATCCGCCCCACACTTTCTCGTGAAAATTAATTAGCCGGTGAATGCGCCCGCATCCGCCATCATGGCATAAATCTTGCGCTTCCAACCTTCGTCGGTATTCGGCGGGCGACCCTGGCCGAATTTTAATTCGACGCCAGCCCGCTTGGCCTGCCGCTCGGCCCACGCCTTATCACGATTGGCATTGTTGACAACCTTTTCGATTCCCAACATCACCCGCCGCAACGCTGATTTATTTTTCAGCAGCTTGGCGTTGTTTTTAATTCCCCACTTTTCAGCGGCGGCGCGCAGATCGCTCTCCGACATTTCTTCCACGTCGGCGGTAACCGGCTTGCGTACCGCTGCGGCCGGCTTCGCTGCCTTGGCATTTTTCGCAGTTGACTTTGTTGCCTTGGCATCCTTTGCCGGACGACCCGCCTTTTTTGCCGGACGAGTCATTTCCGCATCTTCGGTATCCGTCTTGCGCGGCCTGCCCGGCCCGCGCTTGGCGGCTTTTGCCACCTTGGAATTTTTCGGCGGAGTCGAATTTGTCAGCTTGCGCGGACGCCCCACCGAACGCTTTTCCGCTGCCGGTTCGGCATCGTCGTTATTATTATCTGCGCCATCGTAGCCTTCCAGCATCCGCTCGATCATCGCATTAATCATGCGCTGATCGTTGCTGTTCAGCTTCGCCGAACGCACCTTGATATTTGAATATGCGCTTGCCATTTTTTACGCTTCTCCTAGTTTTCTGCGATTTGTTATCCGGTGCAGAAAAATCCGGTTTGTTTTAGGCCAGTCCAGGGTGGGAATTTCAGACCCATTGCCCCACCTCAATATGCGCCTTTCTAGGGGGCTAGTCAACCCCTATTTTGCCCTCCCGACACCTTTTTCTCGCCTACCCCTATTTGTGGCCTTTTTGCCACAGATTTTTGCCCCAGCCTGCCGGAAAACCTGGTCAATGTGGCCTTTTTGCCACATTTTCCCACCCCGGCCCGGTCGGAAAACCCGGCGGAATTTCATTGGCTGAAATGGTTTTCTGGCCGATTTTCCGACCTATTTCGGCCAGTGAAATAGCTGCCGGAAAAAACCGGTTTTCAGCCTCGAAAAAAGGTAATTGATTTGCCCGCCAGCCACAATTCCGACTCGCTGGCAAATGATAAGTCATTGAGAAATAATTTATCACCATGATA
>DATAST010000028.1:0-26379 GCA_036269115.1 Verrucomicrobiia bacterium | reverse complement strand
CGCCTTCACTTCCAGATGACCCAGATTTTCATCGCTGGCCAGTGTCCAACGCTCTATGGATCGTTCCAATGCGCAGCCGGCGCGAGTCGCAAGGACCGGCAACGGTTCATTCTCCAAAGCACAAGGAGTTTGGGTCGAGGGGCTTTCAGGGCAGGTCCTATTCATCCACAGAGCTTACACTACCCTGCAAGAAACTGAGATGCGCCCCTTCGTGCCTTCAGCCACCGGCTCCGTGGTGCGTGGTACGTGGTGCGTCAAGTATTGTCGAGCATCGCAGTGCAATACTTGACGGACCACGCAACACGTAACACGTTAGCGCCATAGCCCCTTGAACACGCGTTCCACTAACCCTAAACTCCAGGGCGTCCATGCAAGAACCAACCCACATCCTCACGGGTGTCATTATCCAGAAGTCTTTTCAAGGGTCGAGGCACCCGAAGATAGCTATGGGGCTGACGGCGGTCGTTGCTTTTTTATCACACGGATTTTTGGATAAGCTGGCGAATTTGACGTATCATCCGCCCAAACCGAATTTTCACAGCCCGGTTTGGGTTGGTTATCATTCATTCATCGTTGTCGCTACGGTGGCTTTTTTGGTGCTGTGGTGGCGCAAATTCAAATGGGGCATTATCTTTGCCTGCCTGCCGGATGTGGATTGGGTTTTTCTGCATGGCCGCGAACTCTTCAACTACCTCTTTCGTACTCAATCGAATTTCTATCCGCGTCCCTATATCCATAATTTCGTCGGGTTTATTTGGGAACATATTCCGCCCTTTTCCCTAGTAACGCCTTTTCTCGATCATCTGCCGAACTTGCGCCAAAATTCATGGGCCTGTGTTTTTGAATTTGTGCTTGTGGCAGTGCTGCTGGTGGTGTTGCGGCTGATCACGATGGGAAAAAGGCCTGCTTCACGGGGTTCGGAGTCCATGGGCCGTAGTCCGTAGTCCATGGGCAGACCCGTTGCACATTTTTTGATGGGTATAGGAAATGCAATAAGGAAACAAAAGGGGGTTGGGATTTGCCACTTTGAGGATGACGATGAGGATGACAACGAGTATGATTCCCCTGCTCCCTTGACGCCGTGAACAACGGATCAAATGGGAAATTTCGAATAAAAATTAACAACGTGCTTTTAATACCATGATTGACCGGCGCGAATTTTTGAAAAAGGCGGGAGGATTGGCAGTGGGCGGGCTTTCGGCTTCGGCATTGCTTTCGCCGATGGAACTGGCAGCGGCAGGTGAAATGTCTGCACCGCGCAAAAAACCGAATTTCGTGGTCATCGTGGCGGACGACCAATGCTATCGCACGCTGAACGCCTTGAACAACAAGGAAGTCCGCACGCCGAATTTTGACCGTTTAATGGCTCGCGGCACGACGTTTACGCATTGCTTCCATCAAGGCTCCTGGACGGGCGCGGTTTGCATCGCAAGCCGGGCAATGATGCACACCGGGCGCTACCTCTGGACGTGCGGCGGCGCAAGTTGCGGCAATTATCCATTGCTCGGCGAAACGCTTCAGAAGAACGGTTATCATACTTGCGCGGTAGGTAAATGGCACAATGGCGACGCGACGGCGTTGAGGAGTTTTCGGACCGGGAAGTCTGTTGCGCCGGGTTTTTTGGCATCAACACCCGTAAAGGTTAATGGGCATTTCGGGCTGGCTTATAATCGCCCGCGACCCGGTGACCCTTGGACGCCGTGGGACCCGAAGTATCGCGGGCAATGGACCCCCGGCCAATTGTGGGATATTGAGAATAGCGAGGCCGGCGCACATTACGAGATCCACCAGCACTCGTGCGAACTTTACGCCGACAACGCAATTAAGCTGCTTCAGCAGTTGTCAAAACAACCTGACAATCCTTTCTTCCTCTACCTCGCCTGGAACGCGCCGCACGACCCGCGCCAGGCGCCAAAGGAAATTGTGGACAGCTATCCTGCGGATAAAATCGAAGTGCCGCCGAATTTTCTTCCCCGGCATCCATTCGATATCGGTGAAAATGGCCGCGGCGAGGAGCTCGCACCATTCCCGCGCACGCCGGAAGTTGTGCAGGTGCATCGCCAGGAATATTACGCGCTCACCACGTACATGGACCAGCAGATGGGCCGGGTGCTGGACGCGTTGGAAAAAAGCGACCAGGCCGACAATACTTATATCATCGTCACGGGTGACCATGGGCTGGCGGTGGGCGAGCACGGGGTGATGGGCAAACAGAATATGTACGAATGTTCGGTACGGATGCCCTTTATCATGAGCGGGCCCGGCATTGCGGCCGGGAAGCAGATTGATGCGAAGAT
Organism: Verrucomicrobiia bacterium; assembly: GCA_036269115.1. Classification (GTDB taxonomy): domain Bacteria; phylum Verrucomicrobiota; class Verrucomicrobiia; order Limisphaerales; family UBA11358; genus UBA11358. The sequence goes on along the minus strand of DATAST010000028.1, from coordinate 24,082 downwards.
GTACCAGCACTGCCTCTTTGCGACGATGTGCGAATTGGCCGGCATTCCCACGCCGTCGACGGTGCAGTTCCCCAGTCTGATGCCGCTACTGCGCGGGGAGCGCCAGCAATTATTTGACTCAATGTATTGCGCTTATCTGAAGGTTCAGCGTTCGGTACGGACGGACACACACAAGCTCATTCTCTATCCCAAGGTCAAACAGGTCCAACTCTTCGACATCGTGAATGACCCATGGGAAGTCCGCAACCTCGCCGGTGATACTGCCAATGCAGAAAAGATTTCGGAACTATTCGGCGATTTGAAAAAGTTGCAGGCGACCATTTCAGACACACTGGTTCTGGATCCCGAGGTCTTTGGGATTAAGGCATAATTAAATGAATGACCATTAAGGCGGCGGGGCAACAGTGAAATGTTTTTTGGATTTTGGATGCCCTCCCTGTGGAAGACTCTCCCTCACCTCCGCCTTCGCTGAGAAGCTACGGCACGACAGGCCAGCCCCCCTCCCGTATGATACGTCTGAATATTGCAGTGGTTCAGGGGTTCAATGCGTAAAACACTTTCAGCGCGACTGCAAGTGTGTCGCAGGCAGCGATTGTTTGGCTCAATTCACCTTAACTGGCCACGGGCGCAATCGTTAAAAACCTCAAGCGCATTGGAGCTTCCGGGCAAATAGGCAACAGGCGCCCAAGGCGATTCCCAGCATTGCCACAGTTGCTCCACCATCGGGGACACTTGACCCACTCGACCCGCCACCGGTTCCTGGTGACATTGATGTTGCGCTGAAATCGATTTGAAATCTTTCATTTGCACCGGAGCCTTGCAGACTCCAAGTGGCTGCGGTTGGGTCGTATCCCGATATATACGCCGTCCCAATCCCGCTCAGGTCAATTGAGTTTGCGGTTATGTCTGCGCTGAGCAGGCTGGTCAGATCAAAGGAATAAGTGACCCCTAAAACTGAAAACGTCCAAAGCGGATCGACGGGCTCCGCAAGCGTCGCGCCCGCGCCTGTGCCTGTGTACGAGACGGGATTGAAAATCACCAGGGCCCCCGATGTATGGGAATAGGCACCCGTGCCGCCAAGATCAATCCAAGGGTCGGCGGGAGAAAATGTCGTGACGCCACCCGACGCGGATGTGCTTGAAATCCCCAAAAAATCAACGCCGCCAGTAATAGGAACCGCTTGAACAGCCGTAATCGAAAGAATCGCTGCCGCAATGCCCGCCATCAACCCGATTTTCTTCTGCATTCTATGTCCTTTTATCTCTTAATTGTTTTTTGATGATGGAACGAAAATACCCAAATTTTCCATCGTGCCACATCAAGCTTCCTGCGACGCGTCATAAAGCAATGCGAGTGCCATGCTTAAACAAAAAAAACTATTATCGTTGCAACATGCTTATTGTAAGCATTTTATAATGTTTCATGCATTTGCATGGAAGCAATCTGCCGGCGGAAATTCGTAAAGGAATCCGACGCTTGTTGGCCGATTTCCGGTGGCACGAAGGTCAATTTCATCGAATATAAGCGTTTCCCGCATATCTCTTTGATTTGTAAAACCTTTTTACATTTTTCGCTTCCCAGCGCCGGTTACGGTACCGGCAGTGAAACTTGAACTCGATAAAATGCATTTGTCTTAGTCGGCGATGGGTCGGTCATATTTATCACATTCGCGTTCGTCTGAGTGATTGCGTTACTTACGATCGACCAATTGGGTGGAGTCACTTGCAGCGTTCGCCATAGGGTATAGCTGAGATTGGGCGAAAAATTGAGGGAGATGGTTGCCTGGTTGTTGGAAACTTGAATGGCGGAAATAGTCGGCAACGTGTTGATAACGGCTGCCGCGGCGGCCCCAAAATTGATGCGGCCCCATCCGAAAAATTGATTCCAGCCGGGACCACTGGGATTGACAGCGGTATTTGTGAGAATATTTATTACCTGATCCGGCTTCAGAGTTGGATTGACGCTAAACATCCATTCTACTACGCCGGCGAACAAAGGCGCGGCGTAACTGGTGCCGCTTCCGGTGGCGTAGCCGTTTCCAGTGGTCGTTGAGTAGATTTCATATCCGGGGGCGGCAAAATCAATATATGGCCCGTACATGGTTTGCTCAAAATTATCGGCGGCATCGGTCATGGAGATGCAATAGATATCCGGCTGGTTCGTCCAATTCAGAAAGCCGGCGCCGTCAACCGCGGACATGACCAGGATGCCTGCCGTGTTGGTCTTTAAGTAATACCCCGCTGCTTCGAGAATATCGCTGTTCGCTCCGCTCCAACTGATATTCACCACGCGCACACCGTTGTTTGCCGCCCAGATGGTGGCGTTATACATGTCGCTGATGGTTCCGTTAATATTAATCGGAAGAACTTCGCAGTTGGCAGCGCCGGCGACTCCAACCTCATTGTTGACGACCGCAGCAGCCATTCCGGCGCACATGGTGGAATGAACAATACCGGCGCTGGAATTGACCGGCACATTTGCCACGACGTCCCATCCGCTGACCGTGTTTGCCGACAAGTCAGGATGATTCATCTGAAATGGCGTGTCCACGATCGCGATTTTTACATTTGAACTGCCGAGACTGGCATTCCATGCCTGGTAGCTGCCGATGAGCGGATGGTGCCATTGATTGGGAAGCAGCGGATCGTCCGGAACGAATTGTCGCTGCTGAAAAGTGTCCAATTCCGCAGACTGCACGTCTTTTCGCTTCCTGAGCGCGTTCACGGCGTCCCATTCGCGGAGTGGTTCGACGCGCAAAGCATCCGCATATTTATGCGAATGGAATTTGACGAGAATGACTTCGGGGTTAAATAGCGAGACGTTGCCATTCGGGATTTGCAAGCGTCCGAAGCGGCGGTTTTGGTAGTTAAGATGGGCCAAGGTATTGGCTTCGGGCAAAGGGACGGTGAAATTTGTCAGGTCCGGCGACGTCAGTGCGGAAAAGGCGACTTGAGCCGGGATGCGTTTGCCTGGGATTTCGGCTGAGATGACTCGTGAGGTTGTAGATAAGTCGGCGGGTAAACCAAGGGCAGAGTCGGAGGCTGAGCCGTAAGGTAATTGGGTTTCTGAGAAACTGTTGGTCAGAGCCTCGCTTTGGGAATCGTTGAGGCTTTCCGCGGACTCGGTTGAATTGCTCCGTCCGAAAGACTCTCCCTCACCCCGGCCCTCTCCCGCTGGGAGAGGGGGAATTGTCGTCAAATTATTTGGAACGACGAGCGATGGGATCGGTTCGCGGATCCCATGGGTGATTTGAGTATCGTTGAGACTCTCTATGAACCGGAGCGCGCCACAACTTTTGGCAGTGCTGCGGCTGGTGCTCTCGCACACAGCCGCGCTCCGTAGGGAAGTCGGTTCGTGGTCCCAATCAGCAAGGGCGGCGCGCAGGCCGAAGATGGACAAGACGAAAAAGAACGCTAATTTTTTCATGCCGCCGGCTACTACAAAGGGCTTCAACAGGCTGCTACGGTTTCTGAATACGATAGAAGATGAGCGGGTTTGTGGTATCGATATTCGTGAAGTATTGGAAGGAATTCGTGAGGGAATAGCTCATGAGAGAATGCCATGAGACTGTTCCGGCAACGTTGGTGGAATATTGAAGCACGTAGTTGGTGCCGGGTTGGCCATAGACCAGCAAAGACCGGGTTTGATTGGCCAGGTGCGCTTCGAGGAGTGGCGGATTGGCCATGAATTGATAGGCCCGATAAAACACGTTCGGCATATTCGTGTTTAAACCCGAAAACGTCGCAACAATGTTGGTCATGGGCACGCGCATTAAATCATGCCAGCCATTGGGATTGGCGAGATTTGTGGAATACTGAACTTCGAAACTTGCCCAGGGTATGCCATAAAGTGCGAGACTGCGGCTGCCACCGTCGCCAAGCGAAGTCTGAAGCAGTGACTTCGGTCCAACAATAACGAGCTGGCCTTGGTTTGCGAGGAAGCTGATTGACGTTGCCGGGTTTGGATTCGTAGCCTGGATTGATTGCGCCTGCAGCCGGATAAATGCCGACGAATCATTCGAAACGGCGGTAAAGTTCAATTGGGCGATTTGCTGGTTTCCAAGCAGGTTGAGCCCAGTCGCCGTAGTAAACGCAAGTTTCACCTGATTTGATGAAACTGTTTGCAAGGTAGCCGAATTTAAAACGGGCGAGGTCCCTACGACTGAGATGGACGTAAAGAGATTGGTCGGCAAATTCAAGGTAAATGAAATATCTCCCAAAGCGCTTTCCGAATTCACTGTGATTGGCACGTTTGCGGATGTTCCCGCCAGGACGGCGTTGGTTCCCAAGATCACCGTGGTATAGAGATTGCCAAACGTAACCAATCCGGACCCACCGGCGGAAAAGGTATTGGAGAAAACCACATTGTAGGCTTCGACAAAGTTGTTTGGAAAAGCGGTGAGCAAATGCGCGGTAAACGATTGGCTGTTTGTGGGCGAAAAGTTCGTGCCGCCAGTGGCAGCGATAAAATCGCTCAGGTTGAAAAATATTTGGTTGGTGGCCACGCCGTCTCCGACAACGGCCGCCAATACGGAACCGCTATTGGTATTGGAAAGAATAATGATGGATCCGGGCGGACTGCCATTGTTAAGCGTCAAAAGCAATTGTTGCGAATCGAGAACGAATGAATTGCCTTGCGCGGTGGTGACGGCCGGCAATGGTCCCGATGCAGGCCAGACGGAAGTCTGGCCATTGGTATCGGAAACGCTCACCTGGTAATAATACGTCTTATTGGGCGCGCAATAGGATACTCTTGCATAAACCAGGCCCAAAGCCATTGAATCCTGGCCGAGGGTGGCTTTGCTCAAGAGCGTTTGGTAGGAATTCGTGGACGATGGATTACCCGTATTCAATGGATAGAGCTCGATTCCCACCTGGCCGGCGAGGCTGGTGACGCCACCCGGATCCACAAATACTGAAACTGTGATATTCGTCAAATGGGATGATTTTGAAACGGCTCCCACGATTGAGAAACTGTCGGGAGTGACGTTCGCGGTCGTCACATTTGTCAAAAGAACCTGAGCGCCAGCCGGCCACATGACTGAAAAAAGGCAAATCATCACGAGAGCGTATCTCGCGACAACCGGCGATTTTTGCTTTGAGTAAATTCTCATGAGCCCGTTGTGTGTCCTGGCGGAGCACTGCTTTGGTGAATATTTGCCGCGGTGCCCCCGCCGCCACTGCGTTCCAATCCAGCTTTGCCTTTCCGTTGGATGGTCAACTCTCCCCCCATCAGGATGACGTAATGCCGATTTCCCTGGGCCTTTAATAAACGCGCAGTTGCCTCAGACGTCCCATCACCGCTGTCAATTAATACGAGCAGCGCAGTCGAGCCCGAGGCGCTGAATCCCGTAGAGGCGGACATGGAATGCGTCGACCGCCGTCCCGGAAATTCGCGACTCAGGTCGGTCAAAGACGAAGCATTTTTCATTACTTCTTTGTTGAGTTTGCGGAGGTCAACAAGCTCGGCGTCCGCAGGGTTCATGGCCTGCAATTCGTTGTAACTGATGTAGTTAAACCTTTCCGGTTTCAAGCCGCGTCCAGCCGTAGTCGGCGCGTTAGCGGATTGCCAGGCCGCATATCCGCCAGCTAAAACGTCCACAGTAATCCCGGGCTTTTGGGACAACGCCGTCACGGCTTTTTGGACATCAGCCAATCCACGCGGCCCCAACCCATCTCCATAGACAACCACTTTGCCCAAAGGAGGAAGGTTTTTGGCCGGACACAGAGTGGCCGGAATATTGATTGCGCCGGGAATGTGATCTACCGCAAAGAAGCTGCTCTGGCGGATGTCAATGACTGTCGGTTTGTCAGCGGCGGACAATTCATGTTGCAGGGCCGCTACCGTTATGTTTCCAGCCGAAAGCGAACAGGTCCAGCCAAGCACGATTGCGCTCACAAAATAAAAAAGCGTGGAATTACGTTTGCGCATAGCGTTATTGAGATTGCGGGTAAAACTGGTTGACCGTGTTGGCCATATTCACCATGAGCACAGCTGTGTTGGGAATCGGGAAATTATCCCCGACCGGACTTCCATTTTGCACAAGCGCTACGCGCCAACGGCCGGAGGCGGAATCAAGCACTCGAACAGACAGAACATTGTTAAGGCCAAGCTGCCGCAAGAAAGTGAACGCGTGGTAAGCGTCAGGGAATCCTGTGTAACTGAAGACGTCTGCGCCAGCGGCGAGATTAAGAGGCGAACCATTGTTGACGCCCAGGTCGAGCACTTGATTGGTGTTGAACTGGATCCACAGGAATCCGCCGGCTACCAGGCTGAAATTCTGTCCGCTGGCCGCGCCATTATTCCAAACCGCGGTTTGGGTGGTGACCTGGGGCACCAATGCCGTGTATTCAGTGATTGATTGAACGCCATTTGACGCCCAAAGCGAGAGCAACCCGAAAGCGTTTTGCGCATAGGACGCCACCGCGGGCGTGATTGCCACCACATTACGGTTTGGGTACACCGCTTGCAGAGATGGGAGGCTCGCAGAAACAATTTGTGGCTGGTTGCTAATCGTTTCCTGCCACACTGCCCAACCGTCGGCCAGGGCGGGAAAAGTTTTGAGCGTCGGTGTGCGGGTCAAGGGCACGGACACCAGGCTGGGCAATTGAATCAAATGGCCATTGCCGGTTTGCGGCCCCAGCGAGTCTTCCACGCAAAGCAGCCATTGCCCGTTCAAATAAGGTTGCGATTCATCTTCCGGGGCACTGGTAATGCGGACCTCCTGATTGCGCAAGAGATCATAACCATAGATGTTAAGCTCAAGATTGCGGGCATCCGACCACACAACCCAATTATTGTAGATGGCTGGATGGTATTTACCGGCTAGATTGTGGGTCAACCGGGTGACCTGGGTAGATGGCAAGTCACAGAAATAAATTTCCCCGGCGCCCGGGTTGCGCAAATCCTGCCAAACCACTCTTGCCGCCTGCACATCGGGATTCAGCTCATCCTGAGTGGAAGGTGAAACGACGAAGCTTTGGCCGCTGGACAGATTCGTTGCGATGACCTGCCATGGCGCGCTGGATCCGCTCGCTCGCGATTGATAAACGACCCACGGCCAGTCTATCGCCGGGTTAACTTCATCCGTCGTCGAAGTGCTGGTTAACGCGAGAGGACTGTTCGCGCCGTCCAAATCATCGATAAAGACATCCCAACTCCCATTCGCTTGTTGACCCTGCCAGACGACGTATCGCCCGTCGGTGCGCGGATTCTGTTGCGACAGTGTCGTGTGGGTGATTTGGAGAATTGGATTGGTGGACGCCGTCACGTCGCGCGCATAAATCTCCCAGTTACCATCACTTTGATCCTGCCATACCGCCCATCGGCCGCGGGCGTATGAGTTCATGGGATTGCGGCTAACGTTGGCGAGAACGTTCGTGGTTCCAGAAAGAGTTCCGATTTGAACCAGGCCAACGAAGAAATTTGTGTTGCCCAGCAAATCGGTCAGGCTCACACGCACCGTATACCACCCGGCTGGTTGAATCACTCCTGCGCTGCTCTTTCCATTCCAATTGTAGCTGACGGTGCTCCCGCCGACATTCGTAAAATTAACGCCGAACACATCGGCCAGAGAGCTCATGTCGGATCCATATAGAGGATTGATGGTCCAGGCTACGCTGGTGGGATTATTTGTTGGCTGCAAAACACCGCCAACCTGGCCGAGCACATCCACAATCTGCTGGCCTGCCACCAGGTTGCTGAAAGTCAGCGGCGTCGAAACCGTTGTCGGCGGACGGTAAAAGCTATTGTTCAGCGTCCAGTCATAAGCCGTGACTCCGGATCCGCCAATGGCCAAATTGGCTGAATACCCGGCTGAAGGCGTCGTTGGCGTACCGCTAATGGTGGTTGTCGGCGCCGATGAATTAACCGCCCAGCCCACAGTCAGAGCATTCGTCACGTTCAGATAGCCTCCGTATTGTGACCGGCCCAAAATGGAAACGACATTGCTACCGGCCGGCAAACTGTTGAGGGTGATGGGTGCGGAAACCGGTTGCTCGGCGCTCCAGGCTCCGTTGTTCAACTGATAGGTGTAATAATCCACATTTTGACCACCCACATTCAGCGTGGCCGAAGTATTGGCCGTTGGCGACGAGGGAACATTTGAAACCGTCACCCACCCAACGACACCCTGGAATATGTCTATCCTGGCGTTAACGGCGGTTGGATCGGGTGACGCCTGGAAACTGATTGGAACAACGCCGGGACGGACTGAAACTGCAGAACCTGAATTAAAGAGCGGCTGACCCGGCACACTGGCGCTGGCAAATCCCAGCGAACCGGCGCCAAGAACATTCAAAATGACGTTGTGATTGGTTTCCTGATTGCCATTGGAATCTTTTCCATAAAATGAAATCGCATAGGAACCGGGAGTGCTCAGTGTGAACGGAAGCGCAAGGCTAAATGGAGAATTGGTGACGCTATCATAGATAGTCACAGGCACAGAGTCGTGGGAGACAAAATACATCTGCGTTTGAGGTGTGATATTGTACACGCCGTTCGCGAAGGTGGATGGGCCGTTAAACAGGATCGACGTTACCGGGGCGTTCGTACTGGCGACCGGCGCGGCATAAGTCACCGTGTAGCTGTAATTGCCAAGATTCACGAGGTCGAAAAGATTGAGATACGTGTACTTAAAGTTCGTTATCGGATTGTAATGAATGCTCGTCCAGAAATTATTCGTGTTTAATACTTTTCCATCCGAGCGGACCACACTCGCGATCGGGAACTGAGCCTGCCCCGGGTCATCCATCCGCAGATAGCCCCAACCGCTGATATTGGCCGACAAATTCACCTGAAACGGACTGCTCGAGCCGACTACTGCCGTATTTGTGAGAAAATTAACGGGAAACACATTGCCCTGGCTTTCGTAAAGAGAATCAGGAATCAGATTGGCAATGGAATCGAGTGTGCCCGAAGTATCGGTCAGAAAATCGCGCAGGCTATCGCGTCCCGATTGATCATCGAGCACTTCGTGCAGGTACAAGTAAGAGTTGACCGACTGGATAAGGGAAGTCTCCTGTCCACCCAACGCTGTGGAATGCTGGTACGTGGCACCGACCGAAACGAAGGTGCCCGACAGCGTTGTGATCATTTGCCAAACACCCTTGGCCGTTTGTCCCGGGTCCAGGTTTCCCACATTCACCGTCAAGTTCGCGTTTGACGTTGGCGCGTCGTTGACACTGGAACCCAGCAGTTGAGCGACGATCAGCAAGCTGCCGCTGTTTTGAACAATTTTCGGCTGTTGCGATTGGATAACGACGTTTTTGGCGCCGCCGTAGCCGACATTTTGGACAAGAACTCCAAAATCAAATGGAATGGGACTGCCCTGCCCCGTAAAGGGGTCAATGCCGATCGTGTCGCGAGGGGTAAAGTAAGTGATTTGAAGCTGGGCGTCGGGCTGGACGGTAATCGGCGCAGGAATTACCGCAAGCGTGGTGGCCGGGATCGCAACGCCGTGGATGCTGCCGCCCAGCGCGGCCCCGACATTATAAAGCATTCCCAGGGGACTCGTTCCTCCGGCATTGACCGTGGGAATGATAAACCAGCTAACCGTTGCGGTCGCCCCGGGCGCGATTATGCCGGTGCCGTCGACTGCGGTGACATTCTGCAGCGTCGGCGGCTGGACAAAAAACATGCCGGACGAATCATTTACGACCCCATTCGTGGATAATGCCGGATTTTCGAAGTTGAGATTGGCCGCGAAACCTGTGATGGGCTCGGTCGGGTCGTTGTCGGTAATTTGCAACGTCGCGAGAAATCCGATTCTTTCCAGGGTCAAGTCCTGGGAGATGGACATCTTAATCTGCGCGCAAAGCCCTTGATACTGCTCCTGCGCGCGTCCAGGAACCGACAGAATCAGGATCAAAACCAACAAGAGCAAGATGCTAAGCCTGTTCATCGCGCCACCCCAACTTTCCGGACTTTCGCCGTTTGCAGCGGAATCATCGCTCCACATAAGTCATGCACCAACACGTCGTTGGCAAAGAAGGCATGATTCTTCCTGAGCCAAAGGGTATAGACTTCGGATTTCTCCGGCAGTGGCTGGTTAGCGGTAATGATTGCGTTTCCGCCTGTCGAACGAAGCAGTCGGTCGCCGACCTGCAAGTTTCCAGCCTCCATCCAGCCCGTGCCATCGACCCAAAACAGGTGATCATCGGTGGTAATCAATTTTTCGACATCACCGGTTGCGGGGCATTGGAAGCTGATGCTGCGCACGCTGTTCGATGGCGCCGAATAAATCCTATCTACTCTGGCCAGTTCATTGGAATTCGCACCGCACCGCACGATATCTCCGCTTTGGACGTCACTAATCTTTTCGCGCGATCCATCCGCCAGCAATACGAGCGTGTCAGGTCCCAGGCACGATGGCCCGCCTGGCCCTATGGCGGGGACGATTTGCTCCGGCGGCGGAAGGGGATTATTTTGTAACTGAGCCTTAACAGACTTCGTCATTAAACATCCGATCAGTTCCCCGGCTTTAAACGCATCTTTGATATTGTCGGGGCACTGGGGCTCTATGTTAATTCCGCCCAGACCGATACTGCCTTTTATATTTATCTGTCCGCCATCCGGCAATCCTCCCGCTAAAGCGCACAACCAGTTCCCGGCCGACTCAACCTGCGCGGGGGTGACTGCCACAGCGGACCCGTTATCGACAGTCGGGATTGGCAAACCCGTTGCCTGGCAGAAGCCAAGCCCATTGGCCATGTAAAGCATGAAATCCGACAGGCCTTCAATAAAGCCATTGATCGCTCCAGCAAAATCAAGGGGGGCGCAATTCGCGTATTTAAGCCCATTGTTGATCAAATCCCCCGCTTTATCCTGCTGCGACGGCGCGGTGCCCGGACCGACCCAAGTCAGGGTATATGGGATCTCGACCGTCTGAAACGGCTGGAGAGACGGGATATAACTGATCAGAGGCGTCAAAGTGGCCAGATCATCCTGCTGGCCAGTGATGGCGACCTGATCCACTTCCACCAAACCTTCGTTTTCCAGCGTAACATTAAAAGAAGCCTGAAATCCCGGCGTCACATTGTCGAACGACACGTAGCTGGGCGTCATTATGAGGTTCGGCACCGGCACGTGAGTTTGGAACGTTTGTTCAACCTGGATGGTATATTCGTCCGTGAAGGGCACGGGCACGACGTTGAAATTGATCGTGACCAGGCTGCGACTGAGCGCCCGGCTCACCTGGACGGTTTGGTTCGCAATGACATTGACGTTGCCTGCGAGGGATGCACAGCCCTGCGCCGAAATCTGCCAATTCCACGACCCTTCTTCCAGGTTTGTGACGGTGAGCATGCCATTGTCGTCTGTGTAAAACGGCCCAACACTCGTTTGAGTCAGGGTGTTTTGAAGGTTGATTTGGGCTTCTGGCACCACCTGATTCAGGATGTCGATCACGGAAAACTGCACGTTACCGGTCAGGGATGAGGTAACAATCGCGTAAACGCCTACCTTAAACGGCGTGGAAGAATTGGTGCCTTGAATGACCACACTGTCTGAGTAAATAGCCAGGGGGTTGTTGGTGGTGGGTGTGAATACTACAGCAAACGTGTTCGATTGGCCGATTCCCAAATCAGGAAGATGGATGAGCCCGTCAGGGGAAACGGGCAGGTCGACCGCAATCCAGCTATTTGTCGGCGGCGTCAAGGTCACACCCTTCAAGTCTTCCAGACCGTCATTCAGAATCGTAATTGTACCGCTTTTTAGATCGCCCTGATTAACACTCACTTCCAAATAACCGGCCGATGGGTTCGGCACAGTGAGGATTGGCACCGCCGGCAACAAAGCCACACTGCCGCCGAATGTAGTCGAGGCCCCTTCCGCGGATGTAAAGGTAAATTGCACCCCGGCGTTGTCCGGCGCGTTCGCGGCCGCAGCCAATCGCAGGTTAATCGTTTTAGTCTCGTTCGCCCCCAACGTAAAGCCGTCTCCGCTCAAATTCGTTCCGGTCATGGTCGAGATCGAAATTTCGTTGGTCCCGGATACCTGGAAGGCGCTAAAATTCAGGTTCACATCGGTCAGCGGTGTGTCGCCGGGATTGATCAGCTGGATCGAAAAATCCAAGGTGCCGTTCTTGGACATGGTAAAATCGCCTCCGCCAGGATTGGCATACATCGAATAGAAGGTCACCTGCGCCTGGTTCAACTGATCCACAACCAGCGGATTCGCCGCCCATATTGTAAGACTGCCTTCGAAGCCAAGCGGTGGATTGTAACTATACTGGTAATTGCCGTTGGTATCAGTGGTGACTGATTGATACCACCGGTAGCCGCGCGTGGAAAAACCGATGTTCAATGCCGTGTTAGCCATTGGCAACCCGGTGCTTTGGCTGATGGCCTGGCCGCTGATGATGATGGGCTGAGTGTTGGCGTAACCCGGGTGGTCGGTGCTGGCCGTCCCATAATACGACGGGAGGGCAAGACTGGAAGAAAACATGCTTCCACTCAACGGCCCAGACACCGTTTGATTGGGTGTTTCGAGCTGATTATATATCTGCGGGACTACGGCCACGAAACTGACGTTGGTGCTGCCAGCCAGGGCAGCCGGCACCAGGACGTTGGTCACATTGAATGTCATTGAACTGCCGGCCGGGATATCCACGTAGCCGTTTCCGTCGAGTAGAAAAATTGTTCCCGGAGGAGTGCCCGTAAAGGGAGTCCGACTGACTTCCTGCCCAAAGCTGTTCTGCACCGAAATGTAAAGATCACCCGGCTGTGTCCCATCATTCCGGGAGACGATCATCTGCATGTCTGCAAACCCCTGGTTGAAGATCTGCACCTGGAAACTATTTAAGCCGCCCGCCAAAGGTAACTGATTGGCGCTCACGTTGATTTCCGTCCCGGGCTGTTGACTGTTGGTCAGCATGAACGTTTGCCGGTATATGGCTGTATCGTCCGCTGCGTCAGTTTGCTCCACGGCGCTTAACGTCATGGACTGCGTCGCAATGATGGGCGACTCCGGCAAGACAATCGATTGCAGGAAATTTGATCCCGGCGCCACAGTCGCGTTGACGGCCTGCGTTACGGTTAACGGGTTAATAGCGGGAATTTGGCGATTCAGTATAAATTCACTCAGCGGCAAAGTTTGCGAACCGGCCAGATTTGCAACGCCGACATTCACGTTGTCGAAATAATTGATCGTCACCGGATTGCCGCTATCCGCAACCAGGCTCAAATTGACAGGATAGACTGTCACGGTCCTTTGCGGGCTCTCCTGACTGCTGCCATTGACCGCGGTCACGCTGTAGGTCGTCGCATCACTCAGCGGCAAGCTGTCGGTATAATTCGAGGACGTTAGCGGAGAGGAATTTTGTAGAATTCCGTTCCGGTACACGTTGAATCCAACCACTGTCGAATCCGACGACGACCAGGTCAGCTGCGGCGATTGTCCTGCAACGACCAAAGCTGAAAAATTGAAGACCGGGGTGACCAATAGTTTCACCGTCACGGGCAGACTCGGATTTTCATTTCCGGCACCGTCAACGGATGAAACGATGTATGTATTGGTGCCGCGCGGCGGAAAATCGGTCGCAGAAAAGATGCTGCTGGATACGGTACTGATCGCGGTTCCGTTGCGGTAAATCTTAAAGGTGGTGGGATATTCGTCGCCATCCGGTTCCTGCCATGAAATCTGCACGCCGCTGCTAAGGAGCGTTGCCACGACGTTTGTTGGCGCCGGCGCCGGGGTGCGATCCGAGATGCCTCCAGCCGCACTCGCAAGGGTGCTTTCCGAGCCATACCGGCTGGCGGTGATTCCGTATCCGTAAATTCCATCAGCCGGAGGCAAATCCACGACCGTGTTCGTGGTGATATTGTCAATGTCCAGGGGGGCCGGCAGTGTGAAAGTCGTTCCCGCCTCTCGATAAAGCCGATAAATTTGGGCAGTACTGACTGGACTCCAGCTGAGGCTAACATAACCCCCAGGCAGTGATTTAGTCGTGAGGTTCAGCGGAGCCGCGGGCGGCAAGGGTAACGATGTATTGTATATCTCTAATAGGCCGCCAGCGATAATACTTGTGCCGACGTTGCCCAGGCCGTCTATCGCGCTCAAAGAGAACTGGCCGTAACCTTTTCCCATGGCGGACGTCAGTGGCAGCGTTCCATTCCAATTGCTGCCGGAGCCGGATAAATTGACCATCACACTCGCTCCAAGCGGCGGCTGAAAGGACAAGCTCGGCGTCGTGCCATTACTGACAGATTCACTCAGCGTCAGGTTTACGATGACGTTGGTCGGATTGATTGTTTGCACCGGTCCAGCCGGTTGAGTCACGATAGTTCCAACGGGCGGAATTGTATCGATCACCAGCGGCGGACCTGAGGGAGCACCCTGGAAGAGATTGCCCTGCTGGTCCTGGGCGGACGCCTGGAAGTTCGCCGTTCCGGAGTGTGTCGCCGGAGTAATGGTAAACGCCGATTGCCACGTGTTGACGGCCACGTTGGTCAGACTCAACAATATCGGCGAAGCCGTGCCTGCCGGTTGAATCGTGAGCGACGGAGTCGACGCCAGCGCCGCGCTCGAAGTGAGCACAATCGTCAATGGTCCGGGACCTGTAGGCGTTGACGGCGGACTATAAGCCAGGCTCAGCGCCGGAGGCGTTGTATTGTAAAGAATCGAGACGAGCTGCGAGAGAGCACTGGGATTGCCCGCTGTGTCGTACCCAACGACACCAAAGTAGTATGTGCCATTAGCCAGGCCCTGAATATTGTCGTACACTGTGCTGAGAATGATAGTATGACCCGTCGCTTGGGTGGTCGAAGTGAATGGGCTGGTGCTCCAAAACAGCTCATATGTGGTTGGTTGTTTCCCGGTCACCGGCGGTTGCCATGATATGGCCAACCCCTGGCCCGGGTGATAAGTAATCGGATTCATGACTGATACCGCCGGTGGGATCGTCTCGACCGTCACTTGAACGGCTGCCGAAGGCCTTATTCCGATGTTATCCGAAGCAATCGCAACGAGGCTGTTGACTCCTTCTGTTAGTTCAGCATTCGTGACCGTGAAATTTCCCGTCGCGCCACTGTTGGTCAGCGCCAGGACCTGTCCGTTGTCCGTAATCTGAATGTTTATGTTCGGCTCGGCCGTCCCGGTGACGGTAACAAAATCCATGTTAGTCAGAAGATTTGCCGGCGGACTCGTGATGACTGGCGCCGGGGGCGGCGTGAGCGAGACAATGACGCTGCTTTGTAGTGAGCTCGCTTTTCCAGTCGTGTCGCGGGCAAGAAGCTCCGCTTGATGCGGGCCGTTCGGCAGCGATCGAACATCGAAATAATAACTGAAACTGCCGCCCGCATTTGTCGCCACACCGATACCATCCACGTAAAGTTCGATGTCTTGCATCCCCAAAACAGCGGTTGCCGAGCCGGTTACAGTCAGAGGCCGGCTTAATGTCTCGCCATTCGTGAGGCTGAACGATTGGACGACCGGGCCGCCGGTAATGTAATTCACGTCCACTTCAATGGGGTTGTTGGTGGTACCTGTGACGCTGGAAAACTGAACAAAGATGCGCTTCAATCCGCCCTCGGGTGAAAGCGCAAACGCGTCGAAGTTGGTATATGGACCGAAAAACACCCCGGTAAAGAATTCGTTCTCGCTGATACGCATCGAATTGGCGGTGCGGCAGGCCAATTGCAGATTTACCAGGGGCGAACCTGTTTGAACCACGCCGCCGACCGTGGCCGCCGCAGGCGTCAGCACGGGTTCATAAGAGAGGAATGGACCGAACAGAATGTTGCCTTGTAAAGATGCAGTGACCGCAGATTGGCTGGCGCTGCCCCACCAATCGGACGTGGCAGACATTTGGGTCGAGCCTGTTTGAATTCCATTCGTGCCGTTATTCTGGATGACGGAATTTTGGATGGTCAGTGTAGCGGTGTCAGACTGCACGACACCGATGCCATCGAAGGCAACCAAAGCATTGCTCGTATTTAGCGATCCGCCGCCCTGGCCAGTTATTCCCTGTGTATCGTATTGCGCTGTGAGTGCCTGAACGGATGGAGTGCATCCGCTAACAACCAAACCATTTCCATACTGGACCGTAACAAAATTCAGGAACGAACTGCCGGCACCGTTGCCAAGGATCACCCCGCCCCAGTCTCCAGGGACCGGCGTGTTGCCCGGGGAATCATTGGCGGAATCAAAAATGATTGGCGAAAACACCGATCCATTTGCCTGCAAGCTTCCCTGTTGGACCTTTAAACTGGTTCCAGGCTCGAAGAGCAGCGTGGTGCCGGGTTTAATCGTGAGGACGGCGTTGTTCGTGACGACGATGTTTTGGTAAATCGTGACTACGCTTTGAACATTGCTGCCGATGGTGGTGTTCGATGAAATCGTTCCCGCATATGGATCGGACCAACTGACCGTAGAAACGGCGGGATTGAAGCCGTTAAACGTATTATAACCCACCACCGCAAAGTAATACGTTTTGGTTCGATCCAGTCCGTTCACCTGATACGAAATCGTACCCGGCGCCAGTGTGGCTTGCGGAGTTAAACTGGTCACGGAACTGAAAGGCGTCGTTTGATAATAAACGTGGAATCCGGCAAATCCCAGGAAGCCAGAAGTGTTATAGCCAGTCCAGGACAAAAGAGCCGACGACGCGCCCACAGGTGATTCCTGAACCGTGACCGGTGGAGGCACGGTGCTGGGCAGTGTGATTTGGAAAGTGTTAATGGCACTCACGTTTCCGGCAACGTCGATAGCGGCTACGCCCAAATAATAGGTCGTGTTCAGCGCCAGGCCACCCACCTGTACACTGGGCGACCCGGCGCCAAGTGCAGTCACCACCGGCATTCCAGCCGCATACGTAAAGTTGGTCGGCTCAAGATAAACCCGAAACTCGCTCAGGTCTGACGGCGCAACATAACCGGCCCAACTCACTACCACTGAAGAACTATTGGACGACACAAGGCTCAAAACCGGGGCCGCCGGAGGCGTGGCATTAACAAGGAAATTGGTCGGGTTCGTCAGCGCGAGCATGTCGCTGCTTAAATCGAGCGCCCCGGACACGTACAACTGGTTCGTTCCGTCCATTCCGATGATGAAACTGACCGGAGGAGCATGGTAAGTGTCATTGGCCTGCGCATTGGTTGTCCAGTAACCGTTGGTGCCAACCGTTGCTTGCAGCACGGTTCCGCTATTCGTCAATACAATGGTTGGCGGCGGGTTTGTTTTCATGCTCCGGTCAAACTGAAGCGTCAGCAAAAAGTTCGTTGTAGCCGGAACAGGATTGGCGAAATTGGCGCTTACACCGATGAGCTGCGGAAGGATAGGCTTCGATCCGTAGACTGCTACGTATTGAAGATTGGTCTGATCCAGGAATGAAAATGTCTTGTTGTACGTTGAGTTAAAATTGACGATGACATTGCTCACCATGAAGTACTGGAACGTGTAAACGTTCGGTGCAACTGTCACCGGCGAAGGAGCGGTAAACGTCGCGATTTGGCCGTTGGTATAAACGCCGGCGCCCGCAATCGCCGCCAGCGCGGCCGGTTGCGAGGCTGTCGAGACCCAATGGTAAGGGTTGCCCTGGGAATAGTTGGCTGTGTAGTTGTGGTTTGTATAAATGGTGACACTAAACGACGTATTGCTGGTAATGAAGTTCGTCCCCTCCGTCCAGTCCGTGAAGTTATATCCAAAGCTGGGAACAGCGGTCAGGGTCGCGGTTGAGCCGTAGAAATAATTTCCTGTGCCGAAAATCGAACCGCCGCCCGCCGGGTTGTTCGATGCCGTGATGGCAAAGAGCGGCAGCGTGAAGTTCGCCACGATTTGCTCGTTTCGCGAGGCGGGAAACACGTAAGGATTGTTGGCGCTTTGCACGATGCCGTTTTCGGTCCAATTAACAAAGTAATAAGGCAAGGTGCTGGTGTTGGCTGTCGCGGTCAGCGTCACGGAACTGCCGGGCAAAAAAACACCGCCGCCCGTGGCTGAACCGCCGCTCGCGGGATTCGCCGTGACGGTGATGAGATAGTTCGGACCGGTATAAGGTGAGACCGAGAAATTGATGATCTGATTGACATTATTGACCGTCGCGATCTGATTGGGAACATTATTATAGCCCCGGGGAACCAGTCCTTCGACTCCGACATTCCAGATTCCATTGGTTACACCCAGGGCATAATTCCCGTTCACGTCTGTGACCGTGCTCAGGAAGACGCTGGTGTTGGAATTGGTTGCGAATGCGAAAACCGTGACGTTGGTGACAGGCGCGCCGGTGTTGTTCGTGACCAAACCTGTGATTTGGGCAGTGACGTTTGCGTTTGAAATAACCGATATTGAGACAGTAGTGAGGCCGTATGTGACCTGCCAGCCCAGGTTGTTTCCTGCTGTCGGCAGGTTCAAATCATTAAATGAATTTGTCAATGTGCCGGAGACAATCAGCGGAATTGAATCGCCCTTTTTCGGAGTATAGGTGTTTGCCAAATTAACGTTTAACGTCCCATCAAGGGCCAATTTTCCGTTAACTTGTACGAGGGCGGCATGGCCAGGACCCGGAGAAGTCAAATCGTAGGTCGCGTCAGCCTCTGTATAATCATTTGCGCCGCTAAAATAAATTGTGCCCGTTAATCCGTTCAATGTTCCCGTGTTGTAGAACAGCATATTAATTGAGCTGATGCCTGTTCCTCCGGATTTCTCCACCGTCCCGGCGTTGTTGAATACCTCCGACCCGCCGCAGTAATAGCAGTTGATGCTGCCTGGGTCGTTCAGAAAATCCCATACCGCGCCAGGCATATTGTCAATCGTTCCCAGCAGTCCGCCATTATTGTTTTGAACGTAAAATGCGCTTGTGCTGCTGTAATTGACCGTGCCTTCATTGGTCAGGATGTTCTGCAAATAAATCGTACTGACCCCGCCCACATTCAAGACGCCGTTGCTGCCCACTGTCAGAGGCCCGGATATCACGCCCCCGCTCCAGTTTAGCGTCCCGCCTCCGAGTACCATCCAACTACCTGGCACTGTCGTCCCGCTACAGGTCAGCGTCCCGCTCACCGTGTGGTTGCCGCTCACCGTAACGGCCCCGACACTTAGATTGCTGACGCTTCCTCCCTGAAAGCCCGCCCCTAAACTGAGCGTCCCTCCGTTCATCCGCAAACCAGGAATGATATCGTTGACCAACGTCAAACTGCCTGCGGTCATCTCAATCAATCCAGGCCCCGTCAGCGTCGGCGTCGTCGTGTAGCTAAAGGCCCCACCGTTAAAGTTAATCACGGCCCCGGACGAGGCGCTGTAGCTTCCATTCATTATTCCCCCATACTGAAACGTAATCGTGCCAGTCAGCGCCGCAACCAAACCCGAATTATTGAAAGGTATATGAACATTGCTGGTGCCTGTCCCTACAGACTTCTCCACTGTCCCGGCATTATTGAATACCTCCGACCCGCCGCAGTAATAGCAGTTGATACCGCCCGGATCGTTCACGAAATCCCATAGCGCTCCCGGCATATTGTCGATCGTTCCGATTAAACCGCTGCCGTTGTTTTGCACGTAGAAAGTGCCTGTGGCACTGTAATTGACCGTGCCCTGATTGGTCAAAATGTTCTGTAAATAAATCGTACTGTTCCCGCTTACATTCAATACCGCGCTGCTGTTCACCGTCAAAGGCCCGCCCATTATGCCCCCACTCCAGTTGACCGTTGCGCCTGCCGCCTCAGTTAAACTGCCGGAAATAGTTCCTCCACTCCAATTGAGCAGCGCCCCGGGCGCGATTGCCAAATTTCCTGACACTCCATTGCCGCAGTTGAAGGTACCAATTACCGTCCAATTCCCGCTGAGCGTGGCGCCCGTAAAAGTCAAATTGGTGATGCTGCCTCCCTGGAAACCTGCTCCCAAACTGATCGTGCCGCCGTTCATCTGCAAACCTGGTATTATATTGTTGGCCAATGTCAAACTGCCTCCGGTTATCTCGATCAATCCAGGCCCGGTCAATACCGGAATTGTCGTGTAACTGAACGGCCCGCCACTGAAGTTTATCACCGCCCCTGACGAAGCGCTGTAGCTTCCGTTCATTATTCCCCCTTCCGAAAAAGCAATTGTGCCGGTCTGTGCCACGACCAAACCCGTATTGTTGAAAGTCAGGTGAACATTGCTGGTGCCTGTCCCTCCGGTTTTCTCTACCGTACCGGCATTATTGAATACCTCCGACCCGCCACAGTAATAGCAATTGATGCCACCAGGGTCGTTCAGGAAATCCCATACCGCGCCCGGCATGTTGTCAATCGCTCCCAGTACTCCACTGCCGTTGTTTTGCACATAGAAAGTGCCTGTGCCGCTGTAATTGACCGTGCCTTCATTTGTCAATACATTCTGCAAATAAATCGTACCGCTCCCGGTTACGTTCAATACTCCGTTGCTGCCCACTGTCAGAGGACCGGATATCGCGCCCCCGCTCCAGTTCATCGTCCCGCCTCCGAGTACCATCCAACTACCTGGCACCGTCGTCCCGTTACAGGTCAGCGACCCGCTCACCGCATGGTTGCCACTCAGCGTAACCGCCCCGACACTCAAATTGGTGATACTACCTCCCTGAAAGCCCGCCCCCAAACTCAGTGTCCCTCCGGTCATCTGCAATCCAGGGATGACATCGTTGGCCAATGTCAGACTGCCTCCGGTTATCTCGATTAATCCAGGCCCCGTTAGCACTGGCGTCGTCGTGTAGCTAAAGGCCCCGCCGCTAAAATTAATCACCGCCCCGGACGAAGCGGTGTAGCTTCCGTTCATTGATCCCCCGTGCGAAAAAGCAATCGTCCCGGTCTGCGCCGCGACCAAACCCGAGTTATTGAAAGGCAAATTGATGGAGCTGGCGCCTGTCCCTCCGGTTTTTTCCACCGTCCCGGCATTGTTGAATACCTCCGACCCACTGCAATAATAGCAGTTGATGCTGTCTGGATCGCCCAGGAAATCCCATACCGCGCCAGGCATATTGTCAATCGTTCCCAGCAGTCCGCCATTATTGTTTTGAACGTAAAATGCGCCTGTGCTGCTGTAATTGACCGTGCCTTCATTGGTCAAAACATTCTGCAAATAAATCGTGCTGCTCCCGTTCAAGTTCAATACCCCGTTGCTGGCTATCGTCAGCGAGCTCCCGGCGAAATTCCCGCCAAACCAATTGAGCTGGTTCCCGATCGTCACGGGACTTGTCAGCACGATTGTGCCGCCGCCAACATTGACAATATCGTGAAGGCCGGGCACGCCATTTGGACTCCAATTCGTGGGATTAAACCAATCGCTCGAAGCCGCTCCGGTCCACGTATACGTATTTGTTGTTGCGAGCGAACCGAAGGAGACCAAAGTCAGCGAGGTCGTCCCATTGGTTGCCTGCCATTGCGTTCCGGCTGGAAAACTATAATTAAAAGCTCCCGTTCTCGACGGATACGTCATCAGTGTAAACGTGTCCCCAGCCAGCGGTTGGTACGAGCCACCGCCATTGACGGACGCCGTCAATAACCCGGCCATTATCAAAGGCTGGTTGAAAGCAAGATGCCCATATGAAGCAACATTTGAAATGCCCAGAGAAACAATCGCGCTGCTGGTATTGGTATAAGCGCCTTGAAAATTAATTTCGCCGCCGCCCACATTTACCGTTCCTGCGTTATTAAAGAAGGTGCCAATGACCGAAGTATTTGGGCCGGTCATCGTAAAAGTACCGTTGTTGGCCACCCTCCCGCCACCATTGAACGTTCCCACGCCCGAAGCCAGCGTTATGGTTGAACCGACCGCATTGGAGATCAAAGTCGACCCCGATTGCATGAAAATGTTGTCATTCCAGGCCATCGTCCCAGTGTTGATCAAAGAACCATACAATAGCTTCTGATTGTTCGCACCCACCGTCCCGTTGCCAAATTGCACGGCGTCGTAAATATATCCTGCCGTCCAGGTGAAACTGCTGCTGACGGTGATTGGATTTGGAGGACTGCTGCCGGCAAGCGTCCCGCCGCTCTCCGTAAGGCTGGCAGGCGAAAATGTGCCGGTGCCATTAAGATTGACCGTGGCGCCGCTAATTAACACCGTCCCGCCGATTGCATATCCGCTGCCGGTGAAATTTGCTATGCCTCCGCTAAAAGTGTAGCCACCGCTGACACCCACCGTGCCCGCCAGATTTTCCGTGCCGCCACTGAGCGTGAGATTGCCCGCACCCGAAATACTGGATGCGGACTGAAATCCCCAAGTACCTCCGCTCAAATTCATGGTCGAGCCGCTCGGAATCGAAAAACCACCAGTCTCAGTGCCGCCACCGCTCAAGTTGAGCGTCCCGCCGACATTAACCATCCCGCCATTATTGAACGCTGAGAGAATGCTCGAAGCGCTCGTGCCGCTCATCGTAAAGGTCCCGTTGTTGGCCACTGCCCCGCCGCCGTTGAAGGTTCCTATTCCCGGCGCCAGCGTTAGCGTTGCCCCCACGGCATTGGAGATCGTGGATGATGCAGCTTGCATGAAAATGTTGTCATTCCAAGCCATCGTTCCGGTATTGATCAAAGAACCGTACAATAGTTTTTGATTGCCCGCGCCCACCGTCCCGTTTCCAAATTGAACCGGATCGTAAATATACCCTCCGGTCCATGCGAAGCTGCCGCTGACGATAATTGGATTCGGAGGACTGCTGCCGGCCAGTTGCCCACCGCTCTCCGTCAGACCAGCAGGGGCAAAAATGCCGGACCCATTGAGATTGATCGTGCTGCCGCTAATAGACACCGTCCCGCCGACCGCATACCCGCTGCCGCTGAAATTTGCCGTGCCGCCGCTGAACGTATAATTTCCTGTGAGTCCGAACGCCCCCGCCAGATTCGCCGTCCCACCGCTGAGGGTGAAATTGCCTGCGCCTGAGACGCCAGATGCGGACTGAAATCCGCAAGTGCCCCCGCTTACATTTAAGCTCGCTCCACTGGGAACCGAAAAATTACCCGTCTCTGTCCCTCCACCATTCAAATTGAGCGTCCCGCTCACATTGACCGCCCCGGCATTGTTGAAGGGCGGACCAATGGTTGAAGTGCCCGAACCGCTCATCGTCATGGTACCGTTATTGGCCACCACGCCGCTGGCGTTGAACGTTCCCGCACCCGAAGTCAGCGTAAGCGTTGAACCCACCGCATTTGAGAGCATGGATGAAGCGGCTTGCATGAAAATGCCGTCATTCCATGCCATCGTCCCGGCACCGATCAAAGAACCGTACAATAGCTTCTGGCCACCGGCGCCCACCGTCCCGTTGCTAACTTGAATCGCATCCTCAAGTTGCCCTGACTCCCAACTAAACGTGCCGCTGACCTGAACCAGACTGCTGCCTTCGACAGTCCCACTGCTGAAGTTCAATGCAGGCAAAACCATGGTGCCGCTGTCGCTGAAATTGACCGTAGCGCCGGCGACATTTAATCCACTTACGTTGACGGTTGAAGTGCCGGTAAAGTTTATTGTCCCACTATTTAAGCTTGCAGTTCCGGCCCCTGAAATGGTTGACCCGGTCTGAAATCCCCAGGTGCCACCGCTAAGGTTAAAGGTCGAGCCGCCGGAAACCGAAAAAATGCCAGTCTCGGTGCCGCTACCCGACAAATTGAGCGTGCCATTGACGCTGACCGTCCCGGCATTGTTGAAGACTTGAGCAATGCCCGAACTGCCGGGGCCGCTCATTGTCAAGGTCCCGTTATTGGCGACCAACCCGCCGGTGTTGAGCATCCCTACACCCGAACCCAGCGTTATCGTCGCCCCCAACGCATTGGAGATAACGGTGGCCCCGGATTGGCTGTTGATGGTGTCATTCCAGCCCATCGTTCCGTTATTGATCAACCAACTATACAAAAACTTGCTCCCGCCCGTGCCCACCGTCCCATTGCTAAATTGTAGTACGTCTTGTAGTGAGCCCGCAGTCCACGTGAAGTTGGTAACCTGAATTGGACTGCTGCCTTGAATGGTTCCGCCGCTGAAGTTCAATAGACCAATTGTCTGACCGGCGCTGTCGTTGAAGTTGACGATAGCGCCGTTGACACTTAGAGCATTTACGTTGAAAGCCGACGCGCTGGTGAAGTTAATTGTGCCACTGCTCAAATTTACCGTACCGCTATTTGAAATACTCGAGCCGGTCTGAAATCCC
>DATAST010000027.1:0-10976 GCA_036269115.1 Verrucomicrobiia bacterium | reverse complement strand
CACCGCCAACAACCGTGACTTTACCCGCGGGTTTTGCCGGCTCTGTGTCTCTTAACACAACGACGAAGACTCTAAATTTGGTGATTACGAGTTCGCCCGTTCCAGTGACATGGGCAACGTGCACCGGCAATTGGGATTTTTCGACTGCGAACTGGAAAGCCGGGGCAAGTTCGGTGGCATATCACGACGGTGAAACGGCGCGATTTGATGACACGGCGCCATGCACAACCCCGGCGGTTACTTTGAATACCACTGTTTCTCCGGAAAATATCGTGTTCAACAATCTTACCAACTCCTATGCCGTTGGTGGAACCGGCAACATCGCCATGAACTCGGGCGGCGATTTGGAACTGGTGGGAGGTGGAACAGTAACATTAACAACGACCAATACCTATTCGGGCGGCACAATCGTATCCTTCGGCAGTTTGCTGAACATCAACAGCGGCGGCAGTGCCAGCGGCACACCCATCGGAACCGGCACGTTGACTCTGAATAGTACCGCGCAATTGGGAAACACCAGCGGGTCGGCCGTGGTGTTGCAGTATCCAGTTCCGGGAGTTTGGAACGGTGACTTCAGTTTTGCTGGAAAGAATGATCTGAACTTAGGTTCCGGACCGGTGGCTTTGACTGCGAACACCACGATTAATGTTGCAACCAATAACCTGACGATTGGCGGCCCGATCAGCGATAGTGGCGCCGGCAAACTGTTAACTAAAACCGGGAACGGCGCCTTGACGCTGGCGGGAAACAATAGCTGGAACGGTTTGCAACTGCAGGCCGGCCAGCTCAATTTCGGCTCTTCTGGCGCTGCCGGAAATGGATCTATTACGATTTCCGGGGGTTCGGTGGACAACGTCAGCGGCTCGCCTTTGGCGCTGTCCGCCAGCAGCTACACCATCAGTGGCAACTTCACCGTTGTGGGTTCCAGCGACCTGGATTTTAGCTCTGCACATATAAATGCAAGCCTCTCTGGTTTTACAGTGAATGTCATCAGCAATACCTGGATAACGGGTGGTGTTGGCCTGAATAACGCACTTGTTACCAAAAACGGAAACGGCACTTGGCGGGTGGTCGGCTCGGATAGCGGCTTCACGCCTGGCCCTTTCACCGTAAATCAGGGCGTGCTTGATATGGCACGGCAAAGCATGACGGTTGTTGGCAGTGGCGGTGGTAACGGTTCATACGGCGGCTTTCATGGTTTGGTCGTAAATTCCAATGCAGTTGCCTTGATCGACAACTTTGACACGGTAGGCCAGCAGATTGCCTATACCTCTGTTCCGCTAGGCGCGACCAAACCTGTCGAAGTTGTTCTAAATACGGGCGTATTGGACATGAACGGCTATGATGTGTCCGTTGATTTGTTGGCTCTGAACAACGGCATTCTGCGTAATTCGGCGCCAGGCACGGTGCAAGTGCTGAACATCACAACCAATCAGTTGCAAGCGCTTATCCTTGTCGGCACGAATTGTCAGTTGGACGTTCCGCCTCCGGATGCAGCTATTTACATCAATACCCAGATTCGCGGTAGTGGGACGCTGGTCAAAACAGGTCCTGGTACCGTTATATTGGTGGATGACAACAGCTACACGGGCAATATTACGGTCAATGGAGGCAACCTGACGTTAAGCTATCCCGACATTGCCCCCGCCGCGACGGTGACAATTGCCGGTGATACCAATGCGGTTCTCGATTTGAACTTTGCCAATGGGGAGACAAACACAGTATCAGCCCTTGTCCTAAATGGCGTTCCCGCAGTCGCCGGCGTTCACAATGCCAACACAGATCCAACCTATATCACTGGCAATGGAAATTTGTTAGTCAGCCCTCTTATTATCAATCCGCTTCCGGGAACTATTGGGATCAATGTATCGGGCAGTGCCTTGAACCTGGTCTGGCCGACCAATGCCGGCTGGCTGCTTCAAGCGCAAACGAACTCAGTCCACGTCGGGATCAGCACCAACTGGGTGACGTTGCCGGGGTCAGATTCCATTACGAACATGAGCGTGCCAATGAACCCGGCTAATGGGGCGACCTTCTATCGCCTGATTTACCCATAATATTTGAGACCATAATAGGCCTCTGCTGGATTCCTGATTTTGGCGGAGGCGTCACTCCAATTGAAAATGAAACTGAAGAAATACAATGGCAGACTGGCGTTTACCCTGGTCGAACTGCTGATCGTTATCGCCATCATCGCTATCCTGGGGGCCATTCTGTTGCCCGTGCTGTCCAGGGCCAAAGAACGCGCCCTGCGCATTGATTGTCTTAACAATCTCCGTCAGCTCGGCATGGGCGTAATCATGTATGCGGATAGCAACAGCGACAAACTCCCATCTGATGAATGGGATCCTGAACAGAAGCCGGGCTCGTTGCCGTGGGGGAGCTATAACTTATTTACTTCGGACAAGAGCATCATGTCAGGAAAAGTTGCTTATGGATGGCCGGGCACAAACCTGGGTTGCCTTTATTCTGAAAAAATCATTTCCAATCCCAAGACTTTTTATGACAGCGGCCTGCGGACCTTCGATGCGTTGTCTTCGAAATTTGATCGGAAGATGTATGAGCCATGGCCCACGTGGAACGGAGGCGAAGTTCGGGACAACTACATGTGGTATCCGCTCTCGAAAACGCGCGCAACCTCAAGTCCGCCTAACTACAACTGGCTCAATGAGGCACATAAGGTCTCCGAACTCGACTTGAAAAAAACCATGATCTCAGACTTAATCTACACTTGGGAGAGTATCCCGCATCGCGATGGCAACAATCCAGCCGGACTCAACCTGTGTTGGCCGGACGGCCATGTGGCTTATGTCAACCGGCCGAAGGCGGCATTTAATCAGACGCAGTTTTGGCAACCCTATCCAAATGATCCGGGCGATAATCCTACGGAATTTAGAGATATTGTCAGTTTGCTGAATCAATGAAATCTGAAGCTATTGCAGCGAGTGGAATTCAATGACACGTTCGGGCCTTCTGATTGCTTGTGCCGCTGGCTTGTTTCTCTTGCAATCGAGCTATGCTGATAACGTGCGGGATTGGCGCCGGACGGCGTTGCATTCTTTGACTCCGGACGGCGAGGTTCTCCATTTGAGCGTGAGCGGACATGGCAAACCCGACGTCATCGAACGCTGGTGGAATGGCAAACGGGTTCGATGGCTCGACGAAAGCGGCCGTATGAAACCAGATGATGCGCGTGGCGATTTGGTGAACGACGTCTTGCAGGTGGATATGGATGGAGATGGCATCTACGACGGTCCAAATGACATGAATGTCAAATGGTGCGACACCGACGGCGACGGCATTCCCGATGTGCAGGCGGTGGTGATAAATCCTGCATCCTGGGGGCCGGCAAAACGTGATCGAACCGGGAATCCGGTCTTTATGATTTTCATCAACCACGACCAACATGGTGTTTTAAGCTGGATTGACTGGAGTCGTTTTGGTTTTTCGTGCTGGGCGTTCACCGGCATCTGCAACTGGCTGCCGAATTACCACGGCAACAATGACTTTGTAAAAACCCATTGTCCATCCTACGCCCTGGCCGATCCCCGCGTGAACTGGGAAGACCCGTTTTCGTTTTACGACGAGGAAGGCAATGGGGTCGCAAATATGGCCATGCGTTGGTGCGCTCCACAACCCTTTCGCGGAACGAATGTCGACATACGGCCTGCAGTCGACTCGGGTTTCGTGACCTATGACCTGGATGGCAATGCGGGCAAGGGAGACGAGTCGTCCTTTGATATGACGCTTAACGGCAATGGACGAAACATCGACATTAGTTCGATGACCCACCCATTGCCGCACTTTGCGGGCGACCCCAAATTCGACTCCTGTTTTCAGCACAACGAATGGCGGCGCATTAAAGAGTTGGTATACATGGATCGGAACAAGGGCTATGACCTGTTCTTCAAAACGCGATGGAAATTTATCAATTTCGTTTTCGACGAGGATGGAGATGACCATCGTTGGGAACGCGTTGAACTGATGATGCCGACCACCGCTCCTGGCAACGCCAGTGGAGTGCCAGTGGACATTTACTCGACGGCTCGCATTGGGAATACCAACGGTCTGCCGCCCGGCCTCGACGGCAATAGCCAGTCCGACAGCCTGGGTGATCGCGGTGAGTTCGATCTGGATGGCCGTGGCGGCGGCAAACTCTACATTGGCGCTTTTGATCGCAAGTTTCATTTGTATGGCGCCAAATGGGGAGCCTGGACAGTCGACGAGGGCGCCCGGTATCACGGTGGCACCGGCGATCCCATTCGCCGTCCCGCGGCAACCAGGGTGAATGAAGTAGTAAAATACACCGACACAGACGGCGATGGATTCATCGATACTATTGAATATGATTACAACGGCGACCGTAAGATTGACTTCAAAATCTGCCTGCTGGATTACCGGGACAAGGACCATAAGTCGCCGGATGTTGCGAATTTGATTGATCCGGGCAAGCTGGGTTGGAAGGGCCTGCACGAGCTTTTTAATCAGACGGCTCAAGCGTCCTGGCTCGAAGCCCTCGAAGTCTACCGGGCCGCATGGCGGCAGGATTTGACTACGCCGGAGCTGGATACGCTGGCGGCGGCGTCATCCATGCGACAACGCTATGACAATAGCTATTGGATCAAGGAGAAAGTCTTTCGTGCCATCCGAGGCCGAATGCGCGCGCGATCGAAGCTTCATCCTTCGGAAGCTGCGGAAAATGAAAAATTTCTGGCTGATTATGTGCGCGCTTACTACACGGGCGATTTTGATGAAGTAGTCCGGCTCATTGGGAAAATGCCGGACTCTCGATAATTGCACTGTGCCAGGGTCAGACCTTGTGACCACGACAAATATCGCAATCGATCGCATCAACGGCACAGTTTTCTTTCGGTTAGTTTATCCATAAGTATGCGTCTCAATGATGAGAACGGTCGCGTAAACCGTAAATCGTAAATCGTAAATACCCGGCCATTGACGTGGTCCTGCGCCTCGCTCATGTTTAGTCCGTTCTGCCATGACGGATCCCAGTCCAGCAAAGGTGCAGCCCGCAGACAATTATTGGTTGACGCGCTTTATCATGCTGCGTCTCCTGGGATTCGTTTATGCCGTCGCTTTCCTCGTTGCGGCCAGACAAATTCTGCCGCTGATTGGTTCCAACGGCCTGACCCCGGTTGATTTATTTTTCGCGCAGGTTCGCGCAGGTCTTGGCTCGTCATTCTCTGGTTTTGTTCATTTCCCGTCCCTGTTCTGGTTTGCGCATTCAGATGCTGTCCTGGAAATCGCGGCTTGGATCGGTTTCGCTCTGGCGTGTCTTGTCGTAGCCGGTTACGCCAATGCCCTGATCATGGCTGCGTTGTGGGCGCTGTATATGTCGTTTGTTCACGTCGGCCAGGAGTGGTACGGCTATGGCTGGGAAATGCAGATGCTTGAGACCGGTTTCCTTGGCATTTTTCTTTGTCCGTTGTTGGATGGCCTGCCTTTTTCGCGACGTCGTCCGCCGGTGGTTGTTATTTGGCTATTCCGCTGGCTCATTTTCCGGATCATGCTGGGCTCGGCGCTGATTAAGCTTCGCGGCGACCCATGCTGGCGGGACCTAACGGCACTTTATTATCATTTCGAAACCCAGCCGATTCCCGGACCCTTTAGCCGCTGGTTTTGTTTTCTGCCCCATTCGGCGCTCAAGTTTGGTGTTTTATTCAATTTCCTGGCGGAACTGATTGCGCCGTGGTTCGCCTTTTATCCGCGTATCGCGCGCCGCATCGCGGGTGTCATCATGGTACTGTTTCAAATCACTCTGATTCTGAGCGGGAACCTGTCTTTTCTGAATTGGCTGACAATCATTCCCGCCTTGGCGTGCTTCGACGATGGTTTTTGGAAGAAATGCCTTCCAGGTTTTATCGGCGAGTACGCGGCCACCGCTGCCGATACTGAGAAACGTTCAGTTTGGCCGATGGCCGTGTCATGTGTCATCGCTGCGATTGTCGCCTGCCTCAGCATTCAACCGGTCGCTAATCTGATTTCATCAAACCAGATGATGAACACGTCGTTTGAGCCAATTGGCCTGGTAAATACTTACGGCGCATTTGGTTCCGTAGGGCGCGAGCGTTTGACGGTGGTTTTTGAAGGAACGGATGCGGCCGTTCCCGATGATGCCACGGTGTGGCTGCCGTACCTGTACCGGGCGCAGCCGGTCGCTCTCGACCGGCGACCCGTGCAAATCGCGCCGTATCAACCACGCTTGGATTGGCAGATGTGGTTCGCCGCCATGGGCACGCCATCCGATTATCCATGGACGCTGAATTTGGTTTGGAAGCTTTTGCACAACGATCCCGGCGCACTGGGCTTGTTTGGGAATAATCCTTTTCCGGACAAACCGCCGAAGTACGTCCGGGCCGTGCTTTACCGATATTCTTTTGCCCCGCCCGGGAACGCTACGCATGCCTGGTGGGACCGGAAGGAATTGGGCCTGTGGCTGCCGCCATTATCGGCTCAAGATCCTCGGCTGCTGAAGGTTTTGGAGGAAGAGGGATGGAAACGTTGAAACACCAAACATCTTCTTTTGCCAAACGAGGTTGAAAAAAGTCGGAACGAAGCGAGAATCAAAATATGAAGTATCGAACACCCATGGTTCTGGTCGTGCTGGCGGGAGCATCTTTTTCCATCTGGGGTTGTGCCTCGAAGGGAACGATAACGGTCAACGATGCCGGCTATCCACCCTCAAAAGTGGATGCGCCTGGATTATTTCAGGAAAATTGCGCAGTGTGTCACGGCAAAAACGGCCGCGCCCACACTTTTCACGGCCGGCTTGTGGGGGCGCAGAATTTGACGGACCCAAAATGGCAGGATGAAACGTCCAATGCACAGATTATCAACGCAATAAAAACCGGCCCCAGGGTGATGCCGGCGTTTGACAAAAAACTGTCAGAATCGGAAATTGACGCACTGGCGGTATACGTCAGGTCCTTCAGGCAAACGCCGTAGCCGTGTCCATTACTTTTTTATTTTTTTCACTTGTCACCCGGCGCATCGACCATTAAGAATCAACACAGTAATTAGAAAGTTTTTTAACGCAAACCAAAGGGAGACCATGAGCGCGCAAAAATCAGCAAGCAAAACGGAGAAGGCGAAACAACTGCGGGACGTGCGGCACCGGCTGCAGTGGACCCAGCAACAGATGGCGGAAGCACTGGGATTGGATGCGTCGTATTTGTCGCAGTTGGAGAATGGACGGCGAAAACTGGACGACTGGTATTTGAAGAAGGCGGGCGAATTTGAGAAGGGCAAAACGGCAAAGATTTACGATAAATCCACGCCCGATGCCTATTCCATGCAGACTTCCGCGGAATCGTGCCTTGCCTATTTGACGCGCTTTTTGGGCACTTGCAAGGTGCCCGCGCACGTGGTGTGGACCTATGTGGAATTGCAGCAGCGTTTTCCCCTCGAGAAATGGACCGCGCCCGAACAGGAAATCAATTCAGCGCAGCCTTCCGCCGCGGTAGAGAAGGCACCGAAGCCGGCCGCGGCTTCTGACCGCGACCGTCCGAAACCATAATTAACGCGCTGATCCGCAGTTGTTTGGCCCATCGCCTCAGTTTTTGGGCCACTTCAAATCGCTTGGCCGCGGGCCATAGCGCTGCGATTTCCTCCAATTCCGGCTCCAGCTTCACCCGGCAAACTTTCTTCTTTTCTGATTTTTCGTTCTTCATACCGTGCCAGTGTCGCCGGGAGGGTTGGACATTGGCTGTCCATGTGAATAACTTTTTGAAGAAGCAAGGTAGGGCGGAAGTCCCCTTCCGCCAGCGGTTCGCGCCGTTTTTTGGCAGTCCGGCGGCTTGTCAGTTCAAAATCTTTTCCAATTCCCTGAAACTGGCTGTTTCAGTATTGATTTCCAAAAGCTGCTGATGGACCACGTGCTGGTAATATTGAAACAACCTTTCCAGCTCCTTGGGATCGGACTGCGTGCGGTCGCGCAGGCAGAGGAGCGCGGCATTGATCATAGCCTGTTGTTGAAGGACCGTTGACCGCAATTCTTCGACGCGGGACTGGACCTTCTCAAGGATATCAAGGACTGCTTCAATGTCGGTTTTCACCGTAATGGCTGCACTCTATGACACATCCCAAATTCCGGCAAGCCGCACAAAACACGCGGATTGAAATGTCAAAGTGGACAGTTTTACTTGTAAAAATAAATCGGGCAAAAGGCTGAATATTCAAATATGCTCAAACTTCGGTGGTCTCGATTTTTGCGCATGAAATGTCTAATCGTCGGTTGCGGGTACGTGGGCATGTCCCTGGGAACCGAACTTGTCCGGCTCGGCCACGAGGCCTATGGCCTGCGCCGCGACTCAGCGGCGGCGCCGGAGATGACGGCCGCGGGCATTCGTCCCCTCTTCGGCGACATCACAAAACCTGAAACGCTCGCCCCGTTGCCGCGCGATTTCGATTGGGTTGTCCATTGTGTTGCCGCAGGCGGCAATGCAGAGAATTACCGGCGCATTTACCTGGACGGCATGCGCCGCATGCTTGAATGGTTGTCGGCTTCGCCGCCGCAAAAGTTTCTCTACACGAGCAGTTCTAGCGTCTATGGCCAGACCGACGGCTCGTCCGTAAAAGAATCCAGCCCGGCCGAACCCACCGTCGAAACGTCCAAGGTCCTGGTCGAAACCGAAAAAGCGCTTCTTGAAGCGTTTCAACGCGACAAATTTCCCGCTGTGATTCTGCGGGTGGCCGGCATTTACGGGCCTGACCGCGGTCATTGGTTTAAGCAGTTTCTCAAAAACGAAGCGCGCATGGACGGTGACGGTTCCCGTTACCTGAACATGATTCATCGCGATGATGTGGCGGGGTGCGTTATCGCCGGGTTAAAACGAGGGCGGGCGGGCGAAATCTACAATGCCGTAGATGACGAGCCGGTCAAACAAAGGACATTCTTTGAATGGCTCGGGGCTGCTTTGGGGAAATATCCGCCGCCGTCAAATCCCGATAATCCCGCTGAAGACCGAAAGCGCGGCATCACCAGCAAACGGCTGTCAAACCGTAAACTCAGGATGGAACTGGGATACCAGTTCAAGTATCCA
The DNA here is from genome assembly GCA_036269115.1 of Verrucomicrobiia bacterium. GTDB lineage: Bacteria > Verrucomicrobiota > Verrucomicrobiia > Limisphaerales > UBA11358 > UBA11358. The sequence continues at coordinate 1,917 of DATAST010000027.1, read as the reverse complement.
AATTTCCGAAAGGGTTACAGCGATGAGATCCTGCGCCTGGACCGCGCGGGCCAATTGCACGTGGTTTTAGACGAGCGTTGATTTTTCTATTTTTCTATTTGACTCTGCGATTCTAAAGTCCAGATTTTTGATTGTCGCCGGGCACAGGCAGTCTGGCACCGGTTAGCCCGGCATGCATCGGTATTGTCATTATGAAAGCCGTAGCCCTGACACATTACCTGCCTGTCAGCGATCCCCAATCGCTTTTCGATACTGAATTGCCCAAACCCGTCCCCGTTAATCATGACCTGCTTGTGCGGGTAGAAGCCGTTTCGGTCAACCCCGTGGATACCAAGGTGCGCGCGCCAAAACCGGATGTCGAAAAGAACCCGCGCATCCTGGGCTGGGACGCCGCTGGCGTGGTCGAGGCCGTCGGTCCTGATGTCAAACGTTTTAAACCCGGTGACGAAGTTTATTATGCCGGTGACATTACGCGCCCCGGCTCAAACGCGGAATATCAATTGGTGGACGAACGAATCACGGGGCATAAGCCCCGCACGCTCACTTTCGCTGAGGCGGCGGCCATGCCCCTGACCACTCTGACAGCGTGGGAAACGTTGTTTGATCGAATGCACATCGACCGGAACGGGGCAAATCACGGACAATCTCTATTAATCATAGCCGGGGCCGGCGGCGTTGGCTCTATCGCCATACAATTGGCGCGAATGGCCGGCCTGGTGGTGGTCGCCACGGCATCCCGCGCCGAAACCCAGGCCTGGGTGACCGGCCTGGGAGCAAATCACGTCGTGGACCACCGGCAACACCTGCCCACTCAACTGGGCGCCCTGAATTTCGCCTGCGTCCATTTCATCGCTAACTTCGCCAATACAGACATCTATTGGAGTGTCATGGCCGAGCTCATCCGCCCGCAGGGCAAAATTGTCTGCGTGGTGGACAACAAAAGTCCGATTGATTTGAAACTGCTCAAGAGCAAGAGCGCCTCCCTGGCCTGGGAATTCATGTTCACCAGGGCCATGTTCCAAACGCCGGATATGAATGCCCAGGGCCTGATTTTGGAGGATGTGGCCGCCATGATTGACGCCAAAAAGCTGCGTTCGACGCTTACCGAGACATTCTCGCCCATCAACGCCGCAAACCTGCGCCAGGCCCACGCCCGCCTTGAATCCGGACACACTATTGGGAAGCTGGTGCTGGCGGGGTGGTGACACATAGAGGTGGAAGCAGCATTCCACCTAAAAAATCAGCCTATTTGCTTGCATTCGAGCGGCTAAACCGTTTTAATCCGCCGCTCAATAACGTCAATTCAAACAAAACGCATTGATAAAAAAAATTATGGCAAAAGCATTGACCAAATCGCAAATCGCATCTGAAATCGCTGAAAAGAACGAAATCACCAAGGTCCAGGCGGTCGGAATTCTCGAACACCTGGCCGACTTGGCTTACAAGCACGCCAAGGATTCATTCACCATTCCCGGGTTGGGAAAACTCGTGTTGGTGAATCGCAAAGCTCGCGTTGGCCGCAATCCTGCCACCGGTGAAACGATCCAAATCAAAGCGAAGAAGGTTGTGAAATTCCGCGTGGCGAAAGCCGCCAAGGACGCAATCCTGGGAACGAAGTAAGATAACGTCCGAATTTTTCACAGGCACCCTGGAACCCCAGGGTGCCTTTTTGTTTTCTCGGTCCCGGTCCAATCGCTATCTGCGAATCCACACGTTAGGAACAAGTAGTCGCATCCAATAAATCGGCCCGCTGAACCGTCTAAAATCCGATCCCGGTTTAGAGCGTTTTAAAAAATAATGTGGCCGTTCGGAGCGAGGATTTTTGGTGTTTTGGCGAGGCTTCAGCGAAGGAGCATGTTTGAAAACCCTGTGACTGAGCTGAAACGACGCCAAAACCCAAAAAGACCGCTTCCCCTT
>DATAST010000026.1:0-31856 GCA_036269115.1 Verrucomicrobiia bacterium | reverse complement strand
AACGGATGACCAGGACCGGTGGCCAGCTTGAGGGTGGGAACGAACAGTTCGTCCTGAGTGGGTTTGCGTTTGCCTATCGCCATGCGATATTCATAACTAATGTAAAATCTATGTCAAGATATAATTTTGACTTTTTTAACGGGCTGATAGCCATACCCCACGCTTCGACTCATTTGGTTTCTGAAGTCGTAGGGCTAATTGGCCGTTCGCGCCAGGGGATCCAGTTCGACGCTTTGGACAAAAAACCGGTCAAACTTGTAGCGCTTTTCCTCGTCCCAGAGGGTCAATTTCAAAAGCACACTGCCACCCTGGTCAACATTGCCAAACTCCTGCATCGCGGTGATTTCCGGAACTGGCTGAATGGGATTGAGTAAAATGCTGCAGCGGAAACACCGATGAATTGATGTGCTTTTTTGTCATGCGGATCTTTGAGTCTGTACTTCGAAGCGCGGCGAAATCGCTGGCATTCAGGACGACGTTCGTGGTTGGAGAGGAAACGGTTAGAATGGGCGTGGCGTGGAGAGCGCCTGCAATATAGAAAAGAAGCCCGCCCACGGCATATCGCATGCGGTGCCGGTGGGAGAAGGGAAGGGAAATGGCTAGTTTATACAAGCCAAAGCTATTCGATAAACGTGATGGGAGACCATCTACACTGTCCTATTGATTATCCTGTTGTGAATCCCGCGCCACGCAATCGAAAACTCTTCCTCTGGCCCGCCGCTGCTATCGTCATTGCGGTGCTGGTTCCGGGGAACCCATGGTACGCGCCAAAAATCTCACTTCATTTTGGAACGATTGCATGGTTGGTAGATATGGCGGTTGCTTTGATTTGCTGGGTGCATCCGGTGGCGGCCCGTGTCGGAGTGCTGTTGACCGGGCTTTTCATGGGCATTGCCAGTTTTGTTCATGCGCCACCATTATTTCGCGGATGGCTGATGTGCGGCATGATTTTGCCAGTTGTCCTTGCCTCAATACCGGTGGTTGCGCCATCGGTCACCGGTTTCCGGGCGCGACTGACCCTGTTGTGTTCATTCGATCATACGCGCGAGCTCATGCGGAGTCCGCGTTACTTTGACTCGGGTTCGGTGCTTCGGCTATTCGTCGCCACCACAGTCTTTGCGGTTGCGTTGGACGCGGTGGAATCGGTTCCGGCCCGGGCATTTTGGTATCTTGCGCGATGGCTTGCGGGCGGCGTGATGATTTTTGCCGTTGCAGAAATGTGGACGGCGTTTCACAAATTCCTGGCCGCCGGACTAGGGCTGACAACCCCGCTATTGATGGAATCACCGATGCTTTCGAAATCCGTAAGCGAATTTTGGAACCGTCGATGGAATCCCGGTACTTCGTTCATGGTTCGCAGGCTATGTTTTGAGCCGATGGCGAGGCACAGTCCCATATTGGCATTCTTCGGCGCATTTATTGTGAGCGGCGTGATCCACGCGCTTTTGTTCTTCATGGCTTTGCTCAGCTGGAAGATGGCCGTTATGAACGGCGCGTTCTTTTTTGCCCAGCCGCTCCTTATCCTGACTGAGCGCAAACTGAACGTTCATCGATGGCCAGCGGCAGCGGCGCATACCTGGACCTTTGTGGTCCTGGCAATCACGTCGCCGCTCTTTGTCGAGCCGGTCATTCAGGTCATTTATTCGTTCGGCTCACCAGGTTCGGTTCTACCGGCAACATTTGTGGTACTGGCCGTTTCTGTGTTCGCGACAACCCTGTTTCTGGGGGCGGCGCTGGTGGCCTGTTCTGGGGTGGGGACGGCTCTTCCCCATGCTGTGGAGACAAGCTGTCCCGCCCCAGACAGCCAGAATTGGATTGACTTATAGGCCTCTTTAGCGTATAAAACCCATGATTTGGTGATAAAGAGTAAGTAGTCGTCGGCGCAGCCCAAATCAGCGGCTCCTCACCATTAGTTGTGCCCTCGACAGCATAAACCGCAATTTGTAGTGGTTTTGTGCTTTACTTGTTCCTGTAATTGTGGTTGTCTGTTGCCAGCAATCGCTTTAAAACGACATGCATCTTAAAAATTTAACGGTTTTTGGGTTTAAATCCTTCGCGGACAAAACGGCACTCAACTTTCAAGAGGGTGTAACAGCCATCGTAGGCCCCAACGGGTGCGGCAAATCCAACGTTTCGGACTCCGTCCGGTGGGTCCTGGGTGAGCAATCGGCTAAGGCTTTGCGCGGCGGGGAGATGGCGGACGTAATCTTTAACGGTACCGATGGCCGGAAACCCATGGGAATGGCCGAGGTTTCGCTGACTTTAGGGGGTGTAGATGGGGAAAACCTTCGTGCGGCGGGGGTAGAAGTGGCCTACGACGAGGTTACGCTCACGCGCCGGATCTTCCGAGATGGTTCGAGCGAGTATTTCCTGAACAAAGTTCCCTGCCGGTTGAAGGACATCCAGCAGCTTTTCATGGGCACCGGCGTTGGGCGGACTAGCTACAGCATTCTTGCCCAGGGCCACATCGCCCAGATTCTTTCGGCCAAGCCGGATGATCGCCGGGTTATTTTTGAAGAAGCGGCGGGCATCACGAAATTCAAGGCGCAAAAGAAAGAATCCCTGCGCAAGCTCGAATACACCGACCAAAACCTGGTGCGGGTGGCGGACCTCATCCGCGAAGTGAAACGCCAAATTGGCTCGCTGCAACGGCAGGCCGGCAAAGCGCGGCGGTATAAACAAATTTCGATGGAGCTTCAGCACCTCGAAACGCAATTGGCGCGGCACCAGTTTGATGTATTGCAATCGGAAATTTCCCAAAGGAATGACGCCGCGGCGAGGTTGCGGGAGGAAATTGAGGCCGGTTCGGTGAATGTGTTGCGGTGCGAAGACGAGATCAAGCAATTGCGCGAACGCCTGACGGAGCTGGAGCACGAAGTTTCCGCCCAACAACAGCGTGGCTTGGAATTAAAGAGCGGGATGGAACGGCACGAGAGCCGCATTCACTTTAACGAAGAACGCCTGCACGAGCTGGAGTCGCAAAATTCCAAGGCCCTGGCGGACATCGCCCAGGCCGAGGAACGTTGCAGCACGGCCAAAGACGAATTGGCGAACGTCGAACAAAGTTTGGCCCGTTCTCAGGCTTCGCTGGCGGAGCATCAATCGGCGCTGAGCGATAAGCAGGCCGCGCTGGCGCAGGTCGAAAACGATCTGAAGCGGTTGCAGGAAGAATTGCGCGCCGCTCAATCAGCCGCATTTGCCGCCGCGCAGGATTTGACGCGCGTGCGCAATGAAATGACCGCGCTGGATTTGCAAAAGCAGGGCAACAGCATCCGGTTGGAAAAATTGTCCGCTGAGAAAGTGCAACTCGAAGAGGAACGCGCGCGGCTGGAAGCGCGGTTGCAAGAGTGGACAGTGAGCGCGGAAGCCGAAAAATTGAGCGTGCAGGCCCGGCGCGGCACGGTGGAACAGCGGCAAAACCGGCTGCGCGATTTGCAGAACGAATTACAGGCATCGTCCAACGAACAGGACCAGCTTTTGCAGAAGCAGGCGGAAAAACGTTCACGCCTGACAGTGATTGAACAGCTCGAGCATTCGCGCGAAGGCTTTGATGCGGGCGCCGTAGCGGCCTTGAGGCAATCCCGCTCCGTTATTGGCTCGCTCGCCGATCGGATTCGCGTTCCCGAACAATATGTTGTGGCGGTGGAAAATGCCCTGGGACATCACCTGCAATTGGTTTTGACCGAGCAACCCGAATCCGCCCAGGAAATCCTCGCGGACCTGAGCGCAAATAAAGCCGGTCGCGCGAGCGTGGCGGCGCTGGCCATCCAGCAACCAGTGGATGAGAAACAATTGATGTTTGCGGGCGATTTGTCGCCCGCGACAGGAATCGAAGCTGGAAGGAATTTGGACCCCGGGCAGATTGTTCCCGCCTTAAATGTCGTCCAGGCGGACGCGTCGGTTGAAAAGCTTTTGAAATCGCTGTTGGGCCGCACGTTTATCGCGTCGGATTTGACCACGGCCACGGCGCAAATCCAGAACGGTCATGCGGGCTGCGATTTTGTCACGTTGACGGGCGATTTATTGAGCCGGCACGGCATTTACACCGGCGGTTATTTGAACGGCAGCGGAAACCCAAACGCGCCGGCATCCATCCTCGGGCGTAAAAACCAGATTACGGAATTGCAGAATCAACTCACGGAACTGCAGGAGCGCGTGGCTGAGGCCAGTCGCAGGCGCGGCGCATTGCTGGCTGAGCAAACCGAACTTCAGGCCGGATTGCAACAGGCGCAAACGGAATTGCGCGAACAGGAAGTGGCGATTGCCACGCGCGAAGGCGAATTCAACGCCCTCCAAAATTCCTCGCGGCTGTTGAACCAAAAAATCGAAACTGTGGTATTTGAAGTCCAAAACCTGGCGGCGCAGGCAGCCGAAGGCATGGAAAAGCGGAATGCTCTCGATGTCCAGGTGCAGGAACTTGAAGCGCGAGAGCAGGGGGCCCAGGGAACGGTCGCCGCGCACACTGTCGGCCTCGAAAATGCCCGGCAACAACGGGACGCCGCCACCGCGGCGCTCACGGAAAGCAAAGTCGCACTCGCAGCGGAAGAGCAGCTTTTGGTTTCATTTCGCCGGCAACAAGAGGGGTTGGCGCAGCGCATCCGCGAATTGACCCAGGTTGTCGAACAGCGGCGCGGGGAGATCTCCGGCGTAGTCGCTCGCAAGGAGCAGGCTGAATCCGAAATCCAGGAATCGCGCGGACAAATCGAGAGGCTGAGTCACGAGCGCGACCAGGTCAATGCCCTGGCCGCCGAATTATTGGGCCGGAAGAACGAACAGGAATCGAACATCTTGTCCCGTGACGAAGATTTGCGAACGCAACGCGGGAATCTGACTGGACTGCAAAATCAGCGCGGCACAATCGAGATTGAACTGGCGCAGAAAAACATGTCCGTCCAAAATCTCTGCGAAAAAATTCAGCAAAAGTATCACCTCTCCCTCGACGCCGTCCGAAGCGAGTGCATCACAATTACGTTTGCCGATGAAGGGCAGCCCAAAGTGCAAACGCTGACGCCCGAAGAAATGGCCGCCAGCGGCGCAGCCACGGATTGGAACGCCATCGGGCAGCAAATTGAGGCGTTGCAAAAGCGGCTCGACGAACTCGGCCCGGTAAACCTCGTGGCCATCGAGGAGTATGAGGAAACAGAACAGCGGCACCAATTTTTGACCAAGCAGCACGACGATTTGGTTTCCGCCAAAACGCAATTGATGGAGGTCATCTCGCGCATCAACACCCAGACGCGGCAGATGTTTTTGGAAACCTTTGAAAAAATCCGCGAAAATTTCCGCGCAATGTTCGTGGAAGTGTTCGGTGGCGGCAAAGCCGACCTGGTGCTGGTGGACGAAAACGACGTTCTGGAAAGCGGCATCGATATCGTCGCCCGCCCGCCCGGCAAACAGTTGCAGAGCATCTCGTTGCTTTCTGGCGGTGAGCAGACCATGGTGGCCGTGTCGCTGCTCTTTTCAATCTACCAGGTTAAGCCCAGCCCGTTCTGCTTGCTGGACGAATTGGACGCTGCCTTGGACGAAGCGAACATCAACCGGTTTGTAAAGCTCTTGAAGCGCTTCATCAACCATTCGCAATTTGTCATCATCACGCACAACAAACGCACCATCGCCATGGCCGACGTCCTCTACGGAGTCACCATGGAAGAGCATGGCATTAGCAAAATCGTGGGCGTGAAATTCCACAAGGCGGATGATGAGACCAAAGCTGGCCAGGAACTGGTGGCGACGGCGTAAAATTTGCGCGTGCTGTTGCCGCTTTCAAACGGCTTGCGTTTTCCAAAGTCGAATTGCCCCCGGTTTCTGAATGCGCTTTCTCTCGCCCATCGGTTTCCACTGGCGAACGCCTTAAAACCCAATGATCACGGGCTTTTTCGCAAAGAAGCCTGCCTCGTTTCCAGTTTCCGCTATATAGGCCGCTTCAACGCTTCAACGTACACCTAACTGTTGGCACAGCAGTTGCGGCGACAGTTCGCCTGCAAATGAAGGTGTTCCTTGCAATTGCCATAACGGTTGGCCTGCTAATCGCATGCTACACCGTTTCTGCCCTCATTTACTTTGATCTTGCGTTGGTTCTAATTGGTGTTTCATCAACATGGGCGGCATGGGATGCAAAAAGGATTGGATTGTACCGTTACAAGTCGGGTCTTTCAGGAAGACCAATAGTTGTATTTTGCCTGTGTTACTTGTTTTGGGTTTTCATGTTTCCGTACTATTTATGGTTGCGGTTTAAAATTAAGCAAGGCACTGCGAAGTTCAAAGATGAAACAGCAACCTCAGCAAGACCACTTTTCCGCCGCGCGACCGCAACGTTGGCAGAATGGGCCTTAATTGGCATTGTCGGCTTTAAAATAAGTCTTTTGGCTTTCTGTGTCGAAGAATGCTGGCGAGGTCAGCGAACGTACGAAAATTACCGCCACGAAATTGAGGCGAAAGGTCAATCGCTCGACTGGGATGCCATGATTCCGCCGCCAGTGCCGGATTCGCAAAATTTTTATAGCGCGCCGATGATGTCGGTATGGTTCGTCCAGCCCTCAGACAAAATTAAGGTGACCGATGATATAGCGAAGCGCTTAAATTATGGGAATCCATCCGAAGAGGTAGAGATTGCAGAAATCAAATGTATAGTACCCGGAACCAAACCGACTGCACAAACGGCGCCGAATTTATTCAGGTTTAATATCCCGCAATCGAGCGGCCAGGTAAAGAAGCTCATCCAAAATTCGATTGGACCCTGCGCCTTCGGTTTGCAAGGGCAAACGCTGCTGGCTCGTCCTTTAAATACAAATCAGTTAAAGCCTCCTCTGATTCTTTTAGAAAGCGATAGAAAGCTCACCGCCAATGACCTCATTTCATTGTTCATGGGGGGATGTTCATCCGCTGGACCTTTAACTTTTCGGCCGGAGGGCGCAAATTCATGGCTTGTTCTGACTCGAACCTGCCCTGCAAGAGACTACTTAACATGGTCTGAGCAATTTAATTCGGATTTTAACTTGATGCGTGAAGCGGCCAAACGTCCCTATGCCCGCATTGAAGGTGACTATTCTTTTCCTCCTTCGATGCCTATCCCCAATTTTGTAAATATCCGCGCTGTTTCGGAGACTCTTGCCCAGCGGGCGCAATGCTTTTTGTTGCTCAATCAGCCGGACAGAGCGTTGCAGGAAATGTCCCTTCTCAACGCTTTGCGGGCGAAACTGGAAGGTGCTCCAACAGGCAAGCCGATGTCATTGGTATCTGCCATGATAAATGTCGCCGTCGCAAAATTATATGCGGATACCGTTCAGGACGGACTCCGGCTGCACGCCTGGAAAGAACCTCAACTGATCAAACTTGAGGAGCAGCTTGCGCAAATGAGCCTGGCGAGTCCTCTGAAAGAATCTTTCCACGAAGAAGAGGTGTCCGCCGTGCGGATTGTCGAAGTGCTCATGCGCAATTTAGAAGTTCATCACGTCCCCGGCGCCAGCTTGTGGCAAAATATCATACATTTAACGCCGCCAAACGTGGCGCGCGGCTTTTTTTATTTTAACGAAATGCTCATTGTCAGGCTGGACCAAAATTTGTATGACTGTATTGATATTTCCAACCAAACAGTATTGGTATCAAAAGTGGCCGGATTTCAGCGCGAAGACGATGAGCTTTGCCATTACCGCTTCTGGCAACTTCCATACCGTTTTTACGCGTTAATCGTTGTGCCAAATTATACAAAAGCGGCTCAGACTTTTGCTTTTGCCCAAACCAAGGTGGACCAGGCGCAAATTGTTTGCGCGCTGGAGCGTTATCGCGCCGGGCATGGGGACTATCCAGGAACATTGAATGATCTCGCGCCAGCGTACATCGGCAAATTGCCACACGACATTATTGGCGCGCAGCCGTTAAGATATAGCAAAAATCGCGATCGCGGATTTCGGCTTTATTCTATCGGTTGGAATCAACTTGACGACGGCGGGCAGTCTTCTTCGTTGGTCGACCAAGGCGACTGGGTTTGGCAATAAGCCTTGGATGTTGCGACTTAAAGCTTGGAGATTCCCCTCACTCTTCCCTAAACGGCTGATGATGCTGATAAAGAGTTAAGGCCTTTTGCGCTTGATCGCGGTCTTCCGCCGGCATGATTCCAATGATGCTTTTTTCCAGCTTGGCGGCTTTTCGGTAATGGCCGGTCTCGGCGTACGCTGCGGCAAGGGTATCAATAAAAATGGGTTCTTTCCAATGGGTCATTTCGCAGGCTTTCTTCGCATATTTGATGGCTCTTTTTCCGTCGCGCAATTTGGCGTCGGGAACGATGGACAAAAGCCAGGCGAGATTGTTGTTGGCCCAGACGGAATTGGTGTCCAGTTTGAGCGCTTTTTCGCAGTCCTCAATTCCCCCACTATAATTTCCCAGCTTCGACACGTAATACCCGCGATTGCAATATGCCTCCGAGAAACCGGGGGCCAGTGAAATGGCCTGATTGCAACTTTCCACGGCGTTTGAAAAATCGTTCTTGTCTGCGTAGGCCATGCTGCGGGCCAGACAAGTGGCCGGGTCCGATGGATTGAGGCGAATGGCCCGGTCGTAATCTGCGATGGCGTCGTCCAGATCGTGCTCGCCGTCGTAGGCGTCGGCGCGTTCGCGATAGGCCGAGGCGGAATAGGCATTGATCATCAGCGCCGCATCACAGTCCATGATCGCGAGGGTGTAAACGCCTTGCACATTAAAATCATGAGCCCGGCCGATGTAACCGATCGCGTTGGACGGCTTCATCCGGATCGCCTGATTATAATCCTCAATGGACGCGTTCAAGTTTGTCATCTGCAAATACACATAGGCCCGGAGCAAAAGGACGGTAATATTGGGTCTCAACTGGAGCGCCTGGTTCAAATCCGGAATCGAAAGGTCGTAGTTCCCCTCATTCATGTAACACATGCCTCGGAAATAATATGGGTCCGGGTTATTGGTATTGAGCATGATGGCCCGGCTGAAATCCGCGATCGAATGGTCATAATCCTTTTTTTGGATGTAGGAGAGCCCGCGGAAATAATAGGCGCCGACATAGTTTGTGTTTTGATTGATGGCCTCGGTAAAATAGCGGATGGCCCCGTTGAAATCCTCTTTCTTGAAAGCCGCCATGCCCTCTGAAACGGCGGTGGGGGTGACATCTGCCGAAAGTGCAGTCAAAACGCAGATAAAAAGAGCCAGAACAAGAACAGAAAACCGAATTTTCATATATACGATACCGCGATGCAAAAGTCCTTTGAACCTTCGACAGGTTCTGCGAGGCTGATTCCCATTTAATTCAGGCTATTGGGTTGGCACCGGGAAGTCAAGGTTGGTGGCGCCGTTAAAATGTTGAAATGTTGCTATCAATACGGCGAGGCGCTGCTCATTGTCCTGCCCAAAGATGCCGCTGCCCGCGCAAAACTTTTCCAGGTCGGCTCCCGCGCCGACACCGATTATCAAAGCGACCCCACTACGGACCAGGGACAGAAGTACCTTTACTATTCGTTGGATTGAGATCACCACCTAATCGGATGAAACTCAAACCGCGCAGGCGTTCTTGCCTCCGCATCCAATTCCGCCGAGAGCCAGCCTCCATCTTTCAATAATTGGATTCCCGTCAATGCCGGGCATAATCGCACGTGAAACGGCTTCCACAATTTCGCCTCGCCGAGCGCCCTGGAAATTTTCCGGGCGGCTTTGCCGAGAAATGTAATGGTCGGAAAACCCGACAGCAATCGTCCCGTCCGGAGGACAAGATTTGTGTGAAGATGGCCGACGATCGTCTGTTCCAATTGCGAGATTTTCTCGCGCACCATCGGCTCGCGCCACAAAAACGGCAGCGCCGACGGATCGTGGCAGAATAAAATCACGCGTTCGTCCAGCTTCAAACCGGCGAAAGCATTGCGGATTCTTTCCAGATGAGTTTCGCGTAATTGTTCCCACTGGCCGGTATCCGCGGCGGGTGCATCGGCTATGTAAAGGGGCAGGGCAACCAGCGACGACGTGACGCCAAGCAGAACATATTTCTCAAATTGCGCGCGCCAGAATGGTTCGATGCCTAGACCGTCTGTTACCCGGGGCCAACTGGCCAGTGTCATTGTACCGCGCCCGGTGAACAGGTCGCTCTTGCCGAGTTCGTGGTCGCCGATGATGGCGCGGAAATTTGCGCCGAAACGCGCGCGCAGTTTGCCCAGGCATTCCTCGGCGCTGGCGAACGCCGCCGGGTCGTTCAGGCCGGTTTGTGCGGTGTTGCAGGAATAGTCGCCGTTGGCAATCACAAGGTCGGGTTGGCCGGCGGCGGCGAGAAATTTGTCCAACAAATCATTGTGAGCGCCGCGATGGCGCAGCCAGATGAAGTGATGATGCGCGCGTCCGATAATCCGGGCCGCGGGATTTTTAATTTGCCGCCAGAACTGCCAATTCGCACAACGCGCGCGTTCCTCGGCGGCGGCGTAATGAATGTCGCTGACAACCGCGATGCTAAAGGTCCCGGGCATTGATCATTTCTCGGCCAGCAAAGATTCAAGATCCAGGCGATGAGTAAACATGCCCAACCCGCCGTCAGCGGTGCGCGGCCATTGCTCGCGCGGGCGATCCCAATAAAGTTCCACGCCATTGTTATCGGGATCGCGCAAGTACAATGCTTCGCTCACGCCATGGTCAGACGCGCCATCCAATTCAATACCGGCGGCCAGCACCCGGCGCAACGCATCCGCCAGCAAGGCGCGAGTGGGATACAAAATGGCGACATGATAAAGGCCGGTCGTGCCAGGTGGCGGCGGCGAACCGCCTTTGCTTTCCCAGGTGTTCAAACCAATGTGGTGATGATAACCGCCCGCGGAAATAAACGCCGCCTGCGACCCGAAACGCTGCTGCAATTCAAACCCCAACACGCCGCAATAAAATTTTAGCGCCCGCTCCAGGTCCGCAACTTTAAGATGAACATGTCCGACACGAACGCCGGGGTCAATGGGTTTTACATCCATGCGGGCTTAACATTAACAAAGCCCGCCACCATCGGGCAACGCCTGCCTTTTCCACCGGACGTGCTGCGGCTGGCCTTCAGCACAGCCGCGCTTGGCCACTACAACCCCGAAATCGAGAGATTCGCCTGATTAGTCCCAATCGCCCACATGTTCAACGGGGAGAGCGAGAAGGGGAATTTGATGAATTGTCCGCTGCCGTCGCACAAAATATAATTTGCACCGCCATTGCCCATGCCATTTTGGTTCGCCTGGCCGGTCGAATCGTGACGGCTTTCATTGACCACTTGGTCAATGTCGTCGCCATTCATGAGATCGGCATAAAAGTCACCGGCCTGCGAAGATTTTTCGCCAAAGAGAAGCACCTCTGTGGGCTGCCGGATGTCCGTCTGCTTCATTCCCTGCGGCCAGGACCCGGCCTTGTAAGTATCCATATCTCCTGAACTCAGGATAGCATTGAAATAGTCGTTCCAACCGTTGATCAGGTAACTGCGCGAAGAAGCATCGGCCACATTGTTGGACGGGCTGGCGCCGGCGGTCAACGGGGCATTGGTCATTTCGCTGGGGCAGAGCAGCAGTGGCAGTTTGCGGCCGTAGTCGTCGTAAAATTTGTCCGGCCAGCGGTCCATATACGAACGCGGCGGGAAAATGCTTTGATTGTCGGTCAAATAGACTTGCGACGCCAATCCCACCTGCTTCATGTTATTGAGGCATTGAATGCGCAGCGCCGATTGTTTGGCGCGGGCCAATACCGGCAGAAGCATCGCCCCGATGATTGCGATGATGGCAATGACCACCAGCAATTCGATGAGCGTAAACGCGCGTTCAAGCCTGGCAAGTCGCGCTGCCACTGCCGCGCGAATATTATTTTCCTTCGGGCCCATTTGATTTAATTTTATTTTTTTCATAACCGCCTCATTGTTGAGCGCGTCTGATAGTTCGACGCTCGGCACTCTGGATTTGTTACAAAAATTTATGGATAAGAAGAATACATTGCTTGTTGTGGTTCTGCTAGTCCTGGTTTCGGTTTATGCCGTTTTTTTTACGGATTGGTTTAAGCCGCGCGTGATTAAGCTTTTTTACACCACCCGCCCGCTCGAGCATTTTCGCGCGCGCCAGAGCCTCCCCTACGTATTGTTCGGCCTGGAAGGCAGATACCAGCTCACCGAACTGAAAATCGTGCCCCTGGATGATCCCGCGGCGCGGCCGGTCTGGCACTTGATTTCAGATTCCAATTCAGTGCCCCTTAAAATGTTTACCTACGGCGAATACATTCACGGCATGCGCCCCGAATACAAGGGCGAGCGGGCAGGGGACCTCGTCACAAACAAAACGTACCGTCTGTTTGTAAGCGCCGGCCGGGCTCACGGGCAGGTTGATTTTACCGTAAAATAGACTAGCTGCGCAGCAGCATGCGGCAGCAGCTGGCGCATGCATTGGGACTATGAACTGATGTCGCCCGTTGCTGTCGTAAAAATCTGCCGATAATTCTATTTCTCCGTGGGGAGATGGCAGGGGTGGGCACGAGGACAAGACATGGGTTACACTTTTGGTTTTTGTAGAGTGTGGTGCCCGTGCTGATAAAGCGCTGGACGCATAGCGTCAGGATCTTTCTGGTGCAAATGGCCAATCAGCAAGTGGGCAAACCTGGCGGCGTAAATTCCGGCTCCGAGTTGGCGCAATCCCGCCGGGTGACCGATGAACGCTTCGCCGATGAAACGTTTGCGTCCGGCCCAACGGATCTCGCCATTGCTGGTCCGAAAGCAGCCTTTGAAATCGATCGTCCAAACCTGATTGGGCCCTTTCGCCAACGTCAGCTTGGGATGACTTCGAACGCATGCCTTGCGAGGCCTTCGACGCGCCGGACGATTCAATTTCAATCTCCTGAGCCAACGTCCGATAGTCCGTTCGCAAGGCCCTTTCCAGCCCTGTCACTGAAAGTATGCGCTGATCTTCTTGGGTCCCCACGAAGGATGTTTTCGGCGCAAGTTTCGGATTTGTCGGACCCAATACGCCTCCAATTGTCGGGGATAGCGGCTGGGACATCGGCTGTGGTCGTTCAAAGCCCGACGCCCTTGGACCATAAAACGCCCCTTCCACTTGTAGGCAGTCTTGCGACTGATGCCAAAAATACGGCACAGCTGTTTCACCGACTGTTCGTTCCGGAGCAGGGCCTTGACCAAACGCCACCGCTCCCCAACGGGAGATTGAATCTTCCACGGCATGACCGCGGAAAACCGCCTCTTTTATCAAAAAAGTGTCACCCATGTCTTGTCCTCGTGTCCTGTCCGCCCGTAGCTTCTGAGCGAAGGCGGAGGTGAGGGAGAGTCTTCCGGATCGCTATATCCAACCTATTCCCACCAATCCATTCATCCCACGATCCATCTATCCATTTATTACACTCACCCAAATACGTTGATTAGTAGAAATTTCACTTTTCTTTAAAATATTTCTTGACTGTAACTACAACTTTGTGTTATTCGTTTGTTCGTTCGATGAAAACTTGCTTAAACATAGTCACCATGAGTTTGTCGGCCACGAAGCGTTTCGGGGCACGTCATGGTCGCTATAACCATGGCTATGCTGTTGGCCGTGGCCTATCCATGCCTGCCATTGGTCAAACCGTTAATGCCAATTGGAATAGGCCTGGTGTAAGCAGGTAAAGAATACAAAAAGACTTTTCAACCCTGCTTACCCGAAGGTAAGCAGGGTTTTGTGTTTTCCCTGGATAAACAATAGCGCGAGAGCGGTTAACTAACTGTGAACTATAAAAAAGCGACATCTAGATGATGTCAGGCAGTGACAAATTAAAAGTGGCGCAAGGGAGCCAATGCTCTCAACCGGTGGGGTCTATCTATAGCTTCCCACCACCCGCGCCGCACCGATTTTATCTGAATTTACAATTTAAGGGCTTCGCAGGAGGTGTGCCCATAAACACCGAAAGAACCGCCGTGAATCCGCGGGTTGGTATCGCAAGATAGCAAGAGGTGTTTGTTCTTTCTTTATATCGACCAGAGTCCGGTGGCTGACGTAATCATTCTCATCGTCATCGTCATCCTCATCCTCGTCTGCCGCACCAAAACTTTCGAGCGAAGTTGGGTCCTCATCGTCGTCCCGGATTTTACAATTTGTTCTTAGGGCCGGTGAATTGACTCAGTTAATTCTTAAATCTGCGCAAATCTGCGCAATCTGCGGATACCCATCTGCTCTTTTTCCGTCAATCGCAAATCACTTTGATCCGGTCCGCGGTGAATCGGGCAGTTCGTCCGAATCGTCCCGCAATGGCCGGCTCAATCGCGGTTCAAATCCGCACGCTGACAGTAAATCAGTCTGACCAAAACGGGCCTGGAGTAGCAGGCCAGCGCGCAAGCGCAGCCTGAATGCGGCTCTGCGAAAATCGTGCAAGCGAATTTTCCCGCCGCGTGAAGGTGGGCTGCTGCTCCGGACCTTTCCATTCAACGGCAGCTCAGCCTTAAATCTGCGAAAACCTGCGAAATCTGCGGATAAAAACCGCTCTTGGCATGTAAGAACCAAAAAGAAAGTAAAACCATGAACAATGAAATCCAAATCCTCCTGATGTCTCTATCTCTGATCCTGGTGGTCGCGACGCTTGTGACTCTCCGCAAGCTCCGCCATGTATTTGTCGTGCCGGAGGGCTGGGTGGGGCTCATATACCGTCACGGTCTGTACGTTCGCCGCAATAATGCAGGCCGTCGCGTCATTTGGGGCCGCGGCTGGACAATGCAACTCATCGACCTGCGTCGTGCCTCGTTACTTGTGCCGGGACAGGACGTGCTTACGGCTGACGGTATCGGCCTTAAGATCAGCCTGCTCGTGAGTTACCAGGTCACTGAGCCGGTCAAGGCCGCGCACGAAACCCAGAACTGGTCGGGCGAGCTTTACCACCTCGCGCAGCTCGCCCTGCGGGCAGTCGTCAACGGCATCGCCGTGGAGGCGTTGCTCAATCAAAAACTGGAAATCGGCTCGCAACTGCTGGCACGCGTGAAAGACGCCGCGGAAAAGCTGGGCGTCAGCGTCCTCGCGGTTGAAATTAAGGACGTGATCTTTCCAGCGGACCTGAAACGCGCGTTCGCGGAAGT
Organism: Verrucomicrobiia bacterium; assembly: GCA_036269115.1. GTDB lineage: Bacteria > Verrucomicrobiota > Verrucomicrobiia > Limisphaerales > UBA11358 > UBA11358. The sequence continues at coordinate 16,795 of DATAST010000026.1, read as the reverse complement.
GTTGAAAGCGAAGCAGGAAGGCCGGGCCGCCTTGGAGCGCGCCCGCGGCGAAACTGCCGCGCTGCGGAACCTGGCGAACGCCGCCCGCGTCCTCGAAGACAATCCAGCGTTGATGAACCTGCGTTTGATGCAGTCGCTTGCGACGGCTCAAAACGCCGGCCACACGCTTGTACTCAGCGTGCCGGGCGGCTTCGTGCCCCTGAAAAACGGCAAGGCCGAGAAAAATGACCGCATCGAAGGCTGACAGGTAACAGGGACGGCGCTCTTCGCAAGTGGCGCCCTGCCCGCCGTAGCTTCTGAGCGAAGGCTGGGTGCCACCGCCGTCCCCGCCCGTGCGGCGGGAGGAATGGGTTAATACGCGTGCCCATGGTGAAGGCAGGGTTTCTGCGCCTGAGCCGGTCAAAGCAAGGTTGTAGGCCCGGTGCCCTCACCGGGCGCTTCGCCGTTGGAGCCGTATCGCAGCCTATCAGTCCCATGTCCTATCGGTCTTATCGATCACACGTTACGCGTAAATCGCAAATTGCGTGCGCAAGCACCGGGACGGGGACGGCTCGTCCCCGCGTCCCAGGGTGGGCGTTCAATGTTCAATATTTCCCGTTATCTCCATTTACCTATGTTGGACTTGATGTTATAACAATTGTGGATACATTATCGCTATGGTTCTCGAACTTAAATTGCGTAAAGTTGGCAATTCGGTGGGGCTTGTTCTGCCGAAGGAGGCACTTGCTCGCCTAAACGCCGATAGCGGCGACGCTGTATTTCTGACGGACGCCACCGATGGCGGCTTTCGCCTGACGGCCAGCAATCCGGAATTCTCCCGGAAAATGAAGGCGGCGGAAAATCTGAGCCGCCGTTATCGTCACGCTTTGAAAGAACTGGCGAAATGAAGAAGCCGGAATGGGTCACTCGCGAAGAGTGTCTGGCGATTCATGACATAATGCTGGCCCAGCATGGCGGACTGATTGGCTTGCGCGATGAAGGGTTGTTGGATTCGGCCCTTTCAAAGCCACAGCATTTGTTCGCGTATTCGAAGCCAACACATGCTGAAATGGCGGCAAGCTACTCCGCAGGCATTATTCTCAACCACCCGTTTCTCGATGGCAATAAGCGCACGGGTTTTATGGTGGCAGCCGTCTTTCTGGAAGTGAATGGACGCGAATTGACCGCCACGGAAGAATCCGTTGTGGAATATACGCTGGGCCTGGCGGCAGGAACACTAAAAGAAAAGGACTACGCTGCGTGGCTTGAGAAGAACTCGAAAAGGAGCCGTTAGAGCGTTTTAAAAAATAATGTGGCCGTTCGGAGCGAGGATTTTTGGTGTTTTGGCGAGGCTTCAGCGAAGGAGCATGTTTGAAAACCCCGTGACTGAGCTGAAACGACGCCAAAACCCAAAAAGACCGCTTCCCCGTCTTTTCTTCCCGAATGGCTACAGTATTTTTTAAACCGCTCTAACGCATTCACTTTCTCCGTGGGTTGGACATTGGGCGTTCGATGTTCGATGTTTTTCCGGATTTTTCAATTCCTGTCATGGTGGCCGTGCGCAAGCACCGAATTGTCTCATTAGACTGCATGTGATATCGTGCGCTGAGATGAGCCCCATCACTCATTTTTTCATGGGCTGGGCCGTAGCCAACTCCGTGCCGTCCCTTGGCAAACGTGACCGCGCCATTGTGACATTGGCCAGTGTGGTCCCCGATCTTGATGGCCTGGGCATCATCGCTGAGAAACTGACTCAGAATTCCAGTCATCCGCTTTATTGGTGGAGCGACTATCATCATGTCCTGGGCCATAACCTGGGTTTTGCGCTCGTGGTGACTGTTCTTGCGGCGATAATCGCCCGGCAGAAACTTAAAACGACTCCTTTGGCCTTTTTCAGTTTTCATTTGCACCTGGTGGCGGACTTGGTCGGCGCTCGCGGCCCGGATGGTCAACAATGGCCAATACCGTATCTGTTGCCGTTCTCGAATAAATTACAGCTGACCTGGGCCGGCCAATGGGCCCTGAATGCGTGGCCGAACGTTGTAATCACAGCACTCCTCATGCTTCTTGCGCTTGTTTTAGCGCGGCGACGCGGATTTTCTCCTCTCGAAATGTTTTCGGCCAAAGCCGACGCCGCATTGGTGAGCGCATTGCGATCCCGTTTCCCAATTAGGGCCGCAAAAGAATCTTCAACCGGCCGATGATGACCGGGGCGGGGACGGCTCGTCCCCGCATTCTTCCGTTCAATGTTTGGCGTCCGGGGCCCGGCGTTGTTCAATCCGCGGACGCCCGGTTTCCTGAACCGTTTCATTGACCCGCTTGTTTTGCCTGTTGGTATTGCCGGTTGGCTTCTTGCTTTGCTGCTCGCAACATGAAAATCTGGACTGTCGCCTCGCGTTTCAGTTCACAGACCTTGCTTTGAAGCTGGCCGGCATATTCAAGTTTGCGCTGAATAGCTTTGATTTCGCGTTTTTGATTTCGGATCTTGCCGCTAAGAGCCGCATAGTTTTCTTTCCAGGACCATCGGAAAGCCAGATATTCTTCCTTGTTTCGGAAGGTGAATACGAAGGTAAAATCAAATTTACCGGCCGTTGGGCTCCAGGTTCTGTTAATGACGGTATTAAGGTGGATGGCATTAGAATGGAGGTTTTTCTTTTCGATCATAGGAGTTTAAACCGCCGCGTGATGTGTTTGATTTGATTCTCCTTCGCCGGACCGAGGCCAAGGGCGGTAATAATTGGCTGGCCGTCGAAGAAATTGGGACAACCGGAATCGACGATTATGAAGGATGGAATTCCGGAAGTTTCTGCTTCGGCTTTTGCCCGAAGCAAAGCGTCTAGATTTTTGGAACTAAGACAGACTTTAGTGCCGGGCAAATCCTTGAGGTACTCACGAGCAACATCGGGATTTATTTCCTGGCATCTGAGGAAGGCGCACAAATAGGCATGGCCGGCTTGAGAGGCGATTTTGCCGGCAGACATTCCCAGGTCAGTACGCACAATAGCGTAAAGCCGGAGAATTGGGTCGAATACCTATGTCATGGCCAAAAGCATAGCAAATATCGCTGGTTTGTCAAGGGTGGTGCTTCCGATGGGAGTTGAACCCACAACCGCGATTTTAGAGACCGCCGCTCTACCATTGAGCTACGGAAGCGTCCGCAGGCTGTGTTAGCATTTTTTCCCTATTTTTTCAATTCCTGTCATGGTAGCCGTGAAAGCATTTTATGGTTCGAAATTCCAGGTTATCACTCAAAATCGCGCTTTAACCGGGGCGGGGACAGCTTGTTCCCGCATTCTTCCGCTCGCCATCGGTGCAATTCTCTCTTGCCGGTGGTTTCAAGGGTTTATAGTTCGTATGGCGACGTACTGTTTTCGAAACTCGATTCCTTGCTCCGGCCAGGATTTGGCGTATTCAACGAGGGCATTTTTACCAGGTTCCCAATCCAGTCCAATGATGGTGATTTTTACAAATAAGATGAAACAATGAGGGAAACAAGAATCCGGGAAATTCCTCTTTTCCTGCCTTCCTCATTCGCCTATCTGCGAAATCTGCGGACCCTCTCTGGCCTCGTCTCGCACCAATGAAACCGGCCGCCGTCTCCAGTAATTAGCAAGCAAAGACCCCGAAACATTCATCCATGGGCTGAAGATTGCCGCGGCCAAGCCGACCGTTCCCAATTTGCCCATCGCGCCCGCGAGGCCGCTAGCCATGCCGCCATTTTGCAGGCCCACTTCGAACGCCACCGAACGCGCGGAATTTTTGTCCAGGCCGCTTGCGCGGCTCAACCAATAGCCGAAGAAATAACCGGCGGCGTTATGCAGCGCCGCCGCAAGAAAAAGCAAGCGGCCCATCTGCAGCAAATTATCGCGGCCGGCAGCTGTTGTCACCGTGGTGAAATAAACAATGCCCGCCATGGAAAGCACAGGCATCCAACCATCGAGGCGCGGAACTATTCGCGTGAGCCAATGATAGACCACGCCAATGACAAACGCGCTTACCAGGAATCCCGCGATTCCGACGATTGGTAGAGTTGTTTCCGGCAGGCTTCGGCTCAGCATGGCCCAGCCGCCCGCAGCAAGAAACGCCAGCCACACCGCCCCGAAAGCCGCGATCGCCAAAACGGCTTTTCGTCCGCGAGTGGAAGCGTGTCTGAGATAATCGTGTAGCAATGCGGCCCCGATTGGCACCAGGACAATTTTGATGATCTCCATCATCATTCCAATATAGCTGACCTGGACATATTGGTTCGCCAACAACTTCATCCAAAACGGCGTCATCACCGGCGCAAGCATCGTTGTGACGGCCGTGACGGCTACCGACAATGCCAGGTTCGATTTGGCAATGTAGGCCATCACATTCGACGCCAGGCCGCTGGAACACGAACCGATGAGAATGATGCCCGCGGCGATTTCCGGTGGAAACCGGAAAATTTTGGTCAACGCCAGCCCGACTAGCGGCATCACCGAGAAATGACACACAATGCCAATCAACACGCCGCGTGGTGCTCGTACGACGCCGATAAAATCGTCCAGCTTCATTTGCGTGCCCATGCCGAACATAACCGCCTGCACAACGCCCAGAATGATCCATTTGTTACGCAGGTCGATGTTGCCCCATTTGGTAAACGCCTGCGGATAAATCAGTGCCGCCGTGACAGCCGCCAGAATCCATGCGGTGAATTGATAACCGCGAAGTTTGGGAACAAACCGCAGGCCGACGGCGAGCGCGAGCGCAAGAACAACGGCCACCGGTTGCCACGGTTGATTCATCTCGAAACCGTTGCGAGATGAGACACCGCAATGGCCGGGCTGGCCAAAATCGGTACCCGTTTGTCTTCGGGTGGCAACGTTTCCACGACGCGCGCCATCGAAGCCTGCGCCAGTACGATGACGTCAACCTGCTTTGACAGTTCGCGTAGCGCCGATGCGACCTTCGCATCATGTGTCGCCGCGTCGCCGCTCATCAATGCCTCAAACGCGCCCTCGCAAAGCTTTGAAGTCAGGCTGATTTTTTTTTCGGCTGCGGAAGCCCGGCGCGCGATCAAATCCGCCGTCGGTTCAAGAGTGGTTTGCAGTGTCGCGATGACGCCGATTCTCATTCCAGTCGCCACCGCCTGGTCGGCCATCGGTTGATCCACGCGCAGCACCGGCACGCCGACGGATTTGGCGCCCGCCTCAACCGCCGGACCGATCGATGAACAGGTTACAAGAATTTGGTCTGCGCCCGCCGATTCCGCGGATTTAAGGTAATTGGCGACGCGTTGCGAGATTTGGGGTGTGATGCTGCCTGCTTCGCGAATGCCTTTGACGAGCGAATCGTCCACGATGTTGAATGTTTCCACGCCCGGCAATTTCTCTTTGCACAATTGCGCGAAGACCGGCACGAGCGTCGCCGAAGTGTGAATCAGGGCAAGTTTTTTCATAAATTTAAATTCGGGCGCGCATGGCGATTTCAAAATAATTTTCCGCGCCGACCTGGCCGCCCTTGAAAACGAATTCGCGACTATCGGCAGGCGAACCGGGCGCATATGCCTTGCACAAGGGCGCGCCCGGCGTCAGTGGCGCAATCATCTCAACGGCTTCAATACCCAAAGCCCGCGCCGCAAAACTTGAAGTATCGCCGCCGGCAATGCAGATGCGTTGGACATCCGTTGCGTCAAGCGCACCGCGCAAAACTTTTCCAAGTGCGTCGCCGAGTACTTCCGCAGTTTTGTTTTTCAATTTCGATGCAAGGAATTTGTCCGAGCCGCTACGCGTCGTATGGACAATCACGCTCCGGCCGGATCGCAAAAGTTTTACCGCCAGTCTAATGGCGCGCTGCGTCTCGGCATCGCCATTTTTTGCCGCCAGTCTTTTCGCATCTAGTGAAACTTCCGCAAAACCGTGTTTCAACGCCCAATCGATTTGCTGGGATGTCACCGGCGAGCAACTTCCTGAACCAACCAGCAGTTTGGTCTCTGAAGCGCGGGTTACGCGAAGTCGTTTGCTTGACCCCAGCGAGCCAGCCAGCGCCGTTTCGATTCCAGATGATCCAATCGAAAACAAAGGTCCATTTTTGCCAGCGAGTTTATCCATCAATCCGCCGATCCGCCGCAAATGGCTGGTTTCGACCGCGTCGAACAAAACAGCATCGGGTTTGGCGGTAAGAACCGTTTTCAGTTCGGCGAACGATTCGGGCTCTGGCAGCGCGACTTTCAAGATATCGAAGAGCGCAATTTTCTTTTTCGTCTGTTTGGCCAGGTGACATCGCAAATCGGCTTCCGTCATCGGCGTCACTGGATGCCTGCCGATGGAGGGATGGCGGTCGAGCCGATGAATCTCGCCGTTGCTGCCAATGCCGAACCGCGCAAAATGATTTCCGAAAATTGTGTAGCGCCCGAGCGCCGGTGCCGCGGCGAGGATGGGCACGAACGGCGACGGGAAAATTTCCGATCCGATTTCAAGCACGCGTCCAATGCTGCCGATTTGCGGTGACGAATCAAACGTGGAGCAGACCTTGTAATGAACGTGCCGCGCGCCAAGCTTTTTCAGCTTTTGAAATGCCGGGCGAAGTGCCTTCGCCATCGCCGCCGGGGCCATCGCCCGTGTCATGCCGGCGATACCCACCGCCCGTAAGTCCGGGAATCGCTTCAATTGCGCGGGTGTCGGAGGTTCAACGAATAGCACGGTGCGGACGCCCGCGAGCGTGAGCTGCTCCATGGCGTCGGTCGAGCCGGTAAAATCATCGCCATAAAATGTGAGGAGCAATTTCGTCATGCGTCCCTTTTGCCGAATTTCTCGACGGATCTTTTCAATTCGGGATATTTCGCCGCCGCGGTTTCGATGGTGAGACCTTCAACCGCCGCTTCCCACCATTTTTGCAGCGAGTGCACGCCCGCCGCCGGGCCGTCCGGATGCGCCATGATTCCGCCGCCGGCCATGTAAAGCAGGTCCACCGTTTTGGTTCGTCGAAAAGTTTCGCAGGCTTGCCCGCCCCATTGGCCGGAAGAAACCACTGGCAACACTTGGCGTCCGAGCGGATGCGGCGCAAGGCAGGATTCAATCGAGCGGACAACCGAGTCGTCGGATTCCCAGAATTTGTTGGCGATTCCATTGACGTGGAGTTGATCCACCCCGGCCAGCCTCCAGAGCTTCTGGTAGGCTGGAAACTCGATCCCGAGAATCGGATGACGGTTCAGCATTCCCCAACCATTGCGATGAGCGTGGATGGCCAGGTCGCCCCGGTCGCATATCTTTCGGGTGGCCGTCATTCCGACGCTATTGATACTGATCATCGCGCACGTCCCGCCGCTTTCGACAATTTTATCGTAGTGCCGGCGCATGGCGTCGAACTCGTCGCTGATGTTGAACGCATACATCACTTTTTTGCCGGTGTGGTCGGCATGGTCATTGAGTACCTGCATGACTGCGTCAACCCGCTCGTCGAACGGCGAGTGCGGCGGATTGGCCATCAGTTCGTCGTCCTTGACGAAGTCTATGCCTGCGTTCGCCAGTGTCGTCACAAGCGTGGCGGTTTCTTGCGGAGAAAGCCCGATACTCGGTTTGATGATAGTGCCGATCAGCGGGCGATTTTGGACGCCGGTCAATTGGCGGCAGCCGGCAACGCCGAACGCCGGGCCGCGAAAAGCTTTGAGGAACGAGCCGGGAAATTCCAGGTCGAGAAGCTTCAAACCCGAGAACTGGCGCAATTCGTACAAGTTTCCCTGCACAGTGGAAACAAGGGCGGGCAGGTTGGTCCCGAAATTCTCGATCGACCACGAAACTTGAATGACCGCCCGGCGGAACGGGCCTCCGTCTTGACCCCGGTGGCCCGGCAATGCCGGATATTGGACCGAATCCAATTCAATAACATTTTCGACCCGCGCCGCGAATCGTCGTTTCAGCTCAGCCGTTTCGCCCGGCACTTCGACGAACGTGCCCGACGATTGTTCTCCCGCGAGCGCCGTCGCCGCCGCCGCCGGATCAAGAGCCGTCTCAATTAGATAACTTCCGAGAATCCGTTCCATGATTGTGAAACCATCATGGTCGTTTTTTCCACCATAAACAAGCCATCGCGAACTTCGTCCGCGGCAGTAATCATCCTCATCGTCATCCTCCGACATATTTTGGTAGGGCAGAGCTCCCGCTCTGCCCATTTCAATGAGTATCCGCGCCGCGAATGAGTCTCAAATGGGCGAGCTTACACTTCAGGCGATAAATTCCCCGTTTCATATTTTCTGTGTATATGTGAGTAAACGAGTAAACGGCGCGGTGATAATGCGAAAAAGCCTTGTGACTATTGGGGTTTACAGCTTTTTAAGAAGTGTAAATGAGAAGGGCGCTGAGAGGAGCATTGAAACGGGATTTCGCGCGAGGAACGCGAAGTGGGTTTAACTGTAAAGAGCACAGCACCTCCCCAGGCGATCGTGACGGATTGACCTTAATACTTGTCAAGCTGCGCACCGAAGCCAGAAACCTTCGATTCGTCGCTTGCGTCCTGGAGTGCGGTGGCTGTGACACCGCTTTCGAAAGTTGAATTCATGCTAAACACGTAATTGCGATTCGAACAACCAACAAACACCTCTATGCGCTCTTTGTGTTCTCTCGCGGCTATGAATTATTTTATGATGAATAAAAATATCGTGCTCGTCCGTAGCCGTAGTGGCACAGTGCGTCCCGCCTGTGTCCCGGAAAACATCCATCAATGAACATCGAAAAACACATCAACACCGCGCCGCAGACATGGCCGTCCGCAAGGACGGAGCCGCTGTTTGCCGCCCTGGCCGCGCTGCCGCGTCCGGCATGGATACTTTTTTTCGGGACGTTCCTGAACAAATTCGGCACCTTCGTCGTGCCCTTCCTCGCTCTGTATCTCACGGGCAAAGGCTTTACGGTGGACCAGGCTGGACTCGCCATCGCTGCCTATGGCGTCGGCAACCTGCTCGCCTCGATCCTCGGCGGCCATCTCGCCGACCACATTGGCCGACGGAAAACCATCGTGCTCTCGATGTTTTCCGGCGCCGCCATGATGTTGCTGCTTTCGCAGGCGCGTAATTTTCCGGCAATCCTTCTGTTTACCATGCTGACGGGATTGACCAACGAATTTTATCGTCCCGCCAGCAGCGCGCTTCTGGCGGATGTCGTGCCGCCCGAGCGACGCATCACTGCTTTTGCCACCTTGCGCATGGCATTCAATGCCGGCTTCGCCTTTGGCCCGGCCACGGCCGGCTTCATCGCCGCGCTGGGTTTTGTCTGGCTGTTTGTCGGCGACGCCGCCACGGCCGCCTTATATGGATTGGTTGCGCTTTTGGCGCTTCCGGCCGGCCCGCAAGCCACGTCGGAAAATGCAGGGTGGGGTCCCGCGCTTTCAATTCTGCGCCGTGATCGCAAACTGCATCAGTTGCTCCTGGCAAATTTCGCTATCGCGCTCCTGTTTTGTCAGCTCGCCTCTACGTACGGACTCTATCTGACGCATCGTGGCTTTTCCACGACGACTTACGGCCTCGTCCTGTCGCTCAATGGCGTACTCGTCGTGCTCTTTGAACTGCCTCTGACAACCCTCACCCGGAAATTTCCCGCGCGCCGCGTGATGGCCGTCGGTTACGTGCTCATCGCCCTGGGATTTACTCTAAACGCGCGTGCTCACACCATTCCTGGCCTCGTCGGCTGCATGCTCATTTTTACCTTTGGCGAAATGATCACCATGCCCACATTTATGGCCTATCTCGCCGGCCTCGCGCCGGCCGAAATGCGCGGCCGCTATATGGGCGTTTCCGGATTGACCTGGTCCTCCGCCCTCATCATCGGCCCGGCCCTGGGAATGAAACTCCTGACCCTTAACCCAAATCTCTACTGGATAATTTGCGCCAGCCTCGGCCTATTCGCCGCGGCAATTATATCGGGAAGAGAACGCCCGACTTGTGAAAACCAAAATATTCCGTAGGAGCCGACGTAAGGAGACTCAAATTAAACTGGTCCGACGAATATAAATTAAAGAAAGCACGCACTTTCTGTCGCATAGGTGCAATTACATCAAAAACATTGTAGGAGCCGAGGTGACGAGGCCTTGATTGCGCCCGCCAACGGCATCTAAAATTCAATCACATGAACGAGACCCTTTTATCCATTCCTCCAAGATTTAAAAGCGCAACCGCTACATAAGAACCAGCGGGGAGACCAACCGATTGATTGAGCCGTTGATTGCGAATGATTTTGAAATGAATCTTCCCGTTTCACGAATCCACCGCGCAAATCGTAAATAAATTAAATCTGTATCATCGGCCCGCCGCTGCCCTGAGCATCTGATAAATCGGCGAATCGGTTCCAAGCCGCTCTGCGGCATCCATGATTTTGTCGCCCAAATGATCCGTGGCGTGCGGATCCAGGCCGTACTTAAGCAGCGCCGCTACAAACGTTTCTATCCCGTCGCCGATGGCCTGGGCCGCGACACTTCCCAGAATGCTTGGGGCGCGTTTGGCGAGAAGAGCCGCGAGAGCATCAGGCCCCGCATCACGGGCCGCCTTCAATTCTTCAAATGTCGGAGGGTCAGCCAGTTTGGAAAGTTTGACTGATTCGCGCGCGGTCTTTTCAAGAGTGTTGGTGATCTTAGCGATTGCGGCTCGGACCTGATCAGGCGGAAGAATTTTGGCGAGCGCCGCCGCCTGGTCGTTGGTCTGGCTGGTCCAGGCCCTCGCCAGCATAACTACCGCTATGGCCAGCATATCCAACTTCATCTCGGACATTGCCTCGGCCTTGGTAACTCGTTTTTCGTGCGGACGTGGTTTGGGTACGGCCGCGACGGAGGATTTAATGCGCGGCGGCGGAACACCTTTTTCGATCATTACAAAATCTGCCGCATCATCCATGTGGTATTCGCCTTCGCCCTCAAAATACTCAAAGCCCAGGCCAATGCGATTCTCGTTCATCCCCAGCAAGGTTCCCAGGTCGTGGATGATTTCCTCGGCCATCAATGGAAAATCCTCCGAACTTGCCGGGTGGATGATCGCATCAATCTGCTCTCGAGTGGTCCCCCGTACGGCGAACGGCAGCAATTTTTCTGTGACACCGCGCACGCGCTGGCGTTCCGCCTCGCTGACTTCATTACCGAAATAATCCGGGCAGGAATCAAATTCATCCACCAGCTCGCCGTTTTGGCAGAGGTAATAGACCGCAATACCGCTGTCATGTACTAGAAATCCAAAGACGTCGGTCTTCAACGCCTTCGACAATCCCCTTGCCAGCTTGATTAGTAGCTTGCTGTCCTGGGACTCCGTGGCCTCGTCATAAACCGTTACCCAATTACCGGAAGCCGGCGAAATGTAGGCGCGTGATGTCAGCAACGATGCCAGTACGGTCGCCACGGCATTGGCATCGGTGAATCGTACCTGGCAATTGGTAAAGGATGCACCCATAGATTTTAGCGGCAAAAAAGCCTATGCACAGAATCATAAACACCCAAAGTTGATTTTCAATGTTACAATCGATGTCACTGATTCCACCGCCGGTTGGCAAAGAATCTGCCAGGCGCCATCTTGTCCCGTAGCTGCTTTTGAGCGAAGGTGGAAGCCTTGGCGGCAGCGGCCTTTAATCTGCGAAATCTGCGGATAAAAAGATCTGAGGAGGATTCAAAAAGCCTGCCCGCCGTAGCTTCTGAGCGAAGGCTGGGTGTCAAAAGGTGGCAAATAAACCCGTTGATTCAGCAAATTCCTATGAGAAAATGTTCGTAGGGGTGCAAACCGCCGAGTCTTTGACTGTAATGAATGCAGTATCAATAAACAAAACGTGGAACCAGGTCCTGATCTGGCTCCTGGTCCCACTGCATTTTTTCATTCCGCGTTCCGCGTTCCGCAATCTGCATTCAAACGCCAGTTCTATAATATCCCGCCTTCCAAAATTTAAATTGCATATTGTCTCCTCCAAAATAGAGGCAAAATGGCAGGTTTGTTATAAGTACAATAACCATAATGCTTTACGAAAAATGCCCGAGGACCAACTGTCCAAAACATCTCGCTTGATGGGGCGACAGTTGCTTCCCTCTATATCTTGACAAAAATATGAATACAAAGGATTTCATCCATCTCGGCGTCCCGCTCGGCGAAGCCACTCGCCGCGCCACCGATTTTGTTTCCAAATTCGTCCTGGGCGGCGGTGACAAAACTAAACTGCGCGAAGAAGTTGCCGCCATCGTCGCCAATCCGGCGCCGTTTGTGGACGACTCGTTGCGCGGCGAATTCGCTAAAGCATTGCTCAGCGCTCCGCCTCCGCCGCGCGCCGAACCAGTGAAATATCGCCAGTGGGGCGAGGGACTGGACGAAAACGCCGTGATGCAGATGGAAAAGGCGTGTCTGTTGCCGGTGTCAGTTGCGGGCGCGCTCATGCCGGATGCGCACCTCGGATACGGCCTGCCCATCGGCGGCGTGCTCGCCGTAGAAAACGCCGTCATTCCCTACGCCGTGGGCGTGGACATCGCCTGCCGAATGAAGATGACCGTGCTCGATATTCCCGTGCGCGATCTGGAACAGAAACAGGAACGGCTCACTCGTGCCATCGAAGCCGAGACGCGCTTCGGCGTCGGCTCCACGTTCAAACAGCGGCGCGAACATGACGTCATGGATGTCGATTGGAGCGTCAGCGGCGTAACCCGGCAAAACAAGGACCGCGCCTGGGCGCAGCTTGGTACCAGCGGCAGCGGAAACCATTTCGTGGAATTCGGATTGTTCACGGCGCATGGGCCCATCGCGACGGCCAGCCAAAAAGAATTGCCCGCGGGCACTTACGTTGCGCTCTTGTCGCACAGCGGGAGCCGTGGCACGGGCGCGGCGGTCTGTGATTATTACAGCAAACTTGCGTTTGCCAAACGTCGTGATTCGCTTCCCAGCGAATTGCTCCGGCTCGCCTGGCTGGCGCTCGATTCGGAGGAAGGACAGGAATACTGGAACGCCATGGAACTCATGGGCCAATACGCCGCGGCCAATCACGCGCTGATTCATAAGCACATCGCACAAAATCTCAACGCGAGCGTGCTCCTGGATTTGGAAAATCACCACAACTTTGCGTGGAAAGAAAAGCACATCATTGGCGGCGTGGAACGCGAAGTCGTTGTGCATCGCAAAGGTGCGACGCCCGCGGGCGAAGGTGTCCTGGGAATCATTCCCGGTTCGATGGCGTCGCCGGGGTTTGTTGTCAGCGGCAAGGGCCATCCGGAATCGCTGCATTCCGCATCCCACGGCGCGGGCCGGGCCATGAGCCGCAAAGCCGCCAACGAGAAGTTCAATTGGAAAGACGTGAAACGGTTTTTGAAACAGCAAAACGTCACGCTCATTTCTGCCGGGCTTGATGAAGTGCCCATGGCCTACAAAAACATTCGTGAAGTCATGGCCGCGCAGAATGACCTGGTAACCGTCCTCGGCGAATTTATGCCCCGGCTCGTAAAAATGGCCCCCAGCGGCGAACGCCCGGAGGATTGACATGGTAGGGACGGCGCTCTTCGCAAGTGGCGCTGCCACCGCCGTCACCGCCCGTACAGCGGGCGGAATCCCGCATGGCGAGACCAACGTCCTGCCGCACTCGTTGCGCCGCTGCACAAAATCCCCAGAAGCGCCTTCGCGCATTGAACCCTTGAACGGCCAGCGATGTTTAAGCATATCAAATCATCGGACGACAATTCTCCCTCTCCTTGCGGGAGAGGGCAGGGGTGAGGGAGAATCGCTCGATTGAAAGCGTCATGCAGTTTGTGGAAAATCGCTCTATTTTACAGGCGCTATAGGTCCCTCCCGTTGAGAATCCCCCGAACTCTGATATGTTGTTTTGTCGACAAAGGAGACATTGATGCGCAAACCACGAGCCGTCGGACCACAGGGTCGCGGCTAACATTATGAAAAAGCGAAATATTCAGCCGCCTCCGGTTAAGCCACGCAAACCGCGCGATCCCGGTGATCCGGGTGACCCTGGCGATCCCCGCGACCCCCGCAGGTCCGGAAATTGGTTCGGCCGACCGCAAGGATGGCTCATCATCTACGTATTGATATTGCTGGCATTCATTTGGTTCTGGCGGCAATCGACCGGACAATCATTCATGCAAACCATTCCTTACAGCGACTTCAGGGCGCTGGTTTCACAAGGCATGGTCACCAATGTCGTTATCGGACAGACTCTCATCACCGGTGACATCGTCACGAATGCGCCCGGAGAAAGAGCCGCGGCAGCAACCAACACCGTTGTCGCCCAGGCATTGCAAACCACCAACAATAACCAGTCGACTAATAATTGGTTCGGGGCTTCGGCAGCTCAATCGACCGGTTTTCAAACCTATCGGGTGGAGGACCCGACCCTGGTTGCCGATTTGCAAAGGCATCACATTCATTTCACCGGCAGGCAAGTCAATCCTGTGGGCGGACTGTTCCTGGCCTGGCTGATTCCCATCGCGATCATATTTTTTCTCTGGCGCTTTTTGTCGCGCCGCATGTCCGGCCTGGGCCAATCGGTCCTCGGCTTTGGCTCCAGCCGTGCCAAGCTCATGGCCGAGCAAGCCCCGAAGGTGACCTTCAATGACGTGGCCGGTTGCGACGAAGCGAAGCACGATTTGCAGGAGGTGATTGCCTTTCTGAAAAATCCCGGTCGCTACAATACCCTTGGCGCCACCATTCCCAAAGGCATCCTGCTCATCGGCCCGCCCGGAACGGGCAAGACGCTTCTGGCCCGGGCGGTCGCGGGAGAAGCGCAGGTGCCATTTTTTTTCATCAGCGGCAGCGATTTCGTGGAAATGTTCGTCGGCGTGGGCGCCGCGCGCGTTCGCGATTTGTTCGAACGGGCAAAATCCAAAGCGCCCTGCATCGTGTTCATTGATGAGCTCGACGCCGTCGGACGGCAACGCGGCGTGCGAATTGGCTCAGTGAACGACGAGCGCGAGCAGACGTTGAACCAATTACTCGTCGGCATGGACGGATTTGAAGCCAATGCGGGTATTATCATTCTTGCAGCAACGAACCGCCCGGAAGTATTGGACCCCGCGCTGTTGCGGCCCGGGCGATTTGACCGGCATGTAGTCGTGGACGTCCCCGATTTGGACGGCCGGCTCGCCATCTTAAAACTTCACGCACGCGCAAAAATGCTGGCAGCAGACATAGACCTCCGCAAAATCGCCGCGCAAACACCCGGACTGGCCGGGGCAGACCTCGCAAACGTCATGAACGAAGCCGCCCTGACCGCAGCCACCCGCGGCGCGCGTGAAATCACGCAATTTGACCTGGAAAGCGCCGTCGAACGCGTCGTCGCCGGCCCCGAACGCCGCAGCCGCCGTCTAAGCGACGAGGAAAAGACGCGTGTGGCCTATCATGAGACGGGTCATGCGCTGGTGGCCTTTCACAGCAAGCACGCCGATCCGGTGCACAAAATCAGCATCATCCCACGCGGCCGCGCGGCCCTCGGCTACACAATGCAGCTCCCGGTCCGCGATCAATATTTGATGAGCCGTTCCGCCTTGCTGGAGCGAATCCGCGTGCAACTGGCCGGCCGCGCGGCGGAAGAAGTGGTGTTCAATGAAATCAGCACCGGCGCGGAAAGCGATTTGCAACAGGCCACGTCCCTGGCGCGCCAAATGGTGGCGATGTTTGGCATGAGCGACGTTGTGGGCCTTGCCTACTGCGCGCGGCGCGAAGGCCTGTACGATTCATTTCTACCCAGCGGCCCGGCGCAACGCGATTGCAGCGAACAAACCGCGCGGGAAATAGATCTGGAAGTCAAAAAGATCCTCGACAACGCCTACGTCGAGGCCCGGTCACTGTTGACGATACACCGCCAGGCCCTCGAACGAATCGCCCACGAATTGCTGCAACGCGAAATGATGGACGCAGTGACCTTTAAGCAATTGCTTCATGAATTCGAACCCGCCATTGCGGCATGAACTGATAATGGATTTTTTTATAATGAGGCATAGATCGTGTCTTTTTGGGCATCAGAATTGCTGCGCCGCTGGCGTCCTTGCAAGCACAGCTTTCACATCTTGTCAAATACAAGCGTCACTTGTTTGTTGACATACTTTTCGCAACTGCGATATTGGTCTTGTGATAGTGAGCGGCGTAGGCATGGCAGACAAACTCCTCCTTGACTGCCAGATTTAGCAAATGCATGAATTTTGTCTTCAATCCAAAGAAAAGCGCGCAAGCTGGGGCCTATTTGCTTGGCCTCAACGGCGGCGACATGGACAAATACATATGGATAAAAATGCTCTATTGGGCCGACAGGGAATCACTCAATAGGTGGAGCCAGCCCATCACGGGAGACAGAACCGTATCCGCGCCGTTTGGACCAATTCTGGAAAATATCTATGACTTGACGAAAGAATGCCCGGTGTCGCTACAGGAAACATGGGGTGCGTTCATTTCCGAGGCAGACCCAGACGCGAATAGGGTCACCCGACTTGCCGACCCCGGTGTTGACGAGCTTTCGCGGGCAGAAATATCAATTCTCGAAAGTGCCTACACAAAATTTAAAGACTTTGGGTTCAGTCAACTCAAGAAATTCTTTTCCGAACTGCCCGAACACGAAGAAGTGGGCACCTCGTCAAAAATTCTGCACACTGAGCGCATTTTGTGGGCACTCGGCAAAACAAATGAGCAAATCAAGAAGGCTGAGAAAGAACTTCGTATGTTGGAAGTTGAAAACATGCTTTTGGGCCGCCAATAGTGCGCTTTCGCTAGGGCCTGTTAACACTAATTGACAATTGCTGAAAAATTGGCATTTTTATGGGCGTGGAACTAACCGAGAGTCAGTTTCAGCGGATTGCGGATTGTTTGCCGCGTCAGCGCGGCAACGTCAGCGTGACGAATTTGCGGCTGCTC
>DATAST010000025.1:0-17997 GCA_036269115.1 Verrucomicrobiia bacterium | reverse complement strand
TGACCAGGACCGGTGGCCAGCTTGAGGGTGGGAACGAACAGTTCGTCCTGAGTGGGTTTGCGTTTGCCTATCGCCATGCGATATTCATAACTAATGTAAAATCTATGTCAAGATATAATTTTGACTTTTTTAACGGGCTGCTATGCTCATAGCTGACATAGCCAGATGCGGTCGCGCTTCTAACTCGGTTAGCAGAACCCTGCTGGTAATCAGCGGCAGAGGTTCGAGGTTCACGAGGACAGCACTGGATGTGGGTGGCCCGTGTGTTGAAGCGTTCGGAATGATAAGTGAAAACTCCTCTCCAGAGAGACAGGGTACGCCAGTAAATCGGGGTACCGTTTTGGGCATTAGTACATACGCCTTGGATTTTCCAAACAGCGTTCACCTCGCGATATGACGATATCGAACTGCTCATAGCAAACATCAAAAGCACCGCGGCGACCGCAAACAAGGCGGCGACGCACACCACCACAAAATACCTGATATTTGGTCTCATGGCCATATAGAGTCCAATACTCGTGGTTTTGCGTCAGTGATTCACCAACTTAGGTACAAGCCGCTCAGCCAGATCGTCCATTCCGATTGGTTCGTCGTCCGGCGGAGCCGTGAATGCGCCAATTTATTAAATCAGACAAATGGAGGCAGCACTTCCTTTGAAAAAAGAATTAAAATTGCACCGTGAAATTCAGCGTGGCCACAAGGGCATTGTCATATTGTCCGCCGGGATGGATGATGTATTGCACGTCCGGCATGAGCGTGCCCCATTTCCAAAGGGTGGCCTGGTAAAGTGATTCCAACGCGAGTTCATACGAGTGCGGCAATCCCGCGTGCCGGCTCAAATGCGCATAATTTGCCGAGAATCCTAAAACGTCATCGGGCCGCGACGCCAGAAGACCGGTCCAGGCCAGGCCGCCGCTCGTGTTCCAGTCGATGACACTGACACTGCCGCGCGTGTGGCCGGCTTCGACAAATCCTCTCAAGCCCCTGCCATCCTCCAATTCCCCAGCCGGCTGCCAAAGTGTCTGATTGAAAACCCCGTAGAACCCGCTGGAGCCGCCCTGCTGTCCGCCTTCCAGGCGCACGAATGTTCCCGTGTGATACCAAATCCCGCCTTTAATATTGCCGTCCTTGCCAAAGAAAGGCGCGTCTTTCCATTTGAAACCTGTTTCGCCCAGGAACAATGTTCCGCCCTGCGTGGGCTGACCGGCCCAGGGATGGCCTGTGAAAGCGCCGAACGTATCAGAACGGTTGGCATAGGAAGCCATAAATCCCGCGGACCAGAAATTCACCGGCATTAAAAAGACGTCCG
This sequence comes from Verrucomicrobiia bacterium, assembly GCA_036269115.1. GTDB lineage: Bacteria > Verrucomicrobiota > Verrucomicrobiia > Limisphaerales > UBA11358 > UBA11358. The sequence continues at coordinate 16,688 of DATAST010000025.1, read as the reverse complement.
CGCCTGGCATCGGGCTGGGAGTCGTTGGGAAAGGCGTGATGGTGGGTGTGACCTGGGTCGAAGCGTTGAGAAAGGTCAGACCATCGTCAATGACACTGAATTCGGTGTTGGCATCTATCTTGCCAATTTTCATACGTAACTTTCCCGCAAACAATTCCTGCTGGTACCATAGCTCAAAAATCTCGAAGTAAGGTCTGGAATTGTACCTGTCGAACGTCTGGAGATCACCCGTCAACGCTGCGGAAGGGTTGCGGCCGGCGTGGTCTTCCAAACCTACATAAAACTTGCCGCCTTTCCAGCCGAGAGTCGGTTTGGTATCCACCGCGACATTCAGATCAAAAGTAGAAGCTCCAACGACGCCGGTATCTACACCGCCCTTAAAATTCGCGAATCCTTCCAAGGTCAATTGGGCATTTGGAGAAATTCCTGCGTCCGCCAAACGCTGACGTTCGCCTCCCCATCCGCCGGTCAATTTGTCGTCAAATCCCGGGCCGGAGGGTGATGACGCATCCGACTCAGCCGGTGGCGGGTCATTGGCAGCAGTTTGGGCTCTGGCAGTGATGGCAGCCACAAGCCAGAGCAACGGATAAAAAAGACGGATGGAGTGGAACAATCCCACGCGGTTCAGATTGCGCAGGGTGGTCACCAAGTCAACCTTCGGGGCTTTCCAAAATCTGGCGCAGGCGTGGACGCAATGGCTCCGGAATTTTTCCAAGCCAGGACTCGTCCACCAGCCCGACATCTATTAAATCACGGAGATGCACACGGTCTTTATCCCGGAATGACGTGAGTTTCATCCGCACAAGGGCATCGTTCCCCTGCCATGACACTTGAGTATAAGCGCTGGCGGCCATAATCGCTTTATGCAAAAGCCATTCGGCCGATGGGCTTTGGGACACTCCAACCCGCTTCACGCGCGGTTTTTAAGTAAGCATCGATCATTTCTTCAGCATTCCGCAACGCCTCGATTCGCGTCGCGCCATCGGTAATAAGTTTTGGCAACTCCGGCACCTCGGCCAAAAAGCACCCATCGGCTTCACTCCAATAAACAACAATTTCGTACTTCGTGTTCATAACAATCCGTTTGCATGCAAAACCTGCCGCGCTTGCCGCACCTGGTACGGTTTCGCGCGATTGTTCCGAGGCTGCAAATTGATTATAGCGCTTATTCCAGCGCGACGAAAGAAATGATGACTTCCTGAAATTCTCATTTCAAATCCGAGCTTCAGTAACAACTTGCACAATTCATCAAATTCCCAGTTGTTATCGCGATGAAAATCCCGAAGCCGCTCTAATAATTTCTCTTCGCGGCTCACGTAATTTCAATTCCCAAAGTATTCTCGCGGGTCAACAATTTTTCCGGCAATCGCGCTGGCTGCAACAGTGGCCGGTGACGCGAGGAACACTTGCGATTCCTTGTCACCCATGCGGCCCGGGAAATTGCGATTCGTAGCACTAATGCATTTGATGCCCGACTTGTTGATGCGGCCAAATGTATCTACCGGCCCGCCCAGGCACGCGGCGCAACCGGCGTTTTCAGTCATCTGCACGCCTGCGTCCACAAGTATCTCCCAAATGGTCTTCTCGCCCCAGCGCGTGGATTGGAGATCATGGACAATATCCGGTGTCGCCGGCACGCCAAAGGTATCGATGGTCACCTTGTGTCCACGCAAGACGCGGGCGAACTCCACAAAGTCACTTGTTTTGCCACCGGTGCATGAACCCACATACGCACGATCCAATTTGATGTGGTTCATTTCCTTTGCCTTCTTGCGCTGGCCCGGATCGGGATGACAGGCGACCGTGGGCTCGAGTTTGCTCAAGTCCACCGTCAAATCGTAAACGAATTTTTCGTCCCGGTCGCGTTCCACGGGCGTGTAAGTGGATTTTGTGCCGTTCAATTTCACGCGGGCGTCCACGTATTCCTGTGTGCGCGAATCGAATTCGAACATCCCGTTTTTGCCGCCCGCCTCGATGGCCATGTTGGCTATGGTCATCCGGTCGTCCATTGAAAGCGACTTCACGCCTTCGCCGTCAAACTGCATCGCGCGATAGGTTGCCCCGTCGAAACCGATTTCGCCGATGCAATGCAAAATGATGTCCTTGGCCATGACGCCCGGCTGCAATTTGCCTTCCAGGCGGAAATGCATGGTTTCCGGGACCTTGAGCAGCAACTTGCCGGTGCCCATCACAAAGCCCGCGTCGGTATTGCCGATGCCGGTAGCGAATTGATTGAATGCGCCCGCCATGCACGTATGCGAATCCGTGCCGAACAGGATTTCGCCCGGGCGCGTATGGCCCTTGGCCGGCAACGCCGTATGGCAGACGCCCGCGTATTGCGAACCGTATTGCCGCTTCAAATGTCCTTTGGCCGGGTCGAAATGCCAATGGCCGTTCGGATCATCGATCACGTCATAAAAATACGGCAGGCCCTGTTCCTTGACGAACTCGCGCAAAATATCCACGTTGCGGTTCGATTTGGAGTCGGCCGTGAAAATGTAGTGGTCAGGGATGATGACGATTCTTTTCCGGTCCCAGACTTTGGCGTCCTTGCCGAACTCGCGTTTGAAAACGCCGATGGTGCCCGGCCCGCAAACGTCGTGAGTCATCAAGATATCCGCATTGACCCAGATGTTTTCGCCGGACTCAACTTTCGCCTTGCCTGCGGCGCGTGCAAGGATTTTTTCTGTCAGTGTCATAAAGCCCATTTAAAATAGCGGATTGGAGACTGAACTTCAATAGGGCAAATCCACAGGAAAAGACGATTACCAGAGGGACGCGAGCGACGGCCCAGGGCTCCCCCGCTTCAACGCTTTAACCCTTCAACGCTTCAACCCCTTTTGCTATCTTGCCGCAACTTGAACAAATCCGCCCATTCCGCGCCCTTGTCCCGATGGCTTATCATCGGCCTGTTTTTGGCGCTGGCCTTTAATCTCGTGGTCCGGTGGCATCTGCGCAATATGCCCCTGGAGCGCGACGAGGGGGAGTACGCCTATGCCGGCCAATTGATTCTGCAAGGCATTCTACCGTACAAACTGGCCTTCAATATGAAGTTCCCGGGCGTGTACTTCATGTACGCCTTGATTATGGCGATTTTCGGACAATCCGCCGCAGGCATTCACATTGGGATTTTTGTGGTGACGTCGCTTACAGCTTTGCTCATTTTTTTCATCGGGCGCGAACTGTTATCTGATAGCGGGGCACTGGTTGCGACAGTCATATACATTTGTCTCGCCGCCCTGCCCAGGGCCGCAGGCCTGGCCGGCCACGCCACTCATTTCGTTTCACTTTTTGTCTGCGCGGGAGTTTCTGCGATGTTGATGGCCCGACGGAGAAATTCCCTGGCATGGTGGTTTCTTTCCGGAATAGCCTTCGGCCTGGCTATTTTGATGAAGCAACATGCCGCGTTTTTTCCGCTGTTTATCCTGGCTTGGCTTTTATGGCGGATGGTAGGGACGGCGCGCTGCGCCGTCAGTGCCGCGTCCAGCGGCGCAACGAGTGTAGTCGGACGTCCTACCGCGCAGTTCCGCCCGCTCTGCGCGGGCGCTGACGGCGGTGGCAGCGCCACTTGCGCAGCGCGCCGTCCCTACCTAATCTTATTTTGCGCCGGTTGCATCCTGCCCTTTCTTGTGACCGCCATCGGATTTGCCTGCGCCGGCCTTTGGCACTCCTTCATATTTTGGACATTTCAATATGCCGAACAGTATGTGTCCATGCTTCCATTACGTGCGGCGCCGGGTCAATTTGCGGCCGGATTTGACCCCGTCTTTGAATCGGGTATTTGGGTGTGGATATTTGGAGTCGTGGGATTGGTTTGCCTGTGGCGACAGTCGGAGGTTACGTCATGTCATTCGAATGTTGGGGAGGGGAAACCATCACCTCACCCTGAACCCGGGGGCGAATATCTGCGTCCGGAAGACTCTCCCTCACCCCTGCCCTCTCCCGCTGGGAGAGGGAGAATAATCGCCCGTTTGTTTGACACGGCCAAAGGTGAGGGCGGTTCAGGAGTTCAAGGCGAGCAGTTGGAGAGAACCGATAATTCGCAAGATTACCGGCAGTCACCGGCCTCCGCCGCCGACAATCAGCGAAGGCCGCGGTGCAAACCGCTGGTTGGGCTGATATTTTTGGCTGCGCTCGCTGCTACGGTTCCCGGTTTCTATTTCCGGAATCACTATTTTCTAATGGCGATGCCTGGGCTGGCGCTGTTGAACGCGGTGTTCATCCTCACAATCGTAAAAGCTCTGAAAGACCATGCGTACGTCAAATGGGCAAAATACCTCCCGTTGTTGTTGATGGCATTTATCGTTGGGGATTTACTCGTCAATAACGCCAAAATGTGGTTCGACAGAACTTCTGTTCAACTTTCAAAAGAACTCTATTCAGCCAACCCATTCCCTGAAGCTGTTGATATCGCCGGCTACTTGAAAGACCATACCTCGCCTGACGATACCATCGCCGTTCTCGGTTCGGAGCCGGAAATCTTTTTCTTATCGCACCGCCATTCGGCTTCCGGCGTTATCTATTTCTATTCTCTCACCGAGCCGCAACCGCTGGCGCCACGGATGGGACGTGAATTTTTCTCGCAAACCGAAGCGGCCCGTCCCAAATACGTCGTCTCAGTAAATATGCCATTGTCGTGGTACTCGTTGATATCGCCTGAATCGATTCGATACGCTTCCGCCCTTCAGAAGTGGTGGGACGGGTATTCGACAAATTACGACATTGTAGGCACCGTAAAAATTTCGCCGAATGGGCAGTACCAAATCAATTGGCAAGAATCATCGCTAAACGCTTCATACGCGACCAATGATGATCTTTTGATTTATCGGCGAAGGTAGAGACGAAACCAAGCTATGGATAGACCTCTTTGGACCCCTTTTCCTGACCTCTTTTCATATCGAAGGCAAACCACAGATGACTCGCTGATCTATCGGAGGAGACCCGTAACAAAACGGCTGCTCCATCGGAAAAGGAGCCGCAGTATAGGATTTGCGCTATCGCGCAGTTTCTCAGTCAGCGGCTGAATCAACGAGCTGACGTACCCAGGGCGTCGCACTCGCGGACTCGCGCTTTGCCCTGGGCTATTATCGGGCCGCCCTTACAGGGCTTTCAATTTGCGGCTTCGCCGATAGATGAAGATCGGGAGCGGCCCAGGTCGCCGGCGGATGAAGACAGGACGGACGCTTTCCACTAGCACCAAAATCCATCAATCCATTAATCCGCTCCGCTCCGCTTACTCCCACTCGATTGTTCCTGGCGGTTTGCTAGTGATGTCGAAGACGCAACGGTTGACTCCTTTGACTTCGTTGACAATGCGGCTGGCAAGTTTTTCGAGGAGTTCATAGGGCAACTTCACCCAGTCGGCGGTCATGCCGTCCTGTGACTCGACGGCGCGGATGGCGATGGTGTAGTCGTAGGTGCGTTCGTCTCCCATCACACCGACGCTGCGCACAGGAAGCAATACGGCGAAGCTCTGCCAGATTTTGTAGTAGAGTCCACTTTCCTTCATTTCTTCGACTACGATTGCGTCCGCGTTGCGAAGAATTTCACATCGAGGCGGCGTGACTTCGCCGAGGATACGCACCGCCAGGCCCGGACCCGGGAAGGGCTGACGAAAGACCATTTCGCGCGGCAGGCCCAGTTCCAGGCCCAACTCCCGCACTTCATCCTTGAACAGGCATTTCAGTGGTTCGACCAATTCAAATTTCATTTTTTTGGGCAGGCCGCCCACGTTGTGATGGCTCTTGATGAGCGCGGCGGGGTTGCCGGCAATCGGCACGGATTCAATCACGTCCGGGTACAGCGTACCCTGAGCGAGAAATTTAAAGGGCCGGCCATGCGCTGCGGATTCTTTTCGTTTCTTTAGATCAGCAACGGCGTCGCTAAATACGGAGATAAATTCTGCGCCAATGATTTTGCGTTTGCGTTCCGGGTCGGTCACGCCGCGCAATTTGGACAGGAAGCGTTTCGAAGCGTCCACGTATTTAAGTTTGATGTGGAAATGTTTTCCAAAAACATTCTGCACCGTTTCAGCCTCGCGGGCGCGCAACAGGCCGTTGTTCACAAAGATACAGGTGAGCTGGTCTCCCACGGCCTTGTGCAGCAATGCCGCGGCTACGCTCGAATCCACGCCTCCGCTCAGGCCGAGAATCACGTTGTCGCTGCCCACTTGCTTGCGGAGTTCGTCCACGGCCTGGCCCACGTATTCGCGCATTGTCCAGGTCCGGTCGCAGCCGCAAATTTTATGGACGAAATTGGAAATAATTTCCCGGCCCAACGGCGTATGGGCCACTTCGGGATGAAATTGCAGGCCAAAAAACCGCTTTCTCCGGTTTTCGATGGCGGCGTACTCGGAATTTTCCGTGACGGCGACACTTTTGAAGTCACGGGGCATTCGCGTCAATTTGTCAGCGTGTGAATTCCACACCTGAAGTGACTCCGGCAGGCTGCTAAACAGCGGGCACGAACCGTCTTTCACCCGCAATGTTCCCTTGCCATACTCGCGGCGAAGGCCTTTCTCGACCTTGCCGCCGAGAAATTGCGCGAGCAATTGCACGCCGTAGCAGATGCCCAGAACCGGAATGCCGAGGGAAAAAATCTCCGGATCAGGCAGCGGCGCGTCTTTGGCGTAGACGCTGGACGGACCGCCGGACAGGATCAGCCCCGCAGGTTTGAGTTTGGCAATTTCGCTTGCAGGGACGTCATATCGCAGAATTTGCGAATAGACATTGCGTTCGCGGACGCGCCGCGCGATCACCTGGGTGTATTGCGAGCCAAAATCCAAAATGATGATTTGTTCGAGCATCCGCAAAAGTGTCAATGACGCGGGTATTTTTGCAATGCAAAACAGCCGTCCGACGGATCGGCTAACCGGGCGCCACCTGACATTTTTCCTTTTTCCTTTTTCGTTTTTAATCCTATATTGAAAATATGACCATTTTGCGGGGTTCATTCTCGCGCGCATTTTCGCTCATCGAATTGCTGGTCGTGTTTGCGCTGATCGCCTTTGCTTATGCGCTTTTGAGCAGTAATTTGTCGCCGGAACATCGGGAATCACAAACCGAGCGATGTTCTGACAATCTTCAAAAGATCTTCCTCGCGTCACAAATTTACGCAAACGACTTCGGAAAGTTCCCGCTCAATACCAATGCCCGAACGTCGGAGCAGGTCCTGACGGAGCTGGTACCGCGTTATACGGCGGACCGGTCCATTTTTATCTGTCCATGGGGGCGCGATCGGGAAATTTCATCGGACGCCACATTGGCCGATTGCAGAATCAGCTACGCCTATTATATGGGACGCGGATCGAATGCCGAGCCAGGAGATTTCCTATTGAGTGATCGCCAGGTCAACAACTTGTCCAAATATGCCGGCGACATTGTTTTTTCAACCAACGGGAGTCTCCCTGCGAATAACCACGGCAGGTATGGTGGCAACGTCCTTTTTTGCGACGATAGCGTGCAGAAGATTCCGCCGCGGACGCCGTTTTCGCTGGCCTTTTCCAATGGCATCGTGTTATTGAATCCCAAGCCCTAGACGCCCTAGCAGTATGAAAATCCAATGTCCATGCGGCGCGAAATACGCGATTGACGTGACACCGGGGATGCCGCCCGTCAAGTTTGTCTGCCAGGCATGCGGCCAGGATTATTCGGCCTTCGTGAATGAACTCATTCGCAGGGAATTGGGTGAATCAGCCACGGCATCCGCCCCACAAGCCGTGCCGCCACCCCCGCAACCGGCCGCCGCTGCTCCCTCTGCCCCTCCACCCCCGCCTCCATCAGCGCCCGAGGGCTCGCGCCTGCGCATTTCAAGACCGCAAGCGGCTGAAACCCCCGCCGCGCACGAAGAAGCGCCGGTTAGCAAATATTGCCAGAGGCATCGTACCGAGTTGACCACCGGCAATTGCCAGGTCTGCCAAAAGCCGATCTGCCCCAAGTGCGAGGAAACCTTCGGTCCTTTTTGTTCGCCTTTCTGTCGGAACAAAGTGGAAGGACCGAGCATGGGCCCCGCGGTCCATATCGGCGGCAAATTTGCCGCCCAGAGAGCGTATTGGCGCAAGGTTGGCACTATCGCGACCTGTGTGGGCGCGGTGCTCGCGTGTGTCTTTGGATTCTGGTTTTGGTATGCGTGGTTTGGTTCCCAACCGAGCGTCTGCTTTAAGATTCGCTGGGATAACATCTCCCACTCGGGAACGTCCTGGATCGTGGACGGCGATCAATTGCTCTTCCTCCACGGTGGTACGCTCGCGCGCTATGATTTGAAGACCAAACAAAAAGTCTGGTCGCTGGACCTCGTAACTGCGCAGGACGTGAAGGATGCCATGGATGCCGAAGACAAAGAGAACACACGCATTCAGCATGAGACGGGAGAGAATCCGGACGTGATGATTCCGCGGATGCAGGAGAAATTCACGCGGATAGCCCTGGAATCCGAGTATTCGATTCACGGCTCTGGAAAAACGATTTGGCTGGCCAAAGACAAGCCTTTGACGGACGAAGAGCTGGCGACCAGCCACGATCTCCGCCGGCAAACCTTGTTTACTCATTACGATTGGAACACCGGAAATGTCCTGCAGCAAGTCATCCTGACCAACGATTTCCGGGCGTTTTTTGATCGCAACAATGAAATGGTGGCCATTGAAGCGGAGACAAATGGCTCGCAAATCGTGACGCATATCAGCATGAACGACGGCGCCATGCACAGCGATGTATTTTTCGCGCCCGCGCCGGTGCACGGGCACGGCATCGAAATTCCGGCAAACGGCGAGTACGCTAACAGCGGCCAGGGCGGGCTTCCGCTGAATCCACGCCAGGCGGGACGGCCCATGGATCCCTCGAAGGTCGCCGAACAGGCGCAAAACATGTCGGTGCCGGGACGCATCGCGCTGCCGGCCCTCCTCGCAAACAGCGAGCATAATCAGCAGATCATCAAGGAAGCCCAAAGTGACGACAACCAGGACCAACGCCGGCAGAGACGGCCGCGCCGTCAGGCGCAAGCGCAGGCATCCAGCTCGCAGGATTCAGGATCGCAGGGGTCGGATTCGGATGACGACAATGGTGATCCGACCAACCCAAAACATTTCACGCTGGTTCCAGACGGCGACAATTTCATCGCTATGGGCGAGAAGATGACCAAAGCAAATCTCGTTGAGCGCGATGCGATGCGGGCGGCGCCGGCACATTCCGCGCTCGACAATCCTAATTTAAGCCTCGCGAACGAGGGACAGATGGTCAACGAACAGTTAAACGAAATCCAACGAAACAACGGCGGCGGCACAGTGATGGAAGACCAAAGCACGTACCAGGTCGTTCTTCGCCGGACGAGTTCGACGCAGCCGGACTGGAACGGGCAAGTGATTGGCACTCCGCAGTTTTATCCGCTGACCAACGTAAATGTCCTAATCTCGGGTAAAACGCTTATGGTTTTTGATAAAACCAATAAAAAACTTTGGCAGGCGAATTTGAGCTATGAGGCGGATGCGGGCGGGTCGCGATATGGCGCCGGGCCATGCGTTGAAAAAAACGGCACACTGTACGTGTTCGACAAGGCCATTCTCACGGCATTCGACATGAACAGCGGAAACGTGCGCTGGCGTATCCCGTCAGTTGGCGTCGTCGGCATGTTCTTCGACGACAAAGGCATGATTTACGTCAATACGACGACCGGCAATCCAGATGACATCAAGTATTCAATGCAAATTGACGTTGGCAAATCAACCCAGGCGGTCGTCATGAAAATCGACCCGGCCAATGGGACGATTTTGTGGAGAAGTTCTTTTGGCGGATATATTTCCTATTTGTCCGGCAAATTTATGTATTCGGACAGGGCCTACGATCCGGGCGACGAAGAAGACCAGGCGGATTCGGCGACTTCCGCGCTGTTTGGAACAGCGTATCTCAAAATCTATCGCATCGATATGGACAACGGCCATGTCATGTGGGAACACGACGAAGACCGCGCGCCGGTCGACATTGAGTTCGACCAAAACAAGGTTTCAATCGTCCTGAAAAAGGAAGTTGAAGTCTTGAAGTTCATTTCACTGTAGGCCAGGCGTTATTGGTTTGCCAGGGTCACGACGCCGCTGCCGGGATTGTAGTTGATCTTGTATCCGGCGGGCACCGCGGGAATTTTTTGGAGATAGGTCGGCGTCAAATCCTGCAAGTTGGCCGGGTAATGGCCTTCGGCCGCGTGATATTGCTGGACCGCCTGGTTAAGCGAGGCCAGGTCCGTCTTTTGCTGGGCGTAAACCTGGGCCTGGACAAGCGGAGACGAATTGTTGGCGGGGACATTTGCGGATGTGTTGGTGGTTTGCGGGTTGGAATTGCTCGAACCGCCCGAGCAACCTGCCAATGCCAGAACCATGACACCCGCGACCGTCACTAATAATGGAGTCTTCATAGATTCAACTTAAACCGTTTCGCCGAAATTCCAAACACGGATTTTTGAAGGTTAAATTGAACGGTCGGGGAGCGCGCAATGTATCACCCATTAACCTGGACTGGTGGCTGGAGCGGTTTAAAAAATACTGTAGCCATTCGGGAAGAAAAAGAAGGGAAAGCGGTCTTTTTGGGTTTTGGCGTCGTTTCAGCTTTAGTCAAAGGGTTTTCAAACATGCTCCTTCGCTGAAGCCTCGGCAAAACACCAAAAATCCTCGCTCCGAACGGCCACATTATTTTTTAAAACGCTCTAATTACATCCTCATTTCCTTTTTCACAATATCCCTCGCTCCCCGGATCAGCTCTAAATCGTCTGTCAGGCTGCCAAACCGAAAATTGGGCATGCCGCTTTGTTCGCGGCCGAGCAATTCGCCCGGACCGCGTAATTTCAAATCGGCTTCGGCGATTTTGAATCCGTCCGCTGTGTCTTCCAGGATTCTCAGGCGCTGGCGCGCTTCGAGGTTTTTGGCGTCGGATATTAAAACGCAAAAACTGGCGTGGCCGCCACGGCCAATGCGTCCGCGCAGTTGGTGCAACTGGGCGAGCCCGAATCGCTCGGCGTTTTCGATCATCATGACGGTAGCATTCGGCACGTCCACACCGACCTCGATCAGGGACGTCGCCAGCAAAACCTTGAGCTGGTTCGCGCGAAATGCGAACATCACGGTTTCTTTTTCGCGAGCGCTTAATTTTCCGTGCAGCAGGCCTGTGCTAAATGGCGCGAAGATCTTTTTTAAATTCTCAAACTCCGCGGTCACCGCTTTCAATTCCTTGTCGCCGGATTCCTCAACCCGCGGATACACCACGTAAGCCTGGCGGTCAGCGGCAATTTTTTCGCGAATGAAATCATAGACCTTCGGCAGCTTGTCGGTCGTGCGGACAAACGTTCGCAATGTTCCGCGTCCGGCGGGCATGGCATCAATGACCGAAACATCCAGATCGCCGTAGAGCGTCAGCCCGAGCGTGCGCGGGATGGGCGTGGCCGTCATGACCAGGACGTGCGGATAATTGCCCTTGCGCACGAGTTGCTCGCGCTGCGCGACGCCGAACCGATGCTGCTCGTCAATGATGACGAGACCGGGTTTGGGCAAATCAAATCCGGATGAAAACAGGGCGTGGGTGCCAACAACCATAACCGGCGACCGCGCCGCTTCCAGTTTCTCCGCCTTGCGGCTTCCTGTCTGGAGTTCCACCCGCAGGCCAAGCGGTTCGAACCATTTTTTGAAATTGGCGAAATGCTGTTCCGCGAGAATTTCTGTGGGCGCCATGAGCGCAACGTTACAACCACTTTCAATCGCCATGAGGGCGCTACACGCGGCGACGACCGTTTTGCCCGAGCCCACGTCTCCCTGCAATAATCGGCGCATCGGGTGCGCGCCGCCCATGTCCGCGCGGATTTCGCGAAGCACTTGTGTTTGCGCACCTGTGAGCTTGAATCCCAGCGCCGCAAGAAACGGCTTCATCAAGCGATTATCACCGCCGCACGGCAAGGCCCGGACGTTGGCCTCAAATTTTTTCCTGCGCGCCTGGATTTGTCTCTGGAATTCTACAAATTCCTCCAACGCAAGTCTTTGCCGGGCGATTTCCACGTCTGAAAGTTCCTCCGGAAAATGAATCATTCGAATCGCGCTTTCGCGGGAAGGCAGAAGTGTGTCCGGCAGACCGCTTACTGAAAGATTCCCGCTTCGAACCATGGAGCCCTCGTCATGAGAAGGGCCCGCGTTCGGCCGGCCGGCCGATTTGGAAATCGGCGATACAGCAGGTTTGGAAACCTGCGCTACGCCTTCGGATTCGTGGACGGGGCCGGATCCATTCAGATGCGTTTGAAATTGCTCGAGCGTTCTCCAGGTCAAGCCGCGCAGCCACCGTTGCGGGAGCCCTTCGGTCAGGGAATAGATTGGCGCGATGCGCGCAATATGGATAAAACCTTCCTCGCCAGGCTCGATGACCTCGGTTTCCGGATGGTCTATGGTGCGCGGCTTCAACTGGATCAATTTTCCAAAGACAAAAACTTCGTCATCTCGCGCAAAATATTTTTCCATGAATGGCAGGTTCCACCATCGACAATGCAGCCGGGCAGAGCCATCGTCCAGGACAACTTCGAAGACGGATTTTGTTCCGTGACGAAAACGTTTGAGGCCCATTGCGACAATCCTGCCACGCGCGGTCCCCTGCTCGCCTTTTTGAAGTTCGGAGATTTTTTTGAAATGCCGCCGGTCCTCGTATCGGCGGGGCCTGTTCAATAAGAGATCTTCAATCGTGAGAATTCCCAGGCGGGCCAAAAGTGCAGCCCGATCCGGCCCCACGCCCCATAGCGAAACGACTGGCCGCTTGAGCGGCGGCAACGGTTCCGGGTCTGGTGCGACCGGAGCTGAGGTTGCAGTTACAGATGGCGCGGACATCGGGGCGCACGATAGCATGGTCTACAGTTCGGAGTCCACAGTCCACAGACACGCTCAAGCGTGGATACCGAACAGGGCGTTCTAACTTCCGGCTTCTACTCGTAAGAGTGATGTTTCTGAACTGGCCACAATCCTGGCTTCCAACTCAGCGGGTATCAGGCAGAATTGGCCGGATTCGAGAGTTACGTTACTTCCACCGTCCTGGACTTCTACGCTACCCTGGATGACGGCGAGGATTTGCAGTTTGTTTTCGGCCAAAACAACGTCGCCGCCTTTCTTGATTTCCATGTGGTCCACGTTGAAGAGCGGGTCGCGGACGATGGGACGGGACCGGAGAGCGCCGCTGACAGTGTATGTGGATGAAACGAGAGCAGGCTCGAAATCGTTGAAGTCGATGCTCGCCAGGGATTGGGCGACGTGCAATTCGCGGGGCTTGCCGTCCAGGCCAACGCGGTTCCAATCGAATACGCGGTACGTTGTGTCAGAGTTTTGCTGGATTTCAAATATCACCAGCCCTGCGCCGATGGCATGAACGCGTCCGCTGGGCAGGAACATGGCGTCCCCGGCATGGACGGGAACGCGATGGAAACATTCAGCGACAGTGCCGTCAGTAATTTTTCCCTCGAATTCGCCTCGCGTCACGCCGTGTTTGAGGCCGACAAACAAATCGGCCTGCGGCCCGGCATCGGCGATAAACCACATTTCGGTTTTGGGCTCGCCATTGAGTTCGGCAGCCTTCGCGGCGGGAGGATGGACCTGCAGGGACAACTTATCCCGGGCGTCCAGGATTTTGCACAGGATTGGAAAACGATTTTGGGAGGCCGGGCGGGCGCGCCCAAGGATTTCGGCCGGATAATTTTCCATCAGCCATCGCAGGGTTTTGCCGGCAAAACTGCCGTTGGCGATAACGCTTTCGTCGCCAGACCGGTCAGAAATCTCCCAGGATTCGCCGATGGGCTTGCCCGGAGGCAGCTTTTTATTGAAAACCCGCTCCAATTCGCGTCCCCCCCAGACGCGTTCCTTGAAAATCGGGTTAAAAACCAACGGATACAGTATAGGCTTCATTCAGCGTCGGGAATTAAAAATGATGGGGGTTGAGGATTCAAGTTTGTTCGACGTTGAAGTGTTGAAAGGTTGAAGCGTTGAAGCTGTCAGGTGTAAGCCGGGTGAGGGCACCCGGGCGCCGACACACTGGGGACGAGCCGTCCCCACCCCTTTTGGTCTGCGTCAACCACCTCCGTTGGGGGGCTTGACGGGGTGCGGACGGCGGTGAGGGCGGCTATTGCCAGGTGAGATGGCTCCAAAAAATGTGAAAATCCTCAAAAACGCACGTTGACGTTAACGATTGCAGAAAATCGGTGAAAAATGGCAGAAATTATGCCAAAAACAGGGGTAAAAAAATTTAAGAGGTTGCCACTTGACGATTCGGAAACCTTTCGGTTAAGATTTGGTTATGAATTTAACGGCGGGGTATTTGGTTTAAAATGGTTTAATATTTGGGCAACTTTTTCAAATTCAGCAATCACTTTAACGAAAACGAACCGTGGATTTAAAAGATATCAAGGCGATCATAGATTTGATGAAGAAGAACTCGATAACCGAGTTCGAGTTAGAGCGTCAAGACTCAAAAATCAGGCTCAAGAGAGGTATCAATGGCGGACAATCCGCCGCCGCGGAGGACACATTTCCTCCCCTCAACCTGCCCACAGGCGCTCAACAAGCCGCTTCCCAGACTGCGGCTCCGGTCCCGCCGGCACCGACGGGCGAAATCGAAATTAAGTCGCCGATGATCGGAACCTTCTATCGGGCACCATCACCGGAAGCAGGTTCGTACGCCGAAGTAGGCTCGGAGGTCAATTCCGATTCCGTCGTTTGCATTATTGAGGCCATGAAGGTCATGAACGAAATCAAGGCGGAGGTCAAAGGAGTCATTACCCAAATTTTGGTCGAGAACGCTAAACCGGTCGAGTTCGGCCAACCCCTTTTCAAGGTTAGGCCAAACTAATTAGGGCAATTGAGCCCGATGGGTTGGGCCGGGGCCGGATTGCACGGCCCATTCGACCCGTTTTTACTAATAAAACGACAAAATCATGTTCGAAAAAGTTCTCGTGGCGAATCGCGGTGAGATCGCCGTGCGCATCATCCGCGCCTGCAAGGAATTAAACGTTCGCACTGTAGCCGTCTATTCGGAGGCGGACGCTAATTCCATGCACGTTCAATTGGCCGATGAAGCCATTTGTATCGGCAAAGCTGCCGCCTCCGAAAGTTACCTGCGCATTGACCGCATCATCAGCGCCGCGGAAGTCACGGACGTGGATGCGATCCATCCCGGTTACGGCTTTCTGTCCGAAAACGCCCACTTTGCCGAGGTTTGCGAGAGTTGCAATATCCGCTTTATCGGTCCCAGCCCGCGCGCCATGCAGGCGCTTGCGGACAAAGCCGTCAGCCGAGCGCTCGCCAAAAAGGCCGGCGTCGCCACGCCTCCGGGCTCGGATGGTGTCGTAGACAAAGAACAGGACGCCATCGCCATCGCCAAACGCATCGGTTACCCCGTCATGATCAAGGCCGTGGCCGGTGGCGGCGGGCGTGGAATGCGCATCGCACATAACGACATTTCGCTCATGAAGGGCTTTCATACGGCCCGTACCGAAGCGGAAAAAGCGTTTGGCAATTCGCACGTTTACATCGAAAAATTCATCGAGAACCCGCACCACATTGAGATCCAGATTCTCGGCGACCACAAGGGCCGTATTATTCACTTGGGCGAACGCGATTGCTCGATTCAGCGCCGAAATCAGAAAATCATCGAGGAAGCCCCCTCGCCACTGCTTGAAAACAAGTTTCGAAAATTGAGGGATAAAATCGGCAAAGCAGCTGTAAGAATCGCTGAACACGCCCACTATACCAATGCCGGTACAGTTGAGTTCATCGTGGATAACCATGGCAATTTCTATTTCCTGGAAGTGAACAAGCGCATCCAGGTGGAGCATCCTGTGACAGAAGAAGTGACCGGAATTGACCTTGTCCGCTACCAGATCCTGCTTGCCTCAGGCGAACCGCTACAACATTCCCAGAGCGATATCGAAATCAAGGGCCACGCCATCGAATGTCGTATCAATGCCGAAGACCCGTTTGACGATTTTCGTCCCAGCCCCGGCCGCATCGAAATGTATTATCAACCCGGCGGCCGCGGCGTGCGCATGGACACCCACGCATATGCGGGGTATACGATTCCGTCCGCGTACGATTCCATGATCGGCAAGCTGATTACGACGGGCAAAGACCGGCGGGAAGCGCTGGATCGAATGAATCGCGCGCTCGCTGAGTGTATGATTACCGGCGTGAAAACCACGGTTTCCTTCCAGCAAGCCATCATGCAGGACCCAAACTTCCGGCGTGGAGTCTTTTCCACCGGGTTCGTGGAGCAATTATTGGGGGGGGCGCGGCGGGAGCTGATTGAAGAGAAGACGTAGCGGGCAGCTTCGCTGAACATCGAAGGCAACGACCTTTGCACCTTTTTTCTGTATAAGCGGGGAAATGAGAAACGAAGCGGGAGCTTAAGGCAAAAGCGCCGCTTTTATTGAGGAATTTCAAGATTTTGGCGACACCTAAGGGAAACCAACCAGCACTTTGACTCGCACGCGCCACAGGCGCGTGCCGTCACGACGGGCACGTCGTAACCCACCAAACTAAACACCCCCGGACCGGCTAGGGCCTGTTAACACTAAAGCCGTAAAGCTTCGACAATGAGTGCCAAGACGATAAATCCCGTGAACAGAGCGTCGAGCTTGTCGAATCGGCAAAAGACCCGGCGATAACCTTTGAGCCGTCGAAAAAGTCGTTCAATTTC
>DATAST010000024.1:0-17895 GCA_036269115.1 Verrucomicrobiia bacterium | reverse complement strand
CGCGCTCTGATGAGCGCGGAAATCATCGTGCCGGTAGCGATTGCGTGGTCGTAAGCGTCGCTTCAACGGGGCCGCGCTCTGATGAGCGCGGAAATGTGCGCTAACAATGAGACACTCGCCGGCAAATTCATTGCTTCAACGGGGCCGCGCTCTGATGAGCGCGGAAATTGCCCGCCGCGAAACTGGCGAACAGGTGATAACCAAAGCTTCAACGGGGCCGCGCTCTGATGAGCGCGGAAATGACCTCTGGCCGTCAGTCAGTGCTCGTCATCGAGACCGCTTCAACGGGGCCGCGCTCTGATGAGCGCGGAAATAAAATCACTATCGTTAAAGCTCGTTTTTGTGCCATTAGCTTCAACGGGGCCGCGCTCTGATGAGCGCGGAAATCTGTTGGGTCTGGATTGTTGTTTATGTCGAGCTGGATGCTTCAACGGGGCCGCGCTCTGATGAGCGCGGAAATTTGCCGATTTATTTTGTGGCGCTGGCGGAAAATGATCGCTTCAACGGGGCCGCGCTCTGATGAGCGCGGAAATGCCGCCGTCTGTGCGTTATTGACCGACCGCCATCGTGCTTCAACGGGGCCGCGCTCTGATGAGCGCGGAAATGGAAGCACTGCGGCAAAAAGTCTTGAGCAAAAGCTAGCTTCAACGGGGCCGCGCTCTGATGAGCGCGGAAATAACGCGGACTTGGCTTACGGCGAACACTGGACCATTGCTTCAACGGGGCCGCGCTCTGATGAGCGCGGAAATATTTCAGGTCCAGAACGCTAAGGACGCGGCGTCCTTGCTTCAACGGGGCCGCGCTCTGATGAGCGCGGAAATGATGTCGTTCATCCCCTGATTATAATTCCAGAAATTGCTTCAACGGGGCCGCGCTCTGATGAGCGCGGAAATAAGATGAAGGCGGGCGCATCCGAGTGGCTATCGCAGGCTTCAACGGGGCCGCGCTCTGATGAGCGCGGAAATGCAGACGGTCGGTCTCAAGGAAATCGACTGCGAATTGCTTCAACGGGGCCGCGCTCTGATGAGCGCGGAAATCCATGAGCTAAAAGGCGGAAAGGTGTCGGAGTTTAAAGCTTCAACGGGGCCGCGCTCTGATGAGCGCGGAAATTGGCTGATGGCGATCGTGCTCGTCGGTTCGTTCTTTGCTTCAACGGGGCCGCGCTCTGATGAGCGCGGAAATCTGATGCTCAATCGCGGACAATGCAAATATAACGAGCGCTTCAACGGGGCCGCGCTCTGATGAGCGCGGAAATGTGGCGTTCGTGATACGCAATCTACCACGCAGTCTGGGCTTCAACGGGGCCGCGCTCTGATGAGCGCGGAAATCAGCCGGTCAGGACCAGCCATGATTTCGATCGGCGTGCTTCAACGGGGCCGCGCTCTGATGAGCGCGGAAATAGCCCATGAACTGCTCTTGCAGACGGTCGGTCTCAAGGCTTCAACGGGGCCGCGCTCTGATGAGCGCGGAAATGAATCTTAATCAAAGAGGTAGGCATCACAACAAGAGGCTTCAACGGGGCCGCGCTCTGATGAGCGCGGAAATATCGGTGTGCCTCTGGCGTTGTCCAGCACGCCGCCGCGCTTCAACGGGGCCGCGCTCTGATGAGCGCGGAAATTTTGTTTCATAATGGTTATCGGTTCAGCGGTGTATTTGCTTCAACGGGGCCGCGCTCTGATGAGCGCGGAAATTGATTTTGTACAAGCTGCACCGGACTAACGCCAATGGCTTCAACGGGGCCGCGCTCTGATGAGCGCGGAAATGATGGATGGAGCGTGACGTTGACGGTCACGAGCGGCTTCAACGGGGCCGCGCTCTGATGAGCGCGGAAATAGCCCTCATGTAACCCTTTCTGCAGCAAGGCCGCAAGCCTTTGATTGCGACCGCTGTTCCGTTTTGGAGGCGCATGCGCCTCTGATGTTTATCTTTCCAATCATTAGTCATTCAATTTAAAGCATTTACGCGATGCGAGCGGAGGCGGGGCGTCCCGCATCACCCCGCCGCTCGCACATTAATTCAAATGTCAAAGAACCTGGAAAATTCAAAACACGAAGCATGGCGCGTCGATCTTCGTGTAAGGCAGGCCCATTGATGTTATGACACGGTCACCTCGACCTTCAGCCGGCCCCAGCGATACAAACAGCACCTGGTCTTCGTCCCGTTTGATAATCCCGCTTAGGGCAATCTCAAGTTCAATTTTCTCGGCGGGATTCAGGTCACATTCAAAGACCGAGAATTGAAGATGATCGCCAAAACTGCGGCACGCCTTGAAAGTGCGCCTCAGCCGCTTGTCATCGGCAATATCATAGCAGACCAGATAGGTAGTTCTCATAGATTATTTAGTCAATTTCATTTCTGGTGGCCCGGTGCAAGGCGGTTACCTCGTCATCAGAGGAGTATATTCAGCAATTTCGCCTGTTAAAGTTTTGGCAAGCAGGCGGGCTTGCAGTTCAAGCGCCCGCCGGTAGCTGACTTTGTAGTCAAACAATGGATGCGTGAGAAGCGAGCTCATCCGCTGCTCGTACATCTGGAAAAAGCGTTTCCGACCGGGTGCAGTCAGGTTTACCGCCTGGCCTGCACGTACGAAATCCTTTTCCGTCACCACTCGATTGTTAATGCAACTCAACACAGTTGACTCGGCAATTAACGGCCGCATTTCTTCCATCAGATCCAAAGCCAGGGCCGGCCGGCCAAAGCGCGGCTGATGGTAAAAGCCGATGTAAGGATCAAACCCCACAGCCAATGCCGCCAACGTGCAATCTTTGCTCAACAGGCTATAAGCCAGGGATAGCATCGCATTGACGGGGTCAGTGGGCGGGCGCCGATTCCGGTTCGCAAAGCTGAAATTAAACGCAAGCTGTTTGGCGCCAGTTGCGGAAATCTGTTCTGTTTCCGGAGCCAGTTCATCCGCAATCTTAATCATTCCGTTGAATTGCTGGAAATATAAGCTCGCAGCAGCGCCTTCAATTCCCAAAAGCTCTTCAATGGAAGCGGCACTAAGCGCGTCTTCCGACGCTCGTTTCAGTTTTCCGATCGCCGGCTCGGGCGGTTCCAAATGATTCCGCATGAGCATTGTCCGATGATTGCGGATTTTGCCATGCACAAACTGCCTCGCCAGCGATAAACATTTTGCCTCGTCCCGCGCCAACCGGAATTGTTCCATGCGCAAAAACACATTTTTCAACGTGTGACCGCGAGTGATGCCATAGAACCAGCCACCCATCGAAAAATAGGTGACGGGAACTTCCATCTCACACAGCGATTGAATCGCCTGGGTTGAGATTTGAATGTTCCCAAACAATGCAACGTGTGAGAGATCCCGCAACCGCACCTCATCAACAACCCTGTCTTTTTCTTTCACTTGCAACACTTCATCCTTGCAGCCCACGCGAAAACCCTGCGTATTGAGATAAAGCGGACGACTGTCGTCACGCGCGGCCATCAATCGCCGGGGTGCTTCTTCAGCACTCGCAGGAGCTGAACCTGTCGACCGGGCCGCGACCGCAGGGGAGCGGTCCTGCCCCTGCCCCGCCGGCTCCGCTTCCTCACGGTCGCGGCTCTGTTCGGCCAACATCCTCGTTTCATCGGGCAGGCAAACTGGCGCGAGTGAACACCGCACGCACTTGGGCGAATTGACCAGCGGCGACGGGATTGGTTCGGTTACGGTCCGCCTGGCTTCAGCGATTTTTTCCAAAATCCAGGCTTCCAATTCTGCAGTGATGGGCAGACGAACCCGTTGTTTGGTTGCGCGATAATAAATGATGCCCTCATTGCAGGTATAGCCGTTGTCACGGAGGATCAACGCCTGCAAGCCAAGCTGCATTTTGTCCGTGTCCCACAACTGCAACCCGTCCGGCTCTGATGACGTGTGCGGTTCGGACCTGGGCGCGCCCGCCTTATAATCCACCGGACAAACTTCCAACGCGCTGAATAAATCATCTTCGTCACCCGGTCGGTCGCTTGCTGACGCCCGCGGTTCTGGGCCAAAAGGGGAATCATTGCCTGCCCGCCGTAGCTTTAGCGAAGGTGGGTCATCCTCATCGTCATCGTCATCCTTGCCTTTGCCGATGTTCGCCAGCGGCGACCTTCCAACCGTCCCGCCACGGCGTAGCCTTAGCGAAGCCGGGTTCTTCGCGCGAAATCACTCGGCCACGGCCGAACGGCCTTCGCAAGAATCCTCGTCGTTTACCGCCCATCGGCTTAAAACCGTTGAATTCCCCAATGAAAGCATGGTTTTTCTTCTAAAGATTCGCTTCGTTTCTCGTTTCACCGCCTATATTCAAAAAATGTGCATCAACCTCAGCGTAGCAGCGTCACGTAAGTGCGCTCTGACTAAATCCAATCGCGTTTGACCGTCCCAAACAAAAAAATTAGATCCGATTCACATCGGATGCTACGCCCTCTTTTGCGCTCTTTGCGCTCTTTGCGGTTAAGAGCATCCGGCGAACTAGTCAGAGCGCGCTCATCCTTTCGATGGTAGGGCGGAAGTGCTCTTCCGCCAGGCACGCGCCGTAAGGCGCGCGCAAGTTAAAGCAACCCCGCCATACGTTGGGCCGCGACCTGATTTGCGTGAGCAGCCGCGAATCAGTATTGTTCATTGGTTGCTGTGCGAACACACTAAAGCGTGGACGCCTAACTTTTTTGACCTTATGTGGCAGCGATACATCTTTGGCGTGCATTGGAGGCATGAGGGGACGCTGTATTATGATGAATTTCCCGCAGACTCAAAGGCGGATGCGGCGGATTATTTCAATTACCATAAGCGTGACGATGTGACGTTGGTTCGGGTTGAAAAAGTACGTCCGGACGACGGCGGAGTGCGGGAACCCGCCTTTTTGCCGGTTTCGCCTTTCAGCCCGCTAAAGGCGCGGCGAAGAACGGACAGGGATGAGGATGCGAGATGAATGCGAATTCGCCAAACTCACGGTAATCGCCGATTGCGGGCCGCTTCAACGTTCCCGCCCGCTTTAGCGAAGGAGGGTAAGTGCGCTCTGACTAAATCCAATCGCGTTTGACCATTCCAAACAAAAAAATTAGATCCGATTCACATCGGATGCTACGCTCTCTTTTGTGCGATCTTTGTGATCTTTGCGGTTAAGAGTCCATCCGGCAAACTAGTCAGAGCGCGCTCACCCTCCTCCGCTGAAGAAGCTACGGTGGGCAGGCGCGACGCTGCTACGTCAGTGAATTCAACAGCGCCTCCGCGTGTTTGCGGGCGGCGTCGGATTGGCCGCCGAGCATGCGGGCGAGTTCGGTAACTCGCTCTTTTTTGCCGAGTAATTCGATCTCCGAAATAGTGCGGCCATTTTTAATTTGTTTGCTCACGACGTAATGAGCCGACGCGGGCGCGGCCACCTGCGGCAGGTGCGTGATGCACAGGACCTGGCGGCGAGCGGCGATTTGTTTCATTTTTTCGCCAACGGCATGGGCGGTCTCGCCGCCGACGTTGGCGTCCACTTCGTCGAAAACCAGGACGGGAATTTCATCCTCGGCGGCCAGGACGGTCTTGAGCGCGAGCATCACGCGCGCCATTTCGCCGGACGACGCAATGGCGCGTAATGGCCGCGGGGGCTCGCCGGGATTCGGGGCGAATTGAAATTCGATGGCGTCGAGGCCTGACAACGACAAGGAATGAGATTCCCCTTTTCCCGCAAGCGAGGATGACGATGACGATGACGACGACCCACCTTCGCTAAAGCTACGGCGGGCAGGCAATGATTCCTCTTGGCCCATCAACGACACATCAAATTTACTCTGTTTGAATCCCAAATCATCGAGTTGTTTGCTGACCGCCTTGGCCAATTGCGGGATGACTTTTTTGCGCCGGGCAGTCAGACCCTGGCCGGCTTTTAGAATTTCGGCATCCAATTTTTTCAATTCGGAATTGATGCGCGCCAATTCGGCATCACGACTTTCCAGTGACTGCAATTTCTTTTGCGCTTCTTCTCCGAACGCGTTGATTTCTTCGATGTTCGCGCCGTACTTGCGCTTGAGGCTGTGGATCAGGTCGAGGCGTTCTTCGACTTCGGCAAGGCGCGCGGGATCCACGGAAATTTTTTCGGCATAGCGCGACAGTTCGGACTGCAAATCGCGGAGGGTGGCGACGGCCTGGGAATGCAGCTCCACGAGGTTTGCCGCGCCGGCATCCACGCGCTGGAGGTCCAGCAATGTGCGGCCAATCGCACCGGCCTGCGTGAGCAGCGAATTCTCGCTTTCGGCCAGGGCTTCGAGGCTGGCCTGGCTTAATTGCAGCAATTTGGCCCCGTTGCTTGCGCGATGAAATTCTTCTTCGACGGCGGTTTCTTCGCCGGGCTGAAGGCGCGCGGAGGAAATTTCGCGCACCTGAAATCGCAGCAGGTCCAACTGCTGCGCGTAGGTTTTCTCATCCACGATGAGCGCGGATTTTTCGCGCTCGAGCGCCGTGCACCGGCGGACGAGTTCACCGAAGGCCTCGCGCTCGCGGTCGAGACGGCCAAAGGCGTCCAGAATCAAAAGCTGTTTGGCCGGGTTCAAAAGGGATTGGTGATCGTGCGGGCCGTGCATGTCCACGAGCCACTCGCCGATGGTCGCAAGGACGTTCAGGGCGGTGGGCGAGCCGTTGATGAATTGGCGGTTCGTGCCGGCGCCGGTAAAGGTGCGTTTGAGGACGAGTTGATTGTCTTCGCAAGGTTCGAGGCCGTTTTCTTCGAGAAAGCCTTTCAATGGCGCGCGGACGGACCTGACGTCAAAAACCGCCTCGACGGAGCAGGATTCTTCACCGGCCCGGATGAGGCCACGGTCGGCGCGTTCGCCAAGCACGAGATTGAGCGCGCCGATGATGATGGATTTGCCCGCGCCGGTTTCGCCGGTGATGACGTTGCAGCCGGACTGGAGTTCCAGCGTGAGGTCAGTCACGAGGGCGAGGTTTTTGATGCGGAGCGTCGTTAGCATTTCCAGCTACAGATGAGAGACAATTAAAAATTAAAAAAGAAAAATAAAAAAGTTAAAACGTTAAAACCTTAAGACGTTAAAACGGGATGGACACACGGCGTGTAAGGGCTCGCGGCACGGGTGGGGACGTGGTCCTCAGGAAAACTCGAATCTCACCCCGGTGGCAGCACCCTTGCGAGTGGTAGCGCCACCTGCCGAATAGTCAGAGTCTCCTGACGTCGTCTCCTACGGATTAGGGGGGAATGGGATGCCGTTTCAAACGTTTCAACGACCATCCGCGCAAGGAAGCTGGATGGTAAAGGTGGCGCCGTGGCCTGTGCCTTTGCTGTGCGCGGAGATGGAGCCTTCGTGCATTTTGACGAGCATCTGACTGATCGAAAGGCCAAGACCCAGGCCGCCAAATTTATGAGGCCCGGATTCCTGCGCGTGTTCGCCCTGGGCGAAAGCGTCAAAGATTCTTCGGATTTCCTCCTGCGTCAGGCCGATGCCTGAATCGGTAACAGTGATGGAACATTGTTTTCGATCCGGGGCAACTGCGGTGGCGACGGTGATTTTTCCCTTTTCCGGGGTGAACTTCACAGCGTTATTCAGGACGTTCCAGAAAATTTGCTGCAGGCGGGTGCGATCAGCGATCAACGGGCAGGGTTTCTTCTCCAAATTCAAAGTCAGGGAAATCTTTTTGCGCCGGATGTCGGGTTCGACGATAGCGATGGCATTATCCAGAACATCGTGGCAATCAATGTTCTTTCTGTTCAGGGCGAGCTTGCCGTGCGCAATCCGGTTGAGGTCCAAAAGATCGTCAATCAGACGCGCCTCAAGTTCGATATTGTCGCGGATGGTCGCAAAATCGAGGCGGGCCCGTTGCGGCAACTCATGGTCTTCAGCGCCTTCGCTGGCCAGGAGCAGGACCGGATTGAGGGGGGTGCGCAATTCATGGCTGAGCGCGGCGAGAAAAGCGTCTTTTGCGTTATTGGCCTTTTCCGCCACTTCCTTGGCCATGCGCAGCTCTTCATTCTGTTTTTGCGCGCTTAAGTCCGTGACGACCAGGCAAACGACACTCTGGCCCTGCAAAGGCAGATAACTGGCCGTCAAATATACCGGCAGACCAGAGTCATTGGTCAATTTTAAAGCGGATTCAAATTTCACGGCTTCATTTTGATTGGCAATGACCCTCAGAATCCTCCCGCATGCGACCGAGTTCAAATAGCCTGTGATGTCAGTGCCAATCACCTGTTCCAGCGGTTTGTGGATCATGTCGGCAAAACGCCGGTTGGCATAGAGAACAAGTCCCCGGTGGGAAATGGTTACGGCGCCTTCCTGCATCCGCTCGACATAGACGCGATAGGGTTGGTCCGCGCCACTCAGGGCATAAATTTGGTTCCCGCGCGGTCCATTGACCACGACCGCATCCACATCGCCGCTCTGGATGGCTTCAAGCGTTTCCTGGGCCTCGCTTAATTTTCTCTTGAGCTGCGAAAACTCGTCCGGGGGTTTCTTCTTGCCGTTTTTCGATTTTGGCCTCGTTCTCATACGATCCATCTACCGCGCCGTCCCGCCGGCTTTGCCTGTCAAATTCAAACCGAAAATCACTTTTTCACGATCCGACAAATTTCCAATGAAACGTTTCAACGGTTTGGGCAGCATTTTCACCAGGGTCGGCGCGGCAACAATCTGCCCATCCATCGCCTTGACCGGTTGTTGATAAATATCGATGACCTCGAGCTCGTATTTTCCGGCGAGAAATTCCTCGCAAAGCGCCCGGATGGCCGCCACCGCCCGGCTTGATCGTTCACTGGTGCCGGTAATATAAAGTCGCAGCGAGTAATGCCCGATCGCGGCGCTGTGGGAGAGCAAGCGCTCGAACTTCGACGAACTGTCGGAGGGCTGCCGGCGCCGGCGTGCTTTTTTTCTTCTGTCTGCTTTTTTTCTCACAGTGTCACGTTTTTAACGACACGAGGTCCATTCCCACCATCACGCGTTCCTGGTTGGAAAGGTCCCCGATGATTCGACGGACCGGCGGCGGCAATTTTCTGACCAGGGTGGGCAGCGCCACGATTTGGTCGGCTTGCGCCAAATGCGGTTGTTTTGACAAATCGATCACTTCAATGGAATACCGGTTTGGCAGGTGCTCTTCACAAAGTTTTTTGAGGTTCGCAAATGCGGTCAATGACCTTTGCGTTTCACCGGCGACGTAGAGGCGCAATTTCCATTCGTATTCCTTCGGCCCCCTTTGTTTAGTGGCGCTGTCCCGCCGCTTTTTCCGGGCCGGCACGCGTGCTTTTAAATTGGTTTTCATATTTATGCCCGCTTTCGATTGCCGATGCGCCGGCTGGCCACCATGGACCGGCGATCCGTTTGGATTTGTTCCTCTCGCAATTTGCCGGAGGCCATGCTCCGAAGGAAATTTTCCTTTTCGGCCAAAAAACCGGCGCGCAACGCCTCAATTTGCGCTTCGACCACTTTGCGCTGGTGTTCCAGGGCCATTTTTTTCCGTTCCATTTCGTCTTTCACGATCTGCTCCTGGCCGCGTTCCAGGTTTAATTGGTTCAACCGGGCCGAACCGGTCAGAACGCCCTCGCTGCCCAAATAGGCTTCGACGAGTTTGACGCCTTTGGACGAGATCAGGAACTCGCGCACCTGGTTGGAATGCGCCATGCCGCGCGATTTGAGCACATACATCAAACGATTGCGCTCGCCTCCCAATTCGACGTCCCGCAACAGGAGCCAGGTATCCACGATGGAACTCATACCTGCGTCTGACATTTCCAAAGCTTTGCTTCCGCCAGCGGTCAGGCTGGTCATAAAACACGTCACGTTCTTCTTTCTCAAAAAGTCAATCAAACGGAGAAGCATATTGATCGAATCATCCAGCGTTCCAGCCGACTGCAGGTTAGTCACGGGATCGAATACGGCCACAGCCGGCTTAAATTGTTCAATCATCTTGTGTATCAAGACCAGATGCATCTCCAGGCCGTACACTGTCGGACGGGTTGCATGAAATTTCAAGAGGCCTTTGCGGAAATGCGGCTCCAGATGCAGGCCGATGGATTCCATATTGCGATTGATTTGGGACTGTGATTCTTCGAAGGAAAAATACAGGCAACGTTCGCCGCGGCGGCAGGTCACATCCGCGAGATGGGATGCCAGGCTGGTTTTGCCTGTGCCCGCCGAGCCGCTCAATAGAATGGTGCTGCCCCGGAAATACCCTTTGCCGTCCAGCATGTGATCCAATTCAGGAACGCCGGTCGAAATCCGCTGGCTTGAGACCTCATAATCCATTTCGGCGGCGGTGATCGGCAGGACTGAAACCCCGGTCTCATCAATCAGAAACGGATATTCGTTGGTGCCGTGGATTGAGCCGCGGTATTTGACGATGCGCATCCGGCGGGTCGAGATTTGCCCGGTCACCCGGTGATCGAGCAGGACGACGCAATCCGAGACGTATTCTTCGAGCCCGTGGCGCGTGAGTGTGCCCTCCCCGCGTTCGCCGGTAATCACCGTCGTCATGCCTTTTTCCTTCAGCCACCCAAAAAGACGGCGAAGCTCAGAGCGCAAAATGCCCTGGTTGGTCAATCCGGCAAACAACGTTTCGATGGTATCGAGCACCACGCGTTTGGCGCCGATCGTTTGGATGGCATGGTTCAGCCGGACAAAAAGCCCTTCCAGGTCATATTCGCCATTTTCCTCAATCTCACTCCGCTCGACACGCACGTGATCAATGAAAATCTTCTTTTTCCTGGTCATTTCGGCAATATCGAACCCTAGCGAAGCGACATTCTTTTTGATATCCTCGGCGGTTTCTTCAAACGTCATTAAAACGCCCGGTTCGTGGAATTGCATGGCGCCGCGCACAAGGAATTCCGTGGCGAAGAGGGACTTACCGCAACCAGCGCCGCCGCAAATCAGCGTGGGACGCCCCGCCGGGACTCCTCCGCAGGTAATCTCGTCAAATCCTGAAATACCGGTGGGAACTTTTTTCAATAAACCAGGCGAGCGCATCGTTTTTCCTTGAGACATATGCGTCATGAAAAATGGCGGTAATTTCAGGGAACTGCAAGTTTTTTGATTGATGCTTTTTTGTTGCTATTGTGGCCAAAACTGCAATGATAGCTGGTGTCAATGATGGCTTGTCTGTTTCGAGACATGGAAAATCTTCAAATGAACTCCGTTCAGTGATGATTTGAAACCCGATAATCGGGAACAGTTTGAAAGAGCAAAGTTAATCGACATTCGAGCACACACATGAATAATAAATTGTTTGTTGGAAATCTTTCCTTTCAAACCACTGAAAACGACCTGAACGATGCCTTTGCCGCCCACGGGACTGTGACCGAGGCGAGCTTGATGATGGATCGCGCCACCAACCGCTCACGCGGATTCGCTTTCATCACCATGGGCACGGACGAGGAGGCGCAGAAAGCCATCGCGGCCATGAACGGCACGCAATTGGATGGCCGCGCCATCACCGTCAATGTTGCCCGGCCCCGTGAAGAACGGCCCGGCGGTGGCGGCGGACCCCGGCGTGGTGGTGGTGGTGGTTATGGCGGCGGCGGTGGCGGCGGTGGATACGGCGGTCGTGGCCGTGATCGCCATTAATTGTTTGAAAGACCCCGCGGGGCGGCTGGTGAAACCCACCTGCCCCTTGTCCATCCGCCATGAAAGAGCAACCCATTGAAATAGAGGGCACCGTGAAACTAGTCCTGCCTGGCACCATGTTTCGCGTTGAACTCGAGAATGGACACCTCGTACTGGCAACCATTTCAGGGAAAATGCGGAAACGATTTGTTCGGCTGACTGCCGGCGACCGCGTGAAAATGGAAATGTCCCCGTACGACGTCGACAAGGCGCGGATTGTTTGGCGGCTGCATTGACCTTTTTCGAGAAATTTTGGAATGACGCGGCAGGGCGAGTGGCAGTTGAAAATAATCAGAAAACTTCATTGCTGTTTTCTCCGTCCTCGCGCAGTCTTCAGGCAGGCTTAATGGTTCAGACTCAATCTCTTCACGCGCGCACCAAACCATATGCGCGAGACAGCAGCTGGAAAAGCTGGTGGTGCATTTTTTCTGCAATTTTTCTCGTCTCGGCGGCCTTTGCTGGAACTTTTCCCATAATGCCGATTCCGGTGCGCATCCTTTGCAGTGGACTGGCCGGTTTATTGCTGGTCCGGCTTTTTGTGATTTATCATGATCACCAGCATCACGCCATCCTCCCCAAATCGCGCTCAGCCGCGATTCTGATGCGTATTCTTGGCATTTTCCTGATTTGTCCCAATGCCATTTGGCGCAGCTCGCACGATTATCATCACACCCATAATTGTAAATTGCGCAGCGCGCATATCGGCTCATTTCCGATTATGACTCGCGAACAATACCGGCAAACTCCCACGGGTGGACGACTGCTCTATTTGTCCATGCGACATCCTTTGACCATATTGTTTGGTTACATTTCTGTATTCATTTTGGGAATGCTGATTCTCCCGTTCTTCAGGTCGCCGGGAAGGTATATCGATTCGATTCCAGCCCTCCTGTTGCACGTAGCCATTGCCGCATGGCTGGCCGTTCATTTTGGCTGGCTGGCGCTGGTGCTGACGATGATCCTCCCCTTCTTCATCGCGTGCGCTCTCGGCTCATATCTTTTCTATGCACAGCACAACTTTCCCGGCGTCATTCTCAAAGACAAAGGAGGCTGGACTTTTGAAGGCGCAGCGCTCGAATCATCCAGTTATTTGAAAACAAATCGAATCATGGCATGGTTCACCGGAAACATTGGCTTTCACCACATCCATCACCTGAATCATCGGGTGCCGTTCTACCGCCTCCCCGAGGTTTACCGCGACATCCACGAACTGCGTCAGGTTCGAACAACGTCTCTTCATCCGCTGGAAATTTTGCGCTGCCTCCGATTGAAGGTCTGGTGCGTGGAGACTCAGCGCATGATGGATGTCCGGGGGCTTTAATGCTTTCGTTATCATTCGGACACTGCCCGGCCGGATCTCTCTACTATGAACTGTCCCCGGAGCGCGGCTGCCTGCCGTCCGTAGCCTTGGCGAAGGATGGTGTCGAAGACCCCCGAAAGCTTTCGGGGCAGCATGTTGCCGGCAGGAGGCTGGGTAATTAGGTGTGCGCGTTGGCCTGCGAAGCTGCTGCGGCTGGCTTTCAGCACAGCCGCACTCCGTACGAAAATCGGTCCTATCGTCTCCTATAACGATTTCACCGCGTCAATTTCGAGACGCACCATTTTGACGTGGACATTATTGTCCGCATCGGCGGGATGTTTGGCGACGTAGCGGCCGGTGACCGCGGCAATGAATTCTTCGCGAAGGTTTTCGGGTACGCGCTGGACATAAGGTATCCAGGTGGTTCGCAGCCACGCGGCAAAGCCTTCGGCGCCGGGATAGGTCGCGTCCTTCGGCGCGAGGCGGATGCTGCGCGCGCTAAAACCGGCTTTTGCGAGCCATTTTCTGTATTCATCCGGCGCGTAAAAGAAATAGGGCTCGGGCATTTGGCGGAAAGATTCGCGCCATTGCCTGGCCCGCAGTTCAGGCCGCAAAGCCACAAAGACGTCTTGCGCATTACCTTTGCCGCCGCAGGAGACCACGAGCCGGCCGCCCGGTCTCAAGACCGCCGCGGCGCCGGCCAGGAATTTCTGATGATCATCCACCCAGTGCAGAGCGGCATTGGAAAAAACCAAATCGAACTGCCGGGCGAATTTTATTTCGCGCGCGTCCATGACGTGAAATTCCAGATTCGGATTCCGGCTTTTGGGGAACGTCTTTTGGGCAAATGAAATCATTTCCGTGGAAGCGTCTACGCCCGTGGCCGAGCCGTCAGGAACAGCGCGGGCGATTTCCGCGGTGACCTTGCCGTCGCCGCAGCCCACATCCAGGATGTGTTCATTTCCGCGCAAGCCGAGCTTTGCGATCAATTCACGCGCCCAGGTTTGCTGGACCACCGAGTTGGCCGCGTACTGAGCAGCGTCCCATTTTGCAGTTGCAGTGTTTTTTGCTTTTCGCGTTGCCATTTTCATTTAACCAAAAAATATTTTGCCATGCTGAAGTAAAACAACAGCGTGAAGATATCGGCCAGGGCCAGCGTAATGGGCCCGGCGGCGATCTTGGGATCAAGTTTGAGAGCGTGCAAAAGCGTGGGAACGCTCAGGCCGGTGACGCATGCGGCGCACAGGCAGAACCAGACGCTGACGCCGATGACGAACGCGGCTGGTTCGTCGCGCTGCCAGAAAAAAACAATCAGACCTGCCAAAATGCCGCAGGCGGCGCCGAGCAACAGAGCGGTGATGATCTCGCGCCGCAACGTCACAAAATACCAGCTCCGCGACGGCTTTTGATTGCGCAAGGCCTGGATCGTGACGGTCATGGATTGGATGCTCACACTTTCGCCCAGGCCCAGAATCATGGTCAGAAAAAAGGCGATGACGAGGCTTTGAGCGAGCGTGGCCTTAAAGGCGCCGGCCAGGAAGGCGCAAAAAGTGCCGCTGACAATCGTCGTGAGAAGCCAGGGAAACCGGTAACGGAACGCGAGCAACGGCGAAGCGTTGCGGACCTGTGAAACACGAAAGCCGATCGCTTCAAATACGCCCTCCATCTGCTCGCGCTCGGCGATGTCGAAGACTTCATCGGTGAACAGGCTCACATCCACTACGCCCATGACCCGCCGCTCATGGTCAATGACCGGAAAGGCAAAAAATTTATGCAGGGCGAAGAATTCGCAGGCATCCAAAACGGTCGCCGTATGCGGGACGGCGATCACGTTACGGATCATGAATTCATCGAGCCTCTTATCGAGCGGTGAGACGAGGAGCCGCCGGGTGGGAACCACGCCAACGAGTCGTTGCGCGTCATCCACAACGTAGAAATAGATGACCTTTTCACCGACACCCCGGCTTCGGATCGCGGCGAGAGCCTGTTCCACGGTCATGTCCCTCGCCAACGTGGTGTAATCCTTGCGGGCGAACGCGAGCACGGGCTCGTTCAAATGCTCCGCGCCGGGCCTGGCTGCCGGAACAGCCGCATCCGGCGCCAACGTTGTCTGGTCAGAGTTCAAAATTTGGAATTACATCAAACCTGCCGTCTCGGGAAATCCGCAAACGACATTCATGCTTTGCAAAGCCTGGCCACTCGCGCCTTTGACCAGGTTATCCAGCGCGCTCATGACGATGAGCCGGCCGGTGCGTGGATCAACGCGCCAGGCAATTTCAATGGCGTTTGTTCCCACAACGTTCTTCGTATCCGGCAGGTTTTTGCCTTCGAGCAGGCGTACAAAAGGTTCCTCGCCGTAATGCTTTTTGTAACAGGCGGAGATTGTTTCGTCGGATAACTTATCCACCGGCTCCATATAAAGAGTCGTCAAAATGCCGCGATTGATCGGAATCAAATGCGGCGTGAACTGCATGATGACCCGGGTATTGGCCGCAAGTGAAAGCTGTTCTTCGATCTCGGACAAATGGCGATGTTTGGGCACGCCGTAGGGCCGCATGCTCTCGTTACATTCGCAAAATAAATAATCCAATTCCGCCTTGCGCCCCGCCCCGCTGACGCCGCTGGAGGAATCGGCGATGATACTGCCCGGTTTAACCAACCCGGCTTTGAGCAACGGAATCGTCGGCAACAATATACTCGTGGGATAACAGCCGGGCGAAGCGATAAGCAATGCCTCCTTTATCTGGTCCCGATAAATCTCAGTGAGGCCGTAAACGGATTTTTTCAGGAGGTCCGGCGCCGTATGGTCGTGAGCGTAAAATTCCTTGTAGGTTTCGGCGCTCTTGAGCCGAAAGTCGGCGCTCAAATCAATTACGACACAACCAGCATTTAGAAACGGCGCGGCATATTCAGCGGCGACTCCGTGCGGAAGCGCGAGAAATGCGATGTCGGCATTCTTTGTGACGACCTCCGCGTTAGGTTCGGTAAAGCGGATTGTTTTTGATTTTGGATGACCTGCAAATTTGGGAAAAACATGGGCCAAAGTTTGTCCGGTATTATGGCGCGACGTCACCGCCACCAATTCCGCGTGCGGATGGTTCAACAATAGTTGAACGAGGACTTCGCCTGAGTAACCAGATGCGCCAACAATCGCAATTTTTTTCATTTTCATTTTAGCCACATTTGTAACTGTTCGTCGGACAGAATTCCATAAAACGTTCGGGAAATTGCAACGGAGCGAAGCCATATTGTTCGTATAGTTTATGCGCGTCCCGTGTCCCGAGCATAAAGCGCCGCAAGCACCGAAGCTCAGGATGCCCAACAATCGCGGCGATGAGTTTTTTCCCGAAGCCGCTACCGCGAGCTGGCTCGACTATAAAAACATCCGCCAGCCAGGCGAACGTCGCGCAATCTGTTACGACACGGGCAAAACCGATTTGCTTCTTTTCCTTAAACATGCCAAAACAGAGCGAGTTCCGAATGGAACGCTCGACAATGTCGATCGGCACGTCTTTGGCCCAGTAACTGCGTTCGCTCAAAAAGGTGTGAATCAATGGGATATCCAACCTGGTCTGGTCGTCGGATATGACGATGTCGCCTTCAGCTATTTCGTATGGTTTCATAAAACAAAAAACCCCGCCGGATGGACCAGCGGGGCTTTGAAAAATTTCCAGGTGAATTAACGTTTTGAGAACTGGAACCGCTTTCGCGCGCCGGGCTGGCCGTATTTCTTGCGCTCTTTCATGCGGGGATCGCGGGTGAGCAGACCTTCCGCTTTGAGTTGGGGGCGCAGGTTGGCGTCAAATTTGAGCAGTGCGCGGGCGATGCCGTGGCGAACGGCGCCCGCCTGGCCGTTTGGGCCACCGCCGGTGACGTTAATCCTGGCGTCCACTTTTTCAGCCGTGCCGGTGAGGACCAGCGGCTGAGTCGCGGTGGCGCGCAGGGTTTCGAGCGGAAAATAATTGTCAAAGGCGCGTCCATTGACGGTAATTTTGCCGTTGCCGGTCATGAGACGGACACGGGCAATGGCGGTTTTGCGCCGGCCGGTGCCGAGGAAATCGTTGGTTGCTTTTGCTGCCATCGGAGTGGGTTTGGTTGATTAAAATGGTTATGCGGCGGCCTTGAGGGCTTCGGGCTTTTGCGCGGCGTGGTTGTGTTTAGGTCCCTTGAATACTTTCAATTTGGTGAGCAACACCCGGCCGAGCCGGTTCTTGGGAATCATGCCTTTGACAGCCCGTTCAATGAGCAATTCAGGATGCCGGGCGCGGATTTGTTCGACGGTGGCGTACTTTTCGCCGCCTTTCCAGCCGGAATAGGTCATATATTCCTTGTCGGTCTCCTTCTTGCCGGTCAAGCGAACCTTTTCAGCATTGATGACGACTACAAAATCTCCAGCATCGAGGTGCGGGGTATAGACGGGTTTGTTTTTACCGCGTAAAATATCAGCAACCTGGGCGGCCAAACGGCCCAGGACGGCGCCGTCGGCATCGATCACATGCCACTTGCGTTCGTTCACGTTCACTTTCGGCAAATGCGTTTTCATTAAATAAAGGGGTGAAATCTTATCAGTCAACGACCTGAAGTCAATGGTTTATTTTTGATTTTTGGTTGGACGAATGGCACGGGCTGAAAGGACTCGGATATATGGGACAAATATAGTGCCCGGACGGCTGGAACGATATATTCTTCCTTTTATGGAAATTGCTGAATTGGCCAGGACCCTGGTGGCACTGGGGTGTCCGGCGGACAAATCCACAGAGATGGCGATGCAATTGGACAAACGCGCCAAACAATTGATGGCGCTCAAGGGGCGGTCTTATGATGAGGCGATACGGCATTTGCTGGCTTTGATGCGGCAGGGATGGGCGGCGATGGGGAAGAAATCGGATTAGGGCCTGTTAACACTAAAGCCGTAAAGCTTCGACAATGAGTGCCAAGACGATAAATCCCGTGAACAGAGCGTCGAGCTTGTCGAATCGGCAAAAGACCCGGCGATAACCTTTGAGCCGTCGAAAAAGTCGTTCAATTTC
>DATAST010000023.1:0-44325 GCA_036269115.1 Verrucomicrobiia bacterium | reverse complement strand
AATGACAGGGGTTTACGGGCCGAAGCCATTCATCCCCCACGCGGCGTCGCTCCTTCAGGCTTTCGCCCATTGAGAAAAATTCTCGACTGCTGCCACCCGTAGGTGTCTGGACCGTGTCTCAGTTCCAGTGTGGCTGGTCGTCCTCTCAGACCAGCTACCCGTCTTAGCCTTGGTGAGCCGTTACCTCACCAACTAGCTGATAGGCCGCGGGCTCATCGTGAAGCGTCAGGCCTTACGGTCCCCAACTTTGAACTTGCGTTCACATCCGGTATTAGCTCGCCTTTCAGCGAGTTATCCCAGACTTCACGGCAGATTACCCACGTGTTACACACCCTTGCGCCACTCCAGTTTGCAAATATTGCTACCCACAAACCAGCGTTCGACTTGCATGTCTTATCCACGCCGCCAGCGTTCGTTCTGAGCCAGAATCAAACTCTCCGTATAAAAACGTTAGTTGATTCGCCTTCAATCGTAAAATTGAAGGGCTTTAATTGGTTAAAACCTTCTTGGATAGCCTACTAACAGGCTGCCCTTGAAGGGGCTCTCACTAATCGCACAAATCAATTTTCAAAGAGCAATGGCGCCATTAAGGACACCAAAATTTTTCAAATCCGTAACAATCGTCTTTTTCCCATTTAGGGGAAAAAAATCCCTGACCGCCGTATCGCCACTTTCCAAATCGGCAATCAGATTCGATTTTCGGGGATGCGTATCCTACTACAACCGCATCACTTGTCAATGGACTTTTTACCGTCTTTTCTGTCCACCCTCGCCTCTCTCATCGGCGAGCGGACGGACAATCTATCAAACAACATAAACCTCGCAAGCCTTTTTTCAAAAATTTTTTGGTTATTTTAAAAATACAAAATCCCCAATAAAATCAGGCTATTCGAGCCCTCTTTCCGTCAAATCGCCCTCGTCCAAACCAAAAAAATGTCCCAGCTCGTGCAAAAAAGTGGTCCGAATTTCGTCCCGAAACACATTCCCGTCGCTTTCCGCCTGATCCCAAATGTTTTCCAGGAACAAAATGATTTGCGGAGGCATGGGAATTCGGCCTTCTTCCGCATATTCCGCGCCTGTAAATACGCCCAACGTGTCGGCTTCGATTCCGTCCGCCTGTAGCCCTTCATTTGGCGTGTGTTCAAACGTAATTGGCAATTGCCGCACTCTCTGGCGCAATGTTTCGGGCAGTTCGCTGAGCACAGCGTTTACGACAACTGCTTGCGCCACCTCGCCAATTGCCCCGCTACTTCCAGTGTTCCTGGCGCCCCAACGATATTCCGTTTCGCCATCGCCCGTTTCAAGTCAAACACCGACAGCGCGTCGCGACCAAACGCCTTATCCACCGATTGCAATTCTGCATGTGTAAGCGCATTCAACGGCTTGCCTGTTTTTTCCGCAAGCGCCACTACCGCGCCCACAACATGGTGCGCCTGCCGAAACGGCATTCCTTTGCGCACCAGGTAGTCCGCCAAATCCGTGGCGAGCAGTGCCGGATCACTTGCCGCATGGTCGCAAGCTGCGCGATTAATCTGTATATTTCGCAACATCGCCGCCATCAGACGCGTCGTCGCGCGCACCGTGTCCACTGTGTCAAATAACCGTTCCTTGTCCTCCTGCAAATCACGATTGTAAGTCATCGGCAAACCTTTGAGCAGCATCAGCAACGACACGAGGTTCCCAACCACCCTGCCCGTTTTTCCACGCGCCAATTCCGCGACGTCCGGATTTTTCTTCTGCGGCATCAATGACGAGCCCGTGGTGTAGGCATCGGCAATTTTGATAAAGTTAAATTCTGCGCCGGCCCAAAGAATTAGATCTTCCGACAAACGCGAAATATGAACGGCCAAAAGCGCGGCCGCCGCGCAAAATTCCACGGCAAAGTCCCGGTCACTGACTGCGTCCATGGAGTTTTGCGTCAGTTGCGGCCTTCCGCTTGCGTCCACAAATCCGAGCAATTTGGCCACCAATTCGCGCTTGAGCGGCAGCGTGCTGCCGGCGATGGCTCCGCTGCCGAGCGGGCACACATTGACCCGCGAATGGCAATCCCACAACCGCTCGCAATCGCGCTCGAACATTTCAACATAAGCCAGCAGATGATGCGCGAGATAAACCGGTTGCGCCCGTTGCAAATGCGTGTAACCGGGAATCAATACATCCGCATTTCGCTCGCCCATCACGACCAATGCGCGCTGCAGATTAACAATCTCGCCCAGCAACGCGGCGATTTCGTCGCGCAACCAAAGCCGGACGTCCAGCGCGATCTGGTCATTGCGCGAGCGGGCCGTGTGCAATTTTGCGCCGGCAGGAACGCGCCGCGTGAGTTCGGCTTCGATATTCATGTGGACGTCTTCGAGCGCCGGGTTCCATTTAAATTTTCCCGCCCGTATCTCCTTGCCGATTCGGTCCAGTCCCCGGACGATCGCGCGCATTTCGGACTGTGTCAGCACCCCGATTTTATAAAGCATCTCGGCGTGGGCCATGGAGCCCAGGATATCATGGCGCCACAAACGCCAGTCGAAGGAAATGGATTCGGTGAATTGTGCGACGTCGGCGGCAGGGCCGCCCGCGAAACGTCCGCTGCGGGACACTGGAGAACTCTTTTTCATAATGCCGCGAAGTCCGCGGATGACACAGACTTTTTGAAACGGGGCGCAATTTCAACCATAAAGAAGCGCGGCAAGGGACCCAGCCTTCGCAGTCCGTGCCGCCCATAGCGGCGCAACGAGTGTAGTTGGACGTTGTATCGGGCGGTTCCGCGCGCTTTACGCCCGGTGACGCCGGTGGCAGCGCCACTTGCGAAGAGCGGCGTCCCTACCTGCAATAACAGTTCTTTTCAAAGGCAAAAATCTACACGTTATGTTGAAGAATCATTAAAAAGTCCATTGCCGCCCGCGCCGAAATATGAAAAATTTTAGTTAATCATGAGTGAGTTCAAGTACGCCTGTCCCGTATGCGGCCAGCATATCAGGTGCGATTCGTCGCAATCCGGCACGGTGATGGACTGTCCGACGTGTTTCCAAAAGATCATTGCGCCGCAGGCGCCGGTCGGAGAACAAACCTTGATCCTGACGGGAACAAAAGTGAACGGCGATCGTTCCGCGCCAAAAAACCAGGAGGTCAATCCGGCTGCACCTCGGCCAGCCTCGGGGATTTCCGGCCCGATAGTTGTCATCATAATCCTCATTGGCATTGTTGCCGCGGCCGGTTTTGTGTATCGCGGCACAATATTCAAATCTCCCACGCCGCTGGACGCCAAAAACGGGGCCACAAATCAAACCAAAGAAGTTAAAAAAGCCGCGCCAGTTCTGGCGGCGCCACCGTCAAATGACACCAATTGGACGCTCAATCTCAAAGGGGCCGACGTGCCGGACGCGGCCGCTGCCGGCCGGGTCGAGGGCCAGGATTTTATTTGCGAACGCGCCACGCTTCAGGGCGGGCTTCTTACCTTGCGGAACGGTGACTTGAGCATTGCAATCAATTTCGCCGGCGCGAACCCGCAGATGCTTGCCGGAAAGACCATCAACGTCGCCACGAATGCCGCCACTGCCGCGCGCGTGACGTACCATTGGAAAGATGGGGACGATTCAAGGCATGAATTTTTTAACAACGGTTATGCTCTGGTTCTTAGTTTCGGAGAGGCAACGAACAACCGGATTTCTGGAAAGATTTACCTTTGCACTTCGGACGAAGATAAAAGCTATGTCGCCGGAACGTTTAAAGCGGAAATCAGAAAGCCCAAGCCGAAAAGGTAGCGCCGCTGCGGACATTGTCCGCGTGCTGACGAAACGCAAACAGGCGCTGGCCCTGGCCGAATCCTGCACCGGCGGGTTCATTGCAAATCAGATCACGAATGTCCCCGGAGCATCCAAAATATTCAAGGGCGGCGTCGTGTCCTACAGTAACGAGGCCAAGGAGAAATTTTTAGGCGTCAACGCCGAGACCCTGAAACTGCACGGAGCGGTGAGCAAAGAGGTTGCGGCTGAAATGGCCACTGGCGCCAAAAAACGATTCGCCGTGGACTATGCCATCGCCGTGACCGGCATTGCCGGCCCAACCGGTGGGACCAAAGCCAAACCCACTGGCACGGTTTTCATAGCGGTAGCGGGAAAAGGCGGCACCATCGTCGAGCGGAAATTAAACCAATTTGACCGCGAGAAATTCAAAGAAGTCACAGCGCGGCAGGCGCTGAAATTGTTGGAGGGGATCGTTAAAGCGTTTGAATTGACTTGAAATTTAGCGCTTTTTCTGGCAAATTTTGACGGTGACGCTGGAATTGCCAGAAATAGAGACGATGAATTTGACGCCGGCCGAACTGCGTTTGGAACTGGCATGCGCGCTTTACGCTCGCGGTAGGATCACCGCAGTGGCCGGTTCGCACCTGGCCGATTTAGATCTGGTCAGCTTCCAGGGGGCACTCAAGGAGCGTGGCATTCCCCGTAACTACTCAGTCGAGGATCTTCACGACGATTTGGATTCGCTGAAAAGGCTCTTCCCTGAGTGACCGTCATTGCTGACACTTCGGTCATTTTGAATCTCTGCTGTATCCAGCAGCAGGAATTGCTGCGCGAAATCTTTCACGAGGTCATTGTACCGCCAGAAGTAAATCAGGAATTTGTGCGGGCGGCGAGAGCGTATCCGCGTTTTGCCGGATTAACCATGCCCGCTTGGATCCTTCAACGAGCACCGAAGACGATTCCCGAAAGCGTTCGTGGACGGCCAACATTGGATCTCGGCGAGATCGCAGCCATCGCGCTCGCGCTGGAAATTGAAGCTGACGCTGTTTTGATTGATGAGGCAGATGGCCGTCGTGCGGCGCGGCAGGTTGGGCTTACAACCATTGGCGTCGTCGGCATTCTCGTTCGCGCTCGAATGGCCGGATTACTACCGGCCATTGCTCCGATTTTTGATCAACTTCAGCAGAAAGCGAATTTTTGGCTTGCACCACACGTTCAAGCAGATGCTTTGCGTTCCGTAGGCGAAACTGACTAAGCGATAAGGGATGTTGCCAGTCTTGACCGTCGTCGTGCCCGGAAATTTCGGCACTATCGTCGAACGGAAATTGAACCAGTTTGACCGGGAAAAAATTCAAAAAGATAACGGCGCGGCAGGCACTGGAGTTGCTAATCCAAAAAATCGGCCTTTAATACGACAGCCGCAACCGGTAGGGCGGCGCTCCCCGCGCCGCCATTCGATGTTCGATGTTCTCCGCCGGCTCCGTGTTTGTCCGTGCCCGTCCGTGAATTTCCTTCCTGCATTCCCTATTTTTCCCTATCGCCCCGGTGCAAACCGGCCTCAAAAAAAATATCTTTGGGGTTGGACAGCATTTGTCCAACCCTGCCCTTCATACTGCCCACGAACGGTAGGGCGCTGCCCTGCCCTCCGGAGCTGCATCTGAGCGAAGGAGGGTGCCGCGGCGCCGTGACTAAAACAAAACAAAAACAAAAGAAACCATATGAACTCCTCACAAGCCAAAGAAGCCAAACAAGTCCTCGGAAAAATCTTCGACGAAGAAGACCGCCTCGAAGCCGCCGAAGAACTAAAAGAAAAATGGTCCGACAACCTGGACAAAGTAATCCGCCCGCCCGCGGGATTCGCCGGCATCGCCCTGCCGCCCCGCGAACCCATTATGGGCAAATGGTTCAAACAGGGCGACCTCGGATTCATCTACGGCCCGCGCGGTTCCGGCAAAACCTGGCTCGGAGTCTTCCTCGGCCGCAGATGTGCCGAAGGTCCCGGCAGCATGGGCGCGCTCGCCGAATGGAACGTCTCCGCCCAACGCCGCGTCCTTTACGTGGACGGCGAAATGACCCTGGACGAAATCCGCGACCGCGACAACGCATTGGCTATCGCCGCCGCTCCGGGCATCTTCTACCTGCAACACGAGGCCCTGTTTCAGCTCACCGGCGACGTCCTCAACCTCGCCGACCCGGTTACGCAAACCGCCATCCTGGACAAATGCAAACGCGACAAGATTGACATCCTCATATTGGACAACCAATCCTGCCTGTTCCATGGACTCAGCGAAAATGCCGCCGACGCCTGGGACAAAGTCCTTCCCTGGCTGCTCCAATTCCGTCGCAACCGGATCGCCGTGATCATTATCGCCCACGCCGGCCGCAACGGCCTTATGCGTGGCACCTCACGGCGCGAGGATGCCGCCTTTTGGATCATCAACCTGTCCGAACCCGAGAATCCCATCGAAAACCAGTGCGGCGCCGCCTTTGTCGCCCGGTTCGAGAAAAACCGCAACGCGACCGACGCCGAATGTCCCACCCTCGAATGGACCTTTCAGAAAGCGCCCAACAACCCCAAAGTCGTGGTAACCTGGAAAAAACTGACCCCATTGCAACAGTTCCGCCAATGCATCGAAGGCGGTATGCGCATTTCCAAAGACATCGCCAAACACCTCGGCATCTCACCCGGCCGAGTCTCCCAACTCGCCAACAGAGCCATGAAAGAGGGCTGGCTAATGAAAGACGGACGCCACTACGCCGTGAATCCCTTACACACCGAACCCGGCTGGGCCGAAGAAATCGTCAAAAACCATCGCGCCAATCACGGCAAAAATGCGAAATAGTCACTGGTAGGGCGGTGCTCCCGCGCCGCCCAAACTAATATTGCCGCACTGGGCCGATAAAGAAGTCGAAGAATATTGGCTCCAATCACTAATATAGAACGCCACGTGCGCTCCGCAAATCGCTGCGGGGCGATATTGAAATCTCAAATTCTCAAACCAAATATTATGGCCTCCCAAAAGAAACAGAAACCCGAAGTTTCTCGAATTGCCTTTGCAGACTCGTCACGGCAATCTAAGCCCAAAATAATGGCAATAGCGCAAGACATCGTCGCGAAACTTTGGAATCTCTGCAATATTTTGCGTGAGGGCGGCATTACATACCCAGAATATGTGACGGAATTGACGTACCTCATCTTCCTCAAGATGGCAGAGGAGACTGGCACCGAAAGCGATTTGCCGCTAGGGCTTCGATGGCGGGACTTGGCCACTAAAGCCGGGGAAACGCAATTCAAGTTCTACGAAATGCAACTGAAGAAGCTCGGCGTAGCAAGGGCGAAGAACGTGCGCAGTATTTTTGCGGGCGCTGAATCCGCCCTTCCGCAGGCAAAATTTCTCGGCCTGCTCGTTCAAGAGTTCGACAGGATTAATTGGTACAATGCTCGCGAGGAAGCCGTCTTGGCAGATCTCTACGAGGGATTGCTGGAAAAAAATTCCGCAGAAAGCAAATCTGGTGC
The DNA here is from genome assembly GCA_036269115.1 of Verrucomicrobiia bacterium. Lineage (GTDB taxonomy): Bacteria > Verrucomicrobiota > Verrucomicrobiia > Limisphaerales > UBA11358 > UBA11358. Next base: position 37,071 of record DATAST010000023.1, on the reverse strand, counting down.
TGGCCAATATTTTACCCCACGCCCTTTAATCGAATCAATAATTGACCTCGTAAAGCCGCTGCCAGGTGAAACCATTCAGGATCCCGCCTGTGGTACTGCGGGTTTTCTAATTGCTGCGGATCGCTACATCAAGCGCGCCACCAAGAATTTCAAAACATTATCACCAAAGCAGGCTGCGTTCCAAAGAGAGCATGCATTTTATGGCGTGGAGCTTGTTCAAAAGACATGCAAACTCGCGCTCATGAACGCTATGTTGCATGGCATCGAGGCACAAATTGTGTGTGGCGACGCGCTAGGCAAGGAAGGCGAGGCGATGCCGCCCGCGGAAATTATCGTAACAAACCCACCGTTTGGCACAAAGCCCGGCGCCGGATTGCCCGATCGCGCGTTTCCTTTTCCCACTAGTAATAAACAACTCGCTTTTCTTCAACATATATATCTCAGTTTGAAACCAGGAGGTCGAGCGGCCATTGTTCTTCCTGATTTGCAAGGCAGTTTGGCGCAAAAGGTACTTCAGGACCTAATGGAAAAATGTGGCCTCCACACGGTACTCCGTTTGCCAACCGGCATCTTTTACGCACAGGGGGTAAAAACCAACGTTTATTTTTTCACACGGGGTAAGACGGACAAAGACAACACAAAGGACGTTTGGATTTACGATCTCCGCAGTAACATGCCGACCTTTAACAAGGGCAATCCACTCACCCGAACGCATTTCGCCGAATTTGAGAAGGCTTTTGGTTCAGACCCCTACGGCAAGAGCAAACGCAGGGACGAAGGAGGCAAAGGTCGCTTCCGCCGCTTCAGCCGCAACCAAATCCGTGAACAAGGCGACACACTCGATATCAGCTGGCTTGTGGATGGCGAAGTCACTGGATCAAAGACCTCTCAGTCACCCGATGCGCTCGCGAACGAAATCATGAAGCGCCTGCAAAATGCCCTGAAGGAACTGAAGGCGCTCCAATCAGATACCAAACTCAAGAACTGAAACATGGGCGCTGACTACGAGCAATACCCGTTTCCAAAAGGCAAACACCCTTCTAGCTGGGTGGAAACCACCGTCGGCGAAGTAATGCTCGAAATTCGAAGCGGCTACGCCAGTGGGAAACACAATCAACTTGGTTCGGGAATTCCACATCTACGACCGATGAACGTCTCTCCGAACGGTGAGATTTCCATGGAAGATGTTCGCTATGTTTCGCCCGCTGCAGGCAACCTCCGACTCGCCAAAGGTGATGTTCTGTTCACTAACACCAGCAGCACGGTTTGGGTAGGCAAAACTGCTCTAGTCGAAGAGCTCGGAGACTGGGGTTTTTCGAACCACATGACACGACTACGAGCAGCGGAGGGCCTGTCGCCCGAGTTTGCCGCCCGGCAGCTTCATTATCTCTGCCTGACCGGTTATTTCGCCTTCCACTGCAAGAAGCATATTAACCAATCGAGCGTTAGTGGTGCGCAATTGGCGAAAAATGTTCCGTTCCGCCTGCCTCCTGCGAACGAACAGAGGCGTATTGCCGCCAAGCTGCGCCGCCTTTTGGATCGCGAACGCAATTTGCGTCTGCAGTTCGAAGCGTTACCCGGACTCATCCACCAATATCGGACAGCAGTGCTGGAAGCTGCTTGCGCGGGCCGCCTCGTTGCCACCGAGGTCGCAGTCACCGCAAAACCGCGCCGTTCGTTCGAAACCGTTCTTGAGACTCTTCGGCGCATACCGCCGCCGCCGAGGCCGAATCGCTTCGCAAGCCGCAACGAAGACGTCCTCGATATCGGCCACCCCGTTTTGTCTGTGGGTCGGCCCGAAAGACAGCTGCCCGACGGGTGGCAATGGACACCCTTGGTAGACATTGCGAGGATGGAGAGTGGACACACTCCAAGTCGGAGTCGCCCAGAATGGTGGAATGGCGAAGTTCCCTGGATTGGAATCGTCGACGCCCGCGAAAATCATGGGGGAATTATTCAAGACACAATTCAACATACTAACGAGGCTGGGCTTGAAAACTCGGCAGCCAGATTACTTCCTTCCGGCACAGTCTGTGTAAGCCGGACTGCTTCGGTTGGATACGTCGTAGTGTTGGGGCGGCCAATGGCAACTAGCCAGGACTTTGTTAATTGGACGCCAACGGAAGCAGTCTTATCAGGATGGCTCAAGCTCGCATTTATGGCCGACAAAGACGCCCTAGTGCGGTTCGGCAAAGGCGCCGTTCATACCACAATCTATTTCACAGAATGGCTGTCCATGCACATTGCCCTTCCCCCTCTGAGTGAACAAAGGAGAATCGTCAAAGAGGCAGAGCGTCTGCTTGCTGCGAGCGAGATGGTCCACTTAGAGGTTCAGACGGCTGTGGGTCAGGCCGCTTCTCTTCGTAAATCGCTCTTTCAACGGGCGCTTTCCGGAAGGCTTGTCCTAAAAAGCCGATCGGACGAACCAGCATCGCAATTATTGTTGCGTATTCGCAAACTCAAAAGCCGACTCGCCAAACAACCTAAAACTCGGGCGTCGCCCGCGATCCGTCCCAAACCAGAGAAAGTTCCCATGCTTACGCTTGATGAAATCAAACCCACCCACCTTGCCGACATTCTGCGCCAGCATAACCGCCCGATCGAGGCCAAGGCCCTTTGGGAGGAGTCGCAGCTGACGATCGACGATTTTTATGCGCAATTGAAAAAAGAGCGCCGCAAAAACATCAACGAAACTGGGGCCGAGCGGCTGCTGGAGGTGAAATCATGAGAATCGACTGGCTAAAGATCAAGGACTGGAAAAACCTTCGCGAATTTAAGCTCGATTTTGACGAGTCGCAACTCACAACGGTTCTTATTGGCGCTAATGCCATGGGCAAATCGAACTTAATGGAGGCTATCGTCCGAATTTTCCGCAACCTTGACCTCGGCGAAAAACCCGATTTTGCCTATATGATTTGCTACGAATGCCGAGGACGAAAGGTTGAAATCGACGCCAAGCCCAAACTAAAACCTGAAGAACGAAAGCAGCGCAGGGAAGTAGAGGTGACGGTAGACGGGCAAAGCATTAGTTCGAAGGAATTCGAAGCTCGTAAAGATCAGCTACTACCCCGGCATATTTTTGCGTACTACTCTGGCGGGAAGCGCAGGCTAGAGGTGCTGTTCGATCAGCATCTGAAGGATTTCTATGACGCCACGTTGGGAACTGATATGGACGCCCACGGCCCCGTGCGTTTCACAGTAGCTGATTTGACAGATGTCAAATCGTTGATCGTCTCTATTCGAGTCAATCCTTCACCTTTGAGCGTTAGGTTATGGAACCAGTTTACTCCGGAAGCCAAAGAGGTCCTCACAAGCGGGCGGCCGCAATCGGAGTTATTACAGTGCACGCTCGTTGCCGAGCTCAATAGGATAATCGAAGGCCCGAGCCTCTACCAACTATCGCTGTTCAACGGAATAGAGCTATCAACCCAGGCCCGCGAACTCCTCGCAAAAAAGCCGCGGGGCTCGCAGTTGGTAAGGCTCAATCGATTGCTTCTCGAAGATGCCTTTCCGTTAGCTATAAGCAAAAATCCACTTCGCCGCTTGGTCTATTGCCACTCGGCGCACAGCCACTATGTACTGCTCGCTTACTACGCGAAAGAAGATGCGCCGGCACGCAGGTTTCTCGCTGATCATATGGGAATCGAGGGCATAGAGTCAGTGCTTTTCGTCTTGCGGAACCCATGGTGGTTCAAGGGCAAACCGACTCCAATTATGCTGGAACAGGGCGATCCTCGTTTCTGGTATGCACGTGGACTTGTGAAAAAATTTATGTCTCGCGTTTGGGATTGTGCATATCCGTCCATCTCTGACTACGATAAAGAAAGTCTTGACTTTCGCGGCCGTGGCGAGGACAAGCAATTTCTCTACCTCTTCATCCCTAATGAGAAGACCCTCCGCGAACTCGCATCTGCATACGGATCGCCCAAGGAGTTTTTCAAGGAACTGGAGACCACCTGGATTAACGACCTTATCGCTGAGACTCGAATCAAAGTCCGACGCAAAGACACGGGAAACCATGTAACCTTTCAGGACCTCAGCGAGGGCGAGCAGCAATTGCTGACAGTCCTTGGCCTGTTGAAGTTCACGCAGGACGATGAGTCGCTATTCCTGCTCGACGAGCCAGACACTCACCTTAATCCGCAATGGAAGTTCACCTATCTAGAAACGCTCGAAAAAGTTGTCGGCCCACACAGCCGGAGCCAGATGATAATTGCCACACACGATCCGCTTGTTATTGGTGGACTGTTGAGGAAACAGGTTCGGGTCTTTCTCCGATCAAACGGAGGCGTTCGAGCAATAGAGCCAGACCAAGATCCACGCGGAATGGGCTTCGCAGGCCTGCTACGCAGCCAACTATTCGGCCTTCGCGCGACGGTTGACTCCGAGACCCTGAAGAAACTTGATCGTCGAGCTGAGTTGCTGAGTAAAGGCCCAAAAATCAAAGAAGAGGAACGGACTGAACTTGTGAATCTATCCGCGGAGCTGGCAGCTCTCGGTTTTGCGCAAGAATTTCGGGACCCTTACTTTTCTGATTTCACCGCAGCAATGGCCCGGCGAGAGGAGTTCAAACTGCCAACTCTCACCCCTGAGAAAATCAAGGCGCAAGAACGCGCGGCCGACGAGATTTTAGACAAAATCCTACCGAAGCCCGCGAAATGATCTACGTCGACCTAGAGGAAAAGGAACCACCGTTAGAGCTTCTCCGAGAAGCAAAACGGGTGACCGCACTCCTAGAAAAAACAACGACGCAAGCCGAACGAAATAAGATCATTGATGAAAACAAAGCCGTATGGGGTAAATTCAAGGATTGGCTATTAATGCAATCCCTCGGGAAGTGCTGGTTCTCAGAGGCAAAGGATTGCTACTCGCATTGGGACGTTGAGCATTTTCGACCTAAAAAGAGTGCCAAAAATATGGACGGCACGGAACGCGAAGGGTACTGGTGGCTGGCGTTTGATTGGACAAATTTTCGGATTTGCGGAAAAGTTGGGAACGTCAAAAAAGGAACATTCTTTCCACTACGTGCCGGGACTCTCAGCGCATCGTCAGCGAACCGAAACACAGACGACGAGATTTATTACCTCCTTGATCCTACAAATCGACAAGATCCTTTACTCTTAACTTTCGGTGAAGATGGAAGTACCACACCACGCGAAGATTTAACGGGCTGGAGCCACCAGCGAGCAGACTATTCAATCAAGCGACTTAAGCTGGATGAATTTCAGCCGCTGATTGACGCTCGCAAAGACATCTGGCAGAAATGTCGCCGCCGGATTAACAAGTGCGCAAACCTGCTAGGTGAAAATGACAGGGCGCCGAGTGCCACGAAACGCCAGGCAGTGGAAGATAAGCTGGCCGAACTAATTGCAATGACAAAACCCAACGAACCGCTTTCTGCGGTCGCCGCTGAATGCTTGCGAAAGAGCGGACTGCCGTGGGCGCAACGCATCGCTACCTCTGCACGCGGATAACAGCAAATTCAACGGATAGACAGATCATCCCACCATCCTCCCTGGCCGCCATAGCTCCAAACTCCAAAATCAACCACCCTAACTTTATTCCCCCTAAAGTTCCGCCCACACCGAAATTTAGCTTTTTCCCCAAAAATCCCGACCCTCAAATTTAGCTCGCATCCGTCAATTTCCCAGCAAAAGCGCGTCCTTTTGGACCCCTAAACTTGAAATTTAGCCTTTCGTTTAGCGAACTTTAGCCCGCAAAACCATAGCATAACGATTTTGACTAAATTTCGCGTAGGAGACGAGGATTCGCCAGTGGCGCTGCCACCGAGACTCAAACATCTTCCCCCCCGCAACGACTGTGAACTCCTCCCCACCAAGGTGTCCTATGGCAGTTTTTGCCTCCGCTTCCGTTGGTTTTTTTCACTAATCATGCATGGCAATTGGGTTATTGAGTTTTGATCGTAAAATAGCCATGTCAGTTGCGACCCGTTTCACATTCAAATCGATATTTACCCGGCCCAACCTCCAATACAACTCCGCTTCCAACCTCTATCCCGGATTTGATCTCAGGCATTTCAGCCAGTGGTTTGCCGTTTATTTTCACCGATTTCAAATCTTCCGATGGCAGATATATACTCGCCTGCGTCACTTCAGGAACCGTCAGCTTCAAGGTGAAATGGTCCCCTGCTTTCTTCCAGGCGACAGAAATATCTCCCGCCACAGTCGCCACCGTTCCTTTCGCCCACTTCAGGTCACCCAGGTGGGGTCTGACCGCAAACGTTTTCCAGCCATACCCGGTCGGTTCGAGCCCAAGCACTTTTTGAGGCAGCAAGGCGGTGGGACCAGACGACCAGGCATGCGACGTCGAGCCCCAGGGTAAATTCCAACCTTCCTGCCAGGCGCCATTGAATGAGCCAAGCTTGGTTTGTGCTCCCCAGTTCGTGCGCATGTAATCCAGCGCCCATTCATCCTTGCCCGAATTAAACATCGAATTCAGAACCCAATAGGCGAACGATTCTTCACTGGCCTTGCCTCGTTTCATGATCAGATTGATTAGATCCGCCTTTCGGCTGTCGTCGGGCAGGCCGTAAATTAAGGCATAAACTTGCGGTTGCTGCCCGATTTTTTTGCCTTCGTAGCTATCCAAATAAGCGTGGTCTTTTTCCGACCACAGTTCCCTATTGATATTTTCTTTGAGCTGCCGGGCTTCGCCCCGCCAAATCTCCGCCTGATGGGTATCATGCGCAAAATCGGCGGCGATATCTGCCGCTGCGTTCAATGCGCCAAAATAGAGGCAGTTTGGTCCAGTGATGATCTTTTTCATCTCCATGTGATAGGTCGCAGGCCAGTCGAGCACGACCCAGCCCGGCAAATTGGCGAGCAACCCGGTGTTGGGGTCAATGTACTGACGGAAATAATCCACCGCCTTTTTGAGGTTGGGATACAGGCTCTCCATCAGCGGGTCTTTGCCGTAATACATGAAGTATTCGTGCATCATCAAAATCCATTCCAGTTGATAATCCGGAATGTAGGTTGAACTGCCGGGCTGCAGCAAATAATCCGTGGGATAGCGGCTTCGAACGGCTCCGTCGTTGCGCCAGCGCTGCGATTCAGCTCCACAGAGGAGATTATAGGCGGACAAAAACCGGGAGCTTTTGCCAAAAGCATAATTTCCATAGATCATCATGTAACGCGAATCGCCGGCGATGTATTGCGTATGTTCGCGCCAGGGATCTTCGTAGGTATCAATTGAATTGATCTCCATGGTATGTTTCCCAATTTTCCAGAATTCGTTAAGCAACGGGTCGGAGCAATCGAATGAACCGCCCATCTCGTAGGTGTAATGTGAATACTCCGCGCTGACGTCGAGGATGTGAACGTTCGTCCTGGTTTCGATGGAGAAATAACGAAAGCCAGTCCAGGTGTAGGGCTGCCAGCTTTGGCGCCCTGGTTTGGTCGTATATTTTTCAGAATGATCGCCGCTGGCCCGGATGAGAGGCGCCCGATTTGAATCCAAACGCTCGCCGGTTCCGATCTCAAATTGAACGCCCCCCGCCGCGGCATCCAGCTTGAATCGCGAATAACCGGCAATCTCAGTCCCAAAATCATAGACCATCCGATCGCCGGCCTTCCATTCATGGACCGGTTTGACGATGGTGCGGGTCAGCCGCGGCCGTTCCGTCACCACGAGGTTGTTCCATGGGGCCACCGGGGGAATGCCAATTTCCTTTGCATTCTGCCACGCCGAATCGTCGAATTCCGGATTTTGCCAACCGTCGGGCCATAATCGGGCATCAAATTCCTCGACGAACCCGATCAAGTGAGCGTTAGGGGCCCTGAAACGGGTTTGAGTATTCCAGGCTTTGGCGTGAGTCACTTTCCAACTGCGATCACTCAACAGAGTTACCGATGAACCATCGGCGTGCTCCAGCTTCGCCTGAAAGAAAAACCCGCCACGGGCATTGATCTGCGAGTGCAGTCCGACTCCAAAATTCTGCACTACGGCCGTGATACAATTGGACCCCTTTTGCAGATAGGACAATATATTGAAATAATCGTAGCATTGATATTCCGGGTCACAGTTCATGGGGCATCGTTCCAGCAGCCTGCCGTTGATATAAACATCAGCGTCAGCATAAGCGGAAATAAATGCGTCGGCTTTCTGCGGGAGTTGCTCCAGATTGAAAGTCTTTCGGACCAGCAAATAATAATTGGGAGGATTTTCGTCTCCGGAATCCCAAATCCAATCCGCCAGCGGTTTCACCCCATCGAGCGTTGAGGAAGGTTCCGATATAAACGCCCCTTTGCCCCAACGATCCGTTAAGCCGTTCGGTTGTCCCCAGACGAAGCCTGTCGAAGCCAGAACGGCCAGCAGAATTAGAATCGCATTTTTCACGTTTGGGCCATTTCGCATGTCAGGTTCCGCCTATGCAAAACACATGAGGAATCAACGTCAAATCAAATTCGTGCCCGCCGAATCCGGCCAGTTCTCTTGCAGCAGAGCCGCGACCGTGAGGGAGTCGGTTTCGGTGCCACCGGTTCAGGGTCCGGGCAGACCGCTTGCTCACGCGCGCGGCCCTGTTGGCAGCAACGCCCTCGTCTCGTAGGGCAGGCGTCCAGTGCTTCGCAAATGGCGCCGCCACCCGTTCCGGCTCGAATATCGTATATACCCCCAACCCCGTCATAATCCCCAATAGAATCAAGCCAATCATGCCATTTTTCGACGCCGTTTACAAGTTTACTTCCCGATAGATACAAAATGTGTAGAACCTTAGATTTTTCTCGTTCGGTCATCCCCACAAACTGAATTGATTCTTCCCTTGCGTTTCTTCATCCTTGTTCTGTTTTGAACATTCCCGAACATCGCAAGGCCATTGACAAGCTTGATGAACAATTGGTGCGGCTCTTAAGCGAGCGCACAAAGCATGTCCTGGCGATTGGTGAAATCAAACGCAAGAGCGGCGAGGAAATCTACGCACCGCACCGCGAACGCGCCGTCCTGGACCGCGTGGCCCGGCTCAATGCCGGCCCGATGACGGCCAGCCAGCTCAAAGCGATTTATCGCGAAATCATGTCCAGCGCGCTGGCGCTGGAGAAGACCCTTATCATCGCGTACCTCGGCCCGGAAGCCACGTTCACGCACCAGGCCGCGATCCGGCGGTTCGGTTCCAGCCTCAATTACGCGGCGCAGAAAACCATCGCGGACGTTTTCACCGAAGTCCAAAAAGGCCGCGCCGATTACGGCGTTGTGCCCGTGGAAAATTCCACGGAAGGCGTCGTCACGCATACCCTGGACATGTTTGTAGACAGCGATTTAAAAATCGTTTCGCAAATCGTTTTGCCGATCCAATATTGCCTGGCAGGAAATGGAGGCGGCATCAAATTCATTAAGCGCCTTCATATTCATCCCCAGGCGCTGGGCCAGTGCCGTCGCTGGGTGCAACAACATTTGCCCGGCGTGGAAATTCTTGAGGCGTCGTCCAATGCCCGGTCGGCTGAATTGGCATCACGCGATCGCGAAGCCGCCGCCGTAACCGGATTCCTGGCCGCGGAAAAATATGGTCTTCAAATCCTGGAGCAGGACATCCAGGACAACGCCGCCAACGCAACTCGCTTCCTCGTTTTGGGCCGCCAATGCAGCCCGCCAACCGGCCAGGACCGCACGAGCCTGATGATTAGCGTCACTGACAAAGTGGGGGCGTTACACGAGGCGCTGGCGTCGTTCCGCCGGACGAAAATCAATTTAACCAAGATCGAATCCCGCCCGAGCAAACGCAAAGCCTGGGAATATTTCTTCTTCATTGATTGCGACGGACATGCGCAGGACAAAAAAGTCGCCCGGTCCATCCAAAATCTGGGCGAGCATTGCAATTTTGTGAAGATCCTGGGGTCTTACCCAAATTCCGAATAGAGGAAAATTTGCGATTTTTGATTTTTGATTTGCGATTTCCATTTGACTGTCCCCGCTCCGATCCCATGAACCCCGCAGGCAGGATGCCTGCGCCACTAACTAGAAAGTGAATGTCGAAAAAAAATCTTTTCTGAAAGGATTTTAATTTGGACTTGAACTGCGACCGTGCTAAAGTTTGAAAAGTAAAAGCGGTTCGCAAAGCGGTTGCTGATACCCGTTGCGAAGTTTTTTTACGCAGCCGGGTTATTGGCGCTTCACCGCGCAAACCGTGTAACGGAAATTCCTCCGTTGCGGTCGGTTGGTATATCCCCAGGTTGAGATTGGACAAAAGATCCATAACTTAGAGACAGTCATGACACATCAAGTTGAATCACGTAAACAGGCGTTTAGCAAAATCTTCCGCTGGCAATCAACAAACGGCCAGGCCCCGGCAAAGGTTGAAGTCGCAGGAACCTTTTCACATTGGAAAAAACTTCAGCTGCAACGCGAAGTCTCCGGCGGCTGGCATCTGACCCTGCACCAGATTCCGGGAAACCAGACTCACCATTTTATGTTTTTTGCCGATGACAAGCCCGTTTCGGGCCAGTCCGACGGCCTGGCAGTTCCGCAGACTTCTGAAGAAGAGCAATTTGCGCTCACCACCGCCCGCGGTCCGCGCGTTTTCATGCTCTTTTCGGGGACGAAGTAAGTTGGGTACGTGAAACGTTGAAATGTTGAAACGTTGAAACGGATTTAGGCGCGGCGAGAACGTTGAAGCGGGTGTTAGATACCGGTGTTCCCAAGGCGGACGTGGCGTCGCGGGAGCGACGCCCTACCACGTCCCGTTTGCGCTGCCGATATTCTTTAATCAGAGACTCGTTACCTCGTCTTCTACGGGATATGGGAAAGTCCCAAAACTGATATTATTCAGCCCACAAAGTGGAGCTTTTTTCATTATTCCATCACCGAAACTGATGGTAAGATGTCGACATGGATCAAGAAGCTTCCTATTATATTTGGGGAATTGATAATTCACCTTACGGTCCCATCGATCTCTCCCTGCTCGCAGAATGGATAAAAGACGGGCGCGTCATCGGCGACACCTGGGTCTTCGAACGAAACGCCGACAAATGGGGAAAAGCTTCTCAATTTCCAGAACTTCAAGCCTCGTTCCAATCCGTTCCTGAAACAACGGCAGCCCCGGCGCTAACGCCCGGTTTAATTCGTCGCATCAAGATATTGGGAAACCTCAGTGATGCCCAATTGGCCCGCCTGGCCGATTTCATGGAACTTCAGCAATGGCCGATCAATGGCGTCGTGTTTCGCCAGGGCGACGTGGGAGACGGCATGTTTCTGGTCCTGAATGGAGAACTCCGGGCGCGCACACTGAATGGCGACATGGAACTCATCCTGGGAACCTTCCGCACCGGGGATTTCTTTGGCGACATGGCGATGTTCGACAATGGTCCCCGTTCGGCAGACGTCGTCGCCAACCTGGACAGCAGCCTTATCAAAATTTCGTCCTCAAACTTTTATCGGCTCATCCGGGAAGCGCCGGCGCTGGCTACTCCGTTTTTGCAGGCCACTGCACGCACGCTTGCCTCACGCATTCGCGCGGACAACAAACGGATCAATCAAATCTCCGAACAGTTCGCCACCAGCCGCCTGGTATAGAGCGCATCGTGGCTTTTCCGCGCGCTTTACGCGCGGTGACGGCGCAGCGCACCGTCCCTACCAGGTTGCAACGCGAAAAGTTCTCGATCTTTTCGATGAGAGTTTATTCGGCATGGCCCGGCGCGACCTGCCGGATGAATATTTTCTTTTGAATTAATTTCCCATTCCGCGCATTCTCGGTGTGTGAATCATCAGGCAAAGGCACGCGAGGTTTTCGACATCGAAATCGCCGCGCTTAAAAAAGTGCGCGACCAATTGGACGCCTCCTTCGCGCGCGCCGTCGAAACCATCGTGGACGCCGTCAAACGCCGCGGGAAAATAATCGTTGTGGGCATCGGCAAATCCGGCAACGTTGGGCGCAAAATCGCCGCCACGTTCACCAGCACCGGCGCCGCGAGCGTGGTCCTGAATAGCGTGGACGCCTTGCACGGCGACCTTGGAATTGTCAATGATGGCGACGTCATTTTGGCTCTCAGCTATTCTGGCGAGTCTGACGAATTACTGAATCTGCTGCCGGCCTTGAAACGATTTTCGGTTCAATTCATTTCTCTCACTGGAAACTCCAAGTCCTCACTCGCCCGCCGCAGCGACGTGGTCCTGAACGTCAAAGTGCCACGCGAAGCCTGCCCATTCAATCTGGCGCCCACCAGCAGCACCACGGCGATGCTGGTGATGGGCGACGCACTGGCGATGGCGGTCCTGACCGAGAGTGGTTTTAAACAGAAAGACTTTGAAATCAATCATCCCGCCGGCGCCATTGGCCGGGCCATGCACTTCAAAGTCGGCGATATTATGCGCAAAGGCGACCGCAACGCGGTGGCGAACCAGGATGTTTCTCTAAAGGAAGCATTGCTCGAAATGACGCGGGCAAAATCCGGGAGCCTGAGCGTCGTGGACTCACGCGGCCGGCTCGTGGGTGTATTCACCGACGGCGATTTCCGGCGCCTTAGCGCCGCGAACGGCAATCTCCTCTTCTCCCAATCGCTCAAAGCGGTGATGACACGAAATCCCATATACATTTCCGAGGGTGCCCTTGCCACCGAAGCGTTGAGAATATTCGACGAACGAAATATCGACGATTTGATTGTCGTTAATTCGAAGAAAAAGCCGGTAGGGTTGGTGGATTCGCAGGATTTGCCGAAGTTGAAGATTATGTAGGGACGGATATATTTCCGCCTGATTCGGACCCACTCAGATCCGGTGAGATTATACGGAAGTCAGTTCGCGGGCATGAGTAATTTCGCGTTGGCTCACTGGCCTGACGCCGCTTGCTTCCACCGTTACCACAGCTGCTGTTTTCCCGGCGAGGGTCGTAAATTCCACCTCATAGGCGCGCCCGTCACGATAGACGTGAACTACCGTCCCCACGTCGCCGGCTTCAAGTCCTTCGCCGGGGATGGGCGCTTTCAACACCACACGTTCATGTTCTTTGATCATAGCGCGTTTCATTCGCTCTGCGGATACGCAGTCACCAGTCTCGGCGTGTCGAGGCCGTCATCCACAATCCAAATCGTCTTAACAAGCGGCGTTTTGCCGCCCGGTGATTCAATCCGACCTATAATAACATACTTTCGCCCGTGATGCGATTCTGTGCCTTCCACAATTTCCGATTGCCTGGCCAACGTCAGGAACACCGCTGCCAAAACTTCCCATTCTTCGCGTTGAAAGCCAAGTCCCTCAAAAAATCCGGCCTTGCCGCCATTGTCGGAATGATTGCCATTGAGCAGGTAATCAACAATCTTTTCGCGTTGAACAATAGCCTTATCAGCGTTGGGCAATTTCATTTGTCTGCGTCCGCCAGGACGAGATTGCCAATCTTCGGCAACATTTCAATTGCAAATGAGATAAATGCGCACGGCGGGGGATAGCACACCGGAATGCGCTGATAATGGACAATGCCATAGGGGTTGCGCACTATGGTAAACTTCTCTAGTGCAAGCCGAGCAAGTCATAGCGGCCCACCGGGGCGCGCCGGAAAATCCGCCGAATCGATTCGAGAAAATCCACCTCGAACCGGATGCGGATTGGAATCCGGACGATGATTCGGCGCCCGCGGGACCGCCCACCCAATTTTTCGTGGACCACAGCAAGACGGTCATCGCCCACAATGACAGCCCGGACATCGGTTTTACTTCGAGCCTCAATCCCTACCGCGGTTGCGAGCACGGGTGCATCTACTGTTACGCCCGGCCTACGCATGAATATCTTGGTTTTTCTTCCGGGCTCGATTTCGAGAGCAAGATCATGGTCAAACTCAACGCGCCGGAATTATTGCGCGAAGAATTGTCCTCGCCCAAATGGAAGCCGCAGGTGATCGTGATGAGCGGGGTGACGGATTGTTACCAGCCAGTGGAGAGCAAATTGAAACTGACGCGGCGCTGCCTCGAAGTCCTCCTGGAATTTCGCAATCCGGCCGGCATCATCACCAAAAATTTTCTCGTGGCACGGGACGTTGACGTGCTCTCTGAATTGGCTAAACATCATTGCGTGAGCGTTTGCCTGTCGATCACGACTTTGGACAATCACTTGCGCCTGGTGATGGAACCGCGCACATCGCCGCCCCAGGCGCGCCTGAATGCCATTCGCAAATTGGCTGAGGCAAATGTTCCAGTGAGCGTAAACGTGGCTCCCATTATCCCCGGCCTCACGGACCACGAAATGCCGGCTATTCTCAAGGCCGCGCATGACGCCGGCGCAACTTCGGCCGGATTTACTGTCGTGCGGTTGCCCTACGCCAACGCGCCGCTATTTGAAAAATGGCTCGAAACTCATTTTCCAGACCGTAAAGAAAAGGTGCTAAACCGGATCAAAGCCATGCGCGGCGGCAAATTGTATAATTCTCAATGGGGCTCGCGGATGCGCGGCGAAGGCATATTTGCCGAACAAATCGAAGCGATGTTTGACGTGGCACGCCGAAAGGCGGGGTTCAAGGATGTGCGAAACTACGAACTTTCGACTGCTGGATTCCGGCGGCCTGAGGGAGCGCAGTTATCGCTTTTCACATGAACCGGGGCCGAATATCTGCGAACGCGAGGCTCTCCCTCACCCCCCGGCCCTCTCCCGCTTGGAGAGGGGGAATTATCGTCAGATGGTTAGCAACGCCGGGCGATTGCTTCGGTTCATAAGTCCCAGCGCCTACTTGAATTTTTAGATGCAAAATCTTGTCGAAGATTTTTTACAGTTCCTGCGTCATGAGCGCGGACAGTCGGACAACACCGCAAAAACTTACGCAGCGGTCCTCGCAAGATTTATCGCCTGGGCCGAAAAGCAAAATCTCCAGGACTGGAAAGAAGTTGATCTCCGGCATTTGATGGCTTTTTTGCAGCACGAGCGTGAGCGCAATTTGGAAACAGCACCCAAGAATTCGCCGCGGCGCTTGAGCGGCGAGAGCGTCTATCTCGAAATCGCCGCCTTGCGGGCTTTTTATAAATTCGCTGAAAACGAAAAATTGCTGCCGCAAAACGTCGCCGAGAACCTCTCGCTTCCGCGCCGCTGGAAACGCCTTCCCAAAGCCCTGACCGATGACGACATCAAACGCCTGCTCACACCTGAAAGTCCAGTGACGTCGGAAACGTTGCGTGACCAGGCCATTCTGGAACTGGCCTATGCATCAGGACTTCGGTTGTCCGAGTTGAAAAATTTGCGGCTTGAACAACTGCATTTGGAGTCAGGGTTCATCAACGTCATTGGAAAAGGAAACAAAGAACGCGTTGTACCCGTTGGCAGAACGGCAGTGGAAGCCCTGACACGATACATCGACACCGCCCGCCCGAAATTCATCACGCCGAAATCTCCCGCGAACGTATTCCTGACCAAACGTGGGACACCGTTCGCCTCCGTAACGCTCTGGCTGCGGATAAAAAATCGGGTTCGCCGGACGGGCATCGAGCGCAACGTTACACCGCACATGCTTCGGCACAGTTTTGCCACCCATTTGCTCGAGCACGGCGCGGATTTGCGGGTCATCCAGGAATTACTGGGCCACGCGAATATCAGTACCACCGAGATTTACACGCATGTGACGGGCAATCGGTTGCGGGAAATACATCGGCGGTTTCATCCTCGGGCTTAACGATTTAGCCTAACTTACGCCTTTTCAGGCATCAAACCTGCTTTTTCCATGACGGCTCCCAGTTTTTTCGGGGCAAAAACCGTCAATGAAACAGTCAGAATTTACCTCACGCGCAACCTTTGTACCCAAAGGGGGCGGGAAAGCCATTTTTACGGCCATGGTTGTCCTGATGGCAGTTGCATCCACGTTCGGCCAGGATGCCACAACGAACTCGCCGCTTTCCCAACTGGCGGACATGGACATTACCAACTTATTCGACATCAAAGTGTCCATCGTATCGCCGAACGCGCCTGAAACGATTCCCCAAACGCCGGCGGCAGTTTCGGTGGTTTCGGCAAAGGACATCGAACGTTCGGGCGCGCAAAATTATCCCCAGGCGTTGCGGCTGGTTCCCGGAATGAACGTTGCGCAGTTGGACTCAAGCCAGTGGGCGGTGAGTTCGCGGGGATTCAGCGACGTGTTCGCGAACAAACTGCTCGTGATGCAGGACGGATGCAGCATCTATACCCCACTTTTTTCGGGCGTGTTTTGGGATGTCCAGGGGACGTTGCTGCAGGACATCGATCAAATCGAGGTCGTTCGCGGGCCGGGCGCGACCATTTGGGGCGCCAACGCCATGAACGGCGTCATTAACATCATCACCAAAAGTGCGGCCGATACGCAGGGCCTTTTGGCCAGCGGAGGCGGAGGCGCGCAACAGCGTGGATTTGCCGGCGCGCGCTACGGCGGCGCAATTAACAGCAATGCCTTTTACCGCGTCTATGCCACCTACCAAAATCATGACTCGACCGTTTTGTCCGACGGCAGCGACGCAAACAATTCCTGGCAACTTGCGCGCGCAGGCTTCCGGACCGATTGGAACCCGACAGACCGAAATTTATTTACGTTCCAAGGTGACGGGTACGCAGGCTGGATAAACCAGGTATTTGACGAGTTTAATCCTACAATTTTACCTACATTTACCACCACCAACGGTGAAGTCATGAAAGTGAGCGGCGCCAATGGGCTTGGCCGCTGGACACACACGATCTCGGATACATCAAATTTTAAGCTGCAGGCGTATTATGACTACACGGCCCGGTATGCGAATAACCTGTTCGATGAGCAACGCCACACGTTTGACCTGGACTTCAAACATCAATTCGCATTAGGCACGCGAAACAATGTGGTATGGGGAATGGGTTACCGCATCACGTCCGACAGCGAAGGAAATAATCCCACCATCGCGTTCTATCGTGAATCGCAAGCCGTCAATTTATACAGCGCCTTTGTGCAGAACGAATTGACGATCGTTCCGGACCATTTAAGCCTGACCGTGGGCTCAAAATTTGAGCAAAACGATTATACAGGATTCGACTTCCAACCGAGCGCCCGCCTTTTGTGGACGCCGACGGAGCATCATACATTCTGGGCGTCCGTCTCGCGCGCGGTGCGCACGCCGTCGCGGGCAGAAGAATCGGTCATTTTGACACAGGCTATCCCCGTACCACCACCTTCTCCGTTTCCATATGCACCCGCCACAATTCTTGGCACAAATACTTTCAAGAACGAGAATATGATCGCGTACGAGATCGGGTATCGCGCCCAACCGATAAAGAATCTGTCTTTCGACGTTGATGCATACTGGAATCACTATAACGACCTGCGAAGCGAGGCACCGGTTTCCCAAACGGTCGTTTATCTCGCAAATAATATCCACGGAAACGCCTACGGCGGCGAAATTTCGCTGACCTGGCGGATTCTGGATTGGTGGCGGCTCCAGCCGTCCTATTCTTATCTCAAAACGTCGCTTCACGTAAATACCGTCAATGGATACACGGATAACTATTCTGTGGGCCTGGATGAGGGGTCGAGTCCGCAACATCAATTTATGATTCGCTCTTCGATGGATTTGCCGCATGATATCACCTTTGATACCGCTTTGCGTTTCGTTGATAAATTGGAGTTCCCGCAACCGTCGCCTGTCGCGTCCACGATTACGGTGCCTGATTATTTCGAATTGGACGCCCGGCTGGCGTGGCGCATCAATAAAAACTGGGAAGTGGCCGTCATTGGCCAGAACATGCTGCACGACCGGCATTCGGAGTTTCTACCGACCTATGTTCACACGCAGGCAACGGAAATTCCCAGAACCGTGTTCGCCCAGGTCACTTATCAATTCTAGGGCTATGGCCAGGGATTTAACCGCAATTGCCGACAACTCATATGAATGTCGCTTTTAAGTGGCGTTGGTGGCTGGCAGCGATTCTCGCAGCGCAATTGCTGCGGAGCGGTTCGGTTTTGGCGCAAAACGGGAAGTTTTCCGAATATCAGGTCAAGGCGGCCTTTCTGTATAACTTCGGAAAGTTCGTCGAATGGCCGACCAATGACTTTGCCTCCACCACCGCGCCCCTGGTCATCGGTATTTATGGGGATAATCCGTTCGGAAACAACCTCGCCGAAGTGATTCAAGGCCGGAATATCAACGGCCATCCGGTCGTCACCCGGGAGGTGTCCCTGGATAATCTAAAAAGCTGCCAAATCCTGTTCATCGCCCGGTCCAGGCAAAAAGAGATCAGTGAAATCCGCAAAACACTGGACGGCGCGGGTATCCTGACCGTCACGGAGAACATCGACGACTCATTCGAATCGGGCGTCATGATCAATTTCATTTTGAAAGACGACCGCATTCGTTTCGAGATCAACAACACGGCGGCGGAGAAGGTTGGGTTGAAACTGAGCTCGAAATTGCTTATCCTGGCGACTAAAACTACGATGATCCAAAAGATCGGAACCCCCCTTTCATTCCTTTGCGCGCGATATCCATAAAACGCAAGTTGATTGCACTGATGCTGGCCAGCACCGCGACCGCGCTTGCGCTGGTGGCCGCCGCCATTCTCACTTACGAATATTTTTCATTCCGCGCCTCGCTCATTCACGACGTCCAAACGCAGGCTCAAATCGTGGGAAGCGAAAATATCGGGGCCTTATTCTACCGGGACAAAAAAGCGGCCGCGCAGAATTTGAGCGCCTTGAGCGAGCAACCGAATATTATCGCGGCCAACTTGTATTACAAGGACCTCAGGGGCGATTACAACATCTTCGCAACGTATACCCAACCAGGCCAGATTCATGTGGATCCGCCCGCGAAACCAGTTGCTGACGGAGCGAGCATCGACGGCCATAATCTTTCCGTCTGGCACTATTTCAAATCAGGCGATACCGCCGGAGCGATCCACCTCCAGGCGGATATGACGCTGTTATACGCGAAACTCTGGCATTTCGGATACATTATCGGCGGCTTTACCCTGATATCGCTCGTGTTGACTTTCATCCTGGCCTCGCGCCTGCAACGCATCATTTCCGGTCCGATCTTTCACCTGGCACAAACCGCCAAAACCGTTTCGACACAAAAAAATTACGCGGTCCGCGCAGTCAAGGAATCCGAAGATGAACTGGGCAATCTCATCGACGGGTTCAACGAGATGCTCTACCAAATCCAGGGACGGGACGTCGCGCTGCACCAGGCCAATGAAGAACTCGAAAAACGAGTGAAAGAACGCACGCGCGATCTCGAGCAGCAGTTTAGCCGCATCAGCCTTTTGAATCAAATCACCTACGCAGTGACCGTACGGCTGGATTTTGAAAGTATTGTCTCCGTTGTGCTCCAGCAATTGGAAGCCCACCTGCCCCTGGATTACGGCAGCGCGTATTTGTTCGATGCCGAGACCGAGATGCTGAAGGTCCTGACCCGCGCGCCGCAAAGCAAGTCCATCGCCGCTGCATTGAAGGTGCCGGATTCATTTCCCGTGGACGACACCGCGTTCCGCCCCTGTCTCAACGGTGAAATGGTTTATTTGGCTGACTTAGGCAAAGTAGATTATCCCATGGCGAAGAAAACGTCCGAAGCCGGATTTTCTTCGAGCATTGGCGTGCCGCTGGTGATCGAGGGCAAAACTTTCGGACTGTTCGTATTCATGCGCAAGGAGCGCGACGGTTTCAGCCGCGCCGAGCGCGATTTTATCCGCGGCCTGAGCGCCCACGTAGCCATGGCCATTCACCAGGCGCAATTATATCAAAACCTGCAAAAAGCCTACAATGACTTGAGCCGCTCTCAGCAGTCGCTGATGCAACAGGAACGGCTCAAAGCGCTCGGCCAAATGGCCAGTGGCGTGGCCCATGATATAAACAACGCTTTGTCACCGGTCATTGGCTTCGCCGATCTCATCGGCATGACCGAACCCGCGCTAAGCGACGCCAGCAAGAAGCATTTGCTCTATATCAAAACGGCCGGCGAAGACGTTGCCCATATCGTCAAGCGGCTCCGTGATTTTTATCGTCCGCGCAGCGAACGCGAACCGCTTCAGGCGATTAACCTGGGGATTCTTGTCAAACAGGTCATTGACATGACGCAACCGCGCTGGCGCGACATTCCGCAGGCCAATGGGACCAATATAGAAGTGCGGCAGGAATTGGGCGAAGTAGCCCCTGAATTTGCCGGGATCGAAAGCGAGGTGCGCGAGGCGTTGACTAATTTGATCCTCAACGCCGTGGATGCCCTGCCCCGCGGCGGCACAATTACAGTCCGAACTTCTGCAATGGAACGGCCGGTCAAGAATGGCGATGTTTCAATGCAAGCCGTCCTCGAAGTCAGCGATACGGGCGTGGGCATGGATGAACAAACGCAGAAGCGCTGCCTGGAACCGTTTTTCTCCACCAAAGGCAAGCGCGGTACCGGCCTGGGTTTGGCCATGGTCTACGGCGTAGCCGAACGGCATCAAGGCAAAATCGAAATCGAAAGCGCCCTCGGCAAAGGCACAACCATGCGCCTGGTCTTTCCGGTCCGCAACCTGGCCATCTTCCAAACCACCGAATCCGCCGATAACGATCAGCCGCCGCCACCCATGCGCATTTTGTGCATCGATGACGAACCGGCCCTGCGCATTCTGATTCACGAAATGCTCCTGCGCGACGGTCACAATATCGAGATGGCCGACGGCGGGCAGGCTGGCATCGACGCCTTTCGCGCCGCCCTTAAGCGTAAAACACCGTTCGATGTCGTCGTGACAGACCTGGGAATGCCCGCGGTAGACGGCAACGTCGTCGCCCGAACCATCAAGAGCGAATCTTCAACCACGCCTGTCATCATGCTCACCGGCTGGGGCGTTTTTCTGAAAAACGAGGGCGACCTTCCCTCCGAAGTGGACGCGATCCTCAGCAAACCGCCGAGAATTAAGGAAATTCGGAACATGCTCAGGCGAGTGACGAAGAAGTAGACATTCACCACGAAAACGATCTTTCCTGGCCATCCAGAAGCCATTGTTCCGGAGTCCGCCGTTTCTGCCAATCCAACGGTTCAGCTGTAGGCCGCGGCTGAGATGCCGCGGACATGGCTTCGCGCAGTTCGCGTATTTGGGCGGCGTCCAGCATATCCGACGGGATCGATTCAAAAAGGCAGGTGCCGCTGTGAGCCAGCAGGTACAGCCACTGCGAGTTCTTCTCCCAGGGAATCGAAGTCCTGGTGGTTTGTCCGACACAATCGGGATCTATCGTAAAGAACGTCCCCTGCTGAGGCCCGCGAAAGGCCAGGCTGTTCACACCCATTTTTCGCGTGCGCGCCCAATTTTTTCCGCTGTTATCGTCGCCCACGCGCTGCATTTCATAGAGACCGGCGGATAGATGGCCGAGGGTGTCGCAACCGTCGATGATCACGTGATTACCGGCGGCGGACCGAATGTCCTCGTACATGCCACGAATAATTTCGGCGGTCGTTTTTGACCGGTCGGCAAATGTCCATCCATCGGCCGTGACGCTTCCATCCATGTCCATGCCCCAGCGTCCGCAAATATCGAACGTCGTAAAGTCGTGTTTGATGAGTTCGTAGCCCCATCCGCGAAAGCGTTTTACTGTTTGGCGGATGAATGTGCGGACCTGGGGAACTGACGGGTCGAGATACTTCGGATCGCGTTGCAATCGCCAATTTTGCGGCTGATCCGCATTGGCGATGAGCGGCCTGAACCATAACCCGGGACGCACTCCCAGCCGGCGCTCCGCCGCGGCCATTTCGGGCATCGTCATCGTGGAACTGAAAGCCGGGCTCACCTGGTTCCAGAGGCCCGGGGTGTCTCCATTTTCACCTTTCCATTGCCAGCCGTCATCTACGACAGCAAAGGGACGATTTTTATTTCCTTTGGAAAGTTCGGCCACAAATTGAACATTCGTAAGAAATTTTGCCATGGTGTTATGGCCATAGGCGCAATACCAGTCATTGAAGCCATAGACAGGTTGCCCCGGCAGCCTGGGGTGCGGGCACATTTGGCGGCAAAAGGCCTGGGCGGCAGCAAATGGAGTTTCATTCATTTGCCCATGGCGACAAACCACGATGCAGACCGACAGCTTGAGTTTAGCCAATTCAACACCCCTGCCCCCGCAACGAACGTCCGCATGAAGCGTGATGCAGTTTGTTTCAATCGTCCAATAACACATTGCCGATGGGTCCACTGTGACACCGAATCCGTCAGTAACGCCGTCATGATTCGCCAGAAAGTACCAGGGCATGATCCGGTGGGCATCCAACCGTCTCCACTCCAAATCTCCATAAGCGCGTTCCCAGGCGTCTCCCAGATACAACGCGCCCGCAGGCAGAGTTGCATTCCAACGGATTTCCACGGACTTCACGGCAACGCCCGGGGCGGAAAGGACAACATCAAGGCCGGTAGAGTGCGGAACGGTCTCCACGCGAACCGAATCGCTCGTCCATGAATTGCCCGGGGCGGAGACTAAAGCAATGGCGCCAGTCTCAATGGTGACGGTTACGCTATCCGGGGTGCGTTCCAGACTATTAAAGTCATCGGTTGCTGCGGCGGGACGGGCAGCGGCCACGGCAAACAAAATCAAAGCGGTCGAGACAAGAGAATTTGTTTTTGTCATTTATTTGACGAGGAAATTTCCAGAATCAGATTTATCGCCTGCCAAGCAGGAGACTCACGGCAGACGCGACACCGCCGATGAGGCACAGACCAGAAAGGGCGAAAAACACTTTGGTTGGAGTTTTATCAGCAATGGCAAGCGCAACCATCGCTTCTTTAATCCTTTCGGCGCCGGATTTGACGTTTGCCAGGACTATATACGTAATCGGCAAAAAGCATGCCAACCCGAATCCAAGCCCCAGCCCGCGCCAATCGTACTTGCTAATCCAACCTGCGTAAAAAAGGCAACCGGTGCACAATCCCACAACCGAGAGAACTTTTGCGATTCGGAGCGTGCTCTTATTTTCCTCTAATAGTAATTCCCGTCCTTTTTTCCAAACCTTTGTGGGAATCCAAGTAGACCAGCGTTTGGCCTGCCAGTGAAAAACTATTGAGGCAATGAGTGCAGATATAATTGCGCCGACAGGCCCGCAACCCACTGAACGTATCTGCTCCGCATTCATTTGCACGTGATGAAAAGTTAAGGACTTGTCCTGAAAGGACAACGGGAAAAATGGGCGATATTTGGGCGGCTCCGGTCGGCAACTATGCCGCGTAAATCGTAAATTTGAGGATGAGGATGACGATGAGAATGATCCCCTGCGCCCAAACTACCACGATACCGTCACCGCGCCGGCGCCAACGCGCTGCACCTTCAGCACAACTCCGCCTTTGGGCAGATTACTAACCGTATAGCCACCCGGTTTGAGAGCGTCCACGCGCGCAAGCTCATTCCCGCCCGCGCTTACATGGGAGGGCGGTTGGTTGAGCCGTAAAACGTCTATCGCGTCGGGGTCAAAAGTCTGATAGCTGATTGAGTTGGTCCCGTAGTCCACTTTTTGCACCACGGACGAAGAACGCAACAAATGATTTTGCCCGAGCGGCGCGAGTTCGGGCATGGCGCCCATGGCCCAGAGAAAATTGCGGATGTAATCGCTGTAGCCATCATCGAACCAGTAGGAATCCGCGTAATCAAGGCCGCAACAGGCAACCCGACCCTGGTCGTCGGCAAAATAGGTCGCATAATTGAGGGAACGGAAGGCGTCTTCACGGGCCTGAGCATCGCCGGTTTTCTCGTAGTACATGGCGTTGATGGCGGCCCATCGGGATGTGTCACTGCCCAAACCAGCGCGCGAGCAGCAGCCGCAATAATCGGGCGGCCCGCCCTGCTCATCAATCGCCCAGGCACCGAAATATGAACCGCGTCCGAATCTTTGGCGCACCCAATCAATCAGATGGCCCACGTCGCCCGTCCAATGCGGGTCCACTGCGGCAGGGTCCGGTGACGAGAGAATGTAATATGCAGTCATCGTGGGACAGGCCTGATTGACGTTGTTGGTGTCTTTGTCCACGTCCTCGAAATAGCCGCTCCAACGGTTATTATGCATCGGATAGCGCATGAGCCAGCCCCACGCAATCTTGCGCGCCCGGGTATATTGCAGAACGTTCCCCTGCTTTAGGCGGATGAGTTCGGAAAACAATCGGACCGGGGCGACGACCATGCCGCCGTACTCTTCGTCGTTGATGACCGACCCGTCCTGGGCATTCACGCGGAAGGGCCAGGGAGTTTGGGAATCGTCGCTGAAACGAACGTGCGATGCCAAGGCATCCGCACAATGCATGGCGGCCTTCAAATATTTTTGGTCACTCGTCAATTCATAGAAAAGACAGTAGCCCATACCCAATTCACCCACCTTATCGGTTTCGATGCCGCCATAAAATGTAGGCGGCATGCCGCGGATGCTTCGGCCGTAGTTAGGATCATTTTTATCAGTGGTGGCGAAGGGGACCAATCCCCAGTTCCATAGCGGGGGCGTGGTCCCGTGCTCCAATTGATGGTCCAGCATCGACCGGACGATCGCGACAGCCTTGTCATCGCCCGAATACGGGTACCAGGCAACAACGGAATCAACAAATTGACCGAACGTGCTGGCGGGATTGCCCTGCCAATTGACGCCCTGTAGCGTTTTGGCGTCAAACACCGCATTGACGAGATAAACCTTGAGGCCGGACTTCGGATCGTCCGGCACTTTGGTTTCAAGAAAATCCCAGGCCAGATGCAGCACGTGGTCGTAGCCCAGATTTTGGTCCGACTGATACCAGGCGAGCAGGCGGTCCTGTGAATCCACCATCACCGGATGCCAGGGAAGCTCGGAATTAACGTAATCACTGCCTTTAGCGGTGGTGTATTCGAGGACGAGAACGAGGAGGGGGAAGACGATTGCGGACCCGGCACGCATAATGTATGGCCAACTGTATCCGTCGCATGGCAATATGAAAAATCAAAAATGCCGGAAAATAAGAGCAAATACGTCCGAATCCTGGCCAGTTATCTGGTGGCGGGCGCCTGCCTGTTCTGGGTTTTTCACGACATTCATTTCCATCCGCTTGTTGCCGCGATGGCACATATCCGTTGGTGGCTTTGGCTATTGTGTGTGGGAATGCAATTCCTCGCATATTTTTGCGTGGCGTACGAATGGCAATTGCTGCTACGGCCGATCGGACGGATTCCACTGAAGCGTTCCACGCAGGCGGTCTTTGCAGGACGTTTTGCCAACGACGTGCTGCCTTTTCAAATGGGTTATTTAATTCGCTGCATTCTCGTTGCGCGTTGGATGAACGTCGGCGTCGTTTCCATTTTTCCCTCTTTGATTATGGAGCGGCTTTGGGATGGGATTTGGCTGGCGGCTGGAATTGGCCTGGTCGCACTTTTGTTGCCGCTGCCGCCGGATGTGCTGCGGGCGGCAAAGCTTTTTGGAGCGATGGTGCTGGCGGGCACCGCGGCTACTGTTTTGGTAGTCCTGTATCGGAGTCGGGCAGGCGCAAGCCGGGCGGTTCCGACCAGCGCCGAGACAAATCCCCTTCAACGAATATGGCATGCGGTCGGACGTCTGACCGATGGCGTGCGTGACATTGTCCAGTCGGGTTTGCTGGCGCCGGTGCTTGGCTTGTCGCTACTCAAGCTGGCGCTCCAGGCGGCGGCATTTCTTGGTTTTCTGCAGGCGTATGATCTTCCCCTTTCGCTCCCCGCGGGCGCGGTTGTGTTTCTGGCAGGCTATCTGGGAATGTGCGTTCCCAGCACACCGGCGGGAACGGGAATGTTTCAATTGTTTGTCGTGGCGGGCCTGGGCATCTTTGGAGTCGATAAATCGGTTGCAGCGGGCTTTGCCCTTATCACATTTGTGAGTATCACCATACCGTTGGCAGTTGCCGGCTTTTTTGCCCTGGCACAAAGCGGTGTGCGGCTAAGCGCAATTAATAAATAAACGGAGTTCCCTTTTTTCAATTCAAATTGCCCAAAAGAAGTTCCGCAAAACGCGCGGATAAATTTTAAACTCTTGCAGATGAAAACACTCTTCGCGGCCATTGTTATTGTGTCGCTCGTCTCAGGCGCGTCCGCCCGCGTTTTCAACGTATTGGATTACGGAGCAAAAACAGACGGCACGACACTGGACACGACACCCATACAAAAGGCGCTGGACGAATGCGGTGAGTCCGGCGGGGGAACCGTAGAATTTCCAGCGGGTGTTTATTTGAGCCAGCCAATCGTGCTTCGCGGTGAAACGACGTTCAAACTGGACTCGGGAGCAACATTGCTGGCCGTGACAAATCAAAGCGACTTCATGAAAACGCCAGGTGACTGGCTCAAAGCCAGGAGCAGTGGCGACTTTGTTCCATTTATCACTGGCAAGCATTTGAAAAACATTACGTTCACTGGCAGAGGAACGATCGACGGCAATGGTTACGTATGGTGGGGCGAAGCCGAGAAGGCGCGGCAACGTGTCCCGGGCTATTCGCTGCCACGGCCAAATTTGTTGATACTGCAGCAGTGCAAAAACGTGGTGATAGAGAACGTTACACTCCAAAATTCGCCGAAATCTCAATTTGTACCAGACGAATGCGAAGGCGTTGTGGTATCGAACGTCACAATCCTTGCGCCCGAACACGCCGCCAATACCGATGGCATTGACCCCAGCGATTCCCGGAACGTTTTGATTACACGCTGCCACATCGACACTGGTGACGACGACATCGCCATCAAATCGGGGCACAAAGCGCCTGACCACGAGTTTGCCTGCGAAAACATCAGTGTTTCAGATTGTCTATTTTTGCATGGCCACGGAATGTCCATCGGCAGCGAAACCTACGGAGGCGTGAGAAATGTGACCGTTACCAATTGCGTCTTTAACGGGACTGAAAACGGACTGCGCATCAAATCGCAACGCGGTAAAGGCGGCCTGGTGGAAAATATCGTATTTGAAGACATTCATATGACGAACGTCGACCCCGCACTGACCTTTACCTGTTATTACATGGCCAATTCGGCAAAGGACCCTGTGCAAAAAGCTCCGCCCGAATCCGATGCGGCGCAGGCGATGACGGAGAAAACGCCGATATTTCGGGATATTTATATCAAAAACGTCACGGCCAACTGTCCGCGCGATGCCGGAATCATCATGGGCCTGCCGGAAAGTGGGATCTCGAATGTGGTTTTTGAAAACGTGAACATCTTAGCGGCGACTGGAATGAAAATTGAGAACGCAAAAGGGATTCAGTTCAAAAACTCCAAGGTCAGACCGGACGAAGACAAACCGTTTATCGTGAAAAACGCGGAGGTGGAAAATCAAAACTGAGCCGCGACCGTGAAGGGGGGTTCCCGGCCACATGCTCGACTGGGGCCGCTTGCTTACGCGCGCGGCTCTGTTCCCAAACCGCGCCGCGGCGCGGCGTCACCACCCACCCTTTTTCGGTTTGAACTATTTTCCCCTTCTTTCATACTCGGATTGGTCATACCCATAAGCCCATGAAATCCGCCGTTGATATCGTCAATTTTTTTCTGATTTGGATTACGCTTGGGCTGGCCATGGCGTGGCCGTTTGAGCTTTTTCTTTTCTCCTACATCGTCCTGGGGCCGCTGCATTATTTGACGGAGATTAACTGGCTGGACAAACAGCATTACTTTCTCCGCGCGCAGGATCGGCGGGTCTTTGTCTGGGGTATGGGCGGCCTGGTTTTTCTCCTGACCGCCAGCCTTGTGATCGGCGAGTCTTCCAATTGGCAATGGACGCGGGCATTCCATGACGCCATCCTCAGTTCGTCCTCGGGGCCCGCAAATTATTTTACCAATTGGAGTTGGTCGCTCCTATTGGTGGCATTTGTGACCGCCGCGGCGTGCCTGTTCACCCAACGCTGGGACCTGCGCCTGGTCATCATCGGATTCTGCCTGCTCAGCTCCTTCTTTTTTTACGCAGTGCCCACAGTGGCAATTCTGTTCGGCATTTTTCTGCCGACCATTGTCCACGTCTTTCTATTTACCGTTCTGTTTATGATTTATGGATCGCTGAAAGCCCGCAGCTTCTGGGGCTGGGCAAATATCGCATCCATGTTCCTGGTCATTGCGGTTATCGCGGTCTTTCCCCGAACCGTGTCATTTAACAGCGTCAGCAGCCCGGTCATGCAACTTTTTCAGGACAGCGCCTTTTTGCCGCTCAATTTCAACATTTGCAAATGCCTCGGCCTGACGATTGGCGGGCAAGTTGATTTCTATTCGCCAGTTTTTTTCAAGGTCCAGGCCTTCATTGCCTTCGCGTACACCTACCACTACCTGAATTGGTTTTCCAAGACATCCATCATCAAGTGGCACCAGGTGGAAAAAGGAAAATTTGTGATTTCGATCATCCTTTGGGCTGCCTCGATAGCGCTGTACGCCGTGGATTTTCGCCTGGGTTTCGCCGCAATTTTCGCCCTCAGCATCCTGCACGTCGTCCTCGAATTTCCACTCAACTTCGTCTCCATCCGCAGTATTTCCGCCGCTGTAGCCGCTAAATTGAAAGAATCAAAGGCGGCAAGCGCATAAAACGAGCGGATTAGTAAAAGTGAGGTTGACAGTCGCGGCAGTTACTTCGAATATCTATACAATTACCCAGCATTTATGGTTTCGTCATCTGCAACAGTCGAAAAACAGCCTGCCATTTCTGTATTCCAAAGCGGTATACTCGCCTGTGTGGCACTCGTAGCCATTCTGGGTGGATTCCTCTTTGGGTACGACACCGTGGTTATCAACGGGGCAAATCAATATCTCAAGGTCCATTTTCTGCTCAACCCGTCCCAGGAAGGATTTGCGGGCGCCAGCGCAATTGCCGGCTGCATCCCCGGCGCGTTATTTGCCGGATTCTTCAGCGACCGTTTTGGACGCAGGAAAGTCCTCTTTGTTTGCGCGATATTATACGCCTTGTCCGGCCTGCTCTCGGCCGTGCCGCGGACGTTCGACGAATTTCTCCTGGCGCGCTTTGCCAGCGGACTAAGCATCGGGGTATCATCGATGATTTGTCCGGTCTACATCGCCGAAATGGCGCCGCCTCTCTGGCGCGGCAGGTTGGGTTCGTTATTTCAATTGGGCATTGTCAGCGGCATTTTCATTTCCCTTTTTGCCAATGCTTTTATCCAACGGATGGGCGACGACACCTGGAACGCCGCAAGCGGCTGGCGTTGGATGCTTGGCTCGGAGGTTGTGCCGGCGATCTTTTTGCTGGCCGTCTTATTTCCCGCGAAAGAAAGCCCGAGATGGCTGATACAAATGAATCGCGAAGACACCGCGCGCGGCATTCTCGAAAGCATTGGCGGTGCTGCCTATGCCGGCGAAGAAATTGCCGCGGTGAGGGACGTTTTAAAGCAGGAAGAAAGCAACATGCTCGAGCTATTGTCCCACGCGCGCTTTCGCCGTCCTCTTATCATCGCCGTCCTGCTCATGGCTTTCTCGCAATTTAGCGGCATCAACGCCATCATGTATTATTCCACGGAAATATTTACGACCGCGCACGTCGGCGTGAAGGACGCATTCGCGGCTTCGACCGTGATTGGCCTGGTGAACCTGCTATTTACATTCGTGGCCATTGCACTGGTGGACAAGGTGGGACGGCGTCCGCTTTTATTGGTCGGGCTCACGGCACAAGTCATCGCTTTGGGTTGCGCGGGCTGGATGTTCCACACAAACGCAAACGGAATTGGCCTGCTTGTGGCCATAGTCTCGTTCATCGCCGCTTTCGCCATGGCGCTGGGACCCATCCCCTGGATTCTATGCTCTGAGATTTTCCCCATGAGGATACGGGGACGGGCCATGTCCGTGGCCACGTTTGTCATTTGGATTTCCTGTTACATTGTCGCCTCAACGTTCCCGGTGCTGAACAACAGCCCGCACTTCGGACCGGCTTTGACGTTTTGGATTTACGGAATATGCAGCGCCCTTGCTTTCATCTTTGTCTTCGTCATGGTGCCGGAAACCAAGGGACGGAGCCTCGAGGAGATCGAAACGCGGCTGATGGGAACACGTTAAAACGTTGAAAGATTGAAACGTTGAAACTGCTGGCCATGGCTTGGAAACCGAGATTAGAGATGTTCAATGAATGGAGTTGACAGGTCGCGGCATTTGTTTATACATTTGAAAAATAATTTATGTTGGCCCTGGACCATCAAAGTCCCGTTCCGTTGCGTGCGCAGGTTGAAGCGCTGTTGCGCAATTTAATCAGACAACCACAATATCAAAATGGCGAATTGTTGCCGGATGAAGTAGCCCTGGCCGCGCAATTGGGCGTCAGCCGCGGGACGGTTCGTTCGGGAATCAGCAAACTTGTTTTCGAAGGGCTGCTGGATCGCAAAGCCGGCGTTGGGACCCGCGCTTCCAACCGAAACGTCGAATCAGGCATCCAGGAATGGCATAGCTTTACCCGTGAAATGGCCTCCAAAGGAATCACAGTTGAAAATTTCCGCGTGGGTTATCATCAATTGGAAGGGAGCAAGGACGCGTTGCAGGCATTGCAATTGGATGGGTCCCGGATGATGTGGCGGCTCGACCGCGTGCGCGGCTGGGACGGCCGGCCGGTTTTGCACACGATGTCCTGGTTTCATCCGCGATTGGGACTCAAGGGAACCGAGAACACCACGCTGCCGGTTTATGAGATGATCGAAAAGGCCAGCGGCGTACGCCCGCATCACGCGCGTGAGGATTTTCTGGCTGTGACCGCAGACGCGCAGACGGCCCGGCAATTGGATGTTGAGAAGGGGGCGCCGCTGTTGCTGCGACGGCACACGGTCTTCGACGCGGGGAACCGGCCATTTGAATTTGCCGAAGTCAGGTACGTAAGCTCCCGCTTCGCCCTCACATTGGACGTGCGCCGGAAGGATTAGTTTTCTACCAAAACTTCAAAAGGAATACCTTGGGAAGGAAAGCCAATTACGATAAATTTCCCGTGGTGGCCGTGCCGAACGGAGCAAACGCTTGTGTAGCAGGACTCGACGCCTGCGCCCAAAGCCTGCGCCAGGCCATTTCCGCGCGCCAAAGCCGCAAAGCTGTTTTAGTCGTGGAATGCTACCCGGGCGTGGACACAACCACCCTGCTCCAACAACTCAAGCAAGTCCTCACGCCAACACTTGCGCTCAACGTCGCGGATGCCATGTTGCCGCCGGAGCGAATCGATGCGCTGGCAGAGCCATTTCTTGGTGGCAACCATCCGGTTTTTGGATTTCTCTCCGACCTCACGTTGCCGCAGTTTTTTGATTCCGGACGGCTGGAACATTTGCGCGCGCAAATTGAGGCCGTAAAAGAAGGAGTGGTTCTGGTCGTTGGTTGCGGCGCGCGGTTGATTGTTAAAGGCGACATCCTCGTCTATGCCGACCTTGCGCGGTGGGAAGCCCAAAACCGGTTTCGCCGGAATGAAGCAAGCAATCTGGGCGTTGAGAACCGAACGTTGGACGCGAACCTTCAATACAAGCGGGCCTTTTTCGTGGATTGGCGCGTTGCGGACCGCTGGAAACGACCCCTTATCGCTGAATGGGATTTTGTGTTGGACTCTCATAACCCCAACGACCTCAAACTGGCCGAGGGTGAAGCAGTACGCCAGGCTTTGCGACACGCCGTGACGCGGCCATTTCGCGTAGTGCCCTTCTTCGATCCAGCCCCCTGGGGCGGACAGTGGATGAAAGAAGCTTTTGACCTGCCCCGTGAGACGCCCAATTACGGATGGGGCTTTGACTGTGTGCCGGAAGAAAATAGCCTGCTTTTGGCCTTTGGTAATATCCGGTTCGAGATCCCGTCCATTAACCTGGTATTTGATCAGCCACGAGCGCTATTGGGCGAACGTGTCCACGCCAAATTCGGCGACGAATTCCCGATCCGCTTCGATTTTTTGGATACCATGGCCGGCGGAAACCTGTCCTTTCAGGTCCATCCATTAACCGAATACATTCGCCGGCAATTTGGCATGCGCTATACGCAGGACGAAAGTTATTACATGCTCGATGCCGGCCCGGACGCTTCAGTTTATCTGGGGCTGACTGACACTGCGGGCCCCGCCGCGATGCAGCGCGATCTGCTGGCCGCACAAAACGGCGGACCGCCGTTTGACGCGCTCAAGTATGCGAATCGATTCCCTGCCCGGAAGCATGACCATTTTTTGATTCCGGCCGGGACGGTACATTGTTCGGGCGCTGACTCGATGGTTTTGGAAATCAGCGCTACGCCTTACATCTTTACCTTCAAGATGTGGGACTGGTCGCGGCCGGGACTGGATGGCCGGCCCCGCCCGATCTCCCTGGAGCACGGCCTCAAAAATATCCAGTGGGACCGAACAACAAATTGGGTTAAGCAGAATTTGATCAACCGCGTTGAACCCCTGGGCGGCGGCGACGGCTGGCGCGAAGAAAAAACCGGCCTGCATTCGCTGGAATTCATCGAAACGCGCCGGCACTGGTTCACTAAAACTGCGGCGCACGATACCCGCGGCACTGTCAACGTCCTCAATCTGGTCGAAGGCGAAGAGGCGATCGTGGAAAGCCCCGACAAGGCTTTTGAACCTTTCCCGGTCCACTACGCGGAAACCTTCATCGTCCCGGCCAACGTGGGCGCTTACTCCATTCGGCCGTTGGACGCCGGAAAAATGTCCGCGACGGTAAAAGCGTTTGTTCGTTAACCAACCGACGACGGGCTGCTTTGGTTCCTGGGTTGGTTACGATCTGCTTCAACTTTTTAATTGGCAATCGCGTCCGTATCCCTATCGTAATCGCGATGAAATCAGATGATTTTTCGGGTTCCCGCGTGCTTGTCACCGGAGGCGCAGGGTTTATCGGCAGCGCATTGGTTTGGGCGCTCAACCGACAAGGCTGCGAGGACATCGTTGTTTGTGATATCCTGGGCACGAGCGAAAAATGGCGCAACCTGACGCCCTTGCGCTTTACCGATTACGTCGAAGGCGATGTTCTGCTGCCGCGATTGCAAAGCGGGGTGCTCGGAAAGTTCGATCTGGTACTTCACATGGGCGCGTGTTCGGCCACAACGGAACGCGACGCCAGCTATCTCATCCGCAATAATTACGAGTTCACCAAAGATCTCGCCATATGGACGCTGGGTGCGAAGACGCGATTTGTTTACGCCTCTTCCGCGGCAACCTACGGCGACGGATCGGCAGGCATGGAAGACGGCGCAGCGGATATTGAACCGCTACGTCCGCTTAACATGTACGGCTATTCGAAGCAGCTTTTCGACTTATACGCCCGGCGCGAAGGGATTCTGAAAAATATCGTCGGGCTGAAATATTTCAACGTCTACGGCCCGAATGAAGACCACAAGGGCGATATGCGCTCGCTCGTGCACAAAAGTTTTGCGCAGGTGAAAAAAGAAGGTGTCATCAAGCTATTCAAGAGCTATCGCAAGGACTACGAAGACGGCAAACAAAAACGCGATTTTCTTTACATCAAAGACGCAGTGGCCATGACGCTGCACCTGGCAACGAATAAAAAAGCGAACGGACTGTTCAACATCGGCAGCGGCGCGGCGCGAACATGGGTTGACCTCGCCAATTCCGTCTTTGCCGCCCTGGACAAAAAACCAGTCATCGAGTTCATCGATATGCCCGATGCCATCCGCGATAAGTATCAGTATTTCACGCAGGCCGACACCTCAAGGCTGCGCGCGACCGGTTACCGGGGCAAGATCACGTCATTGGAAGACGCCGTGGCGGATTACGTGCGGAATTATTTGGAGCCGGATAAACGGTTGGAGCCAAAGACGACCTCGGATTGATGGATAATTGGATCAATGGATTAATGGATAAATCCACTAATCTACCGTTTGCTTACTTCTCACTGAGCAGCGAGCTTTTTTCGACCGCGCCAGGGATTTCCTTGCGGGAAACAACGACGTTATCCACGAGGCCGTAAACTTTTGCCTCATCGGAGGACATGAAACGGTCGCGGTCGGTGTCCTTCTCGATTTCGTCGAGGGTGCGGCCGGAATGTTTGGACAGGATCTGATTGAGCCGGTCTTTGAGCCGGAGGATTTCCTTGGCCTGGATGCTGATGTCCGTAGCCTGGCCTTGCACGCCGCCCCAGGGCTGGTGAATCATGATGCGCGCGTTGGGCAGCGCATAGCGCTTGTTCTTCGTACCCGCGGCGAGCAATACCGCGCCCATGCTGGCCGCCTGGCCGACGCAATAGGTGTTCACGTCGCAGGTGAGGTATTGTATGGTGTCGTAAATCGCCAGTCCCGCAGTCACGCTGCCGCCGGGAGAATTAATGTAAAGATGAATGTCCTTCTTGGAATCGGCCATTTGAAGGAACAAAAGCTGGGCAATGATGATGTTGGAAACGTTGTCGTCCACGGGCGTGCCCAGGAAGATGATGCGGTCAACGAGCAGGCGTGAATAAATATCCCACGTCCGCTCTCCGCGGCCAGTCTGCTCGACTACAATTGGAACGAGAAAATTTTGCATGTGTTGCAAGTTACTTCATTTATGCATTATCGCAATGGATTTTTGAAATGGCGTTGAATTGAAAAGGACAGCCGACCGCCGCGCATCAATAATTCCTTTATGGTGTCAGAATTTCAATGTCGGGCGCCACGTGCTGAAAGTGTGATGGATTACGCGTCACAATCTGAACAGCTCTTTTCCGACGAGCAAATGTCGCATGCAACGAATCGTAAATTCCGCCACCCATGACTCCGCGAGATCGCGCTTCTCGAATCGCTGCTTCGTAGTCCACTAAAGTGAGGGCCTCGACCAAAACGGCGCTGTGCAGGCTAAAAGTCAGTTCCGTCGCCACATCTACCGGCACCTTATAAAAGCCGGTTAGGGTGACAAACGATTCTGCCAATGCGTGTGCGTTTGTAAATGGCCGCTCGGAGTCTTCCAGCGCAACGCGGCATACATCGTGTTCAGGATGCGTTTCCAATACCGCGCCAACCAGAATTCCTGTATCGAGAAAAGTCATCGGGTGTAGTGCCGCGATTGTTCAACAGCCTCTTCGATCGGCGTCGCAGGAACGGCCCCCGTCCAGACCTTCAATTTGCCGCGTTTAATGATGCGACCGGAAGTATTCGCTTCCATCTCCAGGACGATGCGCCCCGGCGTCGCCGAAACCAGGAGCTTTTGTCGCCGCGGAATTCCAGCTGCCCGGCGCAATTCCCGCGAGAGGACAATCCGATTCGAGGCATCCAGAGCAATGATCGTTTTCATGGCATTACTATGGCGCGGTTATGGCGTAGTTGCAAGTGAAAGCCGCTATGCTATGCCGACCCTGACTCCCATTTTTTTCTCACCCCTGACACTCGTATCCAAATGAAGATAAATGCTGGCGCAAATTCCTGCGGCTTTTGCTCGATCCAGCCCGAAACGCGTTCCGGGGTGAACCAGCCGCCAGATTCAATTTCATCGGGATCAAGTTGAAAGGGACCTTCGCTTTGGCAACGGTAGACCCAAACAAATTCCGCGTCGGTTTCCGCGCACGCATCTATTTTGAAAAGTCGTTCAGGCGGGGCATTTAACTTGAGGCCGATTTCCTCGCCCAGTTCACGGACGGCGGTCTGGTCGTAATTTTCGCCGGAATCCACGTGGCCGGAGCAGGAGGAATCCCATGTGCCGGGTTGGCGATCCTTCTTCATGGAACGTTTTTGCAAAAAAACTTCGCCGCGCGAGTTGAATACGAGAACGTGAACCGCGCGATGCAACAACCCCCGCGCATGCACTTCACTCCGCGGCGCGCGGCCGATGACCTCGTCATGCTCGTTGACAACGTCAAAAATGTCTTCGGTTTTGGCCATGTTTTCGCACCATGCTTATAGTCAATACGGTGCGGCGTCAACCTTGCGGCGCAACGGCATGTAAGACAGGCATCGCCAGTTTTGTCGAGTCGCCGGGTATTGAATCCAAAGGATTAGTTGTCCACAATGGCACCAATTGCCATGCGACTGAAACAAACCCTCCTCACCTTTTCTTTGCTGGTCATGTCCTTGTATTTGAGCGCTGCGGATTCGCCGCCGTCCGAGTGGATTGATCCAGACACAGGACATCGGGTTGTGCGGCTGTCGGCTGAACCGGGAAGCGAGAGCCTTTACTTCAACGAGAACGCGTGGACCGCCCAGGGGGACAAGCTGGTTTATTACGCGCCGGACGGGATTCATGATTATAATTTCAAGACCCGGCAAAACGAATTGGTTGTGGCCGGCACAAATATCTTCGGCGTCATCGTCAGCCGCAATTCACGAAAGGTATATTATCTACGGCATGATGGCCGCGAGTTGATTGCGTATTCGACGCACCTGGATACCCATGAAACGCGCCAGATTGACAAGGTGCCCGGGGGAGGCTCCGCTCTGGCGGTCAATGCCAATGATACGCTTTTGGCCGGAAGCTTTATCGAAGACCCCGCCCCGTTCCCCAGGGTCCCGGGAGAAAGAAAAGGGACGATGATGGCCCGGCGCCTGGCGGCACACCAGCGCATGGCATTGTTTACTCTCGATATCCAATCCGGCGCGCTGAATGTTTTTAACCACTCTACCGATTGGCTCAATCACGTGCAATTTTCGCCCACCGATCCCAATCTCATTCTGTTTTGTCATGAAGGTCCCTGGCACCTGGTTGATCGCATTTGGACAATCCATGCCGACGGCACCGGACTCAAGCTCATCCATCCCCGCACCATGCAAATGGAAATTGCCGGGCACGAATTTTTCAGCCCGGACGGCAAATGGATTTGGTACGACCTCCAGACGCCGCGCGGTGAGGATTTCTGGCTGGGCGGTTACGAAATCGCGACCGCCAGGCGATTATGGTATCACATGCAGCGGGACGAATGGTCCATCCACTTCAACGTTTCCCATGACGGCACACTTTTCGCCGGAGACGGCGGCGATCCCGGGCAGGTGGCGCATGCGCAAAACGGACGCTGGCTTTATCTTTTCCATGCGTCGTCGGAAAAAGACATGGACACGCAGGACCTGATTCAAGCCGGAGTCTTCGAGGCCGAAAAACTAGTCAACATGGCCAAACAGGAGTACACGCTGGAACCCAACGTGAATTTCTCGCCGGACGACAAATGGATTGTTTTTCGCTCGAATATGCTCGGGCCGGAATATGTATTTGCGGTTGAAGTCGCCAAGGCACAGTAAGGCTGGTGGTTTGCAGGGGTTGAAATCGGGCAAACTTGCGCCACATTATCCGCAAAAATATGAAAGCATTGTCCTGTTCGTTCATCATG
>DATAST010000022.1:0-2073 GCA_036269115.1 Verrucomicrobiia bacterium | reverse complement strand
GCAGTTTGAGTTGGTGGATCAAATTTTTCCGAACAACCGCCGATTCCCCACTCACCACTCTTGCCTTCGCCATATTCTTTCCGTATCGCGAAAAGTCGCCGAACTGCATCCGATTCAAGACCAAAATAACCGGCGAGATTTCCTCCGCATTCTGATACCGATTTAAACTCCTGTTTGATTCTCGTTCGATGCTTCTCTGCTCCGGGAACCCACGGGGCGATGGTAAAGAAGCCAAGCTTTGATGTTTTAGAGATGCACTTGTTTAGCAAATCAAGACGATTATCCCAATCTGAATCATAAGTGTCCGAGACATAAAAGTTATGTTCCAGACTCGAAAACATTCCAGTCGCGGTGTTGATTCTAAAATCTTGTCCGCGTCGCGGATCGTAAATTTGTGGAGAAAGCATTTCAAAGTCTCCAGTGACTCCACCATGGGCCGGGAACACGGTTTCCGATCGAGATGTGGGGCACCATGTCCTTGCCCCACCGACCTGGACCGATGCGGAAATAACGATTGCTGTTCAAGAGGCGACCGAACTGCGTGCCGCCAACCCTTGCAGCTCCTCGCAGAGCCGCCGCTGTGTCAAGCAACGAACCTGCGAGTTGTCCCAGATGTCGGCTTGTCCTCAGTGTCGAATCGCATTTGTCATATGCCCCAAGTCGCCCGAAAACGCCTGGATCGAACAAGCCAAATCCACCATCGAACGTAGCGGCATCGAGTAGGCCATCCGTCGTTGCGGCTGCACCTTGTCCCAAGTCTCCCCAGGACTGGCTATCGAACGCCAGATTGGGATTTCCCCAGCCGATATTGAAATCACCAAATTGGACTCCCCACAACCCGTAAGGGTCGCTTTCGTTAATGGGATTATTGGCCACAAACCCATAAAGGTTAATCCCACCCGCTTCCTGAATCGGATCCCTATTCACCCACCTCTGCAAATTGGGATCGTAAAATCGATAGCCGTAATAATAAAGCCCGGCGTTCCCGTTCCACTCCTTGCTCGAAAATTGGTATTTATTGACGTCCGCCATAAGCCCGCTCTTCGAGATCAAATTGCCAAATGGATCATATTCGTACTGCGCCAAAAGCATCCCGGCTGGTGAAACCAGAGCAGTGACATTCCCCTGGGCATCGTTGAAATAATATGACGTAACCAGGTTTCCGGGCGCAGGATTCGCCGGAGTCAAGATCGCCGGAACGATTTTTTGATTATCCGATCGGGCCAGCAAGCCCCCAATTCCGCCAGCCCCTTGTAGCGTCCCGCTCAAGTCAACTCCGCGCGTATAGGTACTCAACGGCTCATTATTCCCATCCCGCTCTTTCGCCCCGTGAGATAATTTTACCGGAATCACTCGTGGCGGTTTCCGATGGCATTTCTTCAATACCGGTTGCGACAGTGCTTTGTTTTCATATCTCATGGGGTAAAGTACCAGATTGCCGTCATAAACGTAATGCGCTTCGTTGGTCAGTTGCCAGCCGGAGGTTCCGGCATTCCAGGCAAATTGCTGTTCGATGCGCTTCCGCATGAGCCCATCGTAAGCAAAGCTGTTGCTCCAGCCGCCGGTGGTCCACACGGCAATTAACTCATTTTCATCGTTATAGGCAAAATTCCTTGTGCCATCGCTGGTCAAATTCCCATTTAGATCGTACGTGTAATCGCTGCCACCCAACACATTCACCGTAACGCTGTTTGTCGAGAGCCGTGGGTAAAAATCCTGCGCAATGGCCGTATAAGTGTTTTGGCCGGTAATCGGCGTAAAACCCGTCGCAGCGAAGGAGCCATCCTGATATACATGGGCATTGGCGGATTGACCGTTCACCCCGTGAGATAATAGCGAGAAGAATGCACGCCGCCGCTCGCCACAAATTTCCGGGCATCGCATTGGCCCTGTCATCTCCAAATATCTCATGGGGTTCACCCCGTGAGATATTGGAAGGGTCAGTCCTATAAAAATGACATTTATTCATGGGCGCGCTCAATTTAATTTCTCCAGTGCAAACAATTTCTCGCGAATCAGCCGCTATTTTCGACCCCGGCTTGCGGTTCATTCGGATCACCGCCTTCGTCACGC
>DATAST010000021.1:0-40438 GCA_036269115.1 Verrucomicrobiia bacterium | reverse complement strand
ATTTCCAAAAAGACAGTCCCACTGGCCGGCTCAAACCGGCTCTCGGTCACTTCCCAGTTCAGTCCCAGTCCCAATAGTTCATGAAATAGTTTCTCAGGCGTCATGCCCCAAGACTACACACTCATTCCACTCAAAACAGCGAAGAACCACACGGAACAATTCAATTGTCCCAAACAATCCCTCTTGGTGGGGGGACAGTTCCCTGCCAAAACGTCCTTCCAAATATCACAAATACAAGGCATTTCCGCTTCCATCCCTTCCCATTCATCCCATCTGTCCTTTTTCCGCGGCCAAAACGCATCGGGACTGACAATTGTTGCGACCCTGTTGCGGATTTGTTATGGATTTGTTGCGGTTTAAGTGGTTGATTTTCAATGCTGTAGCGGATGTTGCGGATTTTTAGACGCCATATCACCTCACATGCGTCTGTAAGTTAAAACGCCGCGCTATTTCCGGTTATGGCCAATAAAAACAATTGATTTCCCTTTCCGCTTTTGCAGAATCAAACTTAAGGAATGTTTTCCTGTATCAAAAGTGAATCTGCCATTTTCGTTTCGGCCAAAGATTGTGGACGCGCTGAAGAATTATTCAGCGCCAAATTTCTATACTGATTTTACGGCGGGTGTGACGGTGGGGATTGTCGCGCTGCCGCTTTCGATGGCGCTGGCCATCGCGTCGGGGTTGCCGCCGCAGATTGGTTTGTTCGCCGCGGTTATTGCCGGGCTTTGTGTTTCGGTGTTTGGCGGTTCGCGTGTGCAAATCGGAGGGCCGGCCGGGGCGTTTGTGCCGTTGCTGGCGCCGATTGTCATGAAGCACGGCGCGGAGGCGCTGGTCGTGTGCGCGTTCATGGCCGGGTTCATTTTGATGGCGCTGGGGGCGTGCAAACTTGGCTCGCTTATCCGGTATATACCGTTTCCAGTCGTGACGGGTTTTACGAGTGGAATTGCGATCATTATTATGAGCACGCAAATCCGCGACTTTTTCGGGCTGCACGATAAATTGCCGCCGGACTTTATCGGCAAATTGCAGACACTGGCGGTACATTTTCATCCGCAGTGGCCGACGGTGGCGCTGGGAACGGTTTGCACGCTGGCGATTTGGTTCTGGCCAAAAAAAATTGGCCATCGGATTCCCGGCTCCATGGTGGTCGTGGTGCTGGCGGGACTCGCTTCGGTATTTTTCGATTTGCCGGGTAAATTTGGCGTTCAAACGCTGGGCACCCAATTTGGAGACATGCCCCGCGCTTTGCCATCGCCGCATTGGCCCTCGCTTACGTTTAATGAGTGGCGAGCGCTGGTTCCGGCGGCGATGACCGTCGCGGTGTTGGGGGCTATCGAATCGTTGTTATCGGCGGTCGTGTCGGACGGCATGATCGATGACCGGCACGACTCGAATCAGGAATTGATGGGGCAGGGCATTGCAAATATTGCGATGGGCATTTTCGGGGTGATGCCGGCGACGGGAGTGATCGCGCGCACGGCTACCAATATTCGTTGTGGTGGACGGACGCCGGTGGCGGGAATCGTCCATTCGTTGACGGTCCTGGTCATACTCCTGGCGGCCGCGCCCCTGGCGAAGCATATTCCTATGGCGGCATTGAGCGCCGTGCTGATTGTGGTTTCGTTGCGAATGGGCGAGTGGCACCGGTTCCGGCGAATGGCGCACTGGCCCAAAAGCGATGCGGCGGTATTTCTTTGCGCATTCACATTGACGGTGTGTATTGATTTGCCGACGGCTGTGGGCGCGTCGCTGATCCTGGCATCGGCGCTTCTGGTGGCGCGGCTTACGGAATTGACTGACGTGCATGTGGACGACGGCGCGCAGGGCGGCGACGGGAAAGCGAAGGCCCAGGTTCCCGCCGGCGTGATGATATTCCGAATATTTGGGGCGTTCTTTTTTGGGGCGGCAGACAAGCTGGAAACGGCATTGCGCCGCGCCGGGGAATTGCCTGAGGTTCTCATTTTGCGAATGGGCGACGTACTGACATTGGATGCGACAGGATTGGACGCGCTGGAGGATTTGCATGAGAAGTTGAGAATCAAAAAGAAGGGATTGATTTTGTGCCGGCCGCGTTCGCAACCGCTATTTGCGCTGACGAGGGCTGGTTTGATTGATCGAATCGGCGAAGCAAATATCCGGGGTAATTTGGATGACGCGATCGCGCGGGCGAAGGAGATTTTGGGTGCGAAGCATTGACGCAAAAAAGTTTATTTGCCTGTTGACAGCGCTGGCCCACTTTCGTAATTTTGCTGGCGTCGGTAGTCCGTAAAATAGTCAATAAGCCGGTCGCCTCTTGAAATTTTGCGAAAAAGCTCAAGGGGGACGGTTTTTTGTCGTTTATGTTATCTGGTTTGGACAAACAAT
The DNA here is from genome assembly GCA_036269115.1 of Verrucomicrobiia bacterium. GTDB lineage: Bacteria > Verrucomicrobiota > Verrucomicrobiia > Limisphaerales > UBA11358 > UBA11358. The sequence goes on along the minus strand of DATAST010000021.1, from coordinate 38,074 downwards.
TTTTGGTGCCCATGTAGCTCAGTTGGTAGAGCACGTCCTTGGTAAGGACGAGGTCATCAGTTCAATCCTGATCATGGGCTCCAGACAATTTTTAGAGAACACACAACGAAAAATAAATATGGCAAAAGAGCAATTTCAACGAACGAAACCACACGTCAACGTGGGTACAATCGGACACATTGACCACGGCAAATCCACGCTCACGGCCGCGATTGTGGCCACGCAGGCGCGCAAAGGCCTGGCAACTCCAATTTCCTACGCGGACATTACCAAAGGCGGCACCGTGCGTGATGACACTAAGACCGTCACGATTGCTGTGTCGCACGTCGAATATCAAAGCGACAAACGCCACTATGCGCACGTGGATTGCCCCGGCCACGCCGACTACGTCAAGAACATGATTACCGGCGCGGCGCAAATGGACGGCGCCATCCTGGTGGTGGACGCTTCTGAAGGTCCCATGCCCCAGACCCGCGAGCACATTCTGTTGGCCCGCCAGGTAGGCGTGCCGGCTATCGTTGTCTTCCTGAACAAGGTTGATCTGGTGGATGACAAAGAGCTGCTCGACCTCGTGGAAATGGAAGTTCGCGATTTGCTCTCGAAATATCAGTTTCCCGGCGACAAGGCTGCGGTTGTCAAAGGCAGTGCCAAGGCCGCTTTGGAAGCCAAGCCGGAAGGCGAGAAAGCGATCCAGGAGTTGATGGACGCGATTGACGCGCAAATCCCACTCCCGACGCGCGAAGTCGATAAACCGTTCCTGATGTGCATCGAAGACGTATTCACGATTGAAGGCCGCGGTACCGTGGTGACCGGCCGTGTCGAACGCGGCGTGCTCGAGCGTATGGCTGAAGTCGAAATCGTCGGCCTCAAGGACACGCGCAAGACGGTGGCGACGGACATTGAAATGTTCCGCAAGCTGCTGGACAAGGCGACTGCGGGCGACAACGTGGGCGTGCTGTTGCGCGGGACCACGAAAGCGGAAGTGGAGCGCGGCATGGTGCTGGCCAAGCCCGGCTCGATCACACCGCATCTCAGGTTTAAGGCGGAAGTCTATGTGCTGTCGAAAGACGAGGGTGGCCGTCATACGCCATTCTTCACAAAGTATCGTCCGCAGTTTTATTTTCGCACGTCTGACGTGACTGGAACGGTGACGCTGCCGCAGGGCGTGGAAATGGTTATGCCTGGCGATAACGTCTCGGTGGAGATCGAATTGATCGCCCCGGTGGCCATGGAAAAAGGCCAGCGCTTCGCCATTCGCGAAGGCGGACGCACCATCGGTGCCGGCCGCGTGAGCGATGTAATGAAGTAAGACGGGTTTTTAAACCGGGAGGCGGAGACGAAACTCTCCGTCTCCCTTTTTGTCCGAAAGCGTGGCGGGCAGGCTTTGCGGCGCTGTAGTCCAGCAACGCAGGAGAGGTCGGATACGGCAGTAGCTCAATTGGTAGAGTAGCGGTCTCCAAAACCGTTGGTTGGGGGTTCGATTCCCTCCTGCCGTGCCAACTGGCGAAAGTGAGCCGGGGGACCGGGGCAGATTTGAAAGATGTGAGGGTGATTATGACGTCGCGGGTTGGAGAGGTGGCAGAGTGGTCTATCGCGGCGGTCTTGAAAACCGCTTTGGCTTAACAGCCAACGGGGGTTCGAATCCCTCCCTCTCCGCCAAGCCTTTGCTGGGGCAAAGCCGAAGAGAGGCTGCCGCGCCATAGCAAAGCGAAGACGGGCCGGTTGGGAACATGTGACGCGAGCTTCGGCTCGGCAAGCCAGCGAATGAAGGTGATTGCGCTGGAACTGTCGGTTGATATACTGATTTTTTGTGAAGAGTTTGACGACAATTTTGATTTGGGGCGTTATTGCCGCGGTGGCCTTTGGGTTACTGTGGTGGAAAGGCTACATCGAACGGCTGAACGTGTTTTTCAGGGAAACCTGGCATGAATTGAAGCCGGGCCGGTGTTCGTGGCCCACTTGGACGGAACTGCGCGGCTCGACCGTGTTAATCGGGGTGACCATAGCCTTGCTGGGCCTGTTTGTGTTCGTGTTGGACATCATTTTTAACCGAATTTTTACAAAAGTTCTTTAACTCATGCGGAGCCAATGGTTCATCGTGCAAACGCTTTCCGGCCAGGAACAAAAGGTCAAGGAAAGTATTGAAAAACGCGTCAAGACTGAGGAAATGCAGGAAACCGTCAAGGAAGTCCTGGTTCCTATGGAAAAGGTCGTGGACGTGCGCGGCGGCAAGAAGACCGTAACGAGCCGCAAGCTGTGGCCCGGCTACGTGTTTGTGGACATGATTTTGCTGGATGAAGACCGGCGCGTGATCGAAAAACCGTGGTATTTTATCAAAGAGACACAGGGAGTCATTGGCTTTTTGAGCGATCCGCCCCAGGCGACTCCCACCGAAGAAGTCGACGCCATCAAGGCCCAGATTTCGGCCTCTGAGGAAACCGAACGGCCCAAGGTCAATTTCGAAGTGGGCGAGACGATTAAGATCAACAACGGTCCGTTCCTCAATTTTAGCGGAGTGATTGAGGAAATCGACCCTACGCGCGGCAAATTGAAAGTGACCGTGAACATTTTCGGACGCAATACGCCGGTGGAATTGGAGTATTGGCAAGTAGAGAAGGCGTGATGCGGCAAGATCGGCTGCAGCGCTTCAACGATTTAACGCTTTAACGAGAAACAGAACAGTATGGCAAAGAAAGTCACAGGACAAATTAAGTTGCAGATTCCGGCAGGCCAGGCCAACCCGGCGCCGCCCGTCGGCCCGGCCTTGGGCCAGCACGGCGTGAATATCATGGCCTTCTGCAAGGAATTTAACGCAGTAACCAAGAACGATGCGGGGCTGGTAATTCCCGTGGTAATCACGGTTTACCAGGATAAGTCGTTCACCTTTATCACGAAGTCGCCCCCGGCTTCGGTGCTGCTCAAAAAGGCCGCGGGCATTACCGCCGGCTCAAAAACGCCGAATAAAGAAAAAGTCGGCAAGGTCACGCGCAAACAGGTTTTGGACATCGTGAAGATGAAGTCAAAGGACATGAACGCGACGTCCGAGGAAGCGGCCTTCCGTGTCATTTCAGGCACGGCGCGCAGCATGGGAATTGAAGTGGTCGGTTAATCAACAAAACAACCGCGGGAGAGCTAAAAGCTCGTTTGCACCGCACCAGAAAAAATGGCAAAAGTACAGAGTAAACGTTTTAGAAAGGCCACTGAGGCCGTGGACGGGAAAAAGTCATATCCGCTCAAGGAAGCGGTGGGCGTCCTGGCAAAGTTTCCCAAAGCAAAATTTAACGAGACGATTGATCTCGCGTTTCGCCTGGGCGTGGACCCGAAGCAATCGGACCAGATGGTCCGTGGGACTGTACCCCTGCCTCACGGCAGCGGCAAGACAGTGCGCGTGCTGGTTTTTGCCAAAGGCGCCGCGGCTGATGCAGCCAAGGCCGCTGGAGCGGAATTTGTCGGTTTCGAGGACATGATCAAGCAGTGCAACGAAGGCTGGGCGGAATTTGACGTGGCCGTTGCCACGCCTGAAGCCATGGTGGAAGTCCGCAAGCTGGGCAAAGTGCTCGGGCCTCGCGGCCTGATGCCCAACCCCAAGACCGGGACGGTCACGGAAGATACGGCCAAAGCTGTGAAGGAAGTCAAAGCCGGCCGCGTTGAATTTAAGACCGACAAGGCGGGAAACGTTCACGTAGTTGTGGGCAAGGCATCGTTCAAGCCGGAGCAGATCGAAGAGAATGCCCGCGCGGTTATTGAAGCGGTGGCCAAAGCCAAACCCCAGAGTGTCAAGGGTCAATACCTGCAAAGCTGCACGCTCTCGGCCACAATGAGCCCGGCCGTAAGAGTGGACACGCGCGAATTTGCCGCCGCCGCTTAATTGCTATAAAACTTCAACGAATTACGAAATTATGCGCGCTGAAAAACAGATTTTGACAAAAGAATACGCCACCCGGCTGAACGCATCGCCGTTCTTCATCGTGGTGGGTTACCAGGGCCTCAAAGTGACGCACCTGACCGAGCTTCGCAAACGCCTTATGCAGGCGGGCGCGGAAGTTCATGTGGTGAAAAACTCCATTTTCCGGATCGCCGCCAAAGAAGCGGGGGTTGCCGAATTGAACGGCTCACTCACGGGCCAAATGGCCGTGGTAACGGGACAAAAAGACATTTCAAGCGCAGCCAAGGCGCTAAAAAATTTCGCGGCTGAATTTGATAAATTAAAGGTCAAGTTCGGCTATTTGAACAACCAACGCTTGGAAGAAGCGGGCATCATCGCTCTGGCAGATTTGCCGAGCCTGGAAGTGTTGCGCGCCAAGCTCCTTGGCCTGCTCAACGCCCCGGCAACCAAGCTGGTGACCTTGATCAATACGCCCGCCACGCAGCTGGCGCAGGTGATTAAGGCGAAGGTGGAGAAGGGCTAGCAGACGTGGTACGTGGCGCGTCAAGTATTTTTGGACGTTCAACGTACTTGAGGCAACACGCGAGATGATTAACAGATTTCGGTTTGAGGCTGATGCTTCAAGCCGGGAACAAGAAAAGAAAAACAACAACGTAATAACGTAAATCGTCGGTTCGCGGGCCCGCGAACTCAATCGTGCCGAGGCTTGGGCAAACGACGAGACGAAAGAAAGGTAGAAGTAGTAAAATGGCTGAGATAGCAAATATCGTAGAGGAATTGAGCAAGTTGACGATTATTGAAGCGGCTGACCTCGTCAAGCAACTGGAAGCCAAGTGGGGCGTCACTGCCGCCGCGCCTGTCGCGGTTGCAGCTGCCGGCGCTCCGGCTGCCGGAGGCGTTGCCGCAGCTCCTGCCGCCGCTAAAGACACGTTTGACGTGATTCTGGCCGCGGTTCCGGCCGACAAGAAGATCGCCGTCATCAAGGCGGTCCGCGAAGTCAAAGCCGGCCTGGGTCTGGCTGAAGCCAAGGCCCTGGTCGAAGGCGCGCCCAAGCCCGTGCTCGAAGGCGCCAATAAGGCCGATACCGAAAACGCCAAAAAGAAGCTCGAAGAAGCTGGCGCAAAGGTCGAAGTCAAGTAATATTATACACTCTAGTGGGACAGGGCCTCCGGCCCGTCTTACGGGCAGGAGGCTGTCCCACTATTTTTTTTTGGGGAAAAATAAAAGTTACGAAACGGTTAAAAATTGAAAATTTGCGGTAACAAGTTCGCCGTTGAACGCGGCGTGCTTGTTTATTGTCGTTAAACAATTGAATCATCGGCATCTGCCTGCAATTCCTTGAATGAGGATGAGGGGGAGGATGAGGATGAGGATGATAAATTAAAGGTCCAAAATGCCATCGCGAGTCACTGAAAGAATCAACTTCGGCAAGATTAAAGAGATTACGTCCCCGCCGAACATGATCGAATTGCAGACCAATTCCTATAAGGAATTTCTGCAAGCCGACACCACGCCCAAACGTCGCGACAAGCACGTGGGCCTGGAGGCTGTTTTCCGGGAAGTCTTTCCCATCGAAAGCTATGACACCAAGTGCGTCCTGGACTACGATTCCTACGAGATAGGCGAACCGAAAGTGGACTGGCTTGAGTGCCTCCGCGAAGGTCTCACCTACGGCGCCCCGCTTTATGTCACGTTCCTGCTTAAAGAGGAAAGCAAAAGCGCGAAGGAAGAAAAAGTGTTCATGGGCGAATTGCCCCTCATGACGCCACAGGGCACGTTCGTGATCAACGGCGCTGAGCGCGTCGTGGTTTCCCAGTTGCACCGCTCGCCGGGCATCGCTTTTGAAGCCACCCAGCATGCCAACGGCAAGATGCTTCACAGCTTCCGCGTGATTCCTGACCGTGGATCCTGGTATGAAGCCCAATTCGATACGAGCGATTTGCTGTACGTCTTTCTTGACCGCAAGAAACGCCGCCGCAAGTTCCTGACGACTACCTTCTTCCGCGCGTTGAGTTTTCTCGACCACGAAGACAAGGAAAAAGGAAAGGGCAAGGACAACGGCGGGACCATTCGCGGCACCGACGAGGAAGCCCTCAAGCTCTTTTACGAAGTCGAGGAACTTTCCGTAAAGGACGCTGAAAAGCTGGAAAACCTGCCGAACTACGTTTTGATCCAGGACGCGACGGACGAGGCCAAAGGTCTCGTTGTTGCGCGCGCCTTTGAGCCACTCTCCAAGGCGGCCGTCAAGCAAATCGCCGAACTCGGCGTTAACAAAATCAAGGTCGTGGACACGTCCGTGGATGAAGGCATCATGATTAAATGCCTTAAGAAGGACCCGGCCAAGAATGAAGACGAAGCGTTGAAGGACATTTACCGCCGTCTGCGCCCCGGCGATCCGCCCACGGCCGCGAACGCCCGCGCCCTATTGCGCCGTTTGTTCTTTGATCCCAAGCGCTACGACCTGGGCCGTGTTGGCCGCTACAAAATCAATCAAAAGCTCGGTCTCAAGGACAACGACTCGCGTATCCTGACCAAGGAAGATTTGGTGGCCGCCACTAAATACCTGCTGCGCCTCAAAAAGGGCGAAGGCAGCCTGGACGATATTGACCACCTGGGAAGCCGTCGTATTCGTACGGTGGGTGAGTTGCTGGCCAACCAGTGCCGCGTCGGCCTGGCCCGCACTGAACGCCTCGTCAAAGAACGCATGACTCTCTTCGACCAAAGCGTTGAAGCCATGACGCCGCAAAAGCTCATTAATCCCAAGGCATTGTCGGCGGTCATCCGTGACTTTTTCGGCCGCTCACAACTGTCGCAGTTCATGGATCAGATCAATCCGCTGGCGGAATTGACGCACAAGCGCCGTTTGTCCGCCCTTGGGCCCGGAGGCTTGAGCCGTGACCGTGCGGGCTTCGAGGTCCGCGATGTTCACCCGTCGCACTACGGCCGTATCTGCCCGATTGAAACGCCCGAAGGTCCGAACATCGGTTTGATTGCGTCGCTCGCTACCTTCGCGCGCATCAACGATTTCGGCTTTCTCGAAACGCCCTATCGCAAGGTCAAAGATGGGCGCGTGACCGAGGACATCGAGTATCTCACCGCCGACCGCGAGGAACAGTACATCGTCGCCCAGGCCAATTCGCCGATCGATGGCCGCGGACATTTCACGACCGAGCGCGTCGTTTGCCGCGCCCGGGGCGAGTTCGTGGACGTGGAGCCGGCACGCGTGGATTACATGGACATTTCGCCCAAGCAGCTGGTGTCTGTCGCGGCGAGCCTGATTCCGTTCCTTGAGCACGACGACGCCAACCGCGCGTTGATGGGTTCAAACATGCAACGCCAGGCCGTGCCCCTGCTGGTGACCGAAGCGCCGCTCGTGGCGACCGGGCTCGAAGACCGCGTCGCGCGCGATTCACGCGCCGTCGTAGTGTCTGAAGAAGCCGGCAAAGTGGCGTCTGTGACCGGTGACCAGATCATCGTAACGGCGGACGGTAAATTGCCGGAAACCAAAAAGAAGATTAAGCATGACCCGGACAAGGGCCTTTGGGTCTATCCCATCCGCAAGTTCATGCGTTCCAATGCGGCGACCTGCATCAATCAAAAGATTCTCGTCCACAAAGGCGAGCATATCAAAAAAGGCCAGGTCATCGCCGACGGACCCTGCACCCAGAACGCCGAATTGGCCCTGGGCCGCAACGTGCTCGTCGCGTTCATGCCCTGGAACGGCTACAACTTCGAGGACGCCATCCTGATCAGCGAAAAAATCGTCAAGGAAGACATCTTCACTTCGATTCACATCGATGAATTTGAAGTGGCCGCGCGCGATACGAAGCTCGGGCCTGAGGAAATCACGCGTGACATCCCCAACCTGGGCGATGAAGCGCTGAAGAACCTCGGCGCGGACGGCGTGATTCGCGTGGGGGCGGAAGTCAAGCCCGGCGACATTCTTGTCGGCAAAATCACTCCGAAATCCGAGACTGAACTGGCGCCGGAAGAGCGCCTGCTCCGCGCGATTTTCGGTGAAAAAGCGGCGGACGTCAAAGACACGTCCCTGAAGGTTCCATCCGGAACGTACGGCATTGTCATGGACGTGAAAGTGTCCTCTAAGAAAGAGGGCGAGAAGACCATGCGCTCGGCTGCCAGCGAGGAAAAACGCCACTCTAAACAAATCGAAGACGATCATAAGAAGAAAGTCGGCGAATTGCAGGACCAGTTGACCGAAGCGTTGAGCAATATTTTGCTCGGCGAAAAAATTCCGCTGGATGTCGTGAATTCCGAGACCGGCGAAATCATCATCCCGGCCAATCGCAAGATTACCAAGACGCTTCTGCGCAAGCTGGCGATGGTCTATGACCGCATCGAGATCGATCCCTCGCCCATTCGAAATAAAATCACCGAAATCATCGGCCAGTTTAAGAAGAAATTCGACGACGTGCAGATGCAATATGACGAAGAGATCGAACGCGCTGAAGCCGGCGAAGGCGCTGAAAGCGGTATCGTCAAATCGGTCAAGGTCTATATCGCGTCCAAACGGAAATTGTCCGTGGGTGACAAGATGGCCGGACGTCACGGCAACAAAGGTGTCGTGGCCCGCATCGTGAAGGAAGAAGACATGCCATTCCTCGACGACGGGACTCCGGTGGAAATCGTATTGAATCCGCTGGGCGTGCCTTCGCGTATGAATGTGGGCCAGGTGCTGGAGACGCACCTGGGCTGGGCCGCCAAGTTGCTCGGGTTGAAGTTTGCCACACCGGTGTTCGACGGCATTCGCGAGAAAGACATTCGCAATTACCTGAAAGAAGCCAAGCTGCCCGAGCACGCCAAGACCATCCTTCTCGACGGACGCACCGGCGAACCCTTCGACCAGGAAATCGTAGTCGGCTACATCTACATGATGAAGCTGGGACACTTGGTTGCGGACAAGATCCACGCGCGCGCCGTTGGACCCTATTCGCTCGTCACCCAGCAGCCGCTGGGCGGCAAAGCGCAATACGGCGGCCAGCGCTTCGGCGAAATGGAAGTGTGGGCCATGGAAGCGTATGGCGCGGCTTACACCCTCCAGGAACTGCTCACGGTGAAATCCGATGACGTACAGGGCCGCACGCGCATCTACGAGAGCATCGTCAAAGGCGATAACGCACTCGAAGCGGGCATCCCTGAATCCTTCAACGTTTTGGTCAAGGAAATGCAGTCTCTCGGACTCGACGTCAAAGTGGGCTATTCGAATCCGATTGAGCATGCCGGCGATGGCCATGGCAACGGCGAAGCCGCCGCCGCGCTGACCGCGGCGTAGAGCCGTTCAGAGGAAAAGCGATAAACTTTAAAGCCGCGCCGTGAGCAGTCACGGCGCGGCTCTTTGTTCGAGTATCATTCCCACTTCGGTTGCGGCCACTCGATTTCCGCACCCGCGTTTCCGACCTCCCTGGCTGGCGGTTGGCAGCTAAATCTCGTCCCTGATCTACATCATATAGTTCCCGCCATCGCCGTTGCCCTTGCCATTGGCATGGCGGACCGGGGCGGCGGGTACTTGCATTTGTTCTTCTGCGCTTTTTATCAGGGGAAAGATGATTGAAAATACCGCTCCTTTGCCTTTGCCCAGGCTGTCGGCGTGGATGCTGCCCGAGTGCAATTTGACGAGCTTGCGCGAGATGGCCAGCCCCAGCCCCAGGCCGCCCATGCCGTGCGTGCCTTGCGAATATTTGTCAAACACGGTCCGAATCTCATCGGCGTTCATCCCAATGCCCGTGTCTGAGATTTTGACGACAAGTTTGTGATTGGCGGCCTCGCTTTCAACCGTGATTTGGCCATCGGTGGCAGTGAATTTTACGGAGTTTTTCAAAACGTTCCAGAATATCTGTTTGAGGCGCACCGGATCACCCAGGATCTCGTGGCGTTCTGCCTTGAAATGGAGATCCAGGAAAATATGTTTCTGTGCGATCTCCTTATCAATGATGGCTACGACGTCTTGCAGGATTTTGTGGACGTCCACCGGATCGCGGTTGAGGGTGAGTTTGCCGCTGGCAATGCGGGTCAGGTCCAGAAGATCGTCAATGAGCCGCGCTTCGATTTCAATATTCTTGCAAATCTCGTCGAAATCCTCCCGGACTTGTGAGGGCAGTTGATGATTGTGCGCGCCGTCACTGGCCAGAAGCAGCGCCGGGTTCAACGGAGTGCGCAGTTCGTGGGAGAGAATGGCCAGGAATTGGTCTTTAGCCCGGTTGGCCGCCTTTTCCCGTGCCAGCCACCTCGTCAGTTTCCTTTCATGTTGTTTGCTCATATGCCCATTATCCAAAGATGTTCCGCATGCCCAACCGCTTGCTTTGCGCGCGGGGATGCATGACAAAAAAAATCCTTTTCTCGTCAGGATCGGCCGCCGGGTAATTGAAGCCCTTCTTCTTTTCCCAGTTACCTGAATAAAGGATTCACCGGTTGCGGAGCAACGGCAACTGGACTTTAGACCAGCGCAAAAAATTCTTTAGATATTTAAACTCGCGGCTACGCGGACCAGTTCCGCCACGGAGGTCACCTGCATTTTCTGCATCACATGAGCCCGATGGAACTTGATGGTTTTTTCCACGGTATTCAGTTCGGCGGCGATCTGCTTGTTGAGATTGCCGGCCACGACGAGCGCCATCACCTGCCGTTCCCGGGGCGTCAATGTCTCATAACACTCGCGCCGCTTCTGTAATTTGGCGTGTTCCCGGCGAACGGCACGGTCGCGTTGGACGGCCTGTTCGATGGCATTGAGCAGGTCACGGTCGCGAAACGGCTTGGTCAAAAATTCAATCGCGCCTGCTTTCATCGCCCGAACAGATGTGGGGATGTCGCCATGTCCGGTGATGAAGATGAGAGGAATCTTAACGCCCGATTTGGCGAGTTTCTGTTGTAATTCGAGTCCGCTCAACCCCGGTAACAACACATCAAGCACAATGCAACTGGTTGTTTCAGGATGTTTGGATTTGAGGAATTCAACGGCGCTGTCGAAAGTTTGGACCCAATGCCCCGCCGCGCGAACCAGGCGGGCCGTCGAGCGACGGAACGACGCATCATCGTCAATGATAGCTACGGTGCAATCGACTTCCGTCATGGTTCCTTTGCAGGCATGGCAGGCAACAGGCAGGAAAAGGTCGTGGCTTCGCCCGGGACGGATTTTGCCCAAAGGCGTCCTCCGTGGGCGTCTACGATCGAACGGCAAATGCGCAGTCCCATGCCCATGCCTCGCGGTTTTGTGGTATAAAATGCGTCGAAAATGCGATGTTCAGAATCCGGCGGGAAGCCGATGCCATTGTCCTGGACTGTAATTAATGCTACGGGGCCGGCATGCGTTTCGTTGCGTTTTCCGGAAATTGTCAGTATTCGGCGACCCACGGTGACCCCGGCCATTGCCTCAATGCTATTTATCACGAGGTTCAGAAATAGCTGCTGCAGTTGGACCCGGTCGCCCAATACCCAAGGCATGTCGTCGGAGAATCTTGTGTGAACCTCAATCGAGGATTTGTCCAGTTCATGCCGTGCGAGGATAGTTACGTCTGCGATGATTGCTTCCAGTTGCAGCGCCGTTTTTTCCGGCATAGTCCGGCTGGTCATGGCCCGCACCTGGGACACGATGGCATTGGCGCGATTGGCGTCGGCCACGATGTCTGAGAGGGCCTCGCGAATTTCGGGGTATTTCGCGGGCTTGCGCTCAAGCAATCGCAAACACAGGGTGCCGTTGTTGATGATGGCGCCCAAAGGCTGGTTGATCTCGTGGGCGATGGATGCCGCCAATTCTCCCATTGTGGTCAGGCCCGCGACCTGGGCCAGTTCACTTTGTAATCTTTGCAGTGCGGCTTCGTCTCGCCTGGGTTCAGACATGGCGGGCGGAATTTTCATCAGCCGGCCCAATCCCTGCAAAGCTACCTGCACACGAATCAGGTCCTCGATGCAATGCTTCAAATGCCTGAGTTCGTCACTTCGTCCTGTCGGGTTACTGCGCACAGAAAGTTTTCGGCGAAGATTGTTCGTTCTGAATAATTCGTTTTCGACAGTTGTCGGGAAACTCCGACGCCGTCTGCGCGGGTGGCTCTGCTATGACAATGGCAGTAGTCATGGGAGTTGCGCGCCAGCAATCCATAGGAGAGTTTTTGCAGCATTTGCAGGCCGCAAAGGTTATCTGGGGCGGTGGCGAGTCAGGAAGCCCGGTAGAGTTTTAAGCCCATCCAATCGAATAATCTGCGTATTCATAAGCCCTCGTCGAATTAATAGTTATTGCCTCTGCTCCCGGCCCCGACCGCATTTGCGGCATTAAAAAAAAGCCGCATGTCAACGCGCGTGGTTGTGCTGACCACGGCGCCTCATTGAGGGAGCTTAGATAAAAGGAACCGGTACCTGAAACTGGACTTTGGTCCAGCACCAGTCTTTCCCCGGCCCCTGGGTTCCCGCACGGACAGGTGTGTGGCATACTTCAGCACTAGGGTTCCTGCCGATAATTTCCCTTAACAGACATTGTCATCGTACTAGCTCGCGTCCGAAACGCAAGTAGTTTTAGGTCGAGGGTCGGCAATGAATGTATGGCCGAACGTAAGAGCTCTACCTCGTGTTGGCCTGGGCTCATTGGCTTCGTGGCCCGGTTCGACGTTACAATATCTTCTCAGGCATTGACTTTGCTCGGCAAACTTCCGATTTTTAAGGTAGAATGAGCATTTTTCAAAAATCGAACCGGCGCATCGCCGTTTTGGCGCTGGTCATTTTTGCGCTGGATCAGTTGACCAAATGGCTGGTCATGCGGTCGCTGGAACCTGGGGATGAAAAGGTCGTCATACCCGGCTTTTTTAAGTTTGTCCATTGGGGCAATACCGGCGCGGCCTGGAGCCTGTTTAGCGGCAATAACGGCGCACTCGTCCTCGTCGCCCTACTGGCCGGCGTGGCGCTGTTTCTAACTCGTCATCATTTTGATTCGCACCGGCTAATCGGCCAGGTTGCCTTTGGCCTCATTTTTGGTGGCATCGCGGGGAATCTGTTCGACCGGCTGATCCGCCATGAAGTTGTGGATTTCCTCAGGTTTTACATGCTTCAAAGGCCGTGGTACACGGAAATAGGTTTTCCGGCCTTCAACGTGGCCGACAGCGCCATCTGTACCGGCGTGGGCCTCATTTTTCTGATTACCTGGAAAAATGAGCAAAGGCCCCAAAACGCATCCAGCTGATTATTTCATGGATTCTGGTGATCGCACCGAGGAGTTCGCCATCGAAAAATCCGCGCCGGATCAGCGGTTGGACCAATATTTGCGCGGACGATTTCCCGCGGTGTCGCGCGGCACGATTAAGAGGCTCATCGCGGAGGGCCATATTCGTGTTGATGACAAAGTCGTGAAAGCCACTCACTCGCCGCGCGCGGGCGAGCAGGTGCGTGTTCATTGGCCCGAACCAAAGTCCGCCCAGGCGCGACCGGAAGAAATGCCGCTGGACATTCTGTTTGAAGACGATTCCCTCCTGGTCTTGAATAAACCGGCGGGCCTGGTGGTGCATCCGTCCGCCGGCCATGAGGAACACACTCTCGTCAATGCGTTGCTGCACCATTGCCGCGGTTCCTTGAGCGGCGTCGGCGGCGTTGCGAGGCCCGGTATCGTCCATCGCCTCGATAAGGAAACCAGTGGCTGCCTTGTCGTGGCCAAAAATGATGAAACGCATCTGGCGCTCTCAAAACAGTTTTCCGAGCGGCAGGTGGAAAAAATTTACCATGCCATTGTTTGCGGCCAAATCATGCGCGATGGCGGTGAAATCCGCGCCGCCATCGCCCGGCATCCATCTCATCGCAAACGCATGACTGTGCGCGATGATGATTCCGGACGCGCGGCGCACACGCAATGGAAGGTGCTGGAACGATTAAACTGCGCGACCTTCGTCGAGGCGCATATTTTCACGGGGCGCACCCACCAGATCCGTGTGCATTTTCAATTTCTTGGCCATCCATTGGCCGGTGATATCACCTATGGCGCGCGGCCAAATACGCGGCTCCGGGACGCCACGGGCTACGAAGCTCCCCGCGTGATGTTGCATGCGCTGAAGCTCGCCTTTACGCATCCGAAGACAGGAAAGAGAATGGAATTTCGAGCGCCATTGCCGGGGGATTTTCAGCAGGGCTTGAAGATTTTGCGAGGAGAAGGGATCAAACGGTCCGGCTCAGTGAAACCATAAGCCTCGCAGGCAAGATGCCCGCGCCACTGGTCGGTTTGCGGAGAAGATGCCGGTTATTTTCCTGAAGTGCCGCGGTTATCAATTACCTCGACAAACAGATACTGGTGGAAATTCCAAAAGCCATCGTAGGTGCGCGCCAGATCACCGGGGGTATAGTTGGTAAAAGCATTCACCGTCCACCACCAGCCCGGTTTATACGGTGTCTGGCCCTGGCCCCAAACGTGGACTCTGCGATAGCCAAGCACGCTTTGGTTTTTTTTGAGCGCTGCACCAAACTGCACATTAGCGTCGTCGTTTGACAAGACTTCCCATGTTTCAGTTGGGACGACCTTTCCGTTTTCCTTATGGAGGTAGTCTTTGGTGTCACTTGCCGGGGTCCAAAACTCCAACTGGCGTGATTCGCCCAGGTCCGTGATGTCGCCGTTCGTCGCAACGAGCACGGGTTCCCAGAGTCTTCGCGATGCCGGGCGCGTGGCAGAAGTCCAGAAAACAAAGGCAATGGCGGCGCAGATGCAGACGAAACAGAACGTTCCGGCGCACGCGGAACCGGCCGTATTTTTTGATGGTGTGTTAACTTTCATGGTTTATTTTGCCTTCTAATCGACCGTATTGGGCTTAGATGTTATTTCCGTGACCTCCCTTGTCGAGTCGAAAACGGGCGCCGTCCTCGTGCTGGTTCCTTTTTTCCCTTTTATTTTTCGATTTGAGCGTTACATTTCACGCCGCTAAATGATGAATTACAAGATTTCTCAAGGTGCGGGCTCATTATCGCCCTCGCTCACGCTGGCCATAGATGCCAAGGCCAAGGCGATGAAGGCCGCTGGTGAAGACGTCGTCGGATTCGGCGCCGGCGAACCGGATTTTGACACGCCGCAACATATCAAGGACGCCGCGGCCAAGGCGCTCGCCGCCGGTTTTACCAAATACACGCCCAGCAGCGGCATTCCTGAATTGCGCGAAGCGATAGCGGAGAAATTCAAGCGCGAAAACGGCCTGTCATTCAAGCCGTCGCAAATCATCGTCTCCTGCGGCGGAAAACACTCCTGTTACAACGTCATCCTGGCGACCTGCGGAGCTGGCGACGAAGTGATCATCCCTGCGCCTTATTGGCTGAGCTATCCGGAAATGGCCAAACTCGCCGGAGCGAAATCCGTGATTTTGCAGACCACGGACAAAACCGAGTTTAAAGTCACGCCGGAACAATTGCGCAAAGCCATCACGGCCAACACGCGCCTTTTCATCCTCAATTCGCCCAGCAATCCCACGGGCTCGGTCTATACGCCTGAGGAGATCAAGGCCCTCGGCGACGTCTGCGTGGAAAAGAACGTCCTCATCATGAGCGACGAAATCTACGAACATTTGCTTTACGATGGAGCGAAGCACAAGAGCGTTGCCAGTTTTTCGCCCGAGCATTTGGCGCATACCATCATCGTTCACGGATTTGCCAAGGCGTGGAGCATGACTGGCTGGCGGCTGGGATTTTTGGCTGCGCCGGAACCCATCGCGAAGGCCATTGACGCGGTGCAATCCCACAGCACCAGCAATCCCTGTTCGTTTGCCCAGAAAGGCGGCGTGGCCGCGTTGACCGGGCCGCAGGACCATCTTGTCCCATGGATCGCGGAGTTCGACAAACGCCGTCGTTTTGCGCATTCGAAACTGAATTCGATTCCCGGCATTTCCTGCGTAAATGCGAAAGGCGCATTCTACCTTTTCCCGAATATCTCGGGCACGGGCCTCAAGTCATCTGAATTCTGCGCGAAATTGCTCGAAACGGAAAAAGTCGCCGCAGTTCCCGGTATTGCATTCGGCGCGGATGATTACATCCGCCTGAGTTACGCGACGAGCCTGGTGAATATTGAAAAGGGGCTCGAGCGGATTGATAAGTTTTGCCGGACGCTGAGGCGGTAATAAATTCAGTCCCGAGTCTCAATTCCACAGTCCGAAGATCGGGATCGGTCGAGAGCAATGACTGTGGACTGTAGACTGACAACTGTAGACTGACAACAGTGGACTAGTTGTTAAGTGCTTCGCGTTTCTTCTCCTGCCGGTCCCAATACCACGCGATCCAAACCGTGATTTCGTAGAGCAATTGGAGGGGGATAAACATGGTTAGTTGCGTAACGACTTCAGGTGTGGTCAATACGCCGCCCAGGATCAAGTTGATGACGATCATGTAACGCCGCGCGCCGGCGAGTGTGGAATAGCTCAAAACGCCGAGCTTGACGAGAGTCAGGACGACCACCGGCAACTCAAAACCCAGCCCCATGCCGAGCATGAAACGGCAGACGAAGCTGATATAGTCTTCAGCCCGCCATTGCAGCGCCCCAAAACCGAGCCAGTTGGAATACATTTGCGACGCCGCCAAAGCCACGGGCATTAGGACAAAATAACAGAACGAGATGCCCAGAAGGAACAGGCTGCAGCCGAAAAATAAAGCCCGATAAACGTGTTTGCGCTCGTGCATGCGCAATGCCGGAAACACGAAAGATGCAATGAAATAGAGGATAAAAGGCGAGGCCAGCACCATGCCGCCGTAAAAAGCCACTTGAAAAGCCACAAAAAACGCGCCCGCCGGGCTTAGATTGATGAGGTCTATGTTGAGGCCCTGGGCGGTGGCTACCGCATTGGTATCCGGTTCGGCATGCCAGCTCAGGACAATGTTTGTTCCGATCGTGGCGGGCTGAATATGCACCGATACAAATGGATTTGTCCACAAATCGAAGGCATTCCGTTCTTCTGGAGAAATCTGAAAACTGCCGAGCTGGTTGGTGCCAAAGCTCACGACTGCCACCTGGCCGACATTCTCGTGGTGTGCTGTGGCCCATGGAACAGTCCATCGGTACGTGTGGGCCAGAGAGCGAAGGAGGTTGTGCGTCATGGGCCATTTGAGAATAGCCACCACGTAGTTTGCGCCCATCAGGCAGATGAGCATCGCTACGCCAAGGCACACGAGGCTTTTGATTAAAACCCAGCGAAAGTCTTCGAGATGTTCGAGAAAACTTTTGACTGGGCCGCCTTCGGCTTCGGCTTCGTCGGAAGGATCCGTCTCGTACTCGGGGGCCATGCGTGACGCCCCGCTTAGACTTTAGGCGGATTGGACGATTGCGAAACGGTCTGGGCCGGCTGTGAAGGCGTGCTGGCGATGGATTTGGGCTGCTGCGGTTGCGGCTTATCTTCCGTGACGTTCTGGATTTCCTCCGTCACTTCACGCGTCGCCTTTTTAAATTCCTTGATCCCCGTGCCGAGGCCGCGGGCGAGTTCGGGAATTTTCTTCGCCCCAAAAAGCAGCAGCACGGCAAGGACCACGACGATCCATTCCCAACCGCCTAAAAACGCTGCAAACATGGTATTCATATCTATTTCGAGCCTCTCTCAGGCTACGCCTGATTCAAACAGTTGTAAAGCGCCATTTATTGGGCTTTTCCGATGTCGCTTTGCGACATCCATCCAGTGCGTCCCTGCCTTTATTGTTAGACGATTGGCTGCTTGTAAAAGTTCCAACGATTTATGCGCCCGACTTTGGATGCAATAATACGAAGTCGTCCCGGCGATTCTTCGACCAGGCAGATTCGTCGTGACCGGTGTCCGCGGGCTTGTCTTTGCCGTAGCTCATCGTGTGAATGCGGCTGGCACTAACGCCCATTCCCACAAGCGCTTCACGCGCCGCTTCGGCACGGCGTTCGCCGAGCGAGCGGTTATATTCTTCCGTGCCACGTTCGTCGCAATTGCCTTCGATCATCACATTCGCGCTCGCATCAGAATTGAGTTTAGCGGCCACAGCCTGGAGATTGGCGGTGTCGCTGTCGCGAATCACCGCGCTATCAAAGGCAAAATGAACGCTATTCGCAGCAAAAGCATCCCGGTCCATGTCCCATTTGCTCGGGTCAAACGGCTGGTTCTCGGCCATCGGTGATGAGCTCACGAGCCCGTTGTTGCCGAGTTGTTGCCCATAGGTATTTGGCTGGTTTTCCCCGATCTGGCCCCGCTGGTTGTCAGGAATGGGCGTGATGCCAACTGGCTTATGCCTGCAACCCGTCGATGCGATGGTGACCGTCAATGCCAGCGCCGTTATATAAATGAGTTTGTTCATAATTCGCGGTTTTTTGCCTGGAACGTTTTAACTTTTCTCAAGTGCCTGTCTTCCGGTGCAACACGACGAAATCAGCCCGGCGATTTTTTGACCAGACCGCCTCGCTGTGGCCGTGCTCTACCGGATGGTCTTTGCCGTAACTCACCGTGTGAATGCGATCGACGTCAACGCCCATTCCTACGAGGGCTTCGCGCGCGGCTTCGGCGCGGCGTTCGCCGAGTGAGCGATTATATTCTTCCGTGCCGCGTTCGTCGCAGTTGCCCTCAATCATTAGATTCGCGCTCTTGTCTGAATTCAGCGCGGCGGCAATGGCCTGGAGTTTTGACCGTTCGCTGTCGCGAATGACGGCGCTATCGAAGGAAAAATGGATTGTTTCGGCGGCCAGAGCATTCCGGTCCTGGTTCCAATCAGGCAAGCTGAACGGCTTTTCTGCGTAGGCGGGTGTTTCGGTAACCGGTTGGCTGGGCGGGAGCGGTTGTTGCGGAAGGGTCGGGGGATTTTGATCGCCGATGTAGGGTTCCGGCCTTGGTGGTATGGGCGTGACGCCGTAGGGTTTATGCGCGCAGCCCGCGGAGGCGATCGCCACGGCCAGCGCAAGCGCGGCTGAATAAGTGAATTTGTTCATCTTAACTCTTATCGGGTTAAATATGGTTAAATTTAGGTTAAAATTGGTTTACGGAATCAAATCATTTTTCCCAGGCCGGTTCGGAATCTTCGCCTGCAACATTATGCGCATTTTTGTGTTGTTTGGTGTAAACGTCAAGCACAGACAACACCGGGTGATAATGAATCAAATCATTGTAAACAAGCGTGCGGGAATTGGGCGACCACGACGGATGCTCGCCTGAGACAAGCACAACCGGACTTCCGCCTTCGGCGGACACCACGCAAATGTTAAAGTAATCACCGGACTGCGAGCAAAAGGCAATCCATTTGCCGTCGGGCGACCAATCGGGTTCCGTGGGGTCGGGCGCGCCGGCGGTGGAAATGGCTTCGGGCTCGCCGCCCTCGGCGGAAATCTTGGCCAATCGGCGGCGCGAATGCATTTTTGTCGCGAAACAAATCCATCGTCCATCGGGAGACCAGCACGGGCAGGAATCATCCGCGTGCGTGTGGGTAAGCTGTCGCAGACCCGAGCCGTCGACGTTGCAGACCCAGATATTGGGATCGCCGCTGCGGCTCAGGACCATGGCGACTTTGTCGCCCCTGGGCGAAACCGCCGCGCTGGTATTCAGACCGCCATAGGCGGCAAAGGTGCGATGTTGTCCGGTGGAAAGGTCAGCGTAAAAAATGTCGGGGTTGCCCAATTTGTAGGACGTATAAAAGAGCGCGAACCTGCCGGGCACCCACGCGGGCGCGGCTACAATCGCGCCATCGGCGGTCACCGCCTGCGCGTTGTGTCCGTCGAAATCAGAGACGTAGATTTCGCCGCTGCCGCCTGTTTGTTCGGATTTGAAAGCAATTTTGGTCTGGCCGACGCCCTTTTTGCCGCTGACGGCCTCAACGACGTCGTCGGCAAAAGCGTGCGCCTGGCGACGAATATTCGCTCCATTGTAACTGCGCGAGAATTTTTGCGGGCCAGTGAGGCGTCCGACAATATTACCAGCCTCGCTGCCGCTGATGTGATATTGGGCCTGACTCGCCGGAACAATGCTGAAGCCCTGAACGTAGAGATCAAATTCCAGCACGCTGAGCGCTTCGCCCTCAAAACCATCGATGGAAATGGGTATGGGCGGGGTAAAGCCAATTTCGCCATGACCGATAATTGGAATTTCGTTCTCTTGTGCAAAGGCAGCGGAAGTAAAAAAGAGGAGCGAGACAAAGACGCAGAGCGAGCAAAACCCCATGAAATGGAAGCCCGAATATGTCGCCCCTACGGGGCTATTGATTGTTTTTGAATCGTTTTCTACAAAGATGTCGCCCCTACGGGGCTGAGCGGTATGGAATATTTTTTTCATTTAAAATGATTTTTCGATGTCGGGATTAAAGCTAAGGATGTAGCGGCGCTCATTTTCAGTGACGCCGGTCGGGAAAGATGTGCCAATAGATGCGACTTCATTAAGAGTGGTTTGTACTGCATCGTCCCATGCGGAGTCGCCGGACCGTGAAATAATATCTGAGGAAATTACGGTTCCATCCTTCGCGATGGTTACACTAACTTTGGTACATTCGTTGTTGCTAGCCACCTGCCCCGGCACGTGAGGACGCAATGCCTGCTCATAAACGCTTTTAACCACTGTGGCGTAATTGGCCATAGCGGCGCTACCGGTGCCTGGCATGTCAATTTTGGTGGATGCTGACAAGCTAGTCTTCAGGCTTCGAAGTGCGCTGTTAATTGCCTTTGCGTTGTTGTCAGGGTTTGAATTGTGCGAATGATTTGCCCGTGTGACCTTCGTCAGGTCTATCTTGATGTTATCGGCGTGGCTTTTTTCGGTCTTTTTTACGGGCTTTAAATCTGGCGTTACCGTTGGCGTTGGCGGAGTCGGTTTGGCCGGCTTAAACATTTTTTCGAATTGTTCCAAAAGCGACGGCGATGGCGTGGGGGCGGGCTGTTGTGGTTCAACAACTTTGGGCTCCGGGGTCGGAGCGGGCGGGGGAGGCGGCTGCAATAAAGACGGCGGAATTACTGCGGGCGCGGGTGCCGGCGGCGGGGCCTGAGCGTCCCGGACGCCCTGGTTCAGCGCGATGTCGACTGCGGTTGACGGAATGACATCAAGGATCGTGTTGTCCGTTTTTGGCTGCCGATTGAAAAATGCCGGGCCGAAAATCAAAATGGTCAGCAGCAGCAGGTGAATGCCTGCCGTGCCGACAATGCATTTTTTTTGCAACCGGTTCATCTTATTTTTCAGGCTCGGTGGCCAATGAATAGCGCGTAATGCCCGCGCGCTGGCAGCCGTCCAAAAACTGGGCGAACAGATCAAAGCGGCTGTCTTTGTCCGTGCGGATATACACAATCAAATTCGGATTTTCACGAAATTCGTTCTCGAGCCGGTTGAGTATCTCGATCCGGCTCATGCGCTGCCGGTCCAGGGCATAGACGCCGGTATTGCTGATTTCGACCGTGCGGATATTGTGCTTATCAATATGCTGGCTTGGTTGCCCGCCTTTCGGCAGCTTCAAACTGATGCTTTGTTCCAGCAACGGCGTCGTAATGACGAAGATAATCAGCAGCACAAATGCCAAATCCAGCAGCGGTGTGATGTTGATTTCCGCCACCGTCACCAAATGGCTGCGTTGTGAAAAGCGTCTCATTTATTAATCAGAGCACCTTCGCATCATCCTCATCCAAAAGATATTCCGTTTCCATCTTCGAAACGAGTTCCTGCGCAAAATTGTCCAGGCCCACGGTAAACGTCCGCAGGTTATGCACCAGCCAGTTGTATCCGAACATGGAAGGAATGGCCACGAGCAGGCCGGCCACAGTGGTAATGAGGGCCGCGGCAACGCCCGGGGCCATGGCCGCCAGCGTGGCTGAACCGGCCTGGGCAATGCCCGCGAAAGCGCTCATCACGCCCCAAACTGTGCCGAGCAATCCGATAAAGGGAGCGCCCGTCGCCGCCACGGAAAGCCAGATTAGGCCCGATTCCAGTTTCAACGATTCCTGGGCCACGACATTTTCGAGTGCGCGCTTGATGTGCTCCATGTTTTTGATGGAGACACTCTGTTTATTGCGCTCGCCACCGGGGCCCTTGAGCCGCGCATCCAATTGCGAACAGCCGATCGCATAGACTTCGTAGAGCGGGCAGCCTTCCACGTGCAGCTTGCGGTCAAAAATATCCATGACCGCTTTTTGCGCGCGAAATTCCTCGTTGAAATAAAAATTCAATCGCTTGGCGCGGCGCATCTGGACGACTTTATAGCCGATGACCGACCATGCGATGATGGAGAAAAAGATAAGGAAGACGATGATCGCCTTCGCTTCAGGCGTCGCCTGTTTCCAAACGTAGGGGAGATCGGACTGTCCGGACACCGCCCCCACGACGACACAAAAAAATCCGTGCATCATGTTTCAACCTGGTCGTGAGGAGCCGAAAACCGGCCAAGTGAGAAGATTGTTATTCGATCAGGCGGGCGGATGCAATAAATTTTTGAAATTTTTTTGCTATCGATTTTCGATCTTCGTATAAGCCATTCCTATCATCGGAATCGGCCCTCAGCGAGGCGAAAGTTAAGAACCTCCGTGAAGTCGAATAGTTTCGCCTTATGGCGAAACGACTTTGTAAAACCGTGTGTTGTTCGTTGCCGCGGTGTCGTCAAATTCAAATTCGCCTGGAAAATATTGAAAAGCGTTGCCTATAGCCATCCATTGATCCAGCGGCAGTGCAAGGTTCGTTGAGAAAAGAACGGTAAAATCCGCATTCGAAACGCTAGTGAAAATAAATTGAAAAGGGCTCTGTGAAGGATTCGCGCCTGGAGGCCCAAGCCGAGTGGGGTCGTTCAGGATCGGCCGGCAGTTCGCTGGCGCGGTTTGCGCTTCGACAGCGCCGATATCCACGTGTTTGCCAGACAGGCGTGGGAAGCCGCGTTGATCTGTCGATAGAAAATTCGTCACCCAATCCGTCCCGGCGTCAATGACGGGCGAGCCGAACATTGGTGGAAAGGTGTCCGTAGTACCGCCATAGGGAGCAAAGAGAGCCGAGGCGAGCTGTGGATCGCCGCCAATGAAATTGGCCACACCGAAATACACCCCCGAAACATCTGCGCCGCTTGCGGCAGTATTTTCGGCGACGATTGTGTTGGTAAGCGCCAGCGTACCGGTGTTGTCGTCGGAAACGCCTCCGCCGCTACCAAAAGCCACTACATTGCGGAAAATGGTGCAATTATTAAGGGAATTTGTAGGGTAATACCTGTAAGCTGCGTCCGCTGACTGGCTGCAAATGGCGCCTCCGCTTTCGATGCCCAAATTGCTCCAGAGAGTGCAGTTATTCAGAGTCATGCTGACAACATTAAATATGGCGCCACCGCTGGTTGCGATATTTGAAAATAGTGTGCAATTATTCGCCGTCAAAATGCTGCCATCTCCGCTATAGGCGTCGGCAATGCCGCCACCGTTGGTTGCGGTATTTTGCTCCAGCGAGCAGGTATCGAGCGTGAGTGTGTGCCAATTGTAAATCCCTCCGCCCTGGCCATTGGTGGCCGTGTTTAAGGAGAAAGTGCTATTGGTCACATTCAGGATCCTATAGTTATAGATCGCACCGCCATTGCCGAGGGTAGCTGAATTGCTCATAAACATGCAGTTGTTAATCGTCATACCGAAAGAATTGGCGATGGCTCCGGCATTAGTGCCGATATTATTCAAGAACGTGCAATTGTTTGCCGTCAAAAATGCGCCACTGCTAATGGCGCCACCCTCGCCGCTGCCGGCCGTGTTGCCGGCCATGGTGGAGTTGCAGAGCGTCAGTGTGCCGTAATCATTCAAAATTCCGGCAGCGCCATATTGGGCCGTATTGGTGGAGATCGTGCAATGATCCATCGTCCCGAGGCCACCCCATTCCATGGCGCCGCCTTCATTTGCCGACTCGCAGGTGAAGGTGCAGTTGGTGGCTTCAAGGGTGCCTCCCTGGAGACCGCCGCCGTTGATCCCACCGCCAATGTTCCGGGCAGAATTGCCGGTGAAATTACAATTATTGAGAGTAACTGTGGCGTCTCCGCAGTCTATTCCGCCGCCATCGATGGCAGAGTTATTTGAAACGATGCTGTTATTGAGTATGAGTGTGCTGGCGTAGCAGTAAAAGCCGCCACCATTTCCGGACGAATTGCCGGAAACGTTGCAATCAATGAGCGTGGCCGCGTGATAGCGGTAATCGATTCCGCCACCAGAGTATGGCGCGGTATTCCCGGAAACGATGCAATGATTGAGCGTGATCGTGCCTCCATTTTCAATACCGCCGCCGTTACCCGCATTGCCATTGGTCACCGTGAGCGAGTTCAGTATGACATTTACGTCGTTAATCTGAAACACGCGAGAAACGCCGCCACCATCAATTTTGATTCCACCCGGCAGCATTGATGCGTCAATCGTTGTGATATTGCTCACGACAAGCTCGCCGCTCGTCAAATGGATGGTTTGCCCTGACAGGGTATTGGTAAAAGTAACAAAATCCGGAGAGTTTGTTAGAATCGCGCGGAGCGAGTCATCACCGCTATCGTTGGCGTTTAGTACCACAAAATTGCGAGATTCCACCGCCCCGATATCCACGTGCTCGCCCGCCAGGCGCTGATAGCCGCGCTGGTCTGTGGCCAGGAAATTCGTTACCCAATCGGTGCCGGCGTCAATGACGGGAGAACCAGGCGTGGGCGGCATGGTTTGCGTGGTGCCGCCGTAATTACCGAGGCAGGCAAGTTGTGGATTTCCGCCGATGAAATTCGCGACACCCGAGTACGAGCCATGCACGTCCGCCTCGGCGCTGGCGGCGTTAGCGGCCACAATAGTATTGGTTAGCAGGGCGATTCCTTCGTTGTAAATGCCGCCGCCGAAGCCCTCTGCCGCTGAATTGCTGCAAACGGTACAATTGACTAGGATGTTTGTTGAAACGCCCTGGGTGAAAAGTCCGCCTCCAATGCCGTTGGTGGCGCAATTGCCGGAAAGAGTACAGTCGTTGAGTGTCAGAATGCCGCCATTGCAAATTCCGCCGCCGGCATTGTTTGCGGCGGTGTTGCTGGACCAAGTGCAATAGTTGGCCGTGAGCGCGCCCGGATTGTAGACGCCGCCGCCATAACCATTGACCGCGGCATTGCCGGATACCGTGCAGTTATTCATCGTTAGTGTGCCGCTATTGGCCATGCCTCCGCCGACGCCGTTGTTAGTAACGGTGTTGCCTGACAAGGTGCAATTGCAAAGCGTCATGATGTCGTAGTTGACGATGGCCCCGCCTGTGCCGGATATATTGTTGGAAAAAGTGCAGCCATTCAGTGTCGCCGGGGTTTCAGCGGAAATGGCTCCGCCGGTTTCACTCGAATTACCCAGGAAAACGCAGTTGGTAAGCGCCAAAGAGCCTTGGGATTCATCTTCGGCGTAAATGCCTCCGCCGAAAGCCGTCGCGTCGTTGCTCGATACAGTACAGTTGTTGAGCGCGAGGGTGCAGAATTCACTATCTATGCCGCCTCCGCCGCCGTTGGCAACCGAGTTTTCAGAGAGGGTGCAATTATTGAGCGTAATCCCGCCTGCGTAACCATAAATGCCACCTCCAAAAATGCTCGCGGAATTGCGTGTTACACTACAATTGTTGAGTGTCACGGTGCCAAAACACGCAATCGCTCCGCCGTAACTGCCCGAATTACTGCAGAAGGCACAATTAGTGGCCGTAAGTGAGCTGGTTGGGTCATCCAGCAGCACGCCGCCACCAGAGTCATCAGAGACGTAGCCATTGGTTACGGCGATCGTATTGAGATTTACGGAACTCCCGCTGCCGATTTCCATGACGCGAGAATTGTTGCCGCCATCAATGGCAATAGGCGGAAGAATCCCCGCAGAGGCGTCAATCGTCAGATTTTGCCCAATGAAGAGTTCGCCGCTCGTCAGATAAATGGTTTGGCCGGAGAGCCCGGGAGCAAAATTAATGGTGTCGCCGGAGGCTGCGGCAGCGATCGTATCGCGCAAGGAACCGGGGCCGCTGTCCGCGGTCGTGGTCACCGTATCTACAGCCGCGCGCGCCTCGGGTGCCAGAGATACCCAGACACCTACAGCGGCGGAAACCAGCCCGAAAAGCCAATTGAAAAACCATTTCATATGTGAACAGAATTCGTCATCCCCTAATTGCGCACCGCCTTGTGCTAAACCAGGCTCCAGAAATCTTATATAATAAAAATTCGATTGTCAAGCCGAAACAGACAAGGTCACAGAGCCGGACAATTTAGCGCGGAAAAATGGCATTAAAATAGCTCAATTCCATCCAATTACAGGTCCGACATACCCCGTTTCCGGGCTAAAATGACGCGTTTCGAGCCATTTCTCAAAGGGCGATTGAACCCCACGCTCATCGCGTGCGGATCTTTTGCGCTCTTCATTGCTTTTGCCATTTTTACCGCGCGTTGCCTTTATGCCGACGGTTCCTTTTATTTTTTGCGGGTGCTGGAGGCTGGAAATTTCACCGAGATGATCAGTTGCCGCAGCTTTGCCGCTTATCTCTATCAATTCCCCGTCGTCGTCGCTTTGGCCCTTGGGATTCATAGCATTCCATGCCTGTCTTTTCTTTTTGGCATCGGCTGTTTTTGCGTCTGGCCGCTGGCGATGTTTTTGTGTTATCGGATGGCTCCCGGCCATTTCTGGCTGTTGATGCTTGCCTGTGCCGTGGGTTATTTGAATGCTGCCTTCATGGCTGTGGGCGAGCATGCTGTCGCGCATGCGTTCTTTTGGGTCGCTTTGTTTGCGATTCTGTTTGTGCGGCCATTGACGCCGTTCGCCGCAGCCAGCCTGCTGGGATCTTCCGTGATACTCATGCGCAGTTATGAATCCATGCTGTTTTTGGGGCCGGTGCTCATTGCGCTTCTGGCATGGCGGATAATTTCTGAGCGGGAACAGCCGTGGCAGCGGGCGGCGCTGGGCGTCGCAGCAGTGCTCATCGCCGCGGCCGTCTATATCGCCTGGGCCGCCGTGAAACATCCGAACATGGCGAACTACAACGGCTTCAAACACGGGTTTTTCAGAGAAATCGAATATCCGGCGTTGACCGTAAAAATGTGCCTGCTCTGGACGGTCTTGATGGGCATTGCCATGTTCCCGCCCGCGGTTGCCTTCCTGAAGCGGCCAGCTTGCGTCATCGTGGCAATTCTTGTCGTACTCGCCTGGGGATTTTATCCGCTATTCGAATCGCAACACATTAATCCGTCGGAACAATACGACTGCCGTTTCCTCGATTTGCTGGTGCCGCTCGCTCTTGTGCCCGTGGCGCTGGTTCTGTGCGTCCGCCCTCAGTGGCTGGCGGCGAAAACAACTGTTTTCGTTTGGTTCAGCGCGGCGATACTCGTTGCCCAATCGCTCTGGCAATTGTCCGCCACGTATCAATGGGATAAACATGTCGGCAATTGGAAAAGCATGCTGGCCGCAAATAGCGGTCCCATATTTCTTACCAGCGGCGACCTGTTCAAC
Source organism: Verrucomicrobiia bacterium (assembly GCA_036269115.1). Lineage (GTDB taxonomy): Bacteria > Verrucomicrobiota > Verrucomicrobiia > Limisphaerales > UBA11358 > UBA11358. The sequence goes on along the minus strand of DATAST010000021.1, from coordinate 10,838 downwards.
ACACCTGACATAAATTGGGCGAATCCCTGTGAAAGCCTGGTGCTGGGTCCCAATAAAGTTCAGACAATCATTATGCCCAGCTCCGCCATATCCTGGCAGCCTTTTGATCCATTGAATCCGCAATCCTTGCCCAACCTGAGGAGATACGGAGTGGACTACTCCGAGTACATAGGCTCTCTAAAACGCCAGAAAGTCGTTCACGACTGAAATCCTGGCGGTGGTAGGGATGGCGCGCTGCGCTGTCACCGCCCGTATAGCGGGCGGAACATGGGCGATACAAGGTCCGACCACGATTGTTGCGCCGCTGGACGCGGCGCGGACAGCCCGCTGCCCTGTCCCTTGCCTGGCCCCTTCTTTTTTCGGCTCGCCGTCGGACACGTTTTTGTTAGACTGGGAATCCGTTTCAAATGATGACGTCCGCACAAATTCGGCAATCGTTCCTCGATTTCTTTAAATCGAAAGGGCACACCATCGTTCCGTCGAGCCCGCTCCTGCCCGATTCGCCAAACCTTCTCTTCACCAACGCCGGCATGAACCAGTTTGTGCCGATTTTTTTGGGCCAAAAAAAGGCGGACGTTTCCAAATGGGCGAATGTGGTTCCGGACAGTGACACTCGCGCTGCCGACACGCAAAAGTGCATCCGCGCCGGAGGCAAGCACAACGATCTGGATGACGTAGGCCTCGACACTTATCATCACACGTTTTTTGAAATGCTCGGCAATTGGAGCTTTGGCGATTATTTCAAGAAGGAAGCGATTGATTGGGCGTGGGAATTGGTCGTCGGGAAATGGCAGTTCCCGCCTCGCCGGCTTTACGCGACTGTGTATGCGCCGGATAAAGCGCAGAATGACCCGAGCGATTTCGACCAGGAGGCCTGGGGCTATTGGGCGGAGAAATTCAAGAGCGTCGGCCTGGACCCCAAAATCCACATCGTCAAGGGTAATAAAAAGGACAATTTTTGGATGATGGGCGAGACCGGACCGTGCGGTCCGTGCTCTGAAATTCACGTGGATTTGACGCCGGAAGGCAACACCGAAGGCCTGTTGGTGAATAAAGGCGACGCCCGATGCATCGAAATTTGGAACCTCGTCTTTATCCAATACAACGCAAATCCGGACGGCACATTCTCGCCGTTACCCGCCCGGCACGTGGATACCGGCATGGGCTTCGAACGTGTTACGAGCATCATTCAGGGCACAAAGGGTCTGAAGGATTTCGTTCATGCAAAAATCTCAAATTATGAGACGGACATTTTCCGGCCGATTTTTGACGCGCTCGAAAAGTTGAGCGGAAAGAAATACGGCAGCACGCTCCCGGGAGCTGCGACTCAATCAGAGGAAGTGCACCTCAAATCCAGCGGTGAGTGCGAGCCGCGGATTATCGAAGTTCCGGAAGTGCCGGCGCGCCCCGGTCCGGCGAGCGACGAGAAAGGCATGCCTGATGATCCTGAAGCTGTTGTTTCACAGGAACAGGTTGCTTTGGACATCGCGTTTCGCGTGATTGCGGATCATATCCGCACATTGAGTTTTGCAATTGCCGACGGCATTCAACCGAGCAATGAAGGACGTGGCTATGTGCTGCGCCGCATTTTACGCCGCGCGGTACGTTACGGTCGCACTTTGGGTTTCCATGAACCGTTTTTTTATAAATTGGTGGATGTGCTGGTGGAGACGATGAGCGGGGTATTTCCTGAAATCCGGGCGAAGCGCAAGCACGTGCAGGATACAATTCGATTTGAGGAAGAGGCCTTTGATAAGACGTTAGATAATGGAATTGAGATGTTTGAAAACTCAATTCGGGAGTTGAGCATAGTAAATAAGTTTCTGACAAGTGTTCCTAAGTCCGTCGAAAAGATTTGCGATGGTCTTCTTTCGATTCCGGACGCATTTCCCGTTCGAGAGACAGAATTGGAAGCTGACTGGGCAGCCTTCATTCTGGACGTTGATGGAAAGTTGAGGGGTATGTTCATCGACTCTTTATCAGATTCAGTTTTAAAAGGCGGGATAAAGCCTGTTGGAATCATGAAGAATTGGGGTGATCGAATGCAGATGCTTTGCAAGTCAGCGACAGATGAGTTTTCCGCTCTTCAACAAACGCAAAAATCGGCCAGTGCCTTCGAGATCTGTCGGGCCAGGATTCTGAAGGAGCTTGAGATTCTGAAAAACACCATCCCGGATCTAATTCGCGAGACGGCTACTGTGTTTCCAGTAGATATTGCGTTCAAACTCTTCGACACTCATGGTTTTCCCCTCGACCTGACCGAACTCATGGCTCGTGAGCGAGGTTTGTCTGTGGACAAGCAAGGCTTTGAAGAATTGATGGAAGAACAGCGCGAACGCGGCAAGGCTGCACAAAAGAAAACTGTCATTACCGTTCAAGAAGGTGTGGATCTGGTAGCTGCGACTAAATTTGTTGGGTATGAAGAGACGAAAATCAAAACTCGTGTCCTCAAAGTACTACCACAAGAAAAGCATTGGGCTGTCATATTGGCTGAATCGCCATTCTATGCGGAAATGGGTGGACAAGTAGGTGACTCGGGAACCATTTCTCTCGGTGCGAACTTTTGGCGTGTCTTGGACACAAAAAAGATGCACTCGACGTGGCTGCATATCATTGGGGAGGCAGCACCGCCCCAAGTTGGCCTAGTTGACAACGTAGAAATAGATACTCAGCGCCGAAACGCCATCCAACGCCATCACACGGTTACGCATTTGCTGCACTGGGCGTTGCACGAAGTAGTGAGCCGAGAGGCTTCACAAAAAGGTTCCTACGTGGGGCCGGAAAAATTGACGTTCGATTTTAACAGCGCGGCACTCACCCCGCAGCAGGTTGCGGATATTGAAAAACTGGTGAACGAGCGCATTCTCGAGAACGCGGGCGTCTCATGGACGGAAGTTCCCTATACGGATGTCCGTTCGCGCAAGGATGTGATGCAGTTCTTCGGCGATAAATACGGCGACGTGGTGCGGGTCGTCCAGATCGGCGGGCACGCGGCCAAACTGGACGGCTATTCGATGGAGCTTTGCGGCGGCACGCACACGCGCGCCACGGGCGAAATTGGATTGTTCCGCATAGCAGCCGAAAGCGCTATTGCGGCGGGCGTCCGGCGCATTGAGGCGGTAGCCGGGCTTGAAGCGTACCGGCGCGCCAATGAGGAATTGCAGCTTATCAAATCATTGGCGGGCAGGGTCAATTCTCCGGTCCATGAATTGGAAAAGAAAATCGAATCGCTGCTGGAACAACAAAAGGCGCTCGAGAAGTCCCTGAAAACGGCCACCATGCGGGAAGCATCAAATGTAGCCAGCAATTTGCTGGAACACTCTCATGCGGTAAACGGCATTCCAGCCCTCATCCATAATGTGGGTGGCGTGGACGGTGATTTTCTCCAGGCGGTGGCGGATTCATTAAAAGGACGCTTCAAAGGCGTGATCGTTTTGGGCGGCGCATCCGGCGGCGCGGTCTCGCTGGTGGCGGCGGTATCGCCGGACTGGACGTCGAAGGTTCAGGCGGGAAAGATCATTCAACAGATTGCGCAGATCGTGGGCGGCAAAGGCGGCGGCAAACCGGATAACGCCCGAGGCGGCGGCAAAGATGCCGGAAAACTGGAAGAGGCCCTCGCCAAGGCAAAGAGCTTGCTTGGTTAGATTTTGGGAAGCATATTTGCTTCATGCTTGCGGATGAACAAACCAGCCCTGAGCAGTTTGCCATTTACCGCCGCATGACGCCCGAGCAGCGCTGGCGCGCGGCGCGGCGCCTCTATTGGACCTGCCGCCGTCATAAAGCGGCGTTTCTTCGCAGCCTTCATCCGGAATGGACTGATGAAAAGGTCGAAGACGAAGTGCGGCGCGTCTTTCTTAATGCTCGAACCTGATCTGATTGAGCTCTTTGTTCGTCCGCTGGAACGCCTTCAATTCCGGTATGTAATTAGTGGAAGTGTCGCCGCGATGCTTTACGGCGAGCCACGTGTTACCCACGACATTGACTTCGTCGTTTTCTTCCGGCCAGCGGATATTTCCCGGCTGCTAAACGCTATCTCATCGTCTCTCTCGAAACTGCTGTAATGCCACGTAGGGGTCCACGCGCGTTAGCAGGAAATTGGCCCAGCGATACTTCAATCTTTGCCACCATGCCTGGTTCGCATGCCATGTCGCCGGCTCGATGCGGTGCGAATGCGCCAGAATATTTTCGAAAACTTCGTCGGCGCCCGCGGCGATAGCCTTGTCCTGGAAACGAATGACCAGTTCGAAATTCAATCTCAGGCTGCGGATGTCGAGGTTTGCGGAACCCACATATGTAACGTTCCCTATGCTAATCAGCTTGGCGTGAAGGATTTGGGGCTCATATTCATAGATTTCCACGCCAGCCTGCATCAGGCGCTTATAAAAGTTTCGAGCGGCCAGTTTGGAAATGGGCACATCGGTTTTTCCGGGAAGAATCAAACGCACCCGGCCGCCGCGCCGCGCGGCGTGCATCAATGCGCGGCGCAAGCGGTAGGTCGGCAAAAAATAAGCGCTGACAATCCGGACGTCTCGCGCCCTGGCGAGGTCGCGCCGCAACAGTTTTGAAAATGAGGAGTGTTTTGAATTCGGATGCCGCAACGGCGGATCATCACATTGAAAAACGCTTTGGCGGCGAACAAAAAAGCGCCGCAACGGACGGCTGTGCGGTTCGGCAAAGGTCAGCAGTTGGTCGAAAGACGCTGCCAGGGCCGCCACCAGTTCCGGGTTTTCTATCCGCGCGCCGACATCGCACCAGCCGCACGCTATCCCGTCGCCGTCGTATTCGTCGGAGATATTGAAACCGCCCACGAAAGCGACCTGGTCATCGCACACGAGCAATTTCCGATGGTCGCGCACCGCAAATCGCCAAAAGCTCAGGCGATTGAAACGGCGGACACGGGCGCCGGCGGCGATGAGCGCGTCAAAATAGTTCGCGGGCAGCGACCACGAGCCAAAGTCATCCACGAGGACGGAAACCTGGACGCCGCGTCCGGTTGCGGCCAGGAGAGCATCGGCAAAAAGGCGGCCAAGCCGGCCATCAGCGTAAATATACGTCTCCAGCCGGACGGAAACGCGGGCGCCGCCAATGGCGTCGAGCATCGCCGGAAAGTTTTTCGTTCCGACGCTAAGCCATTCAAGCGGCGCAGTCATGAGCCCAATATAGTGCCGGAGGCAGGAAAATTCGACTCCTTACGATTTGCAAGCGTTACAGTGTCTGTCCGCGAGGATGGAAGATGGGCGTTGGAGAATAGAATCTCGGACGAGAACCCATCCTCTATCTTCAATCTTCCATCTTCGCTGCGGCAGCACTACGGCCCTGACGAACCCGAAGGCGACGGCATTGGCGATGCCGCCCCCGGCATGCCGCCGGGGTGATTCATCATGGCCGATTGCATTAAGTCCTGGATAGTTCCGTATTTCGTGAAATGAGCCGGCGGCGCGAACAATCCCGCTGCGGGTTTATCAAACGAGACATTCTGAAAATTGATGGTTACGGGCATGCCTTGTTCGGTTGTGGTAATTTTGACCGGAAAGTTATTCAAATCCGTGGCGTTCCAAACGGTGAAGTCACTGGATTGCGCGGTGTTGGTGATCACGACGTCGTTTTTGACACAGGGATGGCCGTCTACGGATTCTTCGCCCATTTTTGTAAATTGGGCATTGAAATCGCCGGTTGCAGCGGAAGGGGGTATGGCGATGGCGACATAGGATCGGATGCGCGGATAAATCAAATACGCGTTCTTTTTATCGGCGGTGGCAATGCTCACGACTTCGTCCATACCGATGGATTTCATTTGCGCAGCAGCTTGAACGGCTTGCGGTGGAAGATTGGAGCTCTGAACGTCCGCCATATTCACTTTGGTCCAGGAATTATTGTGATCAAATACCATTTTCGCTTTGACTACCATTGGCCCTTCGGGACCGACGATGGCTGTGAGCATGGTTGCGGAGAACACCGGATTGGCGCCGAACAATTTTTCCATGCCGTTGTCAAAGCTGCCGCCGCCACCCGGACCGGCGCCTCCCATCTGCGCGAACGCAGGGATGCCGCCAACCATGGCGGTAAGTAAAACAAAAAGGATTTTTTTCATGCAAAAACGATGCCGCATTATCCCCAAAACGCAAGCGGCAATTTGACCGCCCGCAACGGTGCCAGACGTATCGAGCCATCTCACGACAATTTTCCCTCTCCCATACACGGGAGAGGGCAGGGGTGAGGTTTCCCCGAAGGCCGTTTCGCGTTTTGAACCCCTGAACCGATCGTCGTACGGAGCGCGGCTGTGTGTATGGGCGAAGGGGCACCAGCCGCAGCACTCACGAAGTTTGGACCTGCTGCGGCTGGTCTTCGACACAGCCGCGCTCCGGACCTCCGTTTCAACGCTTAGTCCTCCTTTTTCCTTTTCCTTTTTCCTTCCAGTGGCACTTTGTCTGGCTATGGTTTCGCAGGAAGCAATTTTGGACGCGCTCAAGACCGTAAAATATCCCGGTTATTCACGCGATATCGTTTCGTTTGGCCTGGTCAAGGAGGTCTCCGCGGCGCACGGTGACGTCGGCGTCTCAATTCAATTGAGTTCAGCCGGCGCCGGTGTTGCGGACCAACTCAAAAATGAAGTTGAACGTGCTCTAAAAAGCCTTCCCGGCATCAATCGTGTTACCGTGGATATCCAGATGCCCGGACCGGGACAGGCGCCGGCGGGCCCAAATCCATTTGCGAATCAGGCGCGCGTTCCTGGAATCAAGCAGATCATCGCCATCGCCAGCGGCAAGGGTGGGGTGGGTAAATCCACCTGCGCAGTCAATCTCGCCTGCGCGCTGCAGAGCGCAGGCTCTCCTACCGGCTTGCTGGATTGCGATATCTACGGCCCCAGCATTCCTCTGATGATGGGCGTTCATGAAAAGCCCACGGTTAGCCCGGCGGAGAAACTCGTCCCGCCCGTCGCCCACGGCGTCAAGGTGATGAGCATTGGCCTGTTGTTGCCGGACGATCAGCCCGTTATTTGGCGCGGACCCATGATTACCAAAACCATCCAGCAATTCCTGCATTCGGTCGAATGGGGCGAACTGGATTTCCTGCTCGTCGATTTGCCCCCGGGCACGGGCGACGCCCAGCTTTCCCTTTGCCAGGCCGTCCCGTTGCACGGCGGAGTCGTCGTGACCACGCCGCAGGAGGCGTCGCTGGGAGTGGTGCGCAAGGGTGTGGCAATGTTTCAGAAAGTGAATGTGCCCATCCTGGGCATCGTGGAAAACATGAGTTACTTCACCGCGCCGAACGGCGAGCGGATCGAAATCTTTGGCCACGGCGGGGGCAAACAGGAAGCGGGGCGGCAACACGTTCCCTTTTTAGGCGAAGTGCCGATATTCACCCAAATCCGCGAAGGGGGAGATGCGGGAATGCCGATTGTCGTTTCCGCCCCAAATCATCCGGCCGCAAAGCCATTTTTGGAAATCGCCGAAGCATTACGGAAACGGTTTGGGTGACAGGGCCTTATCGTCCTCGCAGGGCATGTTCGATTTCTCGTAGCAGCGCAGGCAATCGGCAATCGCAAATCGAAAATCTGGCAACTGGCCCATTAATTGTTACACTTTCGGCAGTGGCCAACCCCTTTATTCACTGGATCGAAGCCGAAGGCATCTGGACGCCGTGGCTGTTCCTGGCGCTGTTTCTCGTGGCCTCGTTTGGGATGCTGTGGCGGCTGGAAGCGATGAGCGCGCAAGGCTTTGAAAACACGGCGCTGGGTACGCTCATCATGCCGTATTGTTCCGGCCTGGGAAACCTGATCTTCGCTTTCATTCTCGGGCGCGACGCCGGCAGCGGCGCGGACGTGATGACGAATGCACTGGTCAACAATGTTACAGATATGACTCTGGTGCTCGGCCTGCCCGCGATGATTTGGGGAATTAAGATTCTGCCGCCAAAAAAGAAAAACTCGAACGGCAAAAAATCCAAAGGCGCCGGCGCAGGCAAGGCCAACGAGTTGAACCGGCTTTCCCTCCTCCTGACTCTGGCAGCAGTCCTGTTTTTTACGGGCGCCGTTTGGGCATTGGGCCGCAAAGGCCGTCTTGACGAGAATGACAGCCTGATACTCATCGGCCTCTTCCTCTTCTGGCAATGCTTCCACGTGGTGGAAGTCCTGAAAACAAATGTGCGCCAGGGCAAAGCGCCGGGCTGGATGCTGCCATTTGATTTGATTGTGCTTGCGGTTTGCGCGTACGGGATTTACGTCAGTACGGACTGGCTCGTGGCGTGGATCCAGAACCGGCACATCGGCTTCATTAGCGCGCGACACCTGGGCTGGCTGACTGGCTGGCTGATGGTACTGCCGAACGCGGTGCTGGCATTGTATTATGGCTGGCGTGGCCAGCCCGAAACCGTGTATGCCTCGCAAGTTGGCGATTGCCACGTTTCCATTCCCTTATCCCTGGGCGTTTATACGATGTTTCGCTCCATGGCCATGCCCGAGTTTTTCTACGTGGGCATGTGGATTCTTTTGGGTTCCACGCTATTGCACTTCCTCTTCATCCTGTTCTTCGGACAATTGCCCAAATTCTTCGGCTGGATTCTGGTTGCCGCCTACGGATTCTTTCTTTGGAAGGGGTTGTTGGGATAGGGATTGGTGGATTCGTATCCCGAAAGGATCATTGGACAATAGCCCGGCGTTTTAACTTACAGATGCATGTGACGTTATATGACGTCTAAAAATCCGCAACATCCGCTACAGTGTTGAAAATCAACGACTTAAACCCAACAAATCCATAACAAATCCGCAACAGGGTCGCAACAATTGTCAGCCCCGATGCGTTTTGGCCGCGAAAAAGGGACAGATGGGATGAATGGGAATGGATGGAAGCGGAAATGCCTTGTATTTGTGATATTTGGAAGGACGTTTTGGCAGGGAACTGTCCCCCCACCAAGAGGGATTGTTTGGGACAATTGAATTGTTCCGTGTCTGCGTAACGTCTTATGGTCATGATTCTTGTGACGGAATTGAATTGTCCGTTGCATTTTGCCCGGAGACAGTTCGGTGCGGGCCGTTGAAGCGTTGAAACGGATTGGGTCGCGCGAAGGCCGCGAAGAATGCGAAGGGTCTGATCCAGAGCAGCCGCGAGAGATACGAAACCACGAAAATGATTCCTCTTAGCCTGTGTCGACGACGATGACGATGACGAAGAGGATGACGATGACGAAGAGGATGACCAAACTTCGCCAAGGCTTCCACAGTTGCCGCTGCGGCTTCCTGCTTCGCCAAGCCTACGGCGGACGGGATGGCGGACAGGACGATGGGCAGGCGATGTGCTCGGTTAGATACACTGCCGGTAATAGCATCCTTCACAGTGGCATTTTCTCACGCGCCAGCGACGTGTTCAAAAGGTTTATTTGCCACCTTTTAACACTTTTTAGAACTTTTTGGAACCCTCCTGCGCTCGGAAGCTTCCTCCGTCGCCAAGGCTACGGTGGGCGAGACGGCGAACAAGGTGGCGGAGATGGGAGATAGGAGATAGGAGATGGGAGATGGTGAACCGCGAAATACACGAACTACGCGAAAACCTGATAACCGCGGAGATCACAAAGAACTCAGAGATGGGCAACGCCCAACAGGCAAGCCGTCAGCAGCGGTTGACCTGGACAGCACTGGATGTGGGTGGCCCGGGCGCTGAAACGTTTGGATGAATAACAGGAGACGAAGCACCTGTCACAGACAAGGCCTTGAACTTTAAGGCCACAATTCGTGAAGCGAATAGCTGTATGTGGGGAATCAATTAGTGGCGGCTTGGGAAGCCTCACCGTATTCGGTGTTGACATTTAAATGGATGACATCCCGTCAGGCCATTGGTTGCCATCATATAACGTGGAAGGTTTGGCGGCTGCGTTAACGGACCAGTGTACGAGTAATGGGGCCGCCCATTAAGTAAAAGTTCAATTCTCAGGTGTCCGTAAACTATTTCCATGCATCCTTTACGTCCGTTATCAGTTCCAGCTTGAAATCCTTCATCAGCTTGGACGCTTCTTCCGTTTGCTTTCCATTTGAGCTGGAAAAAATAATATATTCATCTCCCAAATATACGTAATCCGCGCTCTCTCTGACGACAACGTATGCAGACCAATTGAAAGCCATTATGAGAAAAATCAATCCAGCCAAAATACCGTTTTCTTCTTCAGTCGCACTTTCGAACAGATGCCCTTGAGCATCGAAGATCGGCCTGGACTCTCCGCAACCAGCGCGGATCTTCTCAAAAGGAATTACCTGGAACGGAAAATTGTTCCAGTCGGAAAGCCAAATGATACGACTAGAATCGCCGGGCAACAAATCCGTCAACCGGGCCGAAAAGTAGATCAAGTTATCTGCTCTCTTTGGCATCGTCGACATAAGTTCTCCAGGGCGTTTAGATAGCAAAAGATTATTGGTGCCGTCAATATGTACGTTTATTGAAGAAAGCCAGTTTTCAGATTCTTGTGTCGTCAAGCATTTCATGGTTTAGATTGTGAATTATATACCTACCAGATTAATGGTCTCATTCGCCAAGAAGGTCAAACGGATCATCTTCAACAGGGATATTGCCATCCTCTCCGGCTCCGGCTGGTAAATTGGCTTCGGTTGGCGGTGGCGGAGGGGGAGGCGGCGGAGGGGGAGGCGGCGGAGTTTTTGCCGTCGGCGGCGCGGTTGGTTTTGGACCTGGATGGACTTGACCAGGAGTCTGTGGAAGGGTCAGTCCTATAAAAATGACATTTATTCATGGGCGCGCTCAATTTAATTTCTCCAGTGCAAACAATTTCTCGCGAATCAGCCGCTATTTTCGACCCCGGCTTGCGGTTCATTCGGATCACCGCCTTCGTCACGC
>DATAST010000020.1:0-1509 GCA_036269115.1 Verrucomicrobiia bacterium | reverse complement strand
TATCCCAGAACGACTTTACGGCCTTGAAGCAAGAGCGGATGATTGTAGGTCGGGTAGGCAGCGAAACGAGCCTCAACGGGCAAAGGTCGAACCGCCGTGCCGATCGCATCGAGTCTCGCCCGGTCCATCAGTCCGAAACCTGGGTGCCCGGCAGTCAAGCCGCCGAGCAACGTGATAAAACCGGAAGCGAAGAGTGCAATGCAGGTAACTGCCCGTTCCGGAAACGCCCAACGTCCAATCAAATCACTCCACAAAAACGGGAGAATGAGAAAGTACCCCCAAACCATCAGTTTGAGATTATCCCAATCCCATGGCGCGGTTTGAACGAAGTACCCTATGGCAAAGATCACAACCGCGGGCAGCACGAACGCGACGTCCGCGGGCGGTTTCGTGCCCCAGCGCCAGCCGGATTTCCAAGCGCGCCAGCCGCATAGGCCTACCAATGCTAGCGCAAGCAGGACCCATAAGCCAAAGTTCGTTAGCCAGAACTGAAAAAACGGTGCGATTACGCCGTTCCACGTCTTTTGCAACAGTGAGCCGAACCCCGTCGCGGATCCAAAATTTGCAGCGCCACCAATCCGAAAGAAGGGAGCGCCGAAGTCCGCCGAATCTTGCACCCAGCCCGGGTGCCATTTCAGCATTGATTTTGCGTGGAACTGGTCGGTAACCAGCCAGACGAAAAAGGTTGCGGGAATTAAAGCAGCGCTGAGGAGCGTAGTCGCGTGTCTGCGCATCGGCGCGTCGCTGAAAATTTGAGGCCACGTCAGCCGCTCAAAAAACAGCGCGATAACGAGCACGATCGTCAGAGCAATAAAGGTGTGCACGTGAAAAAGGGGCATCGATGCGTAAAGGGAGAGTTCGACCCAGAAAGGCAGAGGGCCCGTGCGGTTGCCGCGGGCGTTGACCGCGGTGGCCCCGCCAACATCGTCGGCCGCAACCGCAGACTGAGCTTCGGGGTCGTCCTCCTTCGCCGCCGCTTCAGTCGAAGCGGCGTCTGGTGCGGACAAGTCCCGACGGGTCGGGCCTGTGGGAGCCTCACGGAAATATTTCTCCCGCCAATGCCACAGCAGGACCAGCGCCGCCGGGATTGCGTAAAGCCATCCGCGTTGAGTTACAAACATAGAAAGCGGAATGCTCTTCCAGGCGATCTTGTTGACGCCCTGATAATCCAGGAACTTCAGTGTCTTTAAAAATTGGAAGCCGGCTATTCCGCCATTGAACAAAAAACCGGCTACCCCGAAGGTGCCGCCCCATCGGAAAAACGCATAAAATGTTGCGAGCGAACCAAGCAATCCGGTCCAAACCAGTCCGCGCATTAGATCGACGTGAACAAGGCAAAGCAAAGCGTTGAACAAATCGATCCCAGCGGGATACCTTAGTTTGCTCAAAGCGTAGATCGGGCTGTCCGGCCAAAGCTGGACGCCATTCGCGAAATTCCTGATCAAGGTGATGTGGAGCGAGAGGTCACCCAGGTTATTGGGGGATTGAATTTTCCATTCGCTGCCGTCG
>DATAST010000019.1:0-2780 GCA_036269115.1 Verrucomicrobiia bacterium | reverse complement strand
GCCGAGCTCATGGGGCGCGTTTCAGTTGGCGCAGCGGTTTATTTGGTTTTGCAGGGAGAATTGCCACCGCCGGCCGTCGCGCGTTTGATGGACGCGATTTTGGTATCGTCGATCGACCACGGCGCAACACCTCCCAGCGCGCTGGCTGCGCGGACGGTTGCGTCTACCGGCGCGTCGTTGAGCGCGTCGGTTGCCGCCGGCATTATGTCGATCAATCGACACCACGGCGGCGCGATTGAAGATTGCGCGCGTCAACTCAAAGCAATCGCCGACCTCGCAGCAAGTGAATCGATTTCAATGGACGAAGCTGCTACGCGCAGGCTCGCGGCGATGAGAGAAACAGGCGAGCGTATGCCGGGATTCGGCCATCGCCTTCACACGAAAGATCCGCGCACCGCGCGCCTATTTGAGCTGGCGCGCGAAGCCGGCGTGGACGGCGTGCACATGCGAGCAGCGCGAGCAGTTGAAAAAGCCTTCGCCGCCGCAAAAAAATCGCTTCCAATCAATGTGGACGGCGCCATCGGCGCGATCCTCGCCGATCTGGGGATGGATCCGGCGGCATTCAACGGCATTTTCATGATCGCGCGCACGCCCGGACTGGTCGCGCATGTCATCGAAGAACAGACCCGTGAGAAACCGATGCGCCGCATCGATCCAGTCAATCATGGCTACGACGGGCCTCCGGCCAAAGGTCTCTTCGATAAATCATCCTAGCAAAATTTTTGCCCGGGATCACGGCCATCTGCCTTAAGCGGATACGATGCGGAGACGTGGTAATTCACGTAACGATCAACTTTTCACTACTTGCGAACTTTCTTACCCGCTCCAGCAAGAACCATTTGACACACTTCCTCTATCTCAGGTAGAGTCGGAATTAACGTCTACGGGAACACTCCACCAGGGTTCGCCGTAGATGGGTACAAGTCCACTTCATTTATGAAAAAGAAATCCACTTCAAAATCAGCCTTCTTTAATCTTCGTGTTTTAATTGCTGCAGTCTTGTGTCTTGCCGGCATCTTCGTCGCGCTGCTTGGCATCGGCGCGTTTTCGAATCTTTTCGCCCAAACAAAGGGCACAAACCAATCCGGCGCCGCTACAAGACAAGACGCCCCCGGCACACAGACGCCGAACGTCGTGCGTATGGTTGGTCCGGTTCGTTTGGACCAGGACTTGCGCACTCTCCCGTACATTCCCAACGAAACGGAGGAAGGGCCGCGGCTGACGCGGCACCCGTTTCCGTTGTCAGGCGGCCCGGAAAGCTCGCGGACCTCTGCCTTCCCGCAGTTCCAGGCGTTGTTGGGGAAGGTCCTTACCCCGACCCCAAACATGCCGGTGCCACTGCTCACATTTGACGGAACCGATCGAGTGGGGAGTGGCTGCAATTGTCGGCCACCTGATACAATCGGCGACGTGGGGCCGAATCATTACGTGCAAGGCGTCAACTCAGGCTTCAGAGTTTTTGATAAGTCGGGCAACCCGCTCATTCCTTTCATCACGTTCAACTCGTTCTTTGCTTCCCTGGGCACCGGCAATCCATGTGGCAATAACCAAAATGGCGGTGACATTTTTGTATTCTACGATCAGGTGGCTGATCGCTGGGTGCTAACCGACTTAGGCTTTGCCTCGTTTCCCGGCCCCGGCCCATTCTATGAATGCATCGGTGTATCTCAAACCCCCGACCCTACCGGCGGTTACTTTCTCTACGCCCTGCTAGTGGATCCGGTGAACCTGGACGATTACCCGAAGTTGGCGCTGTGGAATAATCCCCAGCCCGGCGGCGCCTATTTTCTTACAGTCAATTTGTTTAATGGCATGTCTCAAAACTTCGAAGGCGTGAGCGTATTCGCGCTGGATCGCGGCTCGATGCTCACGGGCGGGCCCACCCACGCGATTTCGTTCATGATTCCTCCGGCGGGTCTGGGCGATTCCTATAGTCTGGTAGCAGCAAATTTTCGCACTGGCGCCCCGCCGCCTGCGGGCCGGGATGAAATGCTCCTCGCGGTCGATTCGGACGGTCCCGGGGCAGTCTTGACCCAGGTTAAGGGATGGCTGTTTCATGTCGATTTCGTCACCCCGGGGAATTCAACTCTGGGTGTTGGCCTTAACCACGCTCCGAATGCTTTGATCACAGTTAACCCGTTCGTTGACGCCTTCACGAATACGACCAGCAACATTGTGCCACAGCAGGGAGGGCAGCCACCGTTGGATACCCTGGGCGACAAAATCATGACGCCCGTTGTTTACCAAAATCGCAGCGGCACAGAATCGTTGTGGGCCGACCAAACCATCATCCTGAATTACCCGAATGGACCGACTGCTGTTCGTTGGTATCAATTTAATGTTACTGGTGGCACTTTCCCTGCCACACCGGTGCAACAACAAGACTGGAGCAACGGCAACGACGGTTTATTCCGCTGGATGCCTGCGATAGCCGTGGATCAAAATGGCAACACGGCCATCGGCTATTCCACGTCCAGCGCGAACGATTTCCCATCGATCCGTTATGCCGGGCGTTTTGCCTCTGACCCACCAGGTGACCTCGGGCAGGGAGAAGCTATATTGTTCAGCGGCACCGGGAGCCAGACCTCCGCCTCCGGCCGCTGGGGCGATTACAGCATGACCACGCTTGATACCGATGGCTTGACCTTCTGGCATACCAACGAATACTACGCGACAACCGGCAGCAGTTGGAACACGCGCGTCGGCAAGTTCCAATTCCCACCGGTGGTGGTGAGGTCGAGCCCGATACCGAGGCCCCGTCCGACTCCGCCGCCGCGGCC
>DATAST010000018.1:0-12187 GCA_036269115.1 Verrucomicrobiia bacterium | reverse complement strand
GGCGTCAGCGGCATTAATCCCGAAACCGAGGTCATTCATTCCATCGGCAGCAAAGCGGCCCTCTCGATTCTCCCCGCCGCTTTCATTAATCCCGGCGATTTTGTGCTGATGACCGTGCCCGGCTATCCAGTGTTCGGCACTCACTCGCGCTACTACGGCGGCCTGGTTTATAATTTGAAGCTTGCCGCCGAAAATAATTTCTTGCCCGATCTCGAGGCCATACCCGGCGAAGTGCTGCGAAAAGCCAAGGTCCTCGTCCTGAACTACCCAAATAATCCGACCGGCGCAGCCGCCACGCCCGAATTCTTTGCTCGCGTCGTCGAATTCGCGCAAAAGAACAAAATCATCATCATCCATGACGCCGCGTATGCCGGGCTGATTTTTGAAGGCAAACCGTTGAGTTTCCTGGCCGCACCGGGCGCCAAAGACGTCGGCATCGAACTCCATTCGGTCAGCAAATCCTACAACATGACCGGGTGGCGTTGCGGTTTTGTGACCGGCAATCCACTGCTGGTGAAAGCCTATGGAGACGTCAAAGACAACTCTGATTCCGGCCAATTTCTTGCCATCCAGCACGCCTCGGCCTATTGCCTGGATCATCCGGACATCACGCGGAAAATTTCCGACAAGTATTCCCGGCGCATGGACGGCCTCGTCAAAGCGCTGCGCGCCGCGGGTTTTGACGCAAAAAAGCCGAAGGGTTCATTTTTTCTCTATGTCAAAGCGCCAAAGGCCGCGCTGGTCAATGGCGGCAAGCACATTGAATTTGGCAATGCCGAAGACATTTCCCAATGGCTCATTACAGAAAAATTCATTTCCACAGTGCCATGGGACGATGCCGGCGCCGCGTTGCGCTTCAGCGTGACCTTTGCCGCCAAAAATATCGAAGACGAAAACCGGATTCTGGCCGAGATCGGCCAGCGCCTGGGCAGTGTCAAATTTGAATTTTGACCCGTGGAAATGTTGCGACCCTGTTGCGGCTTTGTTGCACATTTGTTGCGGTTTAAGCCGTTGATGGTCAAGGTTGTAGCGGATGTTGCGGCTTTTTAGACCTCACACGCCAATGTCGCGAATCCCCACGCAAATCACTTTCCCGCCCATCTCCAATTCTTCACTTCCGGCATGTCTTCGCCATATTGGCAAATGTACTTTTTGTGATCTATCAATTTGTCGCGCATGTACTGTTTCGCATAGGCCGCGCGGTGGCCCAGACTCGGTACACGATCAATGACTTCGCCGACCAGATGGAAACGGTCCAAATCGTTTAGCACCACCATGTCGAAAGGCGTTGTGGTCGTGCCTTCCTCTTTGTAGCCACGCACGTGGATATTATCATGGTTCGTCCGGCGATAAGTCAGACGATGAATCAGCCACGGATAACCGTGAAACGCAAAAATGACCGGCTTATCCGTCGTAAACAGTTCATCAAAATCTTTGTCGCTAATTCCGTGGGGATGTTCCGACTTGGGCATCAGGGTCATCAAATCGACGATATTGATGACCCGGACCTTTAATTGCGGAAAATGTTCCCACATCATTTGAACGGCTGCGAGCGTTTCGAGCGTCGGAATATCGCCGCAACACGCCATCACCACGTCCGGTTCGCCGCCTTTGTCGTTGCTCGCCCATTCCCAAATTCCCAGGCCCGCCGTGCAATGCTTCACTGCCGCGTCCATCTCCAGCCATTGCCATGCCGGTTGTTTCCCGCTGACGATGACGTTGACGTAATTGCGGCTGCGCAGACAGTGATCGGTCACGGACAACAACGTGTTTGCATCCGGCGGCAGATAGACACGAATCACCTCAGCTTTTTTATTAACGACGTGATCAATAAAACCCGGGTCCTGATGACTGAATCCGTTATGGTCCTGCCGCCAAACATGCGAACTCAACAGGTAATTCAGCGAAGCAATTGGACGCCGCCACGGAATGTGACGAGTCACTTTCAGCCATTTCGCGTGTTGATTGAACATCGAATCGACAATATGGATAAACGCTTCGTAACAGGACAAAAAGCCGTGGCGGCCCGTGAGCAAATAACCCTCCAGCCACCCTTCGCATTGATGCTCGCTTAACATTTCCATGACCCGGCCATCCGGGGTCACGTTTTCGTCCGATGGAAGAATTTCCGCCGTTGAACAACGGTCAGTCGCTTCAAACACCGCGTTCCATCGGTTGGATGAAGTTTCGTCCGGGCTGAACACACGGAAATTGTTTGGATTCAGTTTCATCACGTCTCGGATGAATTGCCCCTGAATTCGCGTCGCTTCGGCCTCAACCGACCCCGGCTTTGAAACTTTGACCGCGTACTTGCTGAAATCCGGTTCCATCAGGTCCCTCAATAGCAATCCTCCATTCGCATGGGGATTGGCGCCCATCCGGCGCGTGCCTTTGGGCGCCAGTTCCGCCAACTCACTCCTTAACCTGCCGGTTTCGTCAAAGAGTTCTTGCGGCTCATAACCTTTCATCCAACGCTCGAGGATTTTGACATGTCCCGGTTTGTCCATCTCCCCCATAGGCACCTGATGCGCATGAAAAGTTCCTTCAACCTGTTTCCCATCTACTTTCTTTGGCCCGGTCCAACCCTTTGGCGTGCGTAAAATAATCATCGGCCAGCGCGGACGCCGTTTAAATCCATTGCGCCGTGCATCGTTCTGGATTTTTTTGATTTGCGAAAAGACCGTATCGAACGCCGCCGCAATTTTTTGATGAACATCGGCGGGTTCATCGCCCTCCACAAAATGAGGCTCATAACCGTAGCCGTGAAATAACGATTCCAATTCATCATGTGGCAGGCGAGCCAGTACGGTCGGCCCGGCAATTTTATAGCCATTGAGATGAAGGATCGGCAACACCGCGCCATCGCGCGCCGGATTTAGAAACTTGTTCGAGTGCCAGCTCGTGGCCAGCGGCCCGGTCTCAGCTTCGCCATCGCCGACGACGCACGCGGCGATGAGATCGGGATTGTCAAACACCGCGCCGAAAGCATGCGAGAGAGCGTAGCCCAATTCGCCGCCTTCGTGGATCGAGCCCGGCGTTTCCGGCGCAACATGGCTCGGTATCCCGCCAGGAAACGAGAATTGCTTAAATAGACGCTGCATGCCTGCTTCGTCCTGCGAGATATTCGGATATAGCTCACTGTACGTGCCTTCGAGATACGTGTGGGCGACCAGGCCGGGACCACCGTGGCCGGGACCGGTAATATAAATCACGTTCAGATCGCGTTCCTTGATCATCCGGTTCAGATGGACATAGACGAGATTCAGTCCGGGCGTCGTGCCCCAATGGCCAAGCAACCGGGGCTTGATATGCTCGCGTTTGAGCGGCTTTTTCAGCAACGGATTCTCGTACAGATAGATTTGCCCGACCGACAAATAATTGGACGCGCGCCAATAAGCGCCCATCTTCTCAAGTAGTTCGGACGAAAGAGGTCTTTGGTTGTTCGTTTTCATGTGTCACATCCTTTTAATTGAATTGTAGTGGCACAGGCATCTTGCCTGCGCTCCTCCCGGCGACTTCGCAGGCAAGATGCCTGCGCCACTATACCTTCTTCAACACCTGGCAGACTGTTCGCGCAATAACGGCTTCTTCGTCCGTTCGAATCACGCGAACCGTTACTTTGCTGCTTCTGGTCGAAATGATATCCGCGTTGGCGGCATTCGCCCGCGAGTCGAACTCGATGCCCAGGAATCCCAGTCCGGCGCAAATTCGCTCACGCACCTGCCATGCATTTTCTCCTATGCCTCCCGAAAAAACCAACGCGTCCAAACCTTCCAGAACTCCCGTGAGAGCGCAAATCCATTTTTTCGCCTGGTAACAAAAGAGCGCCACCGCCTCGGCGGCGCGCACGTCCGTGTTTTCGCGAGAGAACAATTCCCGCATATCAGAACTCGTTTCGGAAATGCCGAGCAATCCTGATTCGTGATTGACCATCTCATGAAATTGCCTGGCCGTCACATTTTCCGCGCGTGATAAATACCAGGCGAGCCCGGGATCAAGATCGCCGGACCGCGTGCTCATGACCAGGCCGGCAGTGGGCGTGAAACTCATGCTCGTATCCATGCTTTTGCCGCCTCGCACCGCCGTCACGCTTGCCCCATTGCCCAGGTGCGCAAGGATCACACGGCCGCCTGCCTCCACCGGCGCCAACCGCCCCAGTTCCTGCATCAAATATTCACACGACAACCCGTGAAATCCGTACCGCCGCACACCTCGGGCATCATAGCGCCGGGGAATCGGCAGCAACCGCGCCACCCGCGGCATGAACTGATGAAACGCCGTATCGAAACAGGCAATTTGGGGCAGGTTTGGAAATCGTTTTTGAAATGCCTCCGTCAGCAGAATTTCTTGCGGCAAATGTTCCGGGTCAAACGGGCTCAATTGACGCAATTCCGCAATCATTTCCGGCGTCATTCGTTGCGGTTCCATATATTTCGGCCCGCCGTGAACGACGCGATGTCCCACGGCCGCCAATTCACCGTGTTGGATTCGTTCCGCGATCCAATCCATCAGGGTGTTCACCGCCGAGATATGGTCAGGCACGGTGATCGGCTGCGAAAAATTATCGGATGTCCTGGCGCTTTTCACCTCGAATCGCCCCTGGGGGAGCCCGATGCCTTCGATTCGCCCCGCCAAAATCCGTCGCAACGGTTCTGCGCTCTCGAACAACGCAAACTTGATGCTCGAGGAACCGCCATTGATCGTCATGACCTGGACGTTCGAACTCATTTATTGTCCAAAAGACCCTTTTTCAACAGGCCGCCAGCTTACAAATTTGTAATCTGCCGGAAAGCCCCCCGTCATCTTGAAAGTACTCTATATCTATGAAACTAAAACATCAACCAACGAACAAATATGAAAAACAGCATAAATTCATTTCAAATACGCCTGGCGGCCTTTGGGCTGGCCGGCGTGGTCGCAACGGCCGGCGCCGCCATCGGGCTCGCCCAGGCCTCGGACACCAGTGGCAAAAACACGATCGCAAACATTCCGTTGCAAGAGGAATCAATCGCACGGGACGGCCTGCCCCGCGGCAGCTTTGCCCCCATCGTCGATAAAGTCTCACCCGCGGTGGTCAAAATTGAAACGACCGTCAACAAGGACGAATCGCAAGATATGCCCGACCTCAATGATCAATTGTTCCGCCAGTTTTTTGGCAACCAATTCGGCCGGCCCCAGCCACGCAGGGAAGTCGAACACGGCATCGGCTCCGGCGTCATTGTCACCCGGGACGGTTATATTCTGACCAACAATCACGTCGTGGACGGCGCTAAGAGCGTTAAAGTCACCTTGCCCGATGGACGCGAGTTCACCGCCAAAGTCATCGGACGTGATTCACAGGCCGACATCGCGGTCGTCAAAATTCCCGCCACTGGCTTGCCGACGATTCCCATGGCCGATAGCCAGAATGTGAAGGTTGGCGATATGGTGCTCGCAGTCGGCAACCCGTTTGGAGTCGGCGAGACTGTCACGGAAGGCATCGTCAGCGCCAAGAACCGCGGCGGCATGGGCATTGAACACTACGAAAACTTCATCCAAACCGACGCGCCCATCAATCCCGGTAATTCCGGCGGGGCGCTCGTGGATATCGACGGACGCTTGATCGGCATCAACACAGCCATCATGAGCCGTTCCGGAGGCAGCCAGGGCATCGGATTCGCGATTCCTACGGCCCTCGCCCGAAACGTCATGGAAAGCCTGATCCAATACGGCCATGTCACACGTGGTTATCTCGGCGTGGGCATTCAGGATGTGACTGCCGACCTGGCGCCTCAGTTTGATCTCAAGAACGACCACGGCGCCATCGTCAGCCAGGTCGAACCAAATGGACCTGCCGACAAAGCCGGACTCAAAAACGGTGACGTCATTGTAAAATTCAATGGCGATCTGATCACCGACAGCCGTCAGTTGCAACTGGACGTTGCGAATGTGAAACCCGGTTCGAAAGTCCCCGTCCAAATCCTTCGCGACGGCGCGGAGAAAACTGTGGACGTCACCGTTAAGTCGGTGCCGGGCACGGAACAACTGGCTGACTCCAGTTCGCAAGACAACGGCGACAGCGGGTCGCTCAACGGCGTGAGCGTGGACAACCTGAACTCACAGGTCCGCGCGCAGTTCAACATCCCCGACAATGTGAACGGGGCTGTGATAACACAGGTGGACCCGTCATCAGCCTCCGCACAGGCCGGACTTCAACCGGGCGAAGTCATCGAATCCATCAATCGGCATCCCGTAGCCAGCGCCGATGATGCTGTCCAGTTGACTCAACATCCCAGGAGCAAACAAACGCTCGTCCAGGTTTGGGCCAATGGCGGCAGCCACTACGTCGTCGTAGACGAGAACAACAACGTTGGTTGAGTTGGTTCGGTGTGGAACAACCTCCCGTATCGGAATTCGCCGGTGCGGGAGGTTTTCTTTGAATGCGTTTATGTCAGGCCGAATTTTGGCTTTGCCGATCCCAAAAAATGTAGAGTGATTCTAACAGTATTGTAATCCCACAGACATTTTCCAGCCATCTTAACGCTGGTCTAAGATTAAAAATAAAAATCTTAAACAAAGAAAAATATGAAGCCCATTCTCAATCCTTTTCGCATCCAGTTGCCTGCTTTCGCGTTGGGCGGCGGCGTCGCACTGCCGCGCTTTGGCAGTATCTTGCCCATTTTAGCAATGCTGCTGGCGCGCGTATTTGACCGAAACACTGTCAATCGCCAGCCAGCGAAGCCGCGCCTGGTTGAAGTCCAGCACAACGACCGGGAAGAGGTCTTTGAAGTCTCCATCAAACGCGCGAGAAAAGATGAGCGTCCCCGAAAACCCTCAAAACGCGCCCTGCCGTCCCGGGCCGGGACGCGCCCGCCGTTTCGGAACCTGCCCGGCGATTCTGCATTGTAACCATCCATCCACTTCGTCATTATGCTCGACAACGTGCGCATCCTGGTTGTTGAAGATGATGAGAAAATCGCTTCGTTCGTCGTCAAGGGCCTGAAACAAAACGGCTACGCCGTGGATCACAGCCCCGATGGTGAAGGAGGATTCGCCCTCGCGAGCGCCGTGGAGTATGACGCGGCAGTGGTGGACTTGATGCTGCCCAAACTCGATGGCTTGACTCTCATCCAACGGCTTCGGTCGGGCGGCAACCACGCGCCAGTGCTCATTTTGAGCGCCAAAGCCAGTGTGGATGACCGCGTGAAAGGACTGCAGGCCGGCGGTGATGATTATCTGACCAAACCATTCGCCTTTTCCGAATTGCTCGCCCGCGTGCAGGCGCTCATCCGACGGGCAACTCAAACGAGTGAACCGACGCGGTTGAGCGTCGGCCATTTGACGCTGGACCTGATCACACGCGAAGTGCGGCGGAATGGTGAACTCGTCGAATTGCAGCCGCGCGAATTTGCGTTGCTGGAATACCTGATGCGCAACCCAGGCCGCGCCGTGACCAAAACAATGATCCTCGAGCACATTTTTGATTTCAGTTTCGATCCCCAAACCAACGTCGTGGACGTGCTCGTGCATCGCTTGCGCAACAAAGCCGATCCCGACAAACAATTGATCCAAACACTTCGAGGAGTGGGCTATGTCCTTCGCGCTCCTTGATACCGCGCGCCGAAACATCGGCGTCCGCCTCGGCTTGTGGTACGCGCTTGTGTACGCGATTACCACCATCCTCTTGCTGACCCTTGCCTGGTATCTCCTGGCAGAGGCCATCGGCGCCAAGGACCGCGAAGTTTTGCACGCAAGGTTGCAGGAATACGCGGCTGTCTATGAAAGCGGCGGCCTGTCGGCGTTGCGTTACGCCATGCAACAGGAAAACGGCGAAGCCAAGACTTTTTACGTCCGCCTCGTCAGTCCCTGGAACCAGGCCACGCTCCTCAACGTCCCCGAGGAATGGATCGCCTTCAAAGATGTTCCCAGTTTTTTCCCGGGTATCAGCCAGCGGGTCGCCTACATTCGCATCCCGAAAAATGACGCCAGCGATTTTCTCATCGCCGCCATCAATCTGCCGGATAATTCCCTGTTGCAGGTCGGACGTAGAACGGATAGCCGGGCCGCATTGCTGGACCCCTTGCGACGCGATTTCATTGTTTTTGGCTCGGCGACGATTCTTCTCGGTTTTTTGGCCGGCGCATTTTTTGCCCATCGCGCCATGGGACCCATTCGCCAGGTCGTCGTGACTGCCCGCTCCATCATTCAAACGGGCCGGCTCGAAGCCCGCGTGCCGGTGCGCAAATCAGACGATGAATTGGATGAGATGGTGCGCCTGTTTAATAACCTGCTCGAGAGAAACGAGGCGCTCATCCGCGCCATGCGTGAATCCCTGGATAACGTCGCGCACGATCTGCGAACGCCGTTGACCCGGCTGCGCGGCACTGCGGAACTGGCACTCCAGCCCCAGGCGCCTCCGGGCGCCGCGCAGGACGCACTGGCCGATTGCGTTGAGGAATCCGAACGTGTGCTCAATATGCTCAACACGCTGCTGGACATTACCGAGGCCGAAGCCGGGACGATGAAATTGCAGCGCCAGCCCGTGGACCTCTGCGGCATGGTCCGAGAGGTGGTCGAGCTATACGAATACATCGCTGATGAACGAAAGGTGACTGTGCAAACAAATTTGCCGGCCATCTGCCCGGCACCAGTGGACCGCAATCGCATGCGCCAGGTGTTTGCCAACCTGTTGGACAATGCACTCAAATACACGCCCGCAAATGGCTCGGTGACCATTTCCGTCCATGATGAACCGACCGAGGCCGTCGTGCGGTTCGCAGACACAGGCATCGGTATCCCGCCGGAAGAACAGGGAAAAATTTGGGCGCGCCTCTACCGCGGCGACAAGAGCCGCTCGCAGCACGGCCTCGGCCTGGGGCTAAGCCTGGTCAAAGCTGTGGTCGAGATGCATCGGGGAAAAATTACCGTCACCAGTACCGTCGGCCAGGGCTCGCAGTTCGAAGTCAGGCTGCCGAAGGTCGTGACGTCTCCGTAGGAGTCGAGGTAACGAGACTCTAACTAAAACAAATTGGGTACAATGAACAAACCGCAAAATTTAGTCAGAGTCTCCTCACGTCGTCTCCTGCCGGAAAACGATTTGCAGGGTCGAGCTAAAAAGCCCTACGCGCGCTTTTTCGCAAATGGCGCCGCGACCGTTTCAGAACTTCGTTGCACACTCGGCCTCAAACAATGAATCAAATACGGCAGCAACTGCTTCTTGCGCGAAACGACCTCGCGCAATTCATAGATCCCCGGCTCGATCGGCGGGTAACCGATGCGCCCGATAAAATTTTCGTCGCCGACAATGACCATCAGCGAGCTTTGGGTGGAAACGTCCGTTACAAGCAGCGCGGAGAAAAAATAATTGTGACCGGCGCGATACGTTTCGAGGGCCTTTACTAATTCGTCTTTTCGTTTCCAAAATTGCTCGAAGCCGAGTTCCTCCACCTGAGCGATGCTAAACTTTTTTCCTTCCTCCAGATATTCCTTACAGTCTGTCGTGATGGCCTGCGGCGCGGATTTCAGCGTCAGGAGCGAACTGGTGGCGAAAAATTTCTCGGCAAAGGCGCGCGCGTTGGTTTCAGAAATTTGCTCCAATCTTTTCAGGATTTCGGCGTCGCGCGGCGTTGCCGTTGGCGAAGTGAGATTCAACGTGTCCGAAACGATTCCGGCCAGCAGCAACCCGGCGATGGGACGCGGCAAAGGCACGCTGTATTGGAAAAAACAATCGGCCACGATGGTGCTCGTCGACCCCACCGGTTCGTTCCGAAACAAAATCGGCTGCGGCGTCGTGAGCGCGCCGATGCGATGGTGATCAATAATTTCGATGATCTCCACGTCCTTCGCCCCCTGCACTGCCTGCGATAACTCGTTGTGGTCCACCAGAATCAACTTCCGCTCGACCGTCTTCAAAAAGTCTGTTTTGGAAACGATGCCCAACACGCGGTTTTCCGAATCCAAAACTGGAAAGATTTGGTGTCCGGAAGCCCTGGCTTCTTCGCAGGCGGCGGCCAGCGGCGCGTGTTCATGAAACGAAATGAACTCCTCGTTCAGTACGTTCCTCACGGCTACCGCCGCACGGCAAAGGGTCGAAGTCGTGGCGGTATCATGCGGCGAAGAAATGATGCTGACGTGCTTGCGCATCGCCTGTTCAAGGACATCCGGCTCAATTGGCAGCCCACCCGTAACGATGATAACACGCACCCCTTCTCGGATGGCGGCGTATTGAATGTCCTGGCGATCGCCCACGATGATGATGACCTTTTCCCTCGAAAATGTTTTTAGCCGTCCCGCGAATGATTCGACACTCATCGCGCCGATCAGCATGATCAACTCCTCTTCGCGTTCCGGATCGAACGACGCCCGCAATTCGCCGGGTAAAATCCGGGCCAGATTATTCAGGGATGACAAGACACGTCGCGAATCCACCAGCCGATTGGCGGCAGGAAAAAGAAATTTAGTCAGCTTGAACAGCGACAGCAATCCGCGGCAGCGCTGGTTGTCATCGAGCACCGGCAGAATGCGGACATTCCGTTCATCCATCACATGCAGCGCGTCCGCCGCGATGGCATCGGGCGAGACGCTCATGACGTTGCGTTGCATCACATCGGAAACCTTGGGCGAAACGTCCGCAACGAAACGCGGCGCGGGCACGCCGAATGTCTCCAGGACGAAATCGATCCGGTCGTTGGTATCTCCGCACCGCGCGGCCACGGCTTGCGGCATGCCGGTACGCTGCTTAAATTCCGCATAACCAATGGCGGAACAGATGGCGTCCGTGTCCGGATTCCGATGTCCGATTACAAAAATTTCGCTCATAGAGTTTCTCGACGATTTTCAAGCCATGACGATCTACCGCACACGTTCCGCCCGCTATACGGGCGGGGACGGCCCAGCGGACCGTCCCTACCAAAACCGGCTCAAATTCCATGGCGAGAAACCAATAGTTTAAAAAGTAAAAAGTTCAAGGGCCAGACCAATAAAAATTCGAAATAAAAAATTGGAAGGTGACAGCAAACCGCCCACACATTTTGTGCCTATAGGAAAGTAAACGGTAAACGAGGGGAGAAAAAAGGTTCAAATGATACGTTTTACTGGCAAATTAGCAAAATATCCTCTGTAAACGGCACAGAAAGATTTTCGGGTACGTCTGGGTTCATTGTTCATTGGCGGATACATGGCGGGCTCCCTGCCGCCCACGCTTGGTCGAGAATGAGGACGACGACGACCAACCTTCGCTCTGCTTTGCGGCACTATGGAGGGCAGGCGACGATCTCCCTTCCCTGGCTTTCGTTTAGTCAAAAAGGGTGTGCGGGGGTTTTGGGATTTAACGGGGGTATATGAAACGCTAAATGAATCACATCTGAAACCATGGGAAAATGGTATATGTAGTGTGAAAATCCGCAACATCCGCTACATCGTTGCATATCAGTGACTTAAACCGCAACATTCCCGCAACAAATCCGCAACAGGGTTGCAACAACACGCGGAAAGGGTTGGCGCGAAGGACGAAGGCCGGGAACGCAGGATGAAAGAAAACGTGAGATAAGCAGATCGTGGGACCGTGACACCGGGACGGCGCACGCCACCACTATTCGTCAACCGCGAAATGCGCGGAAAAGGTGTAGCGCGAAGTCCATGATCCGGAGTCCATCCGTCGTCGCCAAAGCAACGGCGCGGCAACGCTGTAAGTGCTTTTGGAGTTAGAGTCTCCTGACGTCGTCTCCTACGCATAAAGGTTGTTTTTGTCAGGAAATTGGGGGCGGGAATTGTCCCCCCATCAAGCGGGAACGTTTGGGACAGTCGAATCGTGCGGGTCTTGCGCAACACATTGTTTTTAAAGCTCTTGCGAAAAATTGTAACTGTCCCTTCAATGTCGGGCGGAGACAGTTCGATTTGGTGGACAATTGGGGGAGGAAAAGTATAGAAAACGGCGGCGCCACTTGCCAATGGGCTCGGAGGAAATGCTTGAAACCGCGAACCACGCGAAATACACGAACCCTGAAAGTTTTCACAGCCCTGCGCGAAGGCAGGTAATGGAGCGGGACCGGCCGAGTCATTAGACAGGATTTACCGAATTTACAGGATGAAATTTGCATTTGAATTCATGGCATTCACGCGCACTCATGTTCACTGACGGCATTGTGTTTTGATTTTCTCATATCATTCGGATGTTTCAACGGGTTTATTTGCCACCTTTTGACACTTT
>DATAST010000017.1:0-3966 GCA_036269115.1 Verrucomicrobiia bacterium | reverse complement strand
TCATACCTCAGGCTTGGGCTAAAAACCAACTGTCCGCACAACGACCAGCCGCATCATAAGCGTCATACTGTTTTAACAGTATGACGCTTATGATGCCGCTACACTTGCATTGTCAAGCAGGTGCTTGGCGTGACGCTTACGCTTCAAATCAGGCCATTTCATTGTAAAGCTACGACGGTTACAGTACACTAGGACTGCCTCATTCTCAACGATAATTGTTGAAAGAAATTCGCAAATCTGATTTCGTGAACTAATGAAATCAGTCGGATATGATTCACGGATATATTCCAATACCCGGGTTCGTTATATTAAGCTCGGCGAGCATGGGATGTGGGAAAAAGAGTGCGTTGAGAAAAACGTCATTCGATACGGATACGGCTCTGGCGGACGGGAAATGTTCTCTTTGTGTATGAAGAGGCGATGGCCCGAGGTTAAGAAATGCTATATCGGGTGGGGAAAAGATAAGGGCACAGCCACCCGTTTCACGAACGAGACGCGGCTATTCTTTGAGGCGGATGCAACTACACTGTGGATAACGTTTATTGGCGAGCGCCTTTATTGGGGTATGTTAGATTCCTCTGTGCCCAAACCCTGTGGTGACAAAAATAGTGTTGTGCGAAAAGTTGCCCGCGGCTGGCGTGAAACGGACCTTAAAGGGAAATCGCTGACAAAGGACCGGCTTTCAGGGGCTTTAACGAAATTGTCGGCATATCGCGGAACTTCCTGCAATGTGGATGTCGCGGAATATGTGATTCGACGCATCAATGGGGAAACGATGCCTGAAGTGGAGCGTGCCGTCCAAGCTTCGATGGAAATGAAATCCGCCGTATTGAAACTAATTACGTTGTTGCACCCGCGCGACTTTGAAATGTTGGTTGACCTCGTTTTTTCAACAAGTGGATGGCAACGGCAAGGCATCGTCGGCAAGACACAAAAGACACTCGACATTGATATAATGCTGCCAAGCACAGGCGAACGAGCGTTTGTCCAAATAAAATCTAAGACAACATCCGCTGAACTCACTGAGTATGTCGGGAAAATTGATCAACTCGGCCCTTTTGACCGCATGTTTTATGTTTACCATTCTGGAGAGGCGAAAACTGACGATGATCGCGTAATTGTTATCGGTCCCGAAAAGCTGGCTGAACTGGTGAGGGATGCTGGCCTGACAACTTGGCTTATCCGGAAAGTCTCCTAAAGGATGTGGCACCGTTCCATTTCGCTCGTTTGAAAGGCCCAAACGCCTAATCCGGTCGGAAAACCTTCAACGATTTCTTCAATATCCCCGCGCTTGAGGATTACGAGCGGTAAAATCCGCTATCGTTCCTTTTGTCCGTTGCGAGAATTGTTTAATTATTTCGGGAAAGACTGCATTTAAGCCGCATGATAAAATCTGCAAGAATGACTATCAGGAAATACATATTCCGAATCGGAACGATGTTGTTCATCGCCGTGGCAATGTCAGGATTTGTCCGTGCCGACGAAGCGGAGGTTCGAGTGTATGCGGGTCAGCCGGTTCACCCGGTCACACGGTATCTTACGGGTGCGTGCCTGGAGGATGTCAATCATGAGGTCTATGGCGGTCTCTACAGCCAGATGATCTTTGGGGAAAGTTTTCAGGAGGAAGCCCCGAAAAGTCCGGCCCAGGCCATCAGCGGCATGTGGCGCGGACTGCAGCACGGCGCGGTCGATGGAGATTATTCCAGCGAAACCGATGAGCCTTTCGCCGGAGATCAAAGCCAGCGAATCAGTTTTTTCAGTGGTCAGGGAGAATTGGGCATTGAGAATCAAGGACTGAATCGCCAGGGCATGACCTTCATCGGCGATCGTCCCTACGATGGGTATATATGGGCACGAGCCGGGAAACCAGTTGAATTGTGGGTGGCGCTGGAAAGCCGGGACGGAAAAAATGTCTATGCCGGGCAGCGGCTGGCAGTCTCCGGCAATCAATGGCAGCGGCTGGATTTTATTCTGACTCCCACCGGTTCGGATCAGACCGGACGATTCGTCATAAAACTCAAGCAGCCCGGTTCGGTAGTCGTGGGAGAAGCTTTTCTCGAGCCGGGCGAATGGGGACGTTTCAAGCGGTTACCGGTGCGGAAGGACGTCGTGGATGGATTGATAGACCAGGGGATCACGGTTTTGCGCTACGGCGGTTCCATGGTAAATGAGAACACGTATCGCTGGAAACACATGATCGGGCCGCGTGACCGGCGCCAGCCATATCACGGCCATTGGTATGCGCATTCTTCGAATGGCTGGGGCATTCCGGATTTTCTGGATTTATGCGATGCGGCAGGGTTTCTCGGAATTCCCGACTTCAACATAAACGAATCAGCGCAGGACATGACGGACTTTATTGAATATGCCAATGGTCCGGCTGACAGCAGATGGGGCCGACAACGGGTTGCGGACGGGCATCCGCAGCCGTATCGGCTGAAATATCTGGAACTGGGCAACGAGGAAAAGGTCGATGACACGTACGCTAACAAATTCGCAGCGCTGGCCCGGGCCATCTGGGCGAGGGACCCGAAGATTATCCTGGTGGTGGGCGACTTCGGCTACCACAGCCGGTTTATCGATCCCATGCATTTCAGCGGGGCGGATTCGGGCATCACCAGTCTTGAGGGGCAGGAACGCATTTTGAAGCTGGCCAGGGAACATCACCGGGAAGTATGGTTTGATGTCCATGTCTGGACTGAGGGACCCAGGCCGGATTCCAGCTTGGACGGGGCATTGTCGTACAGTGATGCCCTGGACAAACTCGCCGAGGGCGCGGCGCACCGGGTGGTCGTGTTTGAATTGAACGCAAATAATCACTCCCAGCAACGGGCCCTGGCTAATGCGCTGGCCATAAGCGCCCTGGAACGTGGCGGGTTTCCGGTTGTCACGAGCGCGAACTGTCTTCAACCCGATGGCCAAAACGACAATGGCTGGGACCAGGGATTGCTGTTCTTAAACTCATCCAGCGTGTGGCTCCAGCCGCCGGGCTATGTAACAAAAATGATTTCTAACAATTACGAGCCTCTGTTGGTCCGGAGCGAGGTGGAAAGCCCAGGCCAATGTCTGGATGTGAGCGCTACGCGCAGCCAGGGCGGGAAAGAGCTGGTACTGCGAATGATGAATGTCGGCGCGGCGCCGTTGCGCGTGAAGTTGCACATTAACGGTTTCATACCGGGCCAACCGCTGGCGCGAGTGGAGGAACTGGCGGCTCCGCTGGATGCTCGGAACACCGCGCAAAATCCGGGCCAGTACCAGACCACGTTCAAAAACTGGAAGCCAGGGTTTACGAATGGCGAAACGATTTATACCTGCGCGCCCTACTCATTTACCGTGATTCATTTTGAATAGATAGCCCGCCTTCGCCAAGGCTACGGCGCGCAGCCGTAGCTGGCCGCAGGCCAGCGAAGGCTGGAGGCGAGCGTCGGAATCGGACATAAATCCGCACTACCTATAGTAAAAATATCACATTTTCTTGTGGTTCTCAAGGGTAACTACGGTGAACTAGGGTGAACTTTGCCTAACCAGCACTGGCAATTTCACTGGCAATTCTCAAATAGCATACGGCTGGACGTTTACCATCAATGACATGAACGTGCAGTTGGATGAGACACGCCAGGATATCACGATTGGTGGCGGCACGGTCAATCTGGACGATGATTCCAGCGACGGCGGCCCTGAGCAGACTGTGAGCGTTCGTTCAGGCGGTGGCCGGGACGTGACGTTGACGTTGCCCAACGGGCGGCAGGCCACCTTCGCCTATAATCTAGTCCCGGGTGGTGAGGCGTTTACGGAAGGGTTGTCCTGCCGCGACGCTTGCCAGCGGTGGAACCGTGTCGTATGGCAGGATAGCCATTCTGGCGGTAAATTTTGTTCCATTCGGGAAAGTATTAAATAAAGTTGGCGCGCAAAAGGTCATCAGCGCGACTGCCGAAGGCCTTTTGAAGCAAGTCTATAAACTTAGCG
>DATAST010000016.1:0-1616 GCA_036269115.1 Verrucomicrobiia bacterium | reverse complement strand
GCTTTTCGCCAATGCTGGCGTGGCTGAATTTTCCCCATTGGCAAAGGTCACGGAGGCGCATTTCGACAAACTTTTTAATATCAATGTCAGGGGAACGCTGTTCACCGTGCAGAAGGGCCTCTCGCTCTTGAATGATGGTGGTTCCATCATTTTGACGGGCTCTGTTGCTGGTTCCAAAGGCTCTCCCGCTTTTAGCGTTTACGGCGCGACAAAGGCGGCGCTGCGCTGCTTTGTGCGGGGCTGGACCACGGACCTTAAGGAACGCCGTATCCGCTCAAATGTCCTGAGTCCCGGGCCGACCGACACCCCGGCCGTTGATCAGCTGCCTGCGGATGCTGTCGCGCGGATTGTGTCCACCATTCCGATGGGACGCATCGGCAAACCCGAAGAAATTGCCAGGGCGGCGTTGTTCCTGGCGTCGGATGATTCCAGTTTCGTCACGGGCATCGAACTGTTCGTCGATGGCGGCAGGGCGCAGATCTAATCGACTCTATTCAAAGAAACAAATCATGAAGACTCAAAACTCCATTATTGATCTGACTCAACGCCCGCCCCGGAGCTTTAGGGTTCGTTTGGGCAACTACGTCATCCTGGCGCGGATGCTCGACAAGGGCCGGGCGACCCTCGCCGAGAAAAATGGCGAATACAAATATAATTCCGGCACGGACCAGCACCTGGTCAGGTTCCTGGGTTTTGATCCTGAAGCCCTTTTGAAGGAATTGGCGGCCGGCAAGGGCGATGGCGAAATCCTTGAATGGGTCCAGTCCCATTCCAAAACGCCGCGCGCACCGTGGGAAATTGAAGCCTGGTCGGCATTTTTTGAAAAACGCGGTCCGGACAGCGACGCTGAAACGCTGGCGCTCTTTGCCGACTATCTGGGCCAGCTTTCCAAAACCCGCGAAGACGTCAAAACCTGGTTTGAACTCGGCGAACTCGACGACTACGTGAGTTTCGGAGGTAAAGCATAAATTTCATATCCCCGCGAGCAGCGAAGAACAAAAAAGGAGAGAAATATGAGCGCCAATAATGGACAAAAATTGCAAGGAAAAGTAGCCGTCATCACCGGCGGAAGCAGCGGCATCGGGCTGGCCACCGCCAGGTTATTTGCGCAGGAAGGCGCTTACGTCTTCATCACGGGCCGGCGCCAAGCCGAACTGGATAAGGCAAAAGCCGAAATCGGCAAAAACGTGACTGCGATCCAGGGAGACGTCGCCAAATTGAGTGACTTGGACCACCTCTATGCGATAGTCAAATCTGAAAAGGGCGCATTGGACATCGTCATCGCCAATGCAGCCTTCGGGGTCCCGGTCATGACCAAAGACGTGACGCCGGAACATTACGACAAAACGTTTAACACCAACGCGCGCGGGAGTTTCTTCACGGTCCAAAAGGCATTGCCGCTTTTGCGGAATGGAGGTTCTATCGTCCTGGTTTCGTCGGCGGCCCACGTCAAAGGAATTCCGGTTTATGTCACCTACTCGGCCACGAAAGCAGCCATGCGGTCATTCGTCCGGAGTTGGGCTGCTGACTTTAAGGACCGCGGCATTCGTGTCAACACACTGAGTCCTGGACCAATTGACACGCCAATGATGGCCAGCCAGAGCGCGACAAAGGAG
>DATAST010000015.1:0-58963 GCA_036269115.1 Verrucomicrobiia bacterium | reverse complement strand
TGATAGAACGCAACAAAGGTTCTCTGTTCGATTGGCTCTTGGGTGGAGGAGGACTGCTCCTGGTAACGGCAGTAGCTCGCCACTCCATGCGGTTCATCCTCGGCTTTTGGAAAAAAGGCCATTTTTTAACGGGCTGCTAAGGACCAAAAGCTGAGCCACGAGGCTGAAAAAGACAAGTCAGAAATCAATTCAGCAATCCCACAATTTCCTCCAAGTCCCAAACGTGCTTTGCAATGCCCGCTTCCATCTCGGGCGCGCAACGCAACGTTTGATGAATCCGGCAAAAATTGTAGTGGACATAGTGGACACAAGGGACACCCCGAGCGCAGTTCGCGAATAAAGTGAGAGCAGTTTGGGCGTGCGGCAGCACCGCCCCATGAAATCATCACCTGGGCCTAATCACTTCGACCGTTTCCAGTTTTACGGGACCGAGTAGTCCTGATTCCAACAATGGCGAATCTTTTGTGTAATGATGCCATGTGGTGAAGGTGAAGCGTCCGGTGGGGCTGGGTTTGCCATCCAGAAGCCATTGGGGCCAGGCTTTGAGTTTTTTGCCGTTCCACTCGCGGTCCGGAGGTAATTGTTCATCGCCAATCAAACGGTTGGGCCAGAGGTTGGTGACTTTGATAACAAGCTTATTTGTCCCAGGCTTTGCGGCGTCGGTAATGTTCACACGGAATGGCGGTTTCCAAAGAACGTCGTAATCGCGGCCGTTCAGGGAGACTTCGGCGAAATTCTTCACCTCACCGAGGTCCAGCCAGAGTTCGCGGCTGGACGCCAGGCGGTCGGCGGAAATCTCGATAGCTTTTTCGTAGGTCGCGGTGCCGGAGAAATAACGCACGCCCTTATCCGCGTCATCGGTCCAGGAAATCAGTTTATCCAGCGTAACTGAAGCGGGCGCGCCCCAGTTTGGTGGAAAACTTATGTTCCATGACCCGCTGATTTCCTGCGGCGCGGGCACGTCGGTTGCATCTGCGTGGAGCGTCGTGCCATCGACACTGCTCAATTTGACATTGCCATTGCCCCACAAGCTCACGACCGGCGAACCATCTGCCTCCGTATGCACTTGATATTGCGGCGCTGTGCCGATGCTCAAAACGGGAGGCAAGACGAGCATATCGTTTTCAGGCACGACGATGTGTTTG
Organism: Verrucomicrobiia bacterium; assembly: GCA_036269115.1. GTDB lineage: Bacteria > Verrucomicrobiota > Verrucomicrobiia > Limisphaerales > UBA11358 > UBA11358. Next base: position 57,818 of record DATAST010000015.1, on the reverse strand, counting down.
GCAACACCATCGACCGAATAATCGACGCGCCATTGCTTTTGCACGCCGTCTGCCGGATCGGCGCCAGCCAAAGCGTTATCCGCGCGTACCCGCAATTGGCCATGCCTGACGCGTGACGCGAGTTGTTCCGTCGCATCCACGATCCGGTCGGTCGTGTCCAACTCGCCGTAGAGCGCCTGAATGACCGTGGCGGATTGCGGCAAGGTCAAGCTCTCGCCTTCTTTGGCTTCTCTGGTTGTGTTGTTGCCGTTGATGCTGTATTCCACGCGCAAATGCTTGGTAACGAATGGCGCCGGGTCATCGCCGGCGAAATCGTTATTGGCGGGAACCACATAGGTACCGCTGGCGAGGAGTGATTTGACCTGCTTGGTGATGTCGTTCCGGGTTTGGCCGGCAAAATATCCATAATTGGCGCGCAGGATTTTCAGGCTCGACGGTACAGGCGATTCCGCGGACTTTGCCCTTTGGAATTCAACCGATACCAAATGGTTGGGGCTCGGTTCGCTTCGAAACACGACAAAAACCGAGCCCGCCGGTTCAAATTGAAGAGACACACAAGTTCGGCCGTCTTTCTCATGCCAAACTGGCGCGGGCCGGATCGTGCCCGTCTGTGCGTCCCATAATTCGGGCGTCTTGCCACTGATACGGAAGGTGCATTCCGCGGAATCAAATTGTCCGCGCTGGTTTGAGACGAAATATATGTCTGTATCGCCATCGACACGATGCGTATAAACCAGGCTCGCGTCGGGGGCGTCACTGTGAAATTCGAAGTCGGGTTTGAGGTTCTGCCCAGCAAAAACGTCGGCCAACGATTTGCCCCAGACAATTCGGCCCTGGCCATATTTGTGTTCCTGAACTGTTGTGCCGTTGCAATCGCCCCAGAGTTTATTGGCCATTTTTTTGACCTGTTTGTCGCAGGCCGGAAAGTCGTCGAGGCTCGGTGACTGTTGCGGACGCGGGCCGACCACCGTGGCGCCTTCATCAACGAGCTTGCCTATGCAATCCAGTATTTGAGGCGTCATGTTGATGTCACTTGGCGGCAGGACCAGGACGGCATAATTCGCTCCACTGGCCAGCGTCAGGCGGCCGTTATTTACCGTTGCGCCGTGCAGCAGGACGTCGGCGTCAACGGCATCGAAGTCGTAGCCGGGGGGCAGGGCCGGGTCGCCATCGCGGCGTTCGACTGGCGCACTTTGGCCGTCAAAATAGGCGGCGTCCTGAACTGAACGGCCTTGTTGCAAGAGAAATTCGCTGCGAGTGATATAGTCGATCCACGGTTTGCCTTCGTTCCACCAGGTTTCGGTCCGTTCGAAATGAAGGCCCCATTGGCCCATGGTCATGCCCGGCCATCGATTGGTCCAGGGCTGCATGGCGTAACGATGAAAGACGTATCGGTTGACGCCCTGGCAAAACATCAAATCGCCCAGCGCCTTGAGTGAGTACGGATCGTTTTGCCAGCGCCCATGGTCCGGCGCTGCGGTGAATGATTCCGTGCCGACAATCGTCTTGCCATAAATATGCGCCACCGATGACGCGGCCTTGACGGAGGGGTCGCCCTGACCGCCGGCCCAGAACTCGCCCATGACGACACCCACTGATGCGCCGCTTTGCAGGGATTCGAATGGACCGGTATAAGGTTCAACGGCGCTGAACAATCTGTGCTCATGACAAAGGTCGGTAAAATGAGCGAAGTAATTATCGGCAAACAAATCAGCGATGGTGCGGCGCACGTCCCAGAGAAATCGCTCGGTCACCGCTGGGTTGTCCACGACACGATTGCTGAATACCGGTAGATATTTCAGCAAATCGTAACCGCGCCGTTTCTTAAATTCTTCGCGAAACGCGGGCGTCCAGTTCTGTCCGCCTACTTCATAGCTGTCGATGAGTGAACAGTTGAGGGTCTTGCCGTCGCCGGCGAGCGGGCCGATGTCGTCGAGCGCCTTTTGCATGAAGCCGTCCCAATAGACGTCCAGCGCGGATTTGCTCAGCTTATCGCACTCGAGCCCGGTGCCTTCGGGAGGAGCCGGATGGTTTTTGACGCCGGTGGGCGTATAGCCCACGCGCAAAATGATCCATTTTCCACGGGGCACACGCCAGTGCAGGTTCCCTTGAGCGTCAAGCTTCGTTGTCAGGTCGACGACCCGGTTCAATGGAATGCAGCCCGCGGGATTTCGGCTAACGGCCGATGAAAGGACCTCGATGTTCTTATAACCCGCTTTGGCATCGAAATCAGAATTGTGCGCAACGTCACCAGTGGGAGCGGGAAACGCGAGCACGGCGATGTCGCGGTAGTAATCCAATACTGTAGCCGGTTGCGGCAATGCCCGGTTAAACTCCACAGGGCCCTCAACCTGCACCTCGCTGGTGGTGACTTTTTGCATGGCGTTGGTGACGGTCATCCATGGCCCGCCGCTGCTGGACCAGCCCGCGCAATTTTCCAGGCACAAATTAAGCCCGAGCCGATTCGCTTCCTGGACGGCAAATTTAAAATCGTCGAACCATTCCGGGCTATTAAATTGAACAAGACCGTGTGGAATACCTTCGTCCACATTCACAATGGTCGCGCCGCCCACGCCGATTTGTTTCATCGCCTCGAGATCGGCGGTGATGCCGGTCTTTGTGATATTGCCGTTCATCCAATGCCACCACGTTTGCGGCCGGGCGGAATCCGGCGGATGATTGAAGCCGTCTTCCAGCGGGTCGGCAAATACGGATGCGGATGAAATAGCCAGCGCAAATAAAATCGCCGAAGCAACCGTGAGAATAAATCGATTCATTTCATATCATTCGAATGCAAACACTACCGGAAAGTCGAGCGCCATTTTTCAATATTACGGGAGCCAGGGGACATTGCGAAAGGACATGCATCTGAACACCCTGGCCGGACAAGCAGGCGCGGAAATGAAGGTCGCCATTGGCATCAACGCGGACAGCTGATCCATTCGATGCCATCACAGACGCTTCGTAAATGCAAAACTTGATGGAACGAAAATCCGCAGTGCCCAATTCGGTTTCGTCCTGCGACCACGGCCAGTGGGGCTTAATATTGGCCGGTGGAATCGGGCCTTTCTTGTTCCGGCGGGCCTGGGCAACTCCTTCCGTGCGGCAAATACAATCTTCGGGAAACACGCCCCATTCGGACCAGCGCCGCCATTTTATCTCGTCGTATTTGGGCGACAGCATGGCCTTGATTCCGATCTCACGCGAATCCAGGTCATCGCCAGTGTAGATGTAATCATAACTGATTTTTCCAACTCCATCCTTGTCCACGACCCACGAGATAGCGCCGGCAAAATTTTCGCAACGGTCTTTGACGATCAATTCGAGTGCGCCAGAGCTTTCGCTTACCGTGACAGCTTCGATTTTGCGAGTCGTGATGTCCGGAAATTCCGCATAAGGCGGTTTTTTGCGCATGAGATCGCCGAAATCATGGCGCGTGACATGCAAAGACGGGAAATGAATCATCGGGGCATGATGTTTCGGGTTCGAGGCATCGAAATCGCCCGTCGTCTTGTCAACTACCAGAGAAAAACGGTTTCCTTCAATCGTGATGAACCGGCCGTCGTCATTCCATTTGGGCGCACCGGCGCGGGGCACGGGTAATGAAAGCGGCACGGGCTGCCCGAGCGTGAGGGTGGCATTAACAATTTCGTCATTCCCGTCCATCACCCGCACGAGCAGGACTTCGCCCTGGGCCGTTCCGCTGGAAACCGGAATCACAATTTCTCCTTTTGATCCGGAAGGGACGTCTATGCGCTCTTTACCTCTGACGCCATTTAATTCCCAGACGAAATCGAATTTGCTTAGATTGGTAAATGAGTAGCGATTTTCCACCGGAACCCGTACCGAAGGTTGTCCGGGCGCGTAATCAAGCTGCCGACGCGGAAACCACAGCGGCGAGAACACGAACTTAGCGAGAGCCAATTCAGGTTTCGGACGACGCCAGCCGTCCATTATTCCCCAACGCGCATTCCCATTTTCGCTGCTGACCACTTTTCCATTCAAAAGGAATGCAATATCATCCACTCCCGACCAGATCGTGCTGCCAATACAATGTTCAGATGCGCAAATGTAACTCCACGCGCCGGGATAAACGCCAGGAATAAGGCCTTTCCGCCCCTCGACGTTTTTAAGACACGACTGCCCCCATGCGGAATTTGGATCGGCATTTCCAGCGGCCCATAATTGGCGGAGGCCGGGATCAATAGCCACGTCCGTGCGCTCGTGATAGACGAGAAAGAAACACTCCCCGTGAAAGAAGGGACGCGGGTCGTCCTTTAAAATATTGTCATACGGCATATGCTGGTAATGGCGGCTGACGATGTCGCAGGTCACCTGGCTTTCTGTCGAAAATGCTTCCTCAATGGTGGTGGGCCGGCTGGGATCCAGCCGTTTAATAAGTTTGTTTGAATAATCGAAAAGCCCGCTCCAATTGGATTCATTGGCCAGAGACCACATGATGACGCATGGGTGCGAGTGGTTATAATCAACCATTGCGGAGGTCGGATTGAGGACTGCTTTCAGGTTGGTGAGATCTTTGGCCGCTGCGACCCAAAAGAGCGGCGCTTCCGACTCGACATACAAACCGTAACGGTCCGCGGCGTCCAAAAATTCCTGTGTGCACGGGTAATGCGAAGTGCGGACGTGATTCAGGTTGGCGCTTTTGAAGAGTTTCACGTCGGTTTCCGCATGGCGCATGGTGTTGGCGCGGCCGGTGAGGGGGTCAATTTCGTGGCGACATACCGCGGCGAGCTTTACGCGGGCGCCATTGACGTAGAGTTGGCGTTTTTTGATTTCGACCGTGCGGAATCCGATATTGCGTTCGATTCGCTCCGCGGCGCGCCCATCCTGCTCCAACGTCAACGCCAGCTTGTACAAGTTGGGCTGTTCGGCATTCCACTTCAAAGGATTCGCTACTTGCGACTGCAAACTCACTGTGGTCAAGCCCGGTTTAAGTGGATCGAGATTTATTTTTGGATTCGAGTGATCGATGCGCCGGCCATCCTGGTCGAATAATTCCAGTGATACGGTAAGAGGCGCCTGAACAACGGATTCAGGATTATCGAAAGCGAGTTCGATTTGCAATTGACCGTCGCGATAAGCCGTATCCAAACCCGCATTCAGGCGCAGCGTGGCGATATGAAGCTTCGGCAGGGCATAAATTCTCACGGCGCGGTCTATACCGCCGAGGCTGTATCCAGTGTAGGAACAGGAGTGGGAAAGTTGCTCTGACGCAGTGTCGACTTTCATCTCGAGATCCAGCCGGTTAACCGCTCCCACACGTGCCGCGCCGGTTATTTCCCATTCCACCGGGGTGAACAGGTTTTCGCTATAGCCCAGGGGTTTGCCATTCAGCCAATAATGGGCCCCGGCGTGAATTGCATCGAAACGGAGAAAAATCCTATACCCGGCCCAATTTCGTGAGATACCGAATTCTTTAGCCATCGCGACGGTTTTTTCCAACGGTATGTCGTATCCCTGTTGTGCCCATTGTCCCGGCACATTAAACGGGCCCCAACTTGAGGCGCTCAATGGATTTTCCCTGACGTTTTGATTGGGATTTGGATCAATGAGCCAAGGGCCGTTGAGGAAGACGGAATTTTTTCTTAATCCGATTACTTTGGAGGGCATCGGCCGGTAACGAATCGGCACGAAATCAGCGAGGCTTTCGGAATCCGCGGATGGATTAACGTTCTTGTCCGTGGCAAATGCATTTGAGAAACCCGCTGCTACGACAAGCCCTGCCAGGGATGTCTGTTTTAAGAATCGGCGGCGATTGAGGTATCGGTCCAGTGGATCCATGTTCGAATTCAACAAGAAATCACATCGTTTTTAAATTCTAAATTCTGAATTATTTGAATTTCGGACAATTTATCCTGGGTGAATGGAATTACCATCCATTACAGATTAGTGCCGAGAGAAAAAGCCAAAGGCATTATGGACCATCTGCTCGCCAGGATGAACCGCGTCCGGAAGACTCTCCCTCACCCCTGCCCTCTCCCGCGGGGAGAGGGAGAATTATCGTCAGATTGTTGGATACGACTGAACATTGCAGCGGTTCATAGGTCCAGGGCCCACGGACCGGCCTGATTATTTCATTGCGCCGACGGCGGTCCGAGTGCCTGCAGCTTTTTTTGCACGGCCTTATTGTTCGGCTCCAGTTGCAGCGCCTGCTGGTAACACGTGGCGGCATCGGCTTTTTTGCCCAGAAGAACGAGGGTATCGCCCAGGTTCACTACAAATTGCGCCTTATACGGATCGTTTTGGACGGCGGCATAAAATGTCTTGGCGGCTTCCAGGTATTGTCCCTGGATGAAGAGGGCGGAGCCGAGGTTGTTTTGGGCGTCCGCATAATTGGGCCGTAGTTTGAGAGCGCCGCGAAAGTAAGGGATGGCGTCGGCGACCTGCTTGCTTTGCGCGAGCGCGAGGCCCAGATTATTCATGACGTCGGGCTGGTTCGGCTGGTCGTGCAGAGCGCGCTGGTAATCACGAATGGCTTCCGGCCAGTCGTGCAGCCGCGCGTACGCATTGCCGACGTTGTAGAGCGCGGTGGGGTCATCGGGCGCCAAATGACGGGCCTTGTCATAGCAATCGAGCGCCTTCTTGAGGTCACCGGTTTTTGAATACCAAAAGCCCATGTCCAATTCGGCCAGATAATTTCCGGTGGTCACAGCGAGCGTGTGGCCGAAAAGAGATTCGTCGTCTTTCCAGGTGCGGACCTGGTCCCGGGCGCACAAGCCGCACGCAATAAACACGATCAACGACAGGCCAAGCATGACGGCTCGCGGCGGCCTCGAAGCCAGGCAAAACTCGCCAATACCCCAAACGACTATCACGAGAACACCTACCATGGGCAGATAGGCATAACGGTCGGCCATGGCTTGTTCGCCTACCTGGATCAATCCGATCACCGGAACCAGCATTCCTACAAACCAAAGCCACCCGGTCAAAAACCAGGGACGCTTTTTCCACATGACCAGTGCCGCCACACAAATGCCAACAAACAGGACAACGGCCAGAAATACAACCACGCCCGGCCAGTAGCCGGGATACGGATAGACCGCCGCAAGATTCACCGGCCAAAAGGTCTTGCCGAGATAACGGGCGTAAGCGACGAAAGCATTTCCGATTCGGGCGTCGAGCGGGATGACCGACAATGGAACTACGGCCATCCCGTTTCGCTGGACAAAGAAGGTCACGGCAGAGACGGCGGCTGTCAGCAGAAAGAAGGGAATTTTTTCAATAATTACACGTTGAAGCGTTGAAGCGGTGACAGCGCCACTTGCGATAAAGCGTTGAAGCGGCCAGAAATCCAACAGAAACAAGACACAAGGCAGCGTCACGAGCATGGGTTTGGACATGAGACCGCAGGCGAAGAAGAAGAGGGAAAGCCAGTAGAATAATTTCCGATTTGCGATTTGCGATTTGCGATTTTCTTCTCCGGGCGCTATGGCGCTGATTTCCGAATCGGCGGTGGCATCCTGACGAAGGCTGTCACCTGGATTTTTGGCGGAGCTTTCTTCTTGAGGATGAGGAGGAGGATGACGACCCGCCGTCGCATCGCTCTGGCGCGGCAAGTGAGGATGATTCCCCTTTGCCCTTTCATCCGTGAGTTCGACGTAGCGGACGTAACAGAGCATTGTCAGGAGGCCGAAGAATGTACTGAGGACGTCCTTTCGCTCTGAAACCCAGGCGACGGATTCTACGTGCAGGGGATGAACGGCAAACAGCGTCGCCAGGGCGGCGCAACGCCAGATGGCCCCGGTCATTCGCAGAAATAACAGAAAGAGTACAATGGAATTGGCCGCGTGGAGCAGGACGTTGATCAGGTGCGGACCGCCGGCGCCGGTTCCAAAAAGGTCGGCGTCCACCATGAGCGACAGCCAGGTCACCGGATGCCAGTTCGCGTCTTCGCCGCTGGTAAAGGCCCAATAGATATTGGGCGCCGTCAAGCCGGTCAGGACATGGGGATTCTCGAAGAAATAGCCAGAGTCATCGAAATCCACGAATCCAAAATTATGGACGGGAAAATAGATGGCGAGCGTTGCCAGCGCCAGGAGCAGGCAAATAAAGCCCGGGCTGCAAAGCGGATTGGACTGGCGATTATTCACCACCAAATGAAAACGAATAAGACGTCTGATTGCAAATCGGATTATTGAATCAACGAATTAGCGGACGCTGCAAAGCTTGCCAAAAGTCCAGTCTCGACTATTGTTTTGATGTGAGTTTTAAAGAAATCAAGAATGGCGTGGCTGAATTGCCGGACGAGCAGCAGGACCATTTGGCAGTTTATCTCGTCCATTTGCGGCATCAGCACGATGCCCGGTTGCGCAACGAACTTTCATCGCGTCTTGATGAAAGAATCCCGGCCATTGGATTTCAATTGACCGGTTGCGGGATCATTGGAAGGACTGATGTATTTGACCTCTAGGGAGGCACGGCAAACATTTGGGATGAGCGGCCCTCCGGCAATGAACGAAAGCAATTTTCTCAAAGCGCAACAATACTGCTGCTCAAGCCCGAAGCACCTCCGACACAAATAAACTAATTATCACGGGTGGCGTAATCTATAACCCTTGCGCAATGGTTTTTTCCTCGCGCCGGCAGGCCGTCCTTCGGGCAGCCTGCCTTCGCGCCTGAATCGCTCGGCTTCCTTTCGCTCAATCATTAAGTCCCGGCCATACTTCTCCGCCTTGAGGCGACGAGCCAGGACGAATTGACGAACCCGCGATTGCGACACACCGAGCATCCGCGCGACCTGTGCTGTGGTCAGCGGATCAATATCATGATCCTATCGCAAGACCTTGTATTTTGGGAGTTAAAACAACTATAACCCTAACGTTATAGTTTTTAACTGAAAGGGCTTGACTTCAACTGGATTGCGCCGGAGATTGGGCGACAACACGGGTTCAGATGAACGTCAGGTCAAAAATTCTAATAGTTGAAGATGAAGCGCCAGTGGCAATGCTCATCCGAATTTTACCCTACCAGGAAGGGTGCTCGACGGAAATTGCAACCAGTGTTTCCGAAGCGTTGAAAATCGCACGAAAGAATGATTTTGAATTAATCACTCTTGCTGTTGGGACGCCCGGCACAGGAAAAATTTCGTTATCTCGGCATAGAGTCTTTGCGTTGCGAGGACTCGAATCCCCTTCTAAACACTACCACAAGATTAAATGCACTCGAAAGTTTGCCTCGGCGCGCGAGCAATCGCGCGTCCCGGCGTATTTTTCGAGTTGGGGCGCATGGTAGTGGCCTGATCGGCGGTGCGCTGTGCGCGCATTCTCGTTTCATGGTGGAAAGAGATTCGAGTCCGGGCAAAATGCTCGGATTGAATAATCATTAAAATCCTATGAAAGCTATCAGACGGGCAATAGTCGGGGTAATTGTGTCATTGTTTGCTTTTGCCATTCATTCGTTTGCAATCACCAATACAATGATCACGGTTTCATCCGGCACAAATATCGTTCTTTACTGGCCGAGTTACGGTTATGAAACTTATTTGATTCAATACCGGCAAACGTTGAGTACAACTGATTCATGGTCACAGCTTACGAATGACTATTACGCCAACGGAACGAATTTTACGACTTACACACTTTACGGTGTGGTTCCGCCTCCGTCATCAAGCGGCAGCGGTGGTAGCGGGGACGGCACCAATCCACCACCCTCATTACCCGGCCAGCCAATGGTAGAACCAGCGAACGGTTCCGGAAATGCCGTGCCGCTGGCTTTATACCCCCCTGGTTTTAATCTCACCGGCTTTAATATTTTTGACCCAGCCACCGGCGAATGGATGAGCGGCAATGGGGAGACCGTCAGCACAACATTTGACAGCAGCCTAATCGCGAGCGGGGCCACACCGATGGCAGGCGGGTTTTCGCCAGATGATACCACAAACGATGCGAGCGGCCCGCAAACGGGATTTTTCCGGGTATTCCACATACCTGACTGGCTCGCGAATTTTTCCGGATACACATTCGATGGCCCAACGTTCATTCCGGTTGATTTTGCGGCCCCAGATGCACCCATAGGTTATGTGGATAATACGACCGTTTTGGTAAACGGACAGCCATTCAATAGCGCCACTTTAATTCCTTACGATATCGATGGCACAACCTATTGGGGAATGGGTATTTACTTCGATCTTTTGCCGAACGGAACGAACATAATTCAGCTACTCACGACAATCCGGGAATCCGATACGTTGAGCGACCAAACCCCATACATGGTGTTTTCGAATGCTCCCCAAACGATTGTCACTGGGAATTTCGTCACGTACACCAACTGGGAAGATTTGATATGGAACAGCTCTAATTATACGTTTACAGCTCAGAGCAGCACGCCGGACGTGAATTGGGAGATTGATATTTACGATGTCAACGGTTATTTTGTAAACTCGCAAACCGGTTTTTCGGCTGATGGAAATATTTCGTGGACTTGGAATTTAACAGATTACACAGGCGCGTCGCGTTTGGACGACGGGGACCCATTCTTTTATCCTTATATCACAATTACAAACAGTTCCGGCGACCCAGGCGGCCCGATGCCAGCGGTGGCAAATTCATTCCCAACTACCGGCGGCTGGATTATCACCTACATGGATAATTTCTACCTCGATCCGGGCCCGCCTTATTCTGATTATGACGCGCAGTACAAGAGCGCGATGAGCCAACAGATGCCCGGCGGGCCCGCAGAGTGGAGTATCCCTGTTGCCGTGCAAGCAGTCAAATTTGGCACGAATTATACGCAAACCGAACGCAATCAAAGTTGGACAAACCTGATGTCATTCCTCGAACAACCTGAATTTCGCAATCTCTATTATTTTGGCCACGGAGCACCCGACACAATTGGCGCAGACTACACAACGTTTGTGGACGGTACCCCCTTCGGATATACTTCCCCGGGATCAGGTGCGGTGTTGACCACTGAATGGGTCAAAGACAACGTTACTTACAGCGCGTCCGGGCAAATCCGGTATCGCTTCGTTTTCTTAGATGGATGCGACACTGCAAACGGCGGTTGGGCGGCTGCATGGGGTGTTCCAAATCAAGCGGAAGGGCTTAACTATTATTCGAGCACGAACACAAACCCCGATCATGTTCGGCCTTCTGCCTTCGTCGGATGGAACGTGTCTCCGGGAGGCCCAAATTGGGGTACCAATGACAAAGGCATAGCTTATCGGCCCTATTGGATGTCGACTTGGGCCGGGTCGTCGGAGACGGAAACTCTGCTTCAATCCTTTCAGGATGCTAACTCTGACATTAACTGGGTAAGCCAAGGGCAGATCATCGGGAATCTGGTAGTCGATGGGTACCAGGGCTTGCTGTTTCGCCAGTATGATTATGGAGGAGACTGGCCGTGAAAAAACGCGGCAAGTCCATTTTATTCTGGATCGTTGTCCTGTCGTCTCTGCATAGCATATTTGCGGAAAAAGAAAGCACCGCTCTAGGCATGGTTGTGGACTTAGGAGAGACCAGCCTTTTGGTAAAGGTTACACCTGAGTATTCTAACGCCGTAATGGCGGCTGTGTTGCCCTATTTTTCGGATGTAGCGAAAAAATTGGACCTGCCAGTCCCGCAGCCGATTACTCGGGCAGACGTTGCGCGGATCCATTTCTTGCCGTTTCTCAACAGAACCTCTCGCGATCCGTGGGTGGAAATTGTTCTCAAGGACGGGTGGGCGTTTGCGTACGCGTTTGGATATCTGCACTCCGTGACGGATCTCCGCGGATATTCGTTACTTCAGGATCCGGACCAAGTCCCCCGCTATTACGGTCAAGTCAGAATGACCAGAAGCGAAGCTGTGCAATTTGCCAGGGACGCGCTCAAAAAGCTCGGCATCTCACTTGAGGATGTGTTTGCCGAGCAGGAACCGCGTGTGACCGAACCTGAAAAATTCGGGACGAACACCGTTCCACACTATGATATTGATTGGCTGTGCCCGTGGGGCGGCGATTCCGCTGATATCCATATTAACGCCAACACGAAGCGGATTGAACGGATATACTTCCTAAACAAGAATCTGGAACATAAATTAAAAATAGGCGTCGTCCCTCCTCCAGTGCCGCCAGACTGGCCCCCGGTAAACCCGGAGTATGCCCGGCAGCTCATCCCGATAATGCTTAAGGCAATTGACGACTATTCTTGGACGCTGTCGCTGCCAGTTCCAAGACAGTTAACGACTGATGATGTGGCCCGAGTTGAAATACACGATAACGGTGGCTGGCCACATGCCGAGATCACGCTTACCAACGGCTGGCGATTCATTTATCGGCACAGGATGGTCAACGGCTTTTACTCCCCGCAAAACTGGTTTGACAGCAGCAATCGGAAAATCCATTTCAAGGAGTTTAAAGGCACATGGAATCTGACCACTAATCAGGCGATTGAAGTTGTTCGGCAAGCGTTGGAAAAACTCGATTATCCAACAAACCATATTCACATGGGGGTGGCTTCTCATGTCTTTGCCGCGGCGGTGGACAGAGAACATATTCCTCGTCTGGAATTTCAATGGTATCATTCGCCACGCGACGAGTTGCAATCAAAGATCGAGGCCGAAGTGAACACGGAAAACGGCACGTTGGAATCCCTTTATTACGATGACAAAGCCTATTGGAATAGTCGGCCCGCCATTGATGTGCCGATTTCGAATGGCAAATATCCAGCGTATCCACATTGACTGACCATCCAACCGTACGCATCAAATCGTCTTGAATTGGAATCGCCAAGTTTTCGAGTAGAAGGCACAATACGGCCGGTGGAGATCGAGTCCCCTCTCTCCGCCGGTCTTTAACTGTCAATAGCATCCTTCACTCGACAAATTCCAGTTCCTGCCGATGTGGAATGATACCGCTTTCGAAGGCGCGGCCGAGAAACCGGCGGATGCTTTCGCGTCCGCGATCGCCGTAGTCCAGGGTCCAATGATTGACGTACATGCCCACGAATTTATCGGCCAGGTCTCGGCCCATGTCGCGGGCGTATTGCAACGCGTGTTGCACGGCTTCCGGGCGATGGTCGAGGCTGTATTGAATGCTCGCGGTCAGGATGCCTGAGATTTTGCGCCGAACGTCCGGCGCGAATCTTTTGTGAATGACGTTGCCGCCGAGCGGGAGCGGCAGGCCATCGTTTTGGCTATTCCACCAGACACCGAGATCTTCGCAGACAACCAGTCCCTCATTTTTGTAGGTCAGTTGGCCTTCATGAATGATGAGGCCCACGTCCGCCTGGCCGCTTTTGACCGCGCGAAAAATCTGGTCGAAGGGAACGACAATAATGTTCAATTCCCTGGCCGGCTTTCCCATCCATAGTTGCAGGGCCAGAAAGGCGCTGGTCATGGTCCCGGGCACGGCAATTTTTTTCCCGGCGATTTCGGCGCGGGACCATTTTTCTTTTGCCACGAGCATAGGGCCGTAGCCATCGCCCATGCTCGCGCCGGAGGGCAGCAGCGCGTATTTATCGCTCACAAAAGCGTACGCATGAATGCTGACGGCGGAAATGTCGAGTTCGCCGCGGGTGGCGCGTTCGTTGAGGGTCTGGATATCCTGTAAAATGTGCTGGAACTCAAAGCCATGCGATGGGACTAGTTCTTTGGCCAGGCCATAAAACATGAAGGCGTCGTCTGGGTCCGGTGAATGGCCAAGCGTCAATTTCGTTTGCTGCATCGGTGAAAGTTAAAGGAAGTTATTTTTTCTGCAATAATTCCCGCTGCCAGTTCATGAGCGAAGGGGCGTAATTGTCCCAATCGCGGGCTAAGTCGCCCAGGACCGGGCGGCTGGCGATGAGCGCGGCATCGATGCTTAGTTCGTTCGCGTGCGCATCCCGGACTTTTTCCAATTCGCGGTAGCGGCGAAATTCAGCTTCGGACGGACGCTGGAAATGATGCCGCAGGATTTCGGGTTGCGCAGTGTCAGGAACGGCCAACCCGGCGTTGACGGCTTCCAACAGGGCCGTACGCCGGCGCGGGGACAGTTGCCGCGGCAGCAGATTATCCACGGGCCGTTTGACAGCAGCGACAGCGGCGATGTCCACGAGTTTCTCGTGATTGAGAATAAAAAAGGGAGGGCGATTTGCCCGCACGGCTTCGCGCTCGCGCCAGCGCCACAATTCGCGCAGGACGGCCAGACCGGCGCGGCTGAGGCGCGCGCTGCCTTTGACGCGCCACATCAAATCCAAATCGATAACCTGCGGCCGGGCGCAATTGTCGATGAGCCGGGCGCACGATTCCTGGTGCCAGGCGAGACGGCCTTTGGCGGCCAACTCGGACCGCAACTTATCGGCGAGCGGTTTGAGGTGGTACGTGTCGGCCCGCGCGTATTTTTCCATTCGCTCGGTGAGGGGCCGCTGGGCCCAATTCGCCTTTTGGGAGCCTTTATCCAAGATGACGCAGAGAAATTTTTCCACGAGGGCGCTCAAGCCAAATTGGCGTTCGCCCAGAAGACGCCCGGCGAGCATGGTATCAAAGATGGCCTTCGGGACGAACTCATGATGCTTCTCCAGCAGGCGCAGGTCGTAATCGGCGCCATGCATGATGAGTTCGTGGGCGTTGAGCGCGTCCAGGAACGGATCCAAATTGATTTTTGAAAGCGGATCCACGAGGTGATCGCTGCCGGCCACGCTGACCTGGATGAGACATATTTTTTCCGGGTACGCATGAAGGCTGTCCGCCTCGGTGTCCAGAGACACCCAAGGGGCGGCTTTCAAATTCGGCAAAAAGGCAGCCAGTTTTTCCTCAGTATCTATCACGTAGCGTCAACAAAACCCAATTCCAGGCGAGCCGGCTTGCGGTGGCAGGGACGGCGCGTTGCGACGGCAAGTTAACTTGCCATGATTCGCAGCGCACTGGCCCTGCCATAAACAGCACCGACCTGGCCAATTTTTTAGCACATGCAGCCGGCGATTGCCAGCTTGCAAAAAGCGGTGCTATTTTTACCATTGAGGCATGAATCTTGCCAATGCTTTTTCAATTTGTGCAGACAAACACACCAGCAAAACGGCGATTTATTTCGGAGAGAAGGAAATATCGTACGGCGACCTGTTGGCGCTGTCCGAGGCCGTGGGAGCAAAACTGCGCAAAGATTTTGACGTGAAGCCGGGAGATCGAGTGGGAATATGGCTCAAGAATCGCCCGGAATTTGTGGCCGCCGTCTATGGAATTCTCCACGCAGGCGCGGTGGTTGTGCCCATCAACAATTTTATAAAGCCTGCCGAAGCCGTTTATATCCTCAATGACGGCGGCATTGACGTTTTGATTTCAGATGCGGAAATGGACGGGCATTTTCCCGCGCTGACCGCGGCGCACCCGAATTTGAAAATATTCAAAGTGGAAGAATTCGCGTCGCTCCCGAAAGGCGGACCAGAACGCGGAACAACCGAATGCAATGAAAGCAACCTGGCCGTAATCATCTACACATCCGGAACAACGGGCCGTCCCAAGGGCGCCATGCTTTCGCACGGAAACCTGCTGCACAATGTTGAAAGCTGCCGCATCGTCCTGGCCACGGTCGAAGACGATTGCCTGGCAGTCATCCTGCCGCTGTTTCATACGTACATGATGACGGTGGGAATTTTCCTGCCGTTCACGCTGGGCGGCTCGATTGTGCTGGTGAAATCATTGCACCCGCCGCGGGCAATGTTGATGGAAATATTTTCGCGGCGCGCCACGATTCTGCCGGCCGTGCCGGCGTTTTATCGCATGCTGGTAGGCGCGCCATTGCCGACGCCGCTGCCGGTCCGCATATTCATTAGCGGCTCGGCGCCGTTGCCGATGCAGACGCTGCGCGAATTTGAGGAAAAATTCAAAGTGCCGCTCATCGAAGGATACGGGTTAAGCGAAGCGAGTCCCGTGGTTTCGAAAAACCCGTTGAAAGGACAGCACAAAGCCGGTTCGATTGGCATTCCGATAGCCAATGTGGAAATGAGCGTCCAGGACGACGAAGGCCGTCAGTTGGGCCCGAATGAAGCCGGGGAGATTTGCGTTCGCGGAGGAAATGTAATGATGGGCTATTGGAACCAGCCGGAGGAAACTAAAAAAGTTTTCCGCAACGGCTGGCTTCTGACCGGAGACGTGGGACATCGCGACACGGACGGCTATTACTACATCACCGACCGGAAGAAAGACATGCTGATCGTCAACGGCAACAACGTTTATCCACGGGAAATTGAAGAAGTGATTTACCATTTTCCCGGTGTGAAGGAAGCAGCGGTCATTGGAGTCAAGGATGAGCGGCGCGGCGAACAGGCGCTGGCGTATATCGCCCCGGCCGAAGGCCAGACCATTGATGAAAAGGCGCTGCTCGAATTTGTCCGCGAAAAGCTGGCCGATTACAAAGTGCCCAAGAAAGTCGTTTTCATGCCCGCGCTGCCCAAGAATGCCACGGGGAAGATACTGAAGACGGAGTTGAGGAAGATGGTTCCTCCGTCTTAATTTACGATTTGGGATTTACGATTTACGCGGTGGCTGGTGATTCGGCGGTTTATCGTAGTTTGTGAAAACCAATCGTAGACGTACCGGTTCCAAAAATTGCGCTTCCTCAGAGTCGGAGATCAGGTGATTCATCCACACTTCCAAAATTCGGCCACTCTGCTGGGCCCGCGTAAATCGTAAATCGTAAATCGTAAATTTCTACGCGTTTTCAATGCTCACAACATCCCCGCGCCGCACTTCCCCGCCCTGCAGGACGCTGGCATAAGCGCCAACCCGCGCCTGGTTGCTTTTAGCGGCGGCTTTCAGGATGCCGGTGTCTTTGGGCAGGTCGCCCTGGGCGAGTGTGGTCATCACGCAACGGCCGCATGGGCCCGTGATCTTGATTTTTACTTCGCCGCCAATGGAGAGGATTTTTTCGCCCCACTGATTTTCGGGAAATCCCTTGAGTTCGGCCAACGTTTCGATAACGAAGTTTGGCCGGAAGCGGCGTGATTCGAACCGGCCTTCCAAATAAGAGGACCGGAGACTTTCCAGGGTGGCCGTGGTGAGAAAATGAACCATGGCGCAGTCAAAGAAAGTCCCCGGAGGCATTGCTTCGTCCGTCACGACGTCGCGTCGTGCCAGGCCATCGATGTCCGGCCAGTATTCTTCAAGCGTGCCGGTGGCGACCGGACCCGCGAGGAATCGCACGGGTTTGCCGAGGCTGGCGGACAGTTTGTTTTCGATCTGTTTGTCCCCGGTGGACACGCTGCTGCCGTCGGGGAATGTAATTTGGGCCGGCGGCAGCGTGCCATTGTTGATCGGGACGGTGAATGCGGCGCGATAGGAAAAGAGCCCGGGCCATTTCGAGGGATTTTTTGCGCTGGCGATCTTGCCCGTGGCCGGATCGGCGATGGAGAAGGCGCGGTCTCCCACGACCCCGTTGGTTTCCACCCGCGTCGCATTGAGTTCCTCGCCCATCATGGATTTAACCGGATAACGGTGAATGGCCGTGATAATGCCGATTTGATTTTTCATGCTGCGGCCTGGACTTCGGTATGGAGTTTCTGGATTTCGACGCCGATTTCCTCGACACGTTCGGGCTTCTGATGCCGCATGCCCATCACTCGAAGCAGGCCGAACCACAGGTAAGCGCCAAACGTGTAGGGGAACGCGTTGACTGGTGCCGGTGGCACGGGATAGACCAGGCCGATTGTTGGAATCAACAGGAGCACAAGCGTCACGGCGCAGAGCGCGATGTGTTTGGGCTTCAATTCACCGCGTTTCTTGAAAAATCCGGGAGCGGCCAAGGTGATGAGGATGTAAGCGCCGGTAAAGCCCATCGCGCCCATCGTGCCGGCGTCGTTGAATTCATCCAGCACAGCCATGCCATAATGCACCAGCACGAAATAGCATACCGTAACGACCGTGAACATCACGGCAGCCATCACAGCCAGGGCCACGTGAGGAGTGCCGTGCGTTTCATGCGCCGCGCTGGTGGATTTATGAAAGAAATCGTGCCGCCCCATCGCGTACATCACCCGCGCGCCGGCATTCATGCAGGAGGAGGCCAGGGCGAAGAAGCTGAACATGGCACCCGCCGAAAGGAACGGCCAGAGGAACGGCACGCGATACATTTGCGCCAGCACATTGAGCGGGGCGTCAATTTGGTCGAGCGTCGTCTTATAACCGCGCGTCCCCAGCACCTCAGTGTAGCTCGTGACCATGAAGAACAAACCAGTCAACACCAGGCTCCAAATAATCGACCGCGGGATCGTCTTGAGCGGGTTGACGGCTTCCTCGCCGAACGCCGTCGAGCTTTCAAATCCGACCAGGCTGAAAATCGCCACGACCGTGCCCATTCCGAGACTCATCAGCGAAACACCCTTGAGACTGAATTGTGACGCGTCGGGAACGAAATGATGATGTCCCAGCACAATGACGCACAACAGCAGGATGAAGAAACACGAGAACGCTTCCATTCCCAGCATTACCAGAGTTGATATCCGGATGTCTTTATATGCCATGATAAAACATGTTCCCAAACAGACGGCGAACAGGACCACCGGGGGAAGGTTGATGTGGATGGCGGAAAGCAGTTTGCCCGCAAAAATGGTAAACCCGGTTGTCCCGGCCAACCCGATAAAGAGATAGGACCAAACGAGGCACCAACCGCACATGGCGCCGCCGCCGAATCCAAGGCCGGTGGAGGCGTAACTGTACATCGAACCTGAATTGGTCGTGCGCCTGGCAAACTGATTCAGGTTGAATGCGACGAACATCAGCAGAATCGCGCCCAGCGCGTAGGCCAGCCAGCTGATATTGCCGATGGTCCCAAACATCAGTGGCACGATCAGCGCCGCGGTCATCGTCGGCGAAATGAGCGCGATGTTTTGCGCGAGCAGTTCCACGAAGTTCAAACAGTGAGGTCGGAGTTTGTTCATATATGTCCTTGGTTAAACGTTGATTTGATCAAATTTTTCGCGCGGGGCGCCACGCCCCGCGCCCACCCGCCGAATCGCCACAGGAAGACGCTTTTTCCTCTGGCAGCGGCGACAGGCGTATGCCTGGAATAGCCCGATGCTGGTTTATGTGAGGGTTGGCAGGGGGCGTCAAAACTGGCCCGGCCACGATCAGCACCTCGACGTCGCGTCGTCCACGCGCGATCAATCGATGCGGCAGCCGCGAGTCAAAATGCGCGGCGTCGCCGGGTTCCAAATCATAGGTCTTGCCGGCCAGCGACAACCTCAACTTGCCCGATAGCACATATACCCATTCCTCGCCGTCGTGATGAAAATGCTCGTTGCCGGGGCGTGATGGAGAAACGCGCACGCGCAAAGGCTGCAAATTGAAATGCCGGCCTGCTTGTGACAACGGAACATATTTCAAGCCATTCGCCGACCTTTCTGACGCCCCGGACGCGCGTACGATAACGCACGGAGTTTCGGCGACCGGGGATTCGAACAGGGAGGCGAGCGACACGTCAAAAATTCGGGAGAGCGTTAGCGCCGCGGCAATGGATGCCTGGCGATTTCCTGATTCGAGCCGCGAGAGAAACGCCCGGGACAATCCGCTCCGGGCGGCGAGCTCCTGCAATGTCCAGCCGCGCCGCACGCGGAAGTCCTTAAGCCGCGCTCCGAACGATGACAGCTGCGATTCAATTTCCTCCATAGCGATTTGCCTCTTCGGTAATTTTGTTGTCATACAGGCAACTCGCCAAAAGCATCGCGAGTGCCAAAGATGTTTTTTGAGAAACCCCTGAAAAAGCGCCTGGAAAAAATTTAGGGCGATTCTGTGGGTGTAGCGATTTGAACAGAGGGAACAAAAAATTGCTGGATGAACGAAATAGCAGGCGTTTTGGTGAATCGACTGAACAACGCCGTCAGTAAGACTCTCCCTCGCCCCCGCCCTCTCCCCTGGGAGAGGGAGAATAATCGTCCGATTATTTGATACGGCTAAAGGTGGGGGCGTTCCAGGACTTCAATGCGCGAACCAGCCTTTGGGGAAATCTCACCGTGGCCCTCTCCGCGGGGAGAGGGAGAATAGTCGTCAGATTATGGGAACGACGAAGCCGGCACCGACATGGTCCCATTGTATTAGCCCAATTGGACTTTGTCTTGCACGCGCAACTGTTTTGAAGCTTCACTTGGAGGGACGGACGTGTTCACTGCAAACCGGTAGAAATGATTGAATCGTTGCGCATCGGCCCAGCGCGGAAGGCTTTCTTTGCGCAGTTGCATGAACTTCTTTTGAAATTCCGAGGTGGGCTGCGCGGTATCCGGGTCACGGGTGGTCACGACGCAGCGCTGGCAGGGATTATGGCCGAAAAACCGAACATCTCCGATTTGAAACGCCTTCAGTTCACCCGGAGCGCCGTAAAGCGCGTCTTCGCAAAAAGGTTTGTCATCGAGCAACTCCAAATTGGACCGAAACCGGCGGCGCGCACTCTCCAGCGTCAAATCAGGAAACCAGGTTTGAACCATACGCAAACTGGCTTCGCTCACGATCGTAGGGCCAAAGGCTTCGCGATCGTCGGGAAAACCTTTTTCCGTTTCATGCCGCAACACGACGGACATGTCAAAAAAATCGCTGAGCCATTTTTCGATGGGCGCGCGGTTATCGAGTTGAAACTGTTGCGGCGTTTGGCCATTCGGCCAGAGCCGCAGTTCCCGGAACAGCGGGTCGAAGGCGCAACGCAATTCGTGGATACGCGGGGTGCGTTTTCCATTCACGACCTTTCCGTCAGTATCATAGATCGCGTAGACGCGGTCGTTTTCGAGAATGCCGCCGGCGGTAAAACGAGCCGATTCGACCAAAACACCATCCAGCGCTTTGATAGGATATATGATAATGCGGCCCAACTGCATTGGCGCGAGCAATACTGCAATCGTTGCCCGTGAGGCAATTCAATTCCAAAAATTTTTGAATTTGAGTTCAAACCCCTGCTATGGCAGTTTCCGCTAAATGAATCAGGCGTTCTTTTATGTCCTGTTCGGCGGATTGATCGTGTGGAGGATTTATCGCCGGATGCGGCGGCAAAAATTGAGGCCGCGCCCCATCAAAACACAGCTCCTCCTGCTCGCTCTCGGCGGCCTTTGCCTCATCGTGCTCTATTTTGAAAGCCCGATCCGTTTGTTGGGTTTGGTTGGCGGCATCCTGGGCGGCGCGATGCTCGGTTTTGTCGGTTTAAAATTGACGCGCTTTGAAACGACCGAGGAAGGGCATTTCTACAAGCCGAATATACTGATTGGAGCGGCTATTTCACTAGTGCTCCTCGGGCGATTTCTCTATCGCATGTCTGCGCTTAACCAGGCGCATCCCGATCCGAACTGGGGATCTATGAACCCGAACCATCCATCGGTAATGAATAGCCCACTGACCCTGTTAATCATCGGCTTGTTATATGGCTATTACATCCTCTACAACATTGGGCTGCTTGTCCACACTCAGGACAAGGCCCCGGCGCCTTCACCGTCGTCTCCGCCGTCATCCTTACCCTCCTAATTTGCAATTTACGAATGACGCCGGATATGTCGGTCGCCGGGTAAATCATGACTGCAAGTGGCGCTGCCACTCATAAATCGTAAATAAAACGTGACCGTTCTCGAAACCATTCAAAAGAGCGCCGAGTTTCTTTCAAAAAAAGGCATCGAATCGTCGCGCCTCCAGGCTGAATTGCTCCTGGCTCATTTACTCAAAATGCCGCGCATGAAGTTGTACCTGAATTTCGATCGCGCGCTGACCGAACAGGAAACCAACTCACTGCGGGAATTCGTCAAACGCCGCGGCCAACGCGAACCGCTTCAACACATTACCGGCTCAACTTCATTTTGCGGATTTGAAATTGCCGTGGATCGCCGTGCGCTCGTGCCACGCCCGGAGACGGAAATGCTCGCCGAGCTGGGCTGGACCTTTCTGTCCACGTTGAGTTCGGCACAAACGGCGCTGGACGTCGGAACCGGCACCGGCTGTATTGCCATTGCGCTGGCGGCAAAGTGTTTGGATGCGCGCATCACCGCCATCGATGCTTCCGCGGATGCGCTGGCCCTGGCTGCCGAAAACGCGCGCACGAACAATGTGATCGCGCGAATCGAATTCCTGCAGGGCGATGGATTCAAAGCGCTTTCCGAAGGTGCAACGTTCGATTTAATCGTCAGCAATCCGCCTTACATTCCCACGGCAGAAATCGAGACGCTGGAACCTGAAGTGCGCGATTTTGATCCGCGCGGGGCACTGAACGGCGGCACGGATGGGTTGGACTTTTACCGGATGTTTGCCGCACAGGCCGCGCCAAGATTGAGACCGGGCGGAAAACTGATGCTTGAACTGGGTGACGGCCAGGCGCCTGAGGTCCAAAAACTGTTCGAAGCTGAAAACTGGATTGTCGAAGCGGTCAAAGACGACTACAGTCAGCGCGCCAGAATTTTAATCACAACATGGAAAGTTTCTTAATCAAAGGCGGCCGGCCACTCCGGGGTGAAGTAACCATTAGCGGAAGCAAAAACGCGGCGCTGCCGATCATGGCGGCGACGCTGCTGACCGATGAACCATGCGTTGTCCGCGGCGTGCCCGATCTCAGCGACACGCAGTTTATGGCGCAGATCCTCAAATCGCTCGGCGCCGACGCCAAACTGGAAAACGGGACTTTGACCGTGCGCGCGAAAAAAATCCATGGCCATGCCGATTACGACCTGGTGCGCAAAATGCGCGGTTCGATTTGTGTGGCGGGACCGTTGCTGGGACGTTTGCACAAAGCGCAGATTTCCCTGCCCGGCGGCTGCGTCATTGGCGCGCGTCCCATCAACCTGCATTTGAAGGGCTTTGAGTCGCTGGGAGCTAAAATTGAAATCTCGGCCGGCTATGTGAACGCCTCGGCAAAGAAATTGACCGGAGGGACGACGTTCCTGGGCGGCCGCGCCGGCTCGACGGTGCTGGGCACCGCCAACGTGATGATGGCGGCGAGTTTAGCCGACGGCGTGACGGTGATCGAAAGCGCCGCGTGCGAACCCGAGGTCGTGGACCTGGCCAATTTCCTGAGCGCCATGGGCGCAAAAATCTCCGGCGCAGGCAGCCCGACCATTACTGTTACTGGCGTTGAAAAATTGCACGGGGCGGAACACAGAGTCATTCCCGACCGCATCGAGACTGCGACATTTGCCATGGCCGCAGCCGCGACGAATGGCGACGTCACGATCAAGAATTGTCGCCCCGATCATTTGCGAGCCGTGCTGGACAAGTTGGGTGAAGCGGGGGTCAGCGTAGAATCACGAGGCGACACGATGAGAGTGCGCCGTGGAAAACAATTGAAGGCCGCCGACGTGACCACCCTGCCCTATTCGGGCTATCCTACGGATGCGCAGGCGCAGATGATGTCGCTGCTCACGCTGGCCCCGGGCATCAGCATCATTACTGAAAGGATTTTTGAATCGCGTTTCATGCACGTAAGTGAATTGGCGCGATTAGGCGCGGAGATTGAAATCGAAGGGCCCAGCGCCATCGTCAAAGGCGGCCGGCCTTTGAGCGGCGCGCCCGTGATGGCGAGCGATTTGCGCGCGAGCGCGGCGCTGGTGATTGCCGGCCTCGCGGCCAAAGGCCAGACCCAGGTCAACCGCATTTACCACCTGGATCGCGGCTACGAAAAAATGGATGCGAAACTCAAGAATCTCGGCGCGAAAATTCAGAGGGTTGAAGGGCAGTAAGAAGCAGACCATGAGAACGTGAGACGATGAGACCGTGAGATTATGAGCATTGAGGCTCTAAAACAGGAATTCCGGGACCATTTGCTTCCGGCTTAATAAGGCGTAAAGTGGATTATGAGTGTCGACGCTCTCAAGAAGGAGTTGAGCGCATTGAATGCTGATGAACAACGTCAGTTGACGGCATTTTTGGTGTCTTTGGAAAACGCGCGCGTCGATGCTTTCCGCAAAAGGCACGTTGGGAAGAGCGAGCGGGCGGCTTCGGATTTTGCGCTCCTGGAGGATTTGGACCGCCGTTTGGGATTATCGGGGGACAAAAAAAACGCCAATTAAACGTTTCTTACCTGCATCTCCGATAATTGGCCACAGATGGACACAGATGAAACACAGATGTTTCAAAAGACTCTCCGAGTGTACTCGACCCGTTCCCGCCCGAAATTGATCAGGAAGCCAAGTTTGATGCCGGTGCCTTTAAGTTCATTTATCAATTGCGCTTCGTGAAGAGCCCGGTATTCAGGCTCGGTTTTGAGTTCGACGATAATTTTATCAGCAACAAATAAGTCTGCGGAATAGTCGCCGACGATAACGCTCTTGAACTGAACTTTTATGGGGTGTTCGAGCTGCACCTTGATGCCGCGCAGCTGAAGCTCCACCTGCATGGCGCGTTGGTAAACCTTTCCAAGAATCCATATCCCAAAGCGTTGTGGACTTCGAACGCCGCGCCGATGAGCTGTTCTGGGATTGGACTAAGCGAATAATCCTTTTCCGATTTTATCTGTGTTTCATCTGTGTTCATCTGTGGCTTTAATAAATATTCTTTAAGCCAAAGATTGGCACAGATCGTCAAGTCCTTTATCTGTCTTTCATCTGTGGCCAATTATAAACAAAAAACGCGCGCCTTTTCGGGCGCGCGTTGTATTCCCCATTTCTACCTGACGTTTATGCGGCAAGAAGTTCTCGGCTTTTTTTCAGAATCCGCGCCTGGCGCCGGTTTTGCAAAACGGCGGCGGCAGCTTTTTCTTCGAAGAGCATCGGAAAAACCAGCAAAGGGGCCGGCGTGGTCCATGCCAGCGCGGCGGCCTTATCGGCGGCATCGCGCAAGGGCGCTTCCCATTTGAGGCCAGCTTCCCGTTGCCGGACGGCCAGCAATCGGGCCTTGAGCTGCTCAAATTCATTTTCATGAATGGCGCGAAACGCATCCACCGGTTGCAATTCGAACCGCGTCTCGGCGGTGAATTCAGCCTGCAGGGCTATCTTTTTCGTGTTCATGTTATTTCTTTCGTTGTTGTAATAAGCGAAAAACCCGCGATTGACTGGCAATCGCGGGTTTTTACAAAAATCTCTCAGTTCAATCACCGTTTCATTCCCGCGATTCCTAAAGAATGAAAGCGTGTCATATTGGCCATCCAGCCAATGACGGACGCTGACATCAGTTTGACAATCGTCTTTTGCATTTTTACTTTAAATTGGTTGAACCAATTAGGCGTATATAGAACTATATCAGGCGCCATTTGTCAAAAAGAATTTCGTGCAAATTGCATTTTGTCTGGCGGGCCTGTAGATTAACTGTAACTGTAATTATGAGCGATAAACCCTTGAAGATGGTCAAGTGCGGCTGGTGTGACAACACCATGTTTATCCCGGGGGATTTGCCGCCCCTGGGCACTGAACCCTGCACGAGGTGCGGGCATCCGGTGATGATGCCCATGCAATTGCGGCAGTTTGAGTTACGCAGCCTGATTGGTTCGGGCGGCAATGGCAATGTCTATCGCGCCTGGGACACCACCCTGGAGCGTTTTGTTGCCATTAAACTCATGAAAAAGGAGTTGATGCAGGACCCCAAAGCGATGGAAGGTTTTTATCGCGAAGCCCGGGCCTGCGCCAAGCTCAACCACACCAATATCATTCATATCTACACGTTCGATGAATGGGAAGAACAGCAGTATCTGGTCATGGAACTGGCCGATCGAGGCAGCCTGGACCAAAAAATCGATAAACTCCGCCTTCTGCCGGAATTGGAAGTGCTGGATACCGGAATCAAAATCGCGTCGGCCCTGGATATGGCGCTCAAATACAATTTGCTCCATCGCGACATCAAGCCCGGGAATATCCTCTTCAACGCCGATCATGAACCCAAGTTGGTGGATTTTGGGCTGGCCAGGAGTGTGGAAGCGGAGGTGGAAAGCAGCGATGTGACCGAAGGCACTCCCTATTATGTCGCGCCCGAGAAGATCAAGCGCGAGCCGGAGACGTTTTTGTCCGATATGTACAGCCTGGGAGCGACGCTTTATCACTCAGTAACCGGGCACGTGCCCTTTGACGCGCCGACCGTGGAGGAATTGGTTGCCGCGCAAGTCCACACTCAATTGACTCCTCCGAACCTTGTGGCCCCGGAAATCACGCAACCCACGAGCGACGCGCTGGTGCGGTCACTCGCAAAAAACCCCGCCGACCGGTTCCTCAGCTACGATGAATTTATCATGGCGCTCGAAGCGGCGCGCAGTCTCCTGCTCCGTACGCAATCGCAAGGTCCCCCGCAAAAGCCCAAAGCGCTCACGAGTTGGTGGAGACGCGGACCGTAGGAAATTGGATGATTGGATGTCTGGATTGTTGGATTTATGCGGGAAGGACGGGTGCGTTCTTCATTCAACCGGGAACACCGGCGGGACGCGCTGTGCCACTTTTATCCATCAATCCATAAGTCCATTCAGGAAAGCTTGCCGTACGTTTCCTCAATGACCTTCTTGAAATTGTTGTCGCCGATCTGAATGATTCCCATCTCGCGCTTCGCATTATCTGCGGAATCGCTGGCATGGGCGGCGTTGACCATGATGGTCGAGCCAAATTCGCGGCGGATCGAACCGGGCGGCGCTTTGGATGGGTCGGTGGGCCCGAGAACGTCCCGAATTTTGCGCACGGCATTGGCGCCTTCGTAAACCAGGGCAACGCATTTTTCCGTGCCAGGCTTCTTTGCCTCCTGGTCGCTGCCGGCTTCCGACGCTGAACGCCCGGACATGAAACGGATAATATTGTCGAACTGATTATCCCCGAAAATCGGCCCCAAAGTGTCGCCGAGCATTTTTTGCTGGGCCGGCGGAATCATAAAACCAAGTTCCTTTTCCAGGATTTCTTTCGCGCGGCTTCCGACGGTGTCGTTGAGTTTTGAGCGAAGAAATTCACGGACGGGTCCGTAAAATTCGAGCGCCTGGGCGGTGCTCATGTGCAGGACCTTCGCGGCGACAATGTAAAGGCCCGTGCGGGAAAAGAAGTCGATGACGTTGCCGGGGCGGCCGGTGGGAAAACGAAAGTTGTCCGGCTTAATCAGCACCAGGGTGCGTTCGGGCGTTTCACTGGGAGGATAGGCAATCACGTCTTCCAGCACACCGCCATCGCTATCGGAATAGCGCGCCCACAATTTGAGCTTCGTTTCCGCCTCGGCGTCGTTGGGCGAAGCCAGGACGGCCGGTTCAAAGTACCGGACCTGTTCGGTCTCGTCGTCGGTAATCAGGTCACCGTAGGTGCCGCGGATCGTTTCTCCGCTGAAACGGCGTTCGGGGCTCAAATTGCCGACCACGGCGCGGACTTTGCGGACGGCTTCATCGCCCCGAAACAGCATCATCATGACCCGCCGGCGGCGTCCGGTCTTGGGATCGGCCGAAAAATTATGGAGGATGTAATCCCTGAGCAGGTCCTGGATTTTCCGGTCCTGAGGATCATGGGCAGAAATGATGTTTTCGGCATATTCACGCACCAGTTCAGGGCTGGGAGCGAACATGCGCATGGCGCAGAGTTCGAGGCCTGTGCGGGAAATGAGCCGGCTCAGCACTCCGCCTGTGCGGGATTTATAGAGCGAATACGGCGTGATGATGACATACGCAAGCTGTGAAGAAACCATATTATCCTGTTAACCTGTGGCCGGAGTATTGGATGGGGTTGGGTTTGGTGTGGGAACTTCGGTCTTGGCTGGGCGCGACTCACCGGTGCCGGCTTTGCCCAAAATTTTGAACATGACAGTGCCGCAAGTCGGGCATTTGCCCTTGATCGCCCTGCGCCCGTTTTTCATTGTCTCTTCGACGCCATTGGCGATCTCTTTTTTGGCTTTGCACTTAACGCAATATCCTTCGGCCATAAAAACTTTACCATTCGCGCTTCATGCCCGAATGGTCCAAATAGCTTAACGAAGCTAGTTTTGAAGCGCAATCCGGAAAAGGCCAAAACGCAAGTGCCTGCAAATCAATGACTTTTTATCGGGCAATTGGCTTGCCTTTAAGGAGTTCCGGAGAGCACCCTTTTACCAAGCCATGGAACTGGAATCAGCAAATGAATTCACACGGGAATGGATTGACGCCTGGAACAAAGGCGATCTGGACCGCGTTTTATCGCATTATACCGACGATTCCCAAATGAATTCCCCGTTCATTCGGATGGTGTATGGGGAACCCTCCGGCAAACTCGCCGGCAAAAAGAAAATTCGGGCGTATTGGCAAACGATGCTAGCCAAATTCGGCCCACCGCAATTGGAGTTTTTGGACCTGTTCGCCAGCCCCAACAGCATTGCGATTCATTATCGAAACCGAAACCGCCGCTGCGTGGAAGTGCTCTTCTTCAATGACGAGGGTTTGGTCACGATCGCCGCCTCCCATCATGTTGATGAGGACAGTTCAAAGATCGGATAGCGCCGCGTTTATTGGCTCTTAGGCTTCCAAAAATCGGGGTCAGAATTATGCCAGGCCGTTCGATTCGGCACGCCCTACGCCTCGCCTGTCCGACGGCCGCAGCCGAGCCGTTGGAAACACACACCTGGTATCGGCCATATTGCCCGGATGAACCGTTTCCGTTTCCCATGCAAAACATGGCCACTGCGCCAAGCGCCAATCCCAATCCCGCGCTTTTCAGATCAATCTGTATTTTCATAAGTCTCCTTTTGTTCTACCGCGAAATGGCGGTCAGCCACTTTCTGACTGTCCGCCATTGTGGCAAAAGGTTCGTGCTGGTGTCGGACGCAATCGGATCCGTCGGATCCGTCCGATCAATTCGTGCCAGATTTCGCCTCCAACGGCACAAATTCCGTGCCCACGTCGCCATTCGCCGTGATGGTATGCATGGCAAAACCAAGGTGCCCGCCGAAAGGAAGCCAGCTCGTGGCCGGCGCTATATGAACGGTAATGCCGTCCTCGTTAAAGACGCGGCCAGTATGCCAATGCCCGGCCAGCAAATGTTTGACGCCTAGCCCGCGTAACAACTCCGCTTCACGTTGCCCATAAGGCGCATTCACGACCCAATACGGTTTCGCATCCGGAAAGCCTTGGTCGCGAAACAACGAAATGTGTTGGACGGCGATGACGACGTCGCCGCGGGCCGGCTTCGGTTGTTCCGCCAGCCAGTTCATCATCTTTTGGGATTCCGCCTCCAATCCAGGAGCGAGGGGTTCAGTGGCCATCGAATCGAATCGCGCGTAGTTGCCGAGCAATTGCGAATCGAGCGCCAGCACCTCCACATTTTTAACCTGGAACCGGTAATAGTCCGGACCGAATAGCCGCCGATAAACGGCAAGGCCGTTGGTATCCCTGAAATCATGGTTGCCGGGAACGAAATAAACCGGAGCGGCCAGTCCTTTCAGAATCGACTTTGCCAGTTCGCGCTCTTTGAGACTCTCGCCGATATCGCCGGAAACGATCACGGCATCCGGATGGCGGGCATTAATCATCTCGACCGCCTTGCGCAAAGTTTCCACGGCGTGCGGAGAATGCTTCTCGCCCAGGTGCGTATCGCTAATCTGCGCGATCATAACCTCCGGCGGCCGCGAGCCGGCGAGCAAAAGAAACATCGAGCAGGTGAGGCCAATGCAAAAGACTCGAAGACGATTCATAACGATACGAGCTTAACGCAAACCATTTTTATAACGCAAACAACGATGTCCGATTCAACGAGAGCCGGCAAGCAGTTTCCCGTGCAGGCAGGCAGCGCGGAGCGTCCCTGGCAGGGACGGCGCGCTACGCTGTCCGCGCCGCGTGCAGCGGCGCAATGAGTGTAGTCGGACGATGCACCGCGTGTGTTCCGCCCGGTATACGGGCGGTGACGGCGCAGCGCGCCGTCCCTGCCATCGCCGGAAATAACAGGTCGGGAGGCCCGGGCTACCGGTTACTGCAAAGGCTTGACATTCCGCGCAGCAGGAACAAACTCATGGGAATCCTAAACGGTTTAATCAGTTCAAACACAAAAATCGCAGCTATCTAACATCCATGAAAAAACACTCTCCTCGCGTTTCCCCGAAAAACGTCGTGCTCATGCTGGCTTCGGTCAGCACGCTTTTTATCGGCACTGTAACTGTTCGTGCCTGGGATACTGGATTCTATTTGGGCGCAGACGCCGGCGTAAATATTGCGAGCGAACTCATTGATTATGACTTATTCAATGTCGCACAAGACACAACGAAGTTTAACGCCGGCCCGCGGATTGACCTTTATACCGGCTACGCCTTCAGGCTTTGTGATCATCTCTCCCTGGCGCCGGAATTGGAAACCGGTATTCTGTATAACTCATTCAAGGGCTCAGACGGCAATTTAAAGCAGGTACCGGTGCTGGTGAATCTCGTTTTGGATACTCCCATCACCGACAAATTGAACGCCTACGCAGGGATCGGTCTGGGCATAGCATATTTCGATGTCTCAGTTCCCGGCGACAGCCCCAAAGCCGACATGGCGACCCAGGCAGGAGCCCTCGCGTGGCATGTAAAAGCAGGAATACAATACAAGCTGGGCCGCGGCGATCTCGGTTTGAGTTATCAATACCTCGAAACCGGGACCTTTTCCTACAACAACGTCCACAACAATTCTATCCTGGCATCGTATACGATTCACTTCTAAGCCGAGTCGTAGACATGACGTAACTGGCATGGGGAGCGCGGCTGTGTCGGAGACCCCCGAAAGCTTTCGGGGCTTGGATCAGGACACCGCCGTGTTAGAGCACACGGCCTACAACTGGCCGGATTATTTTGGGCCGTGTGCCCTTACACGGCGCTCCCCGGAGCATTTCATTTTTGCCGGTTTCGATTCCCTGTTGGAGACTTGTCAGCCCCTGCTTCAATCCCTTTGAAAATATGAACCCGGCTGGGCGCATCGGTCGACGCATCCGCTTCATGAGCGTTGGCTGGGGCAGCGGGGGTAACTTTTTTCTTCGCTGATTTGTCCCGCTGATTATCGTTTTCCCTGTGAGTTCCCTTTGCCATGAATATCACCCTGGACGAACGCGATTTGCGAATCAATCTTTTTATTCAATTAAACGCCAACACTCAACTTCAAGGACAGTAATGGTAACCGTTTCGAAATCTGAAAACACGATGCGAAAAGGCGTTACATAGTGACTGGAAACACGGTTCAGTTTAGAATCGGTCCCCTCACTCGCGACCACGGCAACGGTAGCACTTACCGGCGCTCTCGCGGATGGTTCAAAGGAACAAACAAAGACAAAAGAGAACAGTACAAATTCTAAACGATTTTTAGGATTAGTTAGTTCCTCCAGGAAATCTGCCAGATGGGTTTTGCCCGCCGGCAGATTTCCGTTTTTTCTGGATGAGTTATGTTCGATATTTGCTCCAATGGATCTGGCCGAACTCTGTCTGTGCCGGAGGCGCTACCGGAAATAGCCCGGCGTTTTCAACGGCGTTGAAACGCCGGGCTATTTCCATCATTCCCTCCGGGTGACAGATGCGCAAAGTTCGGCAAATCCTTAAAATGGATAAAATCTTCCCAACGCGCCGCTCCCGCGTATCCACGGCACGGCATAACAGCATAGCACCGCGCTGACAATCCAAACGGCACAGCAACTCGCCCATATCCACCCGTGCGCAGATCGGCGCAAGGCCGGCACGATCGCACACACGATCAATGCGACGGTTAAAATTGGCGCCCAGGCATAGAAAAAGAATACGAGAAACACCATTATAAAAACTGCGGGCACCGTCACTGCGGAAAGTCCCAGTAAATCAGGCCGCCCCAGGGCGCCCGAAGCGACCGATGCCGCAACCACGAATGCAATGAGCGCGGCTGCCGCACCGGTCAACACGACCGAAAAGAATGGAGAATATTTTTTTATGGTCTTGAAACATCCATGCCCCGAATGAATCAGTCAAACGATCCAGGCATCTTAATCTTCCCTTCGATCGCCGCCAAATCACGTCAGCTGGCCCACCTATCTCCCTGACATTAAACAACTTTCGCGGTCAAATCTTGGCACCGAACCTGCAGCCATTGCGCCTAAAAATCGTGTACTATGACGATAACGTATCGGAATAAATTTCGCGATTGGCTTGCATTCCAGGCCTATTGCGCCCCTCGCAATCCCGTCGTCATTTTGACGTCCATGGGCTTTTTCATCTTTGTCACATCCCAGCTCGTGTTACCCGCCATACACTCGACGCCGGCAACCGTGCCATTGGTTATTTGCATTATTGGATTCATTTTGGTCGAGTTGGCGCTCATCGCCTTTATCCTGGGCTTCCTTGCTTTCATTACCATTCTCCCGATGATATTTCCGCGGGACAAACTCCTGTACTGCCAGCGCACACTCAGCACTGGCGGTGAATCCTTCTTTACGGAATCGGAGTACAACCGCGCAGAGACCAAATGGTCGGTCGTCCGGAAGCTGGTTCGCACGCGTTCCTACATTTTCGTGTTCCTGGGTTCGCATAACGCGTTCGTTGTTCCGCGCAGCGCCTTTGAGAAAGCGACGCATTGGGACGCCTTTTATGAGGCGTGCAAAGAGAACAAAAAACAAGCCTGACAGATACGCGGTTTTATAAGATCGCCCTTACGATAGCCACGATGGTACCGACTGCAGCGATGATGAGAGAAAAAATGCTCATCACCCCGCCGCGGACGCTCGGAGACAGCGCAAGGAAGAAACCAATCACGCCAAAGATAATTGCCACAATGGCAAGCGCGAATCCGGTGCCCGGCCTGACAAAGAAGCTGGCTATGGCCGCGCCGAGGGCGATGATCGACGGTATACTGAAGTGAGGCTTATTTTGTGCGACTGCTGTTTGCATATTTCGCGAACGATCATTTTGTTTTGATATCCTGCAGCATTCCCGGGACCGAAAAATGCAACCAACCTGAGGGCGGACATTTATCGTAAAAGGCGGGGCACCCGTAAAAATTCGAGCCTCTGGAAATGCGTGATTCGAATACCGCACATGCAATAAACTTTGCAAGATGACATTTGGGATATGCAGTTTGCAGAGTGAGGGAGAGTCTTCCGGATACAGATACTCGCCCTATTCAAGCAGAGGGCGATTTCTCACTCGCCCAAACAGCACCTTGATTTTTTCAATCAAAAAATCCAGCCTTTGCAAAAGAACTTGCGCGTCAATACATTAGATTAGCCATGAAAACCAGCGATGACCTAATCAAGGCAATGAAAGCGGCCGATGAAGCGATGCGTGACAGCCAATCCACAGACCATATTTATGGAACTCGAACCGGCCTGCCGCCCATCATGCCCTGGCCGATCGAATCCTGCCGAATCGTTTTTCTGGATATTGACGGCGTGCTGAACTCACAAAAGAGTGTCCTGCAATTCGGAACACGTTATCGCTTTGGAACGTCGAATATCGCCGCGCTTAACGAGATTTTGCGGAAAACCGACGCCCGGTTCGTCGTCACCAGCACCTGGCGGGAAGGCTTGATGCTGGCCGAAATTGCCCAATTCCTGGAACGCGACGGCGCGCTGCCCGGCCGCATGGCCGGACAAACCCAAATCCTTCAAACGCGACGTGGCATGGAAATCGATGCGTGGTTACGAGGCGTCCCCTACCCTGTATCATCGTTTGTGATTCTGGACGACCTCGACGACATGGATCCGCACCGAAAACGCTTCGTCCAAACAGATCCGCAAAGCGGAATAACTATGGCCGATGCACAGCGGGCGATTGAGTTGCTTGAAGCCTGGCCCTGCAGGGACAATTGGAAATAGCCCGCCGGTAGCAGCCTGGATTCGCAGAAGATGTCGCTCCTCCTTTTGAATATCGCCGGATGGAATGTCATGTTCGACGAAATGTCGGATACCTTCGGTTGAATTGGGAACTTGTCCCGCCAGAAACCGCTGCTTTGACCTTTGGTCGCAAATCAGGTTTAATATTTAAATGGATCGGCCGGATACTATCCTGGAGCCATTACCGTATCACCTCGAGTTGAGGGATTATCTCAAGTCGCGGGAACGGGAATTGTGGAACTGGTTCGCGTCTGCGAAGGCAAAAGCAGATTACACCGACCATTTGCGGCTGGAATTGCTCAAGTCCACCTATCGCCTGGATGCCCAGGGCCATCCCGAACTC
Source organism: Verrucomicrobiia bacterium (assembly GCA_036269115.1). Lineage (GTDB taxonomy): Bacteria > Verrucomicrobiota > Verrucomicrobiia > Limisphaerales > UBA11358 > UBA11358. Next base: position 23,885 of record DATAST010000015.1, on the reverse strand, counting down.
TATAAAGCCCTCGATGAAGCCAGGGCCAGTCTCGGCCTGGACATCCCGGTCACGCTGTACCAGGCGCAGCACAGCCCGGAATCCAATGCCTCGCTCTTTTTTGTGCCGGGCGAAGGCCACGTGGTGTTTGCCGGACCGTTGTTGACGCTGCTTAACCAGGATGAAATCAAATCGGTCATCGGCCATGAACTGGCGCATTATCATCTTTGGGAGCGGGACAATGGCGAATTTTTCGTGGCCGACCGGCTCGTGCAGGCGGTGGCGCTGGATCCCCGCGCCGCGGCCTGTCACGAACAAACGGCGCGGCGTTACCAACTGTACACCGAAATCTTCGCGGATCGCGGCGCGCTCTGCATCACCGGCGATATTCATCCGGTTGTGGCGGGCCTGGTGAAAACTCAAACCGGCCTTGCGCAGGTAAGCGCAGCGGGTTACTTGAAACAGGCCGAAGAGATTTTTGCCCAGGGCAATGTCGCCACGCAGGGATTGTCGCATCCGGAAGCGTTCATCCGCGCGCGTTCGCTGATGTTGTGGCAGGAGAAGCGGGACGAAGCGGCCACCCACATCAATCACATGATCGAAGGCGCGGCGGCGCTCGATGACCTCGATTTGATCGGCCAGATGCGCCTGACCGGCTTGACGCGCCGGCTGTTGGAGCATCTCTTGCGACCGCGCTGGTTTCAGACTCCCGCCGTGCTGGGTCATGCGAAGCTTTACTTTGACGATTTCGTGGAACAGAGCCGCGCGCGCGAGCAAGCGGCAGACCCCTCCCTCACGGTCGGCTCTCCGTCAGACGTGCCCGCCGATTTAAAATTTACTGACGCCAAATTGCGCGAGTATTTTTGCTACGTGCTTTTGGATTTCGCCAAGGTGGACCCGAACCTCGATGACATGCCTTTGACGGCGACGCTTCATTTGAGCCAGCAACTCGAACTGGACGCGCAGTTCGAAAAGCTGGCGGCCAAAGAACTCGGACTAAAAATCCGGGATATGAAGAAACTTAAGGAACACGCGGCTGAAACGCTGGCAAAAGCGGAGGCGAACGGTGAATGAGCCTGTCCAACCGCCGTTTTTGAAATTCCTCGAAGCGGGCATCGCCAGGGGCGGGTTCGAAACCGACGACGTGCTGGCGGCGCTTTTGCCGTTGATGAAACAAGCGCATGCGGCGCACGGGTCCGGGTTGGTCGCGCCCTTGAACGGCATCCAGGACCTGAACCTGACGGCGCAGGGATATTTTACCTTTCCGCCCACCAAAGCCGGTCCGCCGGAAAAAAACACCGCCAAAGTCGAGGAACTGCAATCACCCATGAGCCATGCCATGGACATTGTCAGTGAATCGCGGCGCACGGCGGACGTTGACGAAGGATCACTGAAGGTCTCAGACCTGGGCGTTCACCGGGACGGCGGGACGATTGATAAACCGATGTTTCTTCCGGGTTACCGCTCGTGGGAGCAGACCGTGGGGCAGCACGACGAACTGACGGATATTTTTTCGCTGGGTATGTTGCTGGCGAGCGTGGCGTGCGGGCTCGATTTTACCGACGAGGATGAACTGGAAACGTTCACCTTTAATCGGACCAATCTTTTCGGGGTGAATCGACGGCTTAATCCGGTGGTGGCGTCGGTCATCGTGCAGATGACGGAACTGAACCGTCATAAGCGCGCGCCGGACCTGGCCCAGATGATTTCACGACTGGAACATTACCGCGACCAGGCAACGGAATTGAATGTCAACCGGATCGACGGGTTTAAAGAATCCGGGCTGGCCGGAAAACGCAGGCTGATCCAGGCGCATTTGCGGGACCGGCTCTTTGAAATTTCCCGCCGGAATCGTCTCATTTATTTCCATTCGACCCTCCAGACGCTCAATCTCACGGTGGCGTCGGTGCCACTGATGCTGGATTACCGGAATATCCGGCTGGAACAACTCTTCGTCTGGCACTCGGAGCTTGCCGCGGCCATCACAGAAGGCTCGCCGATGGCGCTCGGCAAATATCTGCGGTTTGAAGACGCACCCTATATTCCGGGCGTGCTCGATAAAATCATCAGCGAAGCCCGGCGTGACCGCGCCGAGTTTGGATTCTCGCAGCTCAGGCTCGTGCTCTGTTTCCTGCGCTGGAACAATCTCAAGGAGGCAAAAGATGAGAGAATTCATTCGCCATTGCTGCTCCTGCCGGTTGAATTGACGAAGAAAAAAGGCGTGCGCGATAATTATGTGCTCACCCCCGCAAGTAGCGAAGCGGAGGTGAACCCGGCGTTGCGCCATTATCTGAAGGAACTTTACGGGCTGGACCTTCCGGAATTTTTGGATTTAAAGGAAACATCGCTCGACCAATTTTATGAATCGCTCAAGACGCTGATCAACGCGAGCGAACCGGGTGTCGTGCTCAATAAGACCGACCGGCCGCAGATCGAGCTCATCCACGAAAAAGCGCGTCAGCGGGTGGACCAGTATCGTCGCCGGATGAAAATCTCAGCACGCCGAGAGCGGGCAACCGCCAAGCCGGACTACAGCTATGACCGCGACAATTTTCAGCCATTGGGCCTTCAACTCTTTCTGAAAAAAATCCGTCCCACGCCCATGCCCATGCGAGGGGCGGCCGGGGCGGAGTCACAACCGCGCCCGCTGTTTATCGTGGATCCTGCGGCAGCGCCGGAACCGGCTCCGGGGGCAGCGTCGGAGGGATCGAGGCCGGTGCTTGAAACGGAGCGACGAAAGTTCGCCTTGCGCGCGGGCAGCAACCAGAATCCCTATTCGTGGGACTTCGACCTTTGCAGCCTGACTCTCGGCAATTTCAATTATCGCAAGATGACCCTGGTCCGCGATTACACGCGGCTCATTGAGACGGACATGGCCAGCGGCGCTTTCGACGGCGTTTTTTCATTGTCGCCAAAACCTGCAGAGGAAGCACCGCCGCCGCTCGAATTGAATGATTTGCACCTGGTGATTCCTTGCGACGCCACGCAGGCCTCGGCCATCAGTCGCGCGCGTTCCGGCGCCAGCTACATCATTCAAGGTCCGCCGGGCACCGGCAAATCGCAGACCATCACCAATCTGATCGCCGATTACGTGGCGCGCGGCAAGCGAGTGTTATTCGTTTGCGAGAAACGCGCGGCCATTGACGTGGTGTTTCATCGGCTGCGCCAGCAGGGATTAGACGAACTGTGCTGCCTGATTCACGATTCACAAACGGACAAGAAGGCTTTCATCCAAAACCTGAAGCAGACTTACGATAAGTTTTTGAACCCGGAAGACCCGGACCCGGACGTCGACAAGAATTGCGCGTCCACGCTCAAGGCCATGGAACTGGAATTGGCCGCACTGCGCCGGTTTTCCGACGTCATGCAGCAGAAACATTTTCACACGGGCATTACGGTGCGCTCGCTGTTGCGACGGCTGGTGGAATTATGGGGACGCGCGCCGGAATTGCCGATTGAAGTCGAGGACGTGCTGCCGGAATATCCACTGTGGCTGCAGCACGGCGAGGTCGTCAACCGGATGCGCGCCGCTTTGGCGGACCTGGGCGAAGAACTGTGCTTCGCGAAACATCCGTTGCGCTGGCTTGGCAAAAATGTCCTGGAGGCCGACCGCCCGATTGAAACCCTTTCCAAACTCCTCGATGAGGCGGAAGACTTGCTGGACGCGGTGGAAAATGGGATGGAGTTATCCGGGCTCCCGCGCGAACTCTGGGACACGCTTGACGCAATTAAAGCCATCCTGGACTTTGCCGTCCGCGCCCAGCCGCTGGCCGGCCACAATTTATTTGGAATTCTGAACGACCAGGCGGCAACCGCGGCTTTCGATCAATTGTGCTCGGGCCTGGATGCAAAGGCCCATGCACTCGCGCAGGCGCAACAGAAAACCACCGGATGGCGAGAACCGCTTTCGCCGGATGACACCCAAAATGCCCTGGCCCAGGCGCAAGCCTTTGAGAAATCCATCTTTCGTTTTCTTCAGCCGGCATTCTGGCGCTTGAAGAAAACCCTGGAAAGCCGATATGACTTCACACAGCACGCAGTTGCGCCGGCGTGGAGTAAAATTCTGAAAGACCTTGCAGCCCAACACACGGCACAGGCGGCCTTCGACGCTCTCTATGAACAATGCCGCCACCAATGGCAGACCGACGATGCCCAGGCGTTTCGCACCTGGGTCACCGAGCTTCGCGCGGACCGGCTGATAACGCATCCCGCCATCAAGGCATTGCTCCAACGAGCAAAAGACCCGGCGGAGACACGCACACTAATCGAGAATCTGGCCGGCATTCACGAGCGTTTTCTTCAACTGGACACGACGCTTCAATCCCTGCTGGCCGAACATGAACAATTTAATTTCCAGGAACTCGTCGAGATATTGGCCAAGCTGCGGGAACAGGCGGGCGTATTGGCCGAGTTGTCGCCTATCCTGACTGAGTTTGTCGAATTGCCGGATGCTTTCAGCCACGCTTTGCGGCGCGCGAACCTTCCCCTCAGCGATTTCGAAGCCGCCATGGGGCACAAGAGCATCAACCAGGTTTATCGCGAGGACCGGGCCATCAATCGTTTTGAAGGCCGAATTCTCTCGCGCAAAATGGACCAGCTCGAAAAGCATTATCGGGACTGGCTCGGGCTCAATGGCCGGCGCATTCGCGCCGCCGTGCGGCAAAAGTTTTTGGAGCATGTCAACGTCTCGTCGTTGCCGGCATCGCAATTGGAGCAGGACCAGAAAGGGTTCAAGAAAAGTTACGCCGCGGGCCGGCGCGAACTCGAGCACGAATTTGCCAAGACGATGCGCTACAAATCCATTCGCGACCTGGCCGCGAACAATACCGGCCAGGTGATTCGGGACTTGAAGCCAATTTGGCTGATGAGCCCATTGAGCGTCTCGGACGCGCTGCCGCTGGACCCGGACTTTTTCGATGTTGTCATCTTCGACGAGGCCAGCCAGGTCCCGCTGGAGGAAGCCATCCCCGCCATTTATCGCTCGCATCAGGCCATCGTGGTCGGAGACGAAATGCAGTTGCCGCCCACGACGTTTTTCACGTCCGGCCGCGGCGAGGACGAAAGCATTGTGGTGGAGGACCAGGGCGAACGCATCGAAGTGGACATGGATTCGGACAGTTTTCTGACGCAATCCGCGCAAAATCTACCGTCCACGATGCTGGCCTGGCACTACCGCAGCCGTTATGAATCGCTCATCAGCTTTTCCAACGCGGCATTTTACAGCGGCAACCTGTACACGATACCCGACCGGCGGCGGGCGATGGACAACCAAACGGAAATTTTGGTAACCGCCGCCGAGCAAGGGACAGCCAACGTGGATGCGTTGCTTGCCCGCAGCATCAGTTTCCATTTCATGGAGCACGGGATATACGAAGACCGCACAAATCCGGTTGAAGCCGCTTACATTGCCCAACTTGTACGTGGCCTGCTCAAGCGCGAAGACCATTTGAGCGTGGGCATCGTGGCTTTCTCGGAAGCGCAACAGACAGAAATCGAGAGCGCACTGAGTTTGCTGGGTGACGAGGACAGCGATTTCGCCGCGCGATTGGAGACGGAATACGCACGTGAGGAGAATGGCGTGTTCTGCGGTTTGTTTGTAAAAAACCTGGAGAACGTACAGGGCGACGAGCGGGACATCATTATCATGAGCGTTTGCTACGGGCACGACCCCGGCGGACGGATGCTGATGAATTTTGGCCCGATCAACCAGCGTGGCGGCGAGAAACGGCTGAACGTCATCTTCTCCCGCGCCAAACACCACATGGCTTTGGTCAGTTCCATTCACTACCAGGAAATTACCAACGATTACAATGACGGCGCCAACAGCCTGAAAAACTTTCTGCAATACGCTGAGGCTGTATCAAAGGGCGACGCCGCTGCCGCGCGCCGGGTCCTGGAAAACCTGAACCCACTTAGTCGCAAGGCACTGGCGCCCCTGAACGAAGGCGATGCCGTGGTCGAAGCGCTGGCAAAGGCGTTGAGATCGCGCGGCCATTCGGTGGATTTAAACGTCGGCCAATCGAGATTTCGATGCGACCTGGCCGTGCGCTCCAGCCCGGACAATTTTTATCTTCTCGGCATTCTCGTGGATACCGACAGCCATTACGCCAACCCGAACCTGCTGGATCGCTATTTGATGCAGCCGGCGATTCTGCGGGCCTTCGGCTGGCGCTTCGCGCTCATTCTAACCAAAGATTGGTATCACAATCCGGACGACGTTTTGAATCGGATTGAGAAACTGCTGCAAGGCGCACCTGTCGAGGAAGTGCCACCCGAAGCCGAAGAACCCATCGAACCCATTGCGCCGCCAGCCCAATTGAGCCCTGCCGCTGCTAAGGTTTTGCCCACGCCTAAATCCGCGAAAAAAGAAGACAACATTCCATCCGCTACGCCGGCGCCCGCGCCAGTTTCGGCAGCCATATCCACGAGGCATTTCGAGTTTGTCGGCGGAGCATCCCGGAAGTTTTGGGAAATCTCGATGTCCGGCAATTCATTCACGGTTCGTTTTGGCCGCATCGGCACCGCCGGGCAATCGCAGGCGAAAACATTTGCCGATGAAGCAAAGGCCAGGCGGGAAGCCGAAGCGCTCATCGCCGAAAAGATAAAGAAAGGTTACACGGAGAAAAATTAGGCGGGCTATGAACGAGGAAATCAAAAGCCTGATGGAAAGCCTTCGGCGCGGAAACTACGAAGATCCGTCTGAGAAAATTGGCCTGTTGGCAGCAGCTTTGCGAGAGCATCATGCGGATGCGGCGTTTCTAATCTCGTTATTGGTTGCACCCCAGGTACCGCTCCGGCTCGCGGGCCTCGAAGCAAGTGTCGATCGCAAGGAGGTGGAGTTGCATGAGCCGGTGGCGCGCGTGGCGCGCGACCGGGAAGTCCGCGTGCGCGTGAAAGCCGTAGAGACGCTCGCCTCTTTTCCGGAATCCAAAACAGTCCTGGATGGGTTGGCCGTCCTGGCCCGGGATGCGGAAAGCGAAGTACGGAGCGCCGTAATGAAGGCAACGTCCGGACGACCGGCCTTCCTGAATCTCCAGCAATCGTTGCTCGGATCGGACGCGGATTGGAACGTCAGGCTGGCTGCGGCAAAAAGCCTCGGCGAACATAAAGACGCTCACATTGCGCGCGATTTATTTAATGCACTGGCGAATGACGCGGATTCGGACGTACGCCAGCATTGCGCGGAATGCCTGGAAAAGTTGCTTACGGACCAACCGGGGGAAACCAAAAAGTATTTGCCGCCGGATATCGGAACGCTGAACAAAGCCGAACGCAAGCTGCAGGATGCTGAAGACGCGTTTCCGCAACTGCTCGAATGGCTTCAGGCCCACACTGCCGTTGCCGCTGATCCCCAGATCCTGGCGCAATTTGGCACCAACCTCACGGAACTGGCCCGCAAAGGCCTCCTGCCGCACGCCCATTGCGCAAGCGAAGCGTGCCGAATGGTCTTAAAAATGATTCACCGCGAGCCCTGGAAATCGATCGTGCTGCTGGGCGAATCGGGTGTCGGCAAAAGCGCCCTGGTGAATGAATTAACCTATCAACTGGCCAAACCGGAAAATGGCGGCTGGATCATTCTTCGCGTTTCCCCGACGGATTTCATGGCGGGCACAAAATATATGGGCGAATGGGAAACAAAAGTGAAAGATCTGATGAAGGCCGCCTGCAAACCGCGCCGGGTATTGGTCTATGTTCCCAACCTCCCCGACTTGGCCGCGATGGGACGCTGGTCGAAATCGGATGCCAACATTGCCACAGCCATGGCTCCCTATCTCGAAGAAGGGAAATTGATTTTGCTGGGCGAATGCACTCCCGCCGAATTTGAGCGCGGAATGGGAGCTACGCCATCGTTGCAGCGCCTGTTTGACAAAGTAATGATCCCGGAAGCTGATGCGCCGGAGACGCTGGATGTTTTGCGCGGCATACGGGAAGAGTCGGGCATCGTGATCAGTGATGAAGAGTTAGTCCGTCTTCAGGAGGTCAGCGATTATTTTCTCGGACACTTGCGGCGCCCCGGCAACGCGGCCACGTTGCTGCGAGTGGTGATTGGCGGTCACGCTGCCGCCGGAACGCGAATCACGTTTCTCGATATCTTAACGGCGCTCTCGCGTTCGTCGGGTGTGCCCACAAAGCTGCTTGATGACCGGGTAGCCCTGAACACGGAAGAGGTGCGCGCATTTTTTGACAAACGCATCATCGGCCAGGCGGACGCGGTCAATGCCATGGTCGACCTGGTCACGTTAATCAAGGCCGGCCTGACGGACCCGCAAAAACCGTTCGGCGTGTTCCTCTTCGTCGGACCGACGGGTGTCGGCAAAACGGAACTGGCCAAGGCCCTGGCGGAATTTATTTTTGGCGACGTCAAACGGCTGCTCCGGTTTGATATGAGCGAATTCTCCAGCCCAGACGGTTTTCGACGGCTAATTGGCGGGCGCGGAGAAAATGGATTGCTGACGGACGCAATCCGGCAACAACCATTTTCCGTGGTATTGCTGGATGAGATCGAAAAGTCCCACATAAACGTATTTGATTTGTGCCTGCAGATTTTTGATGCCGGACGGCTGACCGATGGACGCGGCAGACTGATTGATTTCCGGCGCACCATCGTCATTCTTACCTCCAATATCGGCGCGCAGGCGCCGGGTACTCCGGTCGGTTTCGGATCTGCGTCGGCGGCGGCTGAACCCACAGTCAATCACGAAAAGACGTGGCGCGAATTGTCCCGATTCTTCCGTCCCGAATTTCTCAACCGCATCGATCGGATCATCCACTTCAATCCGTTATCGCTGGAGGTGGCCGAGCGAATTGCGCGGCGCGAGATTGACCTGGTCCTGCAGCGGACCGGCATCGCCCGGCGCGGACTCAAAATCCGCGTTGATGCCACGGTCACCGCGATGCTGGTGCGCGAAGGATATTCTCCCCATTTCGGCGCGCGTCCTCTCAAACGGACCGTGGAACAGCAACTACTGGTTCCGCTCGCGCGCGCGATTGCATCCGGGCAATCAGGAGAAGGGCGGGTCATGACGGTGACGGTAGAAAACGGAAAAATCGCGCTCAAACGAGCGCCAAAGGCCGAGCAGCCAGTTGAAGTTCGTCCAGAAAAGGCTACCGCGCCGGCATTGGCCGGACGATTGGACGAAATTCATGAACGTCTTGCCGCCCTGGAAAGCCGCTTGCACATTTTACGTGATCGCAAGTCGGAATTGCTGGCGCGGACATCTGAACCCGGATTTTATCAAAATGAACCAGGAAAGGCGGCCACCTTTGATGAAATCCAGAAACTGGATCAATTTTTGGAATTGGCCGCGGTGTTGAATCGAACTTTTGACTCGATCGAACATCAACGCGCCGGCAAGAAGGGCAAAATGTCGGAAGGAGCGCTTTCTGAGAGGCTCGATTCGCTGGCTTTGGACGTGTCTCATGCGGAAACAATTGCTTCGGCCTCCAATGTCATCGACCTGGCTGACGCGCTGGTCATGGTCAGCCTCTTCGATCGTGAAGGAAAAGCAATCGGCGGCGTCGAACAATTGGCGACAGTGTTCAACGAATTCGCGATTCGCCACCGGCTGTCCACCGAGTTCCTTGTGGAAATGTTCAGCGAGACCAACGACCACGCATGTCTTTCTGTCAGCGGCCTTGGCGCCAGCCTGCTTTTCAAACCTGAAGCGGGAATGCACCAGATGAAACGCCGATTCCGGGAGGCCGGCTCGCGCAACGGCAGGGAGAAAACCTCCGAAGATTCGGAATTGATCCGCGTCGAAGTATTTCCCGTAACGGCTGAGCCGGACAAAAAATTTGTGGCGGCGGTGTCTGCGAATGTGCAGGAACTGAAGCCCCGGCGGACACGGCTGATCACACAAGCCGGTTGGCAGGTTCGTCTGTTCCACGGTGCCTCAGTCATGTCGCTGGAAACATGCGCGGGCGGAACGCGCGCGGAAGCGCTGAATCGGGCCATGCAGGTGCTGCATGCCCAGGTGTCCGCCGCCAGCACCGGTTCAGTCACCGAAGTGGTTCGGCGCTATGACCTGGGTATCGGTTCAAAAATCAAAGACAACCGTACCGGCCGCACGACCAATCAGCTCGCCCAGTTCTTCAAAGGCCGGCTTGAACTGGTGCGCGCTATCGAGGCTTAGGCCTGGGGCATTTTAAACGTCTAAAACGTCTTTATAATGCGGGACGATGACTTCCGCATTTGGCTTCGCTTTCCGAAGGTTATCGGCATTGGCGAGACATTGCGATTCTTCACCGTGGATGCAAACGATTTTTTTCACATTTCCGGAGATGCCCCCGACGTAGCGCTTTAATTCGTTTTGGTCGGCGTGTCCGGAGTAGGAATCAATCGAGGCGATCTTTGCCCGCACCTGATGCGGTTCGCCAAAGATGTTCACCGGATTTTTGCCGGCGAGGATTTGAGCACCCAGGGTGTGCTCGGCGCAATAGCCGATAAAGAGGATTAAGTTATTCGCGTAGCCTATGTGGTTCTTCAAATGATGGCGAATGCGCCCTGCTTCGCACATGCCGGAGGCGCTAATGATAATGGCCGGTTCCTTGAGGTCGTTGAGCTTTTTGGACTGCTCCGCGTCCCTGAGATAAGTCAGGTTTTCCATGCCGAAAGGGTTTTCCTTCTCGTGCAGGAACTTGTTGACGGAATCGTTAAAGCATTCCGGGTGCAATCGGTAAACTTCAGTAGCATTGACGCTAAGCGGGCTGTCCACAAAGATCGGCGCGCGTGGGAGTTTGCCGGCCAGGGCCAATTGGTGCAGCACATAAACGATTTGCTGTGTTCGCCCAACCGAGAAAGCGGGAATAATAACCTTGCCCTTTTGATTCAGCGTTTCAGAAACCAGGCGGCACACCGTCTCGTCGGCATTACCTCGCGCGGCATGCTCGCGCCCGCCGTACGTGGACTCGATCTGCAGGAAATCCACTTGGTCCGTGGGCGCCGGGTCGCGAAGAATGTCATCGTTGCCACGCCCGACGTCTCCGCTAAAGAGCCAGCGAAATTTTTTGCCGCCTTCGACCACGTCCAGGATGACCTGGGCTGAGCCAAGGATATGGCCCGCATCGCGAAATGTGACGGTCACACCATCCACCACCTGGACGGGGCGCTCATAATTAACGGAAACAAATTGTTCCAGGACCCTCTCCGCATCAGCAACGGTATAAAGCGGATCGACGGGCGGAAGATGCTGCTTAGCCCGCTGTTTGGAAACAAACGCGGCATCGTCCATCTGGATCCTCGCCGAATCCACGAGCATGATGCTGGCGAGATCACGCGTGGCGAAAGTGCAATAGATGTTGCCGGTATATCCCTGCCGGCGAAGATTCGGCAAATTGCCGGCGTGGTCCATGTGAGCATGGCTCAGCACCGCGGCGTCGATTTGTTTGGGATCAAAGGGAAAACAACAGTTGCGGGCCGTTTCCTCCTCGCGATGGCCCTGAAACAATCCGCATTCGAGCAGCAATTTTTTGCCGTTGACCTCGAATAAATACGTCGAGCCGGTCGTGGTGCGCGTGGCGCCAAAAAAATGGATTCGCATAGTTCAACTCTGTTATGGTCTGCCTGTTGCCGTAAATATTTCCAGGTTAAAACGGTTCCACTGCCGTGCGCTACGGATGGCGGTAAATAATGCGCGCCTGGTTTAAGTCATACGGGGACATTTCCACGTTGACTTTGTCGCCGACCGAAATACGGATGAAATTTTTTCGCATTTTGCCGGAGATATGTGCGAGGACTTCGTGTCCGGTGGACAGTGCCACGCGAAACATAGTGCCGGGAAGCACTTGTGTCACATTTCCGGTCAATTCGATTGGCTCTTCTTTAGGCACAAAACAATTGAGCCTCCAAATGTTGCGGCTCGGGGCCGGAAAATCAATTTTTTTTAGGCAAAAAAACAAGTGGACAATCGCCGTGTTTTCGCTAAATTCCCGCCCACCATGAAAAGTGACACGTTGAACGGCGTTTTGACCTTTGTGTTAGGAGTGCTGGTCGTCCTAGGGGTGATTTGTGTCCTGAGGGTCGTGATTATCACTCATGAACTCCGTTCCTTGCAATCGAGGGAAGTAATGGATCATAACGTCATGCTTCAAACGCAGGCTGTTTACGCTGATGCGGCCACATACAATAAACAATATCGCGACCCGGAATTGGCCAGGATTCTTCAATCGATTGTGAAACAACCCGCCACCGGCACGCCCGCCACCGCTCCGGCCAACCACTAATACCCATGAACGATCCGGTATCTCCCACAAACAGCCCCGATTTTGCTGATCAGGTGTTGGCGCTGCAGCGGCAGGTGTTTTTGCTGTTGCTGGCGCTCGTTGTCGTGACGGCAACGCTCGTCGCTTATCTTTTTTATCAATCGCACCTTCTAAACACCGAATTGACAGACACCAAGCCGACCGCGCGGCAATTCATAGAGGAATTCAATAAGAATGCGCTGGTGATTAAGAATTTTGACAAGCAATTGAGCGACTACGCCTTGAAACACCCGAGCTTCCAACCCGTTATGAGAAAATACGGATGGACGCCGTCCAATGCGCCCGGCGCGCCCGCTGCTACTGCGCCGGCGCCATAGCGCGCAATTTTGCCCCGCAATGAGGGCAGAAGTTTGAGCCAGGCGGCACTTTCTTTCCACAGTCATCGCAATCCGAATGCTCCTTTTGGTGGCGATAGTGAATGATCAGATTTCGCGTATAGGGTATCCACGGGAAAAGGAAGGAATAGATGTAAACCGAATCAGCCTTGTGCAACGCATAAATCAGGAGCAGCAGAGAGCCGGCCAGGCTCAACCACCAGAAGAGAGTCGGGATAACTACCTTTTTATGCTTTTCAGTGGCATACCACTGGACCACGAACCGGCAGGAAAATGTGGCGTTTCCCATCCAGCCGATTACTTTCCAAACGCTCCAGTCAATGCCGAGAAATTTGCCATCGTGCCAAATCGCGTCGTGCCAAACAAAATGGGTCAGCCATTCCATAATTGAATGAGTTTAGTTGAATTTTGAGGCAGATTAAACTTCCAAATTACGGCAAGCAGCGCGGGCGGGGAGGCAGCTTGACACCGTTCATGATTCGCCGATGCACAGATGCACAAATCGCTTGGTTACTATTTAGAGCCGATCGATTTAGGGTGATGGAGATCGCGACGATTTTTTAAACGACTCTGCCTCCACACGAACCATGAACCGGGGGACGAATATCTGCGTCCGAAAGAGTCTCCCTCACCCCTGCCCTCTCCCGCTGGGAGAGGGAGAATTGTCATCCGATGGTTTGATACGCCGGAACATTGCAGCGGTTCAGAGGTTCAATGCGCAAAACGGCCTTCGGGATCGGACGAGGCATCGATTCACACGCCTGCGGTTATGGCGACTGTTCGCCAATCGCGCTGCTGCCGCCGCTTGATTTCAACCACCGGCAACAATTCTTACAATTTCCAACTTGTCACCTTCCATAAGCTGGCGTTTGGAAAATTCCGAAGGCACGACAGCATTGCCGTTGTGCTCGACAACGACGCTCCGCGGCAAAAGTTTTTGAGCCAGGAGAAAATCCTCGATGGAACAAGGAAGATTGGCTGGGACCGTTTTTCCGTTGGCGATGATAGAGCCGGAATTCAAGGAATGATCAATGGATAGTTGAGGATGAGCATGAGAACGGTGCAAGCGTTCTCATGCCAGCGCTGAATCCCAGTCTTTCCAGACCGGTTCGTAGCCGAGTTTTTGGAGCAGGCTGGCGACTTCTTTCGCGGAACGGTCGTCCGAGACTTCGAATTGCCCAGTGGCGCCGGTAGTATGGCTATTGCCATTCGCCCATTCGCTGGCTCCTTCACCCTTGATGCCTACAGTCGGGGGAAGTTCGACCATTCTTCCGCGCACCGTCTGATGAACTTTTTCCCGGCCCGCGCCCGTGTAACCGCCCGGCTCAGTATGGCTGCCGGCGCTCATGAGGGTGATGCCCAGCGGAATCAGGCCGTCGCGCAGGCGGGCCGGCTCGCGTGTGGACAGGACGAGCCCGACATCGGGAAACATCAGCCGAAATGCGCAGATCAACTGCGCCAAGTCGCGATCGGACATCTGCGTCAACGGCTGAAATTCGCCGGCACAGGGACGCAAGCGCGGAAGGGAAATTGTGAGTTGCGCCTTCCAACAATGACGCAGCAGCCACGCGGCGTGCGCGGCGACACTAATGGCCTCGTAACGCCAATCGGCCAATCCGTATAATGCGCTAATTCCAAGGCGGCGAAAGCCCGCGGCGTAAGCCCGCTCGGGTGTTTCGAGGCGCCAATCAAAATTCTTCTTAGGCCCAGCAGTATGCACTTCCCCATAAACCTCGCGGTCGTACGTTTCCTGGTAAACCACCAACCCATCCGCGCCTGCGGCAACGAGCGGCAGATATTCATCGGTTTCCATGGGCCCGACTTCCAACGACACTGACGGGATTTCTTCGTGCAAAGCGGCCACACAATCACGCAAATAATTGTTGGAAACGAATTTGGGATGTTCACCTGCCACTAGAAGAATGTTTCGAAACCCCTGTTCGAGCAACGCGCGCGCCTCCCGGCGGACTTCTTCAACTGACAAGGTCACCCGCAGGATCGGATTATCGCGCGAAAACCCACAATAGGAGCAATTATTGATGCACTCGTTTGAAACATAAAGGGGGGCGAACAGGCGCACGACTTTGCCGAAGCGCTGGAGGGTCAATTTGCGGGAACGGCTGGAGAGCTCGCCCAGGAAGCCAGCAGCGGCCGGCGAAATCAACGCGGCGAAGTCGTTCAACGACAAACTGCTTTTTGCCAGGCTATTTCGGATGTCCGCCGGCGTGGTGGAAAGCGAGCGCCGGACAAAATCGTCCGGCGCCAATGAATTGAATTCAACGGCAAAACTCACACGCCAATTTAACAAACGCAGCTAGAATTTCAAAGCGTGGTTTGTCGTAAAAGAATTGGAGCAAAGAATAAATCTTTGCTCCACTCACTCGAGGAGTCATTAAATCCGCGCGGCCTTCTTTCTTTGATACGAGAGGGCAAGCAAGCCGGCGAGTCCGACTCCAAGCATGGCAAACTCCGAGGGTTCCGGCACCGGCAACGTTTCACCCTGGAAAGCCAAACCGGCGATTCCGCCTGTCACTGTAGCGAATGTGCTGCGGCCTCCACCATTTGCGGAATACTCGTAAATATTGCTCCCGCTCGCGACAAACAGGTCACCGGACGTATCAAAGGCCAACCCCGCCAAATCGCTCAACCCGGTGGCAAAGGTGCTTCGCGCGCCGGTGCTGGTAAATTCGTAAATGTTGCCGCTATTTACGTCGGTCTCGAAGAGAACTCCCGCACTGTTAAAAGCGATGTCAAGCGGATTGTTTACCTGGGTAGTGAAAGTAGTCATCCCTCCTTGCGGGGTGTATTCATTGATATAGCCGGCCTGATTGCCACCAGCGACAAACAGATCACCCGCGCTATTAAACGCTATTCCTTCTGGCTGAGACATTCCACTCGCGAAAGTGCTTTGGACTCCGGTGGACGAATATTCAAAGATATGGCCGCTGTGATCCGCTTCAAACAAGACACCCTGTTGGTTGAACGCCAGAAAGGTTGCACTGCCCGCGCCGGTGGCGAAGGTGCTCTGAACGCCGGCAGCTGTGAACTTAAGGATATCTCCATTCTGGGCCACATATAAATCCCCATCGGGGCCAAAAGCGATTCCATCAGCGGAGTCTCCCGAGAAGGTGGCGAAAGGACTCTGCCCCGGTGTGAATTTATAAATCGTGTTCCCGGCATCAGCAAACAGGTTTTGCGCATTCGCTGTGCCGGTTGCCAGGAGCGATGCACAGAGCGCTCCGCCGATTATTGTTGTTGTAGTTTTAATTTTCATAGGATGTATAATATGACTGCGTTGGTTTTTATTTTTTGTTTCAGATGGAGATCACGCGACGTGAACAAAAAGCCCGGAACAAACCTAGCCAATGTCCAAAAGAGGGTCAAAACTTCTGACTTCCGACTTCATAGCAACTGTCCTTAAATAAATACGATATTACTCTAATGAAGTCAAGCAAAACGTCATAAGACTTCGAAAAAAAACGTAAAGGACACAGAAACGGTCACTGCGAGGCCGATTACTGGTTGTTTAGTGGCCGAATGGTGTAAAGATAGGACGTATCCTGATTCAAATGGCTGATTTTTAATGAACTGCCGTGTCTTTCAATTCGAAAAAGATAGTTGGCTTAACCCAGGCGCACACCTGATAGCCATGACCTTTCAGAAAACCGGTCATCGCAGAACTGGCAATTGTCTCAAAATCCGGAGCATCATTGTCGGCCTCAACGAGAATGAGGCGTGGTTTATATTTTGACCAATTATTGGATTTGATAACTTCGAAATTATGATTTTCGACATCAACCGTGAGAAAGTCTATTGTTTGTCCTTTCGGAAGATGTTCATCGAGAATCTGTTCCAGCGTGCGGGCTTTAACGATGATTTTCTCCGGTTGCTGCCCTCCGTTGCGAACAACTTCTTCCGCGGCTTCTTTAGACGTGGTATTCATGACGTTCGGAATGCCCCAACAGTAGTAAGTCAATTCACCACCCTGGCTGGAGACGGCAAGTTCCAGGTTGATATCACGGCGGCGAAGCCAGTTAAAGATGCGCATGGAACCCGGAGTGGCGTCCACATTGATTCCTCTCCAACCGCGCCGATAGAACCAATACGTATTTGAATGCTGCAACGGGGCAAACGCCCCAATGTCCACGTAAAAGCCGGCACTGCCTTTAATCTTGCCGGCTTTTTCTTTGGTGGCCTGGCGCCAGGCCATTTGCCTGAAAATATTTTGCAAAACGGCGTCTTCGCCAAATTGCCCATAATAACTCCGTTTCCATAAGAACCCCATTGATTCGACCAAATCCCGGATCGTCTGCAGGAGCCAGCGCGGCAATAATTTCTTAAGCCGCTGGTTCCATTTCATCAATGTGTAGAGTAAATCCATAGAGAAGCGAAATTCTGACTACGACCGGACTCAATGTCTAACCAAAAGGCGCAAGTTAAGCAGACCGGCACAAGGCTGAGAGCAAATCCCCCACATTCACGCGCCCTGCTTATGGCGGCGGAAGCCAGACGAGGCGGTAGAATTTCATCGCCCCGGTTGGACTGTTATCGGTGAAGTTAAACAATCCAGTGGAAGGAGAGGTCACAACCTGTGGCAATACGGTCCAATTGTTGACAGTCAGATTGGTCGTCCATTCGACCTGAAAGAGGTCGTCCTTTGACGCAGTCCATTGGATACTAACACTGCCGGGCGTGGCTGTGGCGCTGGTGATAATCGGAGCCGGCAGCACAAAGACAGTAAAGGTGTTACTCGCGACGGCCGAAGGCAGGCCATTGTCGGTTACGACCGTCGTGAACGTAAACGCACTGTCGGCATCGTCCGGACCGGGCGTCCACGTGATAATGCCGTTGGTACTAATCAATGCATTCGTGGCCGGCGTCGGAAAATCCGTGATATTATACGTCAACGTGACGTTCGTACCGGAATCCACGGCAGTGTTGGTGACGACCAACGGCTGTGAGACGCTGAGAACGTAATTACTGTGGTTGGGCAAAGCCAGGGCATTCGCTTCGAGCAACAGCAGGCGGTAGAACCGCGTTGGGCCGAACGGATACTCAGCGCCGTTATCGAAGAAGCTGAACAAACCGTTCGTGGAGGTCACCGGTCCGTTATAGGTAATAATGTTCGTAAATGTATTCCAGGCTGGCGCACTGAGACCCGGAGTTTCCTGCACCTGGAAGTCGTCGTTCGTTGGCGCGAACCAGGTCAACAGGAAGCCGTTTACGCCGCTAATATTTGTATAGACGATGCTGACGTGGAAGTTCGGAGGCAGCGGCGGATATCCAAAGATCACTTCCAGCGAATAGGTCACGTCGAAGCTGTTGGTGTTCTGGACACCCAGGTAGTAGATGCCGCCGGGTACCAGGTTGGTCGGCGCCGTGGAGATATTCGTATATAGGATGCTGGTTCCGTTCCTTACATTCGACATCAGAACGCTCGCATTGCTTAACGCCGGCGAGGAATTGGTTGTGTATAGTACATTCACCGGGTGAGTGTTTGCAAAGTGCAGGATGTTTGTGGCCCATTCCGCGTTGGTTGGAACGTCGACCTGTATCCAGGCTACGCTATTGGGCGTAATCGTATTGGTCACCGGCCCCTGGCCGATAGCGGGCGAGACAACCGTGACCGTGAACGTATTTGTATCGCTGAGAGTGGTCACCGAATTCGTGACAATGGTGGTGAACACGAAATCGCCAGGCGCCTGGTTGGTGGCTGTGGCCCAGGTGATGACTCCAGCGGTTGAAATGGTCGCATTGACCGGCGGCACGGTTGTAAGCGTGTAGTACAACGAGCCGACACCGCTGCTATCCGTCGCAGTATTGGTGACAGTCAGCGTTGCGCCCGCAATGGTGATTTGATTTGAAACGGCCGGGAGCGACGGTGGTGAATAATAGCCGAAGTCCACCTGAAGCGCATAGTTGATCGGGGCGCTGTTCGGGTTTTCGACACCGAGATAATACACTGAGCCCGGGACAATGTTTGTTGGCACGGTGGCTGTGCCTAAAACACTGATGCCATTGGTTACGCCGGACATTAACGTATAAGCGCCGACGCCCATGGGCGGGTAATTAGTCGTGAACAGGACGTTCACGGGCAGATTGGTCGCGTAGAGTAATATATTCGTTGCCCATTCGGCATCTATCGGCACATTCACGGCGATCCAGCTGATGCTGTTGGTCGGAACGTTATTGGTTTGGACCGGCTGTGTGGGAGACGACACCGGTATCACTGTGACCGTGAAGCTGTTCGTTGCGGTCATCGTTGTAAACGCATTGCTGACCACAGTCGTGAACAACACGTCTTCACCGGGCGTGTCGATCGGGACGTTCCAGATAATTTGGCCGGCGCCTGAGATGGTCGCCCCAACCGGCGGAGCAGTGGTCAAGTAGTAGAATAAAGCGCCGGCGTTGGTATCACTGCCCTGATCGTTCACGTTCAATGTGTTTCCGGCGACGACGGTTATGTTTGTCACGGGCGGCAGGACGGGCGGCGTGTAATATAAGTCAAAGGTGATTTCGAATTCATTAGTGACCGTTGTCGTCGTCGTATTGGTAAGAGTCAGGAACATGTACTGGCCAGGAACCAGCTGAGGGGTGCCGGACACGGTCAGAATAGCAGTCACAGGCGATGGCCCCGTATAGTTCGCTATCAATTCAGCATCTCCGGGGGCGCCTGTGAGAGGCCAGGTATTCGGATTGAACCATAGATCCATAGGACCGCCGGTTGACGCGAGTGTATTTGTGGCCGCAATGGCATTCGGCGGCACAAATATCCGTATGAAGGCGGGATTGTTGGTAAAAACTACGGAAGTGCTGGTGCCACGAGGCGTTGCCGCTCCAGCAACACCAGCACCCGGGGTAATAATGATGATCGGATCGCCGGGGGTAATAATGATGCCGCCAGGCGGGAGCGAAATAGTCTCAAAATTCACTTCAACAGCATAATTCGTGGCGAAATTATTGGTGTTTTGAACGCCGAGATAATACTGGTTGCCTGGGACGAGTTCGGGTGGGAGCGGCGCGCCGCTGGGGTTAATAACCGCAGAGCCGTTCGTCGCATCATTTAGCAATACAAAATCGCTCGGGTAAGCCGTCGTGGGCGGCTGGTTCGAACTGTACAAGAGGTTTATGGGCGCGCCTGCGGTCAATAGGATATTCGTGGCCTGAATGGCGTTGGTAGGTACGTCGATTGTATACCAAATTGTGGTATGAGGCGGCACGGTATTCGTCGCAGGCAGATATAGCGGCAGATACCCGAACTGTTCGGTGTAGGCCGGCGGAAGGGCGCTCACAAAGACACTCACCGTGACGGGTCCGAAATAGCCCATGGTATCGTTATTAGTCACAAAGACATCGAACGACGCGAAGCCGGAATAATTTGTTCCGCCAGGTGCCCCGTTGGTGGGCGTGAAGATGGCGATGCTGTTGCTGAATATGCCCTGGTTGGTGTAAGAGCCGAGCACGTTGGTAAGATAGATAGTGCCGTGGATGGCATTGGAAACTGAGAAGCTCAGGCTGCCCGTTTTGCCCAGGAGCTTTTGCAAATCAACACCCACAGGCTGATTCGTAATGGTGAGGGCGTGTGGTCCGGCCAGCCAGTTGTCGAATTCTTCCAATTCCGAGTAACCGGAGCTGTCGGGCTGATAATTGTTATATTGGTTGGTTACGACCTGGCCAAACGTGAGTTTCCAGAAATCCGGGATGCCGTCCTGGGCATTGTATTGGAAGATCAAATTTGTGCTTAGGGTCGAAACCAGCCCCGGAGCGGTGATGACCCGACCAGTCTGCCGGCGAACACTTTCGATGAGATTGGTTTCCGCGGGTTCCCGCTTGAACATTGACACGCCGGCGAAGTCCAGGACTTTTTCATAAGCCTGATACGCTTCGTCAACCCTCGTCGGGGCCAACCGGAACTGATTGGTCAATGTATACAGGTTGGTGAAGCCGTTCCAATTCGTGAACATGTTCCACTCTGAGCTCGCCGCGTTTAAGAACGTATTCGTGTCGTTGTCGATAAAGTTATTGGTTTGGAACAACCAGGTCGTATTGGTGCCGCCCCAGAAAGCGATGTTGGTCGTTATCGTGTCAGGGCCGGCAATGAGATAATTGCAGATGTAATTTAGATAATTGGTGAAACCGGCAGGATTGTTCGTGATGTCGGCGGAGGTCGAATAACCGGCGTTGGTGACCCAGTTGTAGATGACGTTGTTCACGAAATCGAGGCTGATGTTGTCGCCGAGCCGCGGGCTGCCGGTGGGGTTGTCAGCAAACAAATTGTGATGCAAGCTCACGGGTCCGCTGCCATAACGCACCAGTGCGCCGTTTCCGGCAGGCTGATTCGAAAGGATATCGGAAAGAATGGACCATTGAACCGTGACGTTGGTGGAATTCAGGATGGACAGATCGTTATTGGAACTCCACAGGGCGGAGATATGATCGGCAATAACGTTTGAGACCGTATTGAATTGCAAGGCGTCGCCACCCAGGCCTGTTGCCAATCCGGGCGCGGGAGAGTTGAAAACCACACCGGCTATGCCGTCTGGAACGGTTGCAAAAGTCGTTTTGGTTCCATTTGGAGCAAATTCAACAATACTGTTGCCACTTCCGACAAACAGATCCCCAGCATTGTTAAATGCCATTCCCACTCCATTAGGGATGGACGCATAGGTGCTCCGCACGCCAGTCGGTGTGAATTCGTAAAGGCTGCCGCTGTTTGGGTCGGTCACAAAGAGCATGCCCGCTCTATTTATCGCCACCCCGATTGGGTTGACGACTCCAGTGGAAAATGTAAACCGAGCTCCTCCAGGCGTGTATTCATAGATATAGCCAGATCCATTGCCGCCCACGCAAAGCAGATCTCCTGCGCTATTAAATACAAGCCCTTGCGGTTCGAACAATCCGGGATCAAAGGTGCTTTGGATTCCGCTGGGTGTGTATTTAAAAATATGGTCATTATGATCAGATTCGAAAAGGTCGCCTACGCCGTCGAAAGCCAGGAATGTGGCATCGCCCGCGCCGGTCACGAAAGTGTTTTGAGTTCCAGCGGGGTTGATCTCAAGAATATTATTGTTTTGAGACACATACAAATTCCCGCTAGATCCAAAGGCCAATCCGTCTCCTGGCGATGACAGCGTCGTAACGGTGCTTTGTGTTCCATTTGGCGTAAATTTATAAATATCGTTGCCGGCGTCAGTAAACAGATCTTGTCCGGAATAAGTCGGCCGGAATCGGATGTAGCGAATCACGACATCATGCACATTCGATGATAAAATCGTAGAGGCACCCGCGACCGTAATACCGCCTTCGGGAGCTGTTTGGCCCACAATGGTCAGATACGAATTGGTAACGATTAATGGCGATTGCAGGTAAATGACACCAGACGTATCAAAGATGATTGTGCGATTTGTGGAGCTGACTGCGTCACGCAAAGTGCCCGGGCCGGCATCATCCAGACTGGTAACGTGATAGACGGTATTGGTAGATCCATTTCTCCAGCTTGCGCCCAACGCGCTTGCGCCCGCGCCACCCGCGCCGGGGAACGCGGGGAAATAATTATTCGTGTCAATGACGGCAATGATCGTGAAGCGGATTTCGTTCGTTGTTTGGTTTGGCACGCCGAGGTACCAGGTTTCCGCGAGGTTCGTTAGCGCACTATTGGTGATGATCTGGATAAATTCCGGAGTCACGCCCGGTTCAGCGCTGCTTTGGAAGAATGGCGGGGCAAATGGTGGAATGTTGGTCTGAACCGTCAAATCTCCATTGCCGCTCAGGTTATATAATTCGAAATGGATGGAATTGACGTAATTCGTAACAGGAACCCCATTCGTAATCGACACGGAATTTGTGACCGGGAAATAGAAAAAGTTTGTCAGCGCGGCGCCCGGCCCCGCCGTGTAATTAAACGGCACACCGTTGATCAGTTGAATCAGAGTAAGCCCATTCGTCGTTGGTGTTCCCGTTGGGCTCAAATCCAATTCCTGGGCCAAAACAGTATAATCGACAGCATGAGCGTCGCGATTGAAGACGCCCATGTACCAGGTGCCGGTCGAGAGCGGAACCGGCATCGAATTGGTGAGCACATAAATGTTCTCGTTGGCGCGGCCGTTGTTGAAGCTGCCGTAGTCCGAACTGGTCAAGGTGGGCAGCGAACCCTTTCTAAGAACTAGGTCGGCATTGCCGTTCATGTGCAGGAGCTGGAACGTGGCTTCGTACGCGTTCGTGGAGGTCACGTCAAAGCTGAAGTAACGGTAGGAATCGTTTGTGGCCAGCGTGTCGTTGAATGGCACGTCGTTGGTCAAGGCAGTGATGTTGAAGTCCACCTGGAAGATCGCCGCGGCGGCATGGGGCCCGGTGTTTTGCAACCCGATGTAATAGGTCCCGCCCTGGACGATATTTGTGGGATTACTGTTGGTCGTCAGGTCCTCGATTCCGGTAGTTCCGTTAAACATGAACGAATCAGGCGGACTATTGCCGGTCGGCGGATTCGTCCCGTTGAAATACACGTTTAGCGGTTCGGTGGATGAAACCAAAATGTTCGTGGCATCCGTAGCCCATATGGGTACGGGGACCTGGAGCGTGACAATTTGGCCGGGCGGAATTGTGATGGAAGTCGGCTCCTGGGAACCAATCGTCAGCGGCGTAAGAGTGTTGGACCGTAAAATGAACTGCAACTGCCAGCTCAACAAATTGACATTAGTGGCCAGGGTGTTATAACGCGTGTTCCAAATTTCGAGCGTCCAATTGCCGTTGGCGGTCTGGCCCTTTAGCTCATCACCCAGCGATTGCTCGGGTTGAAAATACAAATTGCCCAGCGGCGCTTCGCTGACTCCAAATGAGTCGAACAGCATGCCAGGTTCGATGCCCTGGATCTGCATCGGAAATACATTGGTTTGCGGTAAAAATGTGAAGGAACCTTCCTGCCACGTGTTGTTCTCTCCCAAAATCGTATTGGTCATGTTGCCCAAAACGACCTGGGCCTCAGCCAGGGACAGCGGAGGCGTTACGCTGGGATTAAATTTCCCGATGAGACGGTTCGTGGTATACGCGGATGCGGAATATATGGCCGCAATTTCCGCGTCGGAAAGGGCGCGACTGTAAATGCTCATTTCGTCCATGAGCCCGCCATAATAGTTATTCGTCTCCAGGCTCATGTCTTTGCCGAGCAGAACATCGCCAGTGGTCTTGGGCACGATATTGATGCCCCAATTGGTCGTGGCGACATTCGTGCCGTCATAGAATAGCATCGCAGTCCCGGAATTCGTGTCATAGGTCAGGGCAACGTGCTGGAAGACGTTGCTCTGAATCAGATTG
>DATAST010000014.1:0-22625 GCA_036269115.1 Verrucomicrobiia bacterium | reverse complement strand
TAGAGCGTTTTAAAAAATAATGTGGCCGTTCGGAGCGAGGATTTTTGGTGTTTTGGCGAGGCTTCAGCGAAGGAGCATGTTTGAAAACCCTGTGACTGAGCTGAAACGACGCCAAAACCCAAAAAGACCGCTTCCCCTTCTTTTTCTTCCCGAATGGCTACAGTATTTTTTAAAACGCTCTAAAGCCTCATTTTGAATTGCGTGCGTTGTAGGATTGCGACTGCATGGTTTTGCGCGTGGCGGAATCGTATTGGCCATTTTCAATTGCGCCGCCGAATGTTTGAAGATATTTAGTCTCTGCGCGAATTTGATCCTGGACTGACGCCGGCGCGGCGGCCATGACGCGATAAAGCGTCGCATTTTGCGCGTTCAAAATTTTCCCGGCCTCAAGATAATTCCCCGCGTCCGCCTGCGCCATTGCTTCGTCTTTGGCCACCGCAGTGAGCATCAACTCTTTTTCCGCGACCACGGCGTCGTTCGCGGATTCGTCGGAAAGTTTTTGGCTGCCGGTGAAATCAATTTTTGCCGTGCCGCTAATGGTTTGCTCGCTGTCGTCGTCAAATTCGTCTTTGTAATCGGCGTTAACCTGCGCAATTTCCGATGTGTCGCCATTGACCAGGCAGCGCAAAAGCAAATAGCGATCCTGCCCGCCGGTAAATTGGCTCAAATTCACGACGGCCTTCTGATTTTCAAATTTCTCGGCGCGGCCAATGAAGCCGAGAGGCTTCACATCCTCAGGGCAAATAACCTCAATCCGTACGTCACGCGCCACGACTCCGCGCAGTTCGCCGAGTTCCCTGGCGAAGATTTCAGAAAGTTTTTCAGTGTCCTGAACGTAATAATAATTCGCGTCGCTGGCTTCGGCGAGTCCAGCCATCAAATCCTCGTTGTAATCGTCGCCAACGCCAATCGTCGTCACGGAAATGCCGCGCTCCGTCAAATCGCCGCCCAGCCGGCGCAATTGCCGCGGTGAACTCGGCCCGACATTCGCCAATCCGTCGGAAAGCAAAATGACGCGATTGATTCGTTTGCTGGAAAAATTGTCTTCGAGCTGTTCCGCTCCCAATTTTACGCCGGCATAAAGCGCCGTGCTCCCGTTGGCTTTGATGCCTTCAATTTTTTCCTTCAGCGCTTCTTTGTCTTCGACGTGTTGCGCGGGCACAAGGATTTCCGCTTCATCGCTGAAAATTACGAGCGAAAATATGTCGTCCGGCGCAAGGCGATCTACCAACTGCATCGCCGCTTGTTTGGTTTTTTCCAATTTTGCGCCGGTCATCGAACCGGATTTATCCAGCACGACGGCAAGATTGAGCGGCGGCCGGTGGATTTTCTCTTTGCCACCAATCGCCGAAAGGTCAATTTTAACGACCACTTCCTGCGGCTGATTTTTGAGGATAAGATCGCGCTCTGGCACCAGTTTGAGATTCAACGTTTCTCGGGCGAACAGATTCGCGGTGAAAGTCGTGGCCAGACCGAGTGTAAACAGAATTGTTTTCATGCCGTCACTTTGCCTGACGGCGGGAAAAAGTTGTCAGCGGCGCGTGAAAAGTTTGTAAAAAATTTGTATTATGACCTCTCGTCTATCACTAGAAAACATGGCCGACCCGGCCCGCCCACCGCGCAGAAGTTAGAACCTCACAAATGGCTCACACCGCAATCGGCGCCTTAATCCCCGGATGCGGGTCATAGCCAACCAGTTCAAAATCCTCGAACTTGAAGTCATGGATATTGCGGACCGCTGGATTCAGTTTCATCTGTGGCAATGTCTTCGGTTCGCGCGAGAGTTGCAGCTTCGCCTGCTCGACGTGATTTGCGTACAGGTGCAAATCACCAAAGGTGTGAACGAAATCGCCCGGCTTCAGATCGCAAACCTGTGCGACCATGCGCGTGAGGAGCGCATAACTGGCGATATTGAACGGCACGCCCAAAAACAAATCCGCGCTTCGCTGATATAATTGGCAGCTTAATTCGCCGTCGCTCACGTAAAACTGAAACATCGCATGGCACGGCGGCAATGCCATCTGTGAAATCTCGCCGGGGTTCCATGCCGTAACGATGTGCCGTCGACTTGAGGGATTCTTTTTGATCTGGGCGATGACTTCGTCAATTTGGTTGATTGTCTGCCCATCCGCTGTGCGCCAATCGCACCATTGCGCGCCGTAAATGCGTCCCAGGCTGCCGTCCTCTCGCGCCCATTCATTCCAAATCGTCACGCCGTGCTCCTGCAACCATTTTACGTTCGTATCGCCGCGCAAAAACCAAAGCAACTCATAGATGATGGACTTGAGGTGCAATTTCTTGGTGGTCAACACCGGGAAACTCTCGCGCAAGTCGAACCGGGCCTGCGCGCCAAACACTGAATATGTCCCGGTGCCCGTCCTGTCCGCTTTAAATTTTCCGTGGTCGAGCAGGTGGCGCAGCAAATCGAGGTATTGAGTCATGGCGCAGAATAGTTAAGCACGAAAAATGCGTGAGCGAAAGACGCAACAGGTTTTTTCAGAAAGAAAAATGGGGCGTACGCGTGTTGCGCGTTGCGTCAAAATGTTGCAACCGTGTTGCGGATTTGTTGCAGATTTGTTGCGGATTAAGTCGTTGATTCTCAACGCTGTAGCGGATGTTGCGGACTTTCAGACCATATATGCAAATATATAGGCCGCAACCATGCAATCGAACCGGTCGCATTAAGTCTTTGGTGCAGCCTCGTCAGTTTTTTGGTCCTTAGGTTTTCTGACGAATGTGTGATAGGTGACGGTATCCCAGGCGTTATGAATACCGATGAATAGCAGTACCAGCACCGCCGCGGCGACGAGGAAAAGGGCGATTCGTTCGTGGGAACCAGCCAGGAAGGCCGACCCGGCAAGTGCTGCGTATGCTGCGAGTGGCAACAAAGCGTGGAACAGCCAATCCTCGAATACCGGCTTATAGGCGCCCTGCGTGCGCATTCTCCGGACTACGATGAAGGAGTACACTAAACCGGATAAACCCAGCAATCCCCAGATAACTGCGACGGGTGCCAGGTGGTTCCAGGGGGCGGCGACTATGGCGGAGAGAAAGAGCACCATGGCAAAATGGACAACGCTTGGCGTGGCGAAAGCATTGCTGGCCTGGACTTCGGATTGTCCAATCGGCATATCGGCAATCAAAGTAATCACGACGAACTGCAAACCGATGAGGGCACCGGCTGACGAGCCGACAATCACATAAAAGTTCGCCCATTCGCTTAGTGTTGGCATAAATCGGTGTTGACGTTCGACCAGCCAGGCAACGCACAGGATGTTCGTCGAAGTGGGAGGTTAGGTCAAACGTTGAAGCGTTGAAGCCCGGATTTTGCGTTAGACGTCGTCGTTTCGAACCATTGGAAGACATTTCTCCATCTACGAGAGGTGGTTGATTGACGATCTCTTTTCAGCCGAGGTACGAGGCTCTGACTGAAAGCCCTGCTAAGGGCGAAATATGACAGCCCGGGGCAGAGCGCTGGTGGCCACGGTGCAAACCGTCTGCGAGTGCGCCGCCCCGGGTAAAACGCCTCCAAGATAAGCCGCTGACTGCGAATCCGCGCGATAGCGCGAGTTTGATATTTCGCGGTTAAAAATCTTCGCGCACTTCCCGGTCTTCGCGCGAACCCAATTTTGGTCGGGTCGGGCAGGGCACCACATTAGATACAACCTTCCCGTTTTGCAGGGTGAAAAATGAGCCGTCTCATTTACAGTGGCCAAAATGTTCATAACGTCAATAGACAAAACAGTTTATGGCATAATTTTGGTCTCGTTTACATTTTTACTCACATATACACAGAAAATGTGCAATGAGGTGCCAAGGTTATGTTGGGCATTGCACGGGAGGGGGACGTGCCGCAGATCAGACTCGTGCTGTTGCAAGGTTCCGCAGTCAGCGGCTAATGTTTTGGGCCATTAACCCGAAGTGGTCGCGCTCCGGGATCGCGCTCGACCCCGGGCTATTATCGTCCGCCCTTCCAGGGCTTTCAATTGGCGCCTTCGCCGGAAGTTGCTGCATTCTTCATTTTTTAATCTGCGTCCATCGGCGAAATCTGCGGATAAAAAAATCCGAGTTCGTTTCCTCCCAGCAGCGCCAAAATCGTCAAAAATCCAATAAAACCACACTTTTCGCACTCGTTTCCCCGTTGCATTCCGTAGGCCCAAAAAATGTGTAGTGCAACCCTTACCGTAGCAGCGTCACGTCAGTGCGCTCTAATTAATTCACTCCCAAAACGCGTTCGACTATGCTCGCCATACGACCCCGTGGCATACACCACCGATTCCCCAGTCGATGCGCGTCGTCAGAAAACCTGCCCCACCGCAAAATTGCAGGTTTGAGGCTTGAAGTTTCTCTGGTGCTTGGTGCTTGGCGTTTGGGTTTTTTCCATCTTCCATCTTCCATCTTCCATCTTCCATCTTCCATCTTCCATCTTCCATCCTCGGCTTTGTGTTGCGCAAAAAATCCTCGTTCCTTTGTTTGTTTCTATGGTTTAATCTACGCTGAATAAAATGCCTCTTAATCTTAAAACCACTCCGTCGAACCCCGGAATTATCACCGCAAAAATGGCTTTGCCGCTTCTTGCGGCATTATTGCTGTCCCTTGCCCTCGGCTGCCGCAAAGAAAAAGTCGAAGTTTACCAGGTCAGCTCAGACCAGGACCAAACACAGACACAGCAAATGCCTTCCATGCCGGCAACAAATTCCGAAAGCATGCCACTGGGTCACCCGGACGCATCCATGACGGCCAATTCGTCCGCTCAAATGCCCTCCGGCGTCGTGCCGTCCGACGTGAAGAATGCCCCGCCCGTAACGTGGACAGCCCCGCCCGGCTGGACGGCCGTTCCGCCGAGCGAAATGCGCGTCGCATCATTTAAAGTCACCGGCGAAGGCGGCCAGACTGCCGATGTCAGTATTGTTCCACTGCCGGGCATGGGCGGCGGCGATTTCGCCAATGTGAATCGCTGGCGCGGCCAGGTTGGGTTGCCGGATGCGCCGGATGATGAACTGCAAAAATCAGCGCAAAAGGTCGATGCAGGAGGCCAGCCAGC
Organism: Verrucomicrobiia bacterium; assembly: GCA_036269115.1. Classification (GTDB taxonomy): domain Bacteria; phylum Verrucomicrobiota; class Verrucomicrobiia; order Limisphaerales; family UBA11358; genus UBA11358. The sequence goes on along the minus strand of DATAST010000014.1, from coordinate 17,581 downwards.
GACTCTATTTGACATGGCCGGAACCAATTCCTCCAGCGACCACCCCGCCCGCATTCTCGCCGCTATTGAGCACCGTGATGGAACAACCTGGTTTATGAAGATGACTGGTGACGCTGACCTGGTTGCACAACAAAAAGCTGCGTTCATCTCTTTTCTTCAGTCCTTGAAATTCGGTTCGCAGCAGGCGCAGACGCAATTGCCTCCCGGACATCCCGACGTTACTGGCATGGCGACGCAATCGACGCCATCGGCAGGAGAAGCGCCGTCGAGCCAGCCTAATTGGAAAGTTCCGGCCGGTTGGCAGCCCGTTCCTGCCGGACAATTTCTCATCGCAAAATTCAAAATCACGGGCGGTACTGGTGCCACGGCGGACATGAACGTCAGTTCTTCCGCGGGCGACGGCGGGGGCCTTGCGGCCAACGTCAATCGCTGGCGCGGTCAAATTGGTTTGCCACCGGTGGACGAGATTCCGACAGTGACATTTGAGGTTTCGGGCGGCCAGGCCCAACTCGTGGACCTGACAGGTAACAATGCTGAAACTGGAAAAGCCGCAGAAATCGTCGGCGTCATCGTCACGCTGCCAGGCCAGACATGGTTTTATAAACTGATGGGCGATCAATCAGTCGTTGCCACGCAAAAGGCCGGATTCAATCAGTTCGTCAAGAGCGTGCAATATTAGGGAGGCGCATCTATGGTAGGGACGCCGCGCTGCGGCGTCACCGCGCGTAAAGCGCGCGGAAAAGTCCACGGCACAACCTCCAACTACGCTCGTTGCGCCGCTACACGCGGCGCGGACAGCGTAGCGCGCCGTCCCTACCGAGCCATTTTTCCCTTTTCCCTTTCGCTTTTTTCCTCTTTCCTTCCCGGGTGGCTGAACAAGATCAAGCGCCGACAGAGCGGCTAAAGCCGGAAGATTTCCTGCGGCTCATCGAGAAGAGCCGCCTGGGGAAACTCAAAATTTACCTGGGCCACGCCGCTGGCGTGGGCAAAACCTATGCCATGCTCGAAGAGGCTCATCGCCTCAAAAAAGCCGGCGTAGACGTCATCATCGGCTGGGTGGAAACGCACGGACGCAAGGAAACCGAGACGCTGCTCGAAGGCCTCGAGATCATTCCCCGAAAGAAAATGCCCCATGCCAATACCACCGTCGAGGCGCTCGACGTGGAAGCCATTTTTAAGCGTTATCCGACGGTTTGCATCATCGATGAGCTGCCTTACTCAAACGTGACGGAGTCGCAATATCCCAAGCGCTTTTTGGAAGTTCACGATTTACTGCTGGCGGGCATCAACATCATCACCGCGATGAACATCCAGCATATGGAGAGCCTGCACGACACGGTCCTGCGGGCCACCGGCGTGGACGTACGAGAGCGTGTGCCGGACCGGTTCGTTCTCGAGGCTGACCAGATCGTAAACATCGATTTGACTGCCGAGGAGTTGCGCGAGCGGATGAAGAGCGGAAAAATCTATCCCGCCGACCGCGCGACGGCGGCGCTGGAAAATTTCTTCACCGAGAACAACCTGAATACGCTGCGCGAACTCGCCTTGCGGGAAACTGCCGCCGCGCTCGATCGCCGTCCCCGCCTCGGCGCCAAATCGCCGACTGATGTCAGCGAAAAGATTGCCGTTTTTTTCAGCACCAATCCCGATACGACAGCCCGCCTGCTGCGCGCGGCATCGCGGCTGGCCGGCAAGCTCAATCGCGAGTGGATGGCCGTGTACGTCCGGCGAAAGAGCGAAGACCCCAACCGCATTCCTTCGGATGTGCAACGCAAATTTATGCAAAACGTGCAACTCGCCACCGAATTAGGCGGCAGCGTGACCGTTTTGGAAAGCGAAAGCGTGTGCCAGGCTTTGCTGGATTACTGCCGAAAAAACGACGTGAACCTCGTGGTCATCGGCACCAGCGAACGCAAATGGTGGCAGTTCAATCGGCCGAACGTCCTGGATTTCTTCATGCATCATGCGCCGGGAATCGATATTCACATCGTGGACCCTATTAATTGACGAAAAACAAATCCTTGATAGTCAGGGGTTTATCAATTTTTAATTGAATTTTTCCCAAATTAGGGTCTCTTGTTAGCGAATGTGCCGAGGTAGTTTAACCATAATCTTCGCCATCGCCCTGGCGTGCACCGCCGCAGCCGCGCCGCAGGCGGTCAATGTCAACCTGGATTATGTGGCCGGCCTGGCGCTGGCCCGTGCGCAGCATGCCTTCCGTTCTCCACGCGTAAATCTGCCAGCCGTCTTGAATCCGACAAACATGAATTACGATAAATACCGGGAGATCCGTTTTATCCCCGGCAAAGCCCTTTGGGCAGAAGATGATTTGCCGTTTCGGGTAGAATTTTCACACCCGGGCAACACTTTATCGGAAATCGTTCACATCAATGAATTTACTCCCGGCTATACCCAACCTATTCCCTTTGTGCAGGATTTTTTTGATTACGGCAATCTGAAGATTAAGAATCAAATTCCGAGCAACCTTGGATACGTGGGATTTAAAATCGTTTATCCGTTAAACAAACCAAACGTGTTCGACGACCTGGCCGTTTTCCAGGGGGCCAGCTATTTCCGAATGCTCGGCAAGGGCCAGAGCTACGGTATATCAGCACGGGGACTGGCTCTGGATTGCGGCGAATCTCGCGGTGAAGAATTTCCTCTCTTTACGGATTGGTGGCTGGGCAAACCGCAAAAAGGCGCAACCAATCTGGTGATCTATGGCCTCCTGGACTCCACAAGTTGCGCCGCCGCCTACGAATTTGATATCCATCCCGGCGAAACAACGATTGCTGATGTGGATGCCGTGATTTATTTCCGGGAACCCAGCGTGATTCTTCAGAACGGTCTGACCATTCCGCCCATCAAAACTGTCGGCATGGCCCCGCTTACGAGCATGTTTTGGTTCGGCAAAACCACCGAATACAAACCCGACGATTACCGGTCCGCGGTTCACGATTCCGACGGCTTGATGATGGAAATGTCCAATGGCGAGCGGCTTTGGCGGCCGCTCAATAACCCCAGGGACCTGCGCCATCAGATCTTCGGCGCTCCGAACATTCGCGGTTTTGGCCTTATGCAGCGCGAGCGCAACTTCACTGCTTATCAGGACCTGTTTACGGACCACCAGGACGAGCCGAGTGTCTGGATCGAAACCCACGGCACGAATTGGAGCGATGGCGACGTGCATCTTGTGGAGCTAAACGGTCCGACGGAAGATTGGGACAATATTGTCGCCTTTTGGAGTCCCAAAACCGTGCCGCGGCCGCTTCAGCCCTGGCGCTACAGCTACACGCTTTACTGGACGCGCGAAACCGACCGGAAATTTTCACCGCCTGACAAGGTCGTCGCAACGCGCATTGGGATCAGCAAGGGATCCGATGCACGCGAAATAATGATTGATTTTGCCGGGCCAAACCTGGCGAAAATTGCGCCGACGAATCCACCGGTCGCTATTGTCAATTGCACCCCTAACGCAGCGATCGTGGCAAACCAAGTGGTTTGGGACTCATTCGAGAATACCTGGCGCGCCGTTATTAAGATGCAGCCCCCCACCAATAATACTCCCGTGGACCTTCGCTGCACGCTGGAACATAACAAAAAGCCCATCGGCGAAACCTGGATTTACCAATGGAACCGGCCCTAAACCCTATCTCTGTTCCGTTGCCCGAGGATGCGACCGTTTTGGCGGGCCGTTCACTCGACGAATGGAATGCCGCCTACGCGAAGGTGGAAAATTATTTTTATGCCCTGCGCGTCCGCAACAAAACGTTGCTGGGCCAGTCTGTGTTGCGCGTGCTTGACCGGGCCATGTCCCGCGCGGTTTCCGAACCGAATCGGTCCGCCACGGAACTGGCGGTGGAAGAAATGGAACGGCTGGTCAATGAGTGGTTTGCCGACGTATTGCAAATTCCCCCGGAGAAACGCGACCGCACGCTCTCGACACGCGGCCGCCTGGCCCTCCTACTGGCCGATATGCCCGGCAAATGGCAGGACCAGTTTCTGCGACCCGGTCCCTGGCCCGATGAATTTATGAGCGCCATGCGTGAAGGTTACCTCCGCGCCGGCCCGGACTTTCAACTTTCGAAGATGGCGCCCCGCCCCTTCGACCTGGGTCCCCTGACCACGCTCACGCAGCTCGGCAGAATGCCCTACGTCCGCATGCTCCTTATCTGGGCGATTTTCATTTTGCTCTTCGTCCTGGTCTTTAAACTAACGCACGCGCGCTGATTACAGGCTTTCGTCACGATTGCAAAGCAATCAAATAGTTGAATTGGCAATGTCGTTGACTTGATAATTATAAATTGCCGCGGCTTTATTGCGGAATTCGTCAATCTCGCTTTTTTTAGCGTTTTTGGAGAATACGAGTCGCCGAGTCCCCTTCACGGTTTCTATTTCGAGAAAATACCTCACTTTCAGCGTATCGTAGATGAGCGATCCACCGATCATTCCAAAAGCCACCATACCCAGCTCATATCGGTAGCCCCGCATTGCTATAAAAAATTCTACGAGTCCGAATACGCCAACCAACCCGAAAGCCACACCAATGACCATGGTCGCTATGGGGCGATGGTCTGACCGGCCAAACTTTAGTGTAATCCGGCCGATGTCATTCGCTGGTACAAAGATAACGATTTTTTTGCCGTGCGTTTCCGCAATGCCGCGCGAAGAAAGGACGACGTTGTCGCACCTTAAGACAGGTTTTTCCTCAGTTGATTGCATTGGGTCGTTCTAAGCGACAGCCCGATCCGGCGCAATGGCCGCGGCCTTGGCCAGCAGCGCTTCAAGATTTTCGACGCAGAAGCGAGACCACGATTCGTAGGCAGCGGGATTTTTTGCGGCTTCGCTCACGGGAACAAATTCAGCCCCCACAATGCCGTCGCGCCCATTGGCGATCACGTCATTGTTCACATAAACGACGTGAACGATCCCCAAATGCACGTAACCTACGTCTGTGCTGTCGTCGTTAATAACGGCCACGGCCATTTCTTTGGTCACGTCTATGGCCACTTCTTCCATCAATTCGCGACGCATGGCTTCGTTGTAGCCCGGACCAGTTGTGAAAAGACCCGTGTCTTCCTCGGAAATATGTCCGCCCACGCCCACCGAATACAGCCCGTGCAGGCGAGTTTCCTGGCCGCCTTTGCCACGCCGATAGCGCAAAATGCGGTCGCCGTGCATGATGAGCGCGTAAGGAATCAATTGCTTGTAACGCCGGTCCTGTTCGGCTTCGCTCCGGTTCAGGTAAAGCACATTGGATTGGGCAGTAACAACAGGCAGATATTTTTCCACTTCCAGGCTCAGGCCTTGAAATACGCCGGTTTTTTCAAAAAGTGTTCGCTCGAAACAAAGGACTCGTTCTTCAGTAGCCATAGTTACTTTCCATTTTGATGCCGGGCTCTATTGCAACGAAGAAAAAAATTCTTTTTGTTGTTGGCCGGTTATTCACAAATTTAAACTGCGCGGCTGGAAAAAACGTTTTTGCCGGCCGGGGGCAATCCTGGTTGAAAGTTTTCCGGCAAATCTTCCGGCAGCAAGGTGGTAAGCGAATCGCGGTCGGACTTGCCGGTGTTGACCAGGCGCGTGCTTTGATTGCGGACCGCCGTTTCGAACAGGTTTCGCATTTCGCGCGCGTTGCCAAAGTATTCGTTGCGCGCGGCCCGCAGGTTCCGGCAAATGGCCAGGACCCGTTTCTCGGTGTCCGGCGGGCTAATCAATCCGCTCTGGGCGGCCATGCGATGAAAGATTTCCAGCAATTCCTCCGGGGCATAATCGGGAAAATTCAGATAATTTGTGAAGCGCGATTCAAGGCCGGGGTTTGACGCCATAAATTTCTGCATAGGCGCGTTATAGCCCGCCACGATCACGATCAGCCGGTCGCGGTCGTCTTCCATTCGTTTGAGCAGCGTCTCGATGGCTTCGTTTCCAAAATCCTGCTCGCCGCCGCCCGCCAGTGAATACGCCTCATCAATGAACAAAATCCCGTCCAATGCGGAATCAATCACCGCGTGCGTCCGGACCGCCGTTTGCCCGACGTATTCGGCCACCAGGCGTCCGCGATCGCACTCGACCACGTGGCCGCGCCGGAGGAGCCCGAGCGACTTGTAGATTCGGCCCATGAGCCGGGCCACAGTTGTCTTTCCGGTGCCGGGATTGCCAAAAAAGACGCTGTGCAGGGCTGCTTCCACCGCGGGCAATCCCTGTTGCCGGCGCACCATTTGCATTCGCGCAAAATTGGTCGAACGATGCACCTCATTTTTAACCGGCTCGAGCCCGACCAGGGCGTCGAGTTCCTTGAAAATGGCCGTCAGGTCTTCCTCGCACACACCCGGATCAGAGGCGCGCACGGCGAAATCGGCGGCATATTGGCGGGAAATCTCCGTGAGCTGCGCTGACACGACCGCCGAACGCCTGCGACAGGCATCGGAAATTTCGCCTCCAGTCGCGGCGAGCGCGCCGGCGAGGGTCTGCACGGTGTAGCGGACGAACTCCACCGTCACGGGTTGCAGCTGCAGGACGAGCGCGTGCGCGGCGAAAAGTTTGAAAATTTCGTCTACCCCGTGCTTTTCCACAGGCAACAACATCGTTTCGACCTTTTCCATCGCTGCGCGCCCGCTTTTCGCAAACCATTTTTCAAAAGCGATGGGTTCGCCGCCGGAGGAGGCATACCCGGATTCGATCAAGGCCACCGCGTCATCCTCTTTGCCGGCGAGCGCGGCGATCGTTGCCGCCAGGGCGCCGTAGGCCTGTTCATCCACGCCCGTCGCGGCCAGCCGCTCCCACAGGACCAGCGCCGTCAAGCGGACAAACCCGCGAAGATCATCAATCAGGTCAAATTCTTCACCGCCGATCGGTTTTACGGTGAGAAGCGGCGGCGTGAGAATTTCCACGCATTCGATCAGCAGCTGGAGTTGGAGGAGGCTCCGCAGGATGGTTTCTTCATTGGCTGTCTTCCAGGCAAACACGCCTGCCCGCCAATCCGCCCGCCGGGACAAAAGATAAAGCCGCCTCGAATAAGATTCGATGCAGTTGTGCAGGCGGGTGGCGTCTTCATGGGCGAGCACCGCCTGGGACTCATAATATTTCAGGAGATAATCAGCCGTCATATCGTCCAATTGGGCCAATTCCTCGCGCTTGAACGAAATCGTGCGGCTGGTTTTTGGATTGCGAAAAAGAGTAGTGAGGACGGAGCCAGGCAGGATGGATTCGTGCAACGGCACCGTCATGGGCGCGGGCTCCAGGACTCGTGGCAGACCGTCCGGCGCGCGCGTGACCTGCTCCAATTCGCGGGCGTGCCCCAGCAACTCCTCCAATTGCCTGCACAATTTGTCGTCGTCAGACTCTGGCGTGCGCGTCGTTTCCATGGGTGAACTCTATAATTAAACTGGCATCCCGGCAATTCCCACTGGCAGCGAGGACGGGTTTGCGACTTTATGCCGCAAACGCCAGGGCGTTTCAATGCAAATTAAGCTTGGAGAATGCCAACTCTTCGTAGTTAATTTCTTCGTGGCCACACTTGTATTTGACATCGAAACCTCCGCGCTGCCTCTCGATAATTTTGACGAGACGCAACAGGAATATCTCTTTCGCGAATGCGCAAAAATCGCCGACGAAACCGGGCGCGAAGCCCGGCGGACCGAATTGCGCCAAATGTGCAATCTGTGGCCGTTTACGGCGCAGATCGTGTGCATTGCGATGCTCAACGCGGAAACCGGCCGCGGCCAGTCTCTGTTCCTGGCAGAAGATTTCCAGGAGGAACTGGATGAAGTCGCGCCGGTGAAATTCATTCCCTGCGCTGACGAATCGGAGTTGCTGACGCAATTCTGGGAGGCGGCGCGGAAATTCGATTCGGTTGTTACCTTCAACGGCCGCGGCTTTGACGTGCCGTTTGCATACCTCCGGTCGGCCATCCTGAACGTGCCCATATCCAAAAAGAACTGGCTTGGTTATCGATACGCGACTGAGCCGCACTGCGACCTGGCCGAACAATTGACCTTCTACAGCGTGAGCGGACGCGACGGCGCGGCGCGGCGGTTCAACCTGGATTTTTACTGCAAAGCGTTCGGGATCGAGTCTCCCAAAAGCCACGGCGTCACCGGCATGGACGTTAGCCACCTGATGGCCGAGGGCAAATTCCGTGAAATTGCCGAATACTGCCTGCGCGACGTGCGCGCCACCGTGGACCTTTATAAAATTTGGAAGGAACGGCTGGCGGGGATTAAATAAACGATGCAACGCATTTTCTTTGGTCTCATCTGCGCGCTTGTCGTCGGAATCTATATTTGGACCGCCGAGCCAGGCGCGCTGGAGTTCCTCAGCCCACGGCCGCAGGATGCGTACTATAATCTCCTGGTCCAGGGCTTCCAATCCGAGCAGCTCAATGTAAAACGGGAGCCCGCGCCTGGCCTCGCCAAATTGTCCGACCCATACAATCCCACCGCGAACAAGCCCTATGTATGGGATACCGGGCATCTTGCCTATGAAATGAGCTACTACAAGGGCAAGCTGTACCTTTACTTTGGCATTAGCCCGGCACTGGTTTTGTTTTGGCCGTATGCGGCCCTAACCGGCCACTATTTGGATCATAAAGATGCCACCGTTATCTTTTTTGCCGCGGGTTTTATTTTTGCCGCCGTCATTTTGTGGGGGATATGGCGGCATCATTTTCCCGACGCAAATGCAGGGGCGGCGGCGGCGGGTCTTCTCGCCGTGGGTTTGGCCTCGGGGATACTGGAAATGTTCTCATCGTGCGGCATCTATGAAATCGCCAAAGGTTGCGCGTTTGCGTTTTCAATGCTGGCGCTGGCGGCGATCTGGCGCGCTTTGCGCGAACCGAAAGAACAAATAAAATACGTGGCCCTGGCCAGCCTCGCGTATGGACTGGCGATCGGTTCGCGGCCGTCTTTATTATTTGGCGCAATCCTGCTTTTAGTTCCCTTGGCCCGCGCATGGCGCTTGGCCGGCCAACGTTTGGACCGACAAACAGTTTTGCTGGCGGTGGCGGCTGTGACGCCAGTCACACTGATCGTGCTGGGCCTCATGCTTTATAATGACCTGCGCTTCGACAACCCGTTCGAGTTTGGCTGGCACTATCAGATGACAAGCTTTCAGAATCATGGCGCCCGGCAATTCAGCCTGGGCTATCTCTGGTACAATTTTCACTTTTACTTTTTGGACCCTATGCACTGGACAGAACAATTCCCATTTCTGAAACCTGTCGAGACATCGCCGTCGCCGGTGGGATACAATGGAACAGGAACGGGATATTGCGGAATACTGGTGGACTATCCCATAGCATGGCTGGCGCTGGCCGCGCCGTTGGCGTGGCGCGGCAATTCAAATGAAACAATTCAGGACCTGCGATGGTTTGCATGGGCGATTTTTTTGTTCTTTTTAGCTTCGGCAACAACTCTCTGTCTTTTTTTTGCCTCCGGCAGCAACTATGAATCGGATTTTTTACCGGCGCTGATGCTGCTGGCAGCATTTGGAATCTTCGGCGTGGAACACGCACTGGCCGGCTTGCCCGCTTGGCGATGGGCTGCCCGATGCGCGTGGTCTTTGCTACTGGTCTTCTCTCTGGTTGTCAACTTTCTGGCAAGCGCCGAGGCGCACGCAATTTCCCGTTATCTTGCCGGTAATTTTTTAGTCAGTGAAGACCGCCTGGACGAAGCCGCGACACAATTTCGAAGGGTTCTGGCCATCCAACCCGAATATGCAGGGGCCTGGTGCGGCCTGGGCAACGTTCTCCTCAAACAGGGCCAATTAGATCAGGCCATTCTGAACTACGAAAAGGCCATCGAATTTGATCCCTCTGTCGCGGAAGCCGTCAATAACCTTGGATACTGCTTTTTTTTGCAAGGACGAATCAATGACGCCATCGTCCAATACCAGAAAGTTCTACAAAGTCAGCCTGACTACGCGCAGGCACGCAACAACCTGGCCAATTGTTTCCTTCGCATGAATCGGACGGATGACGCGATCGCTCAATATGAGGAAGCGGTCGAACTCGATCCCGGCTCGGCGACGTATCAATGCGGTCTCGGCAATGCTTTTCTCCAAAAAGGGCAGACTGCGGATGCCATCGCTCAATATCAAAAGGCTTTGGAGATTCAGCCGGACTTCGCCGCAGCCCATAATTACCTCGCTTATTGTCTGTTCCGAACGGGACAAATGTCGGACGCAATCAGCCAATACCGACAGGCTGTCGAATTGGACCCGAAGTCCGCCGTATTCCACGGCGATCTGGCAAACGCTCTATTACAGAAAGGAGACGCCCCGGCGGCGATTGCTGAATATCAAAATTCCCTGGCCCTCCAACCGCAATCGGCCGAAGCCCGCAAACGTCTCGGCGACGCCCTGTTCCAAAATGGAGAGTTAGACGCCGCCATTGGCCAATACCAAAAAGCATTGGAACTCAATGCTGAATTCCCGGAGGCGCTCAACAATCTCGGTTATTGTTATCTTCTGGAGAACCGCGCGGATGACGCGATCGCGCTGTTCCAAAGACTGGCGAAGCTGAAACCTGACCTTGCACCTGCATACAATAGTCTCGGAGATGCCTATCGCCGGAAAGGAATGGCGTCACAGGCCATTGCCGGCTTTGAAAAGGCCATTGAACTTCAGCCCGACTTTGGACTGGCGCAAAAGAACCTGGCGTGGATGCTGGCGACATGGCCTGACGCTTCAATTCGCAATGGAACAAAGGCTGTGGCTTTTGCAAGCAAGGCCAATCAACAATCCGGCGGCAGCGATCCCGAAATTCTTCGGATTCTGGCAGCAGCGTATGCGGAAACAGGTGACTTCGGCAAAGCCCTGGATACGGCACAAAAGGCAATCTCATTGACCGGATCTAAAAAAGATTTGGCCGGTAAATTGCAAAACGAGATTCGGCTTTATCAGAATCATACTCCGTGCCGGACGAAAGATAACTAAAACTGAAAGCTTTCAATCATTCCCGACCAATGTCATACTAACATCGGTTGTGTCGGCCACATTAAAAAAATCAGCGAAGCAGGTCTTTTCCGAACGCTCAGCCTGGCAACAGTTTGGCGCGGGCTGGCTGCCTTTGCACGGGGCCGTAGCCGTCTCGGGCGTCAGCTTCGAATGGCACGATTTCAAGACGCATCAACCGTTTGATTGGGCCCGGAGTTTTCATCCCGACACAATCGAGGTATGCCTGAATCTTGAAGGCGATGGGAGCGTCGGCTCAAATGGAGCGGAAATGGCCTTTGCTCCCATGACGGCTGGATTTTATCGGCGCGGACAGTCTCACGCTGCAGGATTGTCCGGCGTGCGGCAGGCCAATCAACGTCATCGATTTCTCACCATTGAATTGTCTTTCGATTTTTTGCGGCGGCACCTGGGCGAATTTGTAACATCTCTTCATCCACTTGTTCGTGAAGCCGTGGGCGGTGATCCAGAGACGTCCGGGGTTGCCACGGTGACGCGATTGACCAGCCGGCACCAGCAATTGCTGGAAAGCCTTCGCCACGCCCCTGTTTTGGCGCTGGCCCAGGGAGCGTGGTACCGCGCCAAGGCCCTGGAGGCGGCGGCGGAGTTTTTTTTCATCGCCAGGGAAAACGACGAATTATTTTGTCACCGCCAGAAACGCCTGTCGACGGAACGCACCGAAAGAGTCATCGCCTTGCTAAAAATGGACCTGGCCGCGCCGCCCGCGCTCGAAGAGATCGGCCGCGCGGCAGGTTGTAGTGCTTTTCATTTGAGCCGGACCTTTTCGGCCGCCACAGGCATGACGATTCCTCAATATCTGCGGCAGCTTCGCATGGAACGCGCCGCTGAACTGCTTCGATCCGGGAAATTCAACGTGACCGAGACGGCGTTGGAAGTGGGATACTCGAGCTTAAGCCATTTCAGCCATGCATTTCACGAAACGTTTGGATGCTGTCCGGGGCTGTATCCGTTGAAGACAACGGCGCAAACGAAAGCGTGACACATTCTTTGGGCATAGGGAATGCGATGAGGAAACGAACCGAAATTGGGCCGTTTTATTGGGTTTTCTAGGGAAATTGTAGAAAGAGCCCGGAGCGGGGAACCTGGGTATTGATATTCCTCTCCGCAACCCACCGATAATTAAAAGCAATCCGCCGAAAGCGGGGAATAAGGGTTTATGGGACCATAGCGCCATGAAGAAAAATGCGCGCGGGTTTACGCTGATTGAATTACTTGTCGTCATCGCCATCATTGCCATTCTCGGGGCGATCCTTCTGCCCGTGCTGGCCAAAGCGCGGGAAAAGGCCGTTCGCACCGGCTGTATGAGTAACTTGCGGCAATGGGGACTGGCGCTGACGATGTACCTGGACGATAACCGGATTTTTCCATTGGCCAAAATCGCCAATGGCACGCCTGGCGCTCCTTCCGGATACAATGAGGACCAGCCCAGTTGGAGTGCGCTCACCACATTTCACACGGCGGGACAGGGCGATGACGTCTGGTATAACGCCCTTCCATCTTACGCCAGAGGGCTGCCGCTCTGGAAAATTGCGCAGGCAAACAGCACAACGAATTTCGTGGCCGCCAGGAAAATCTTCGACTGCGGCACCGCCCAGGAATTGCCGTCCGATTTTGTCTCGACTCCGGACCGCATCGTTTTTAACTACGGAATGAATTACAAAGGCAACTACGGGTTGAACGGCATCGGCTACGGCACCAATTTCACTGCCGCAATGGTCCAACATCCCGCGGCGTTCGTTGTGCTTTCGGATGTCCGGGCACACGCGAGCGAACAACCCTTTTATGGGACCAAGCCGGCCAATGAAGTTGGCTGTTCCCATTGCTGGGCGGCGCAGATTTCCTCCCGTCACAACGCTGGCGCCAACATTACGTTCGCGGATGGCCATGTCAGCTGGTTCAAATATTCCTATATTTGTTCCAACGGCGTTACTTCCGCCGCGGATGCGTGCGATCCGGACATCAATTGGACGTATAATGGGGTGGCCATTCCATGAACAAATCATTCTCGTCCTCATCCTCATCGTCATAAATCAATCTTGAGGATGAGGAAGACGATGAGGATGAGAATGATGGCAGTCATTTTACGCCTGCCATATTTGACAAAATAGGACGAAACAGGGCACGATAACCCCGTGCGCGTGTTATTTTTCGCCCACCTCAAAGATGCAACGAAATGCGATTCAGTCGAAATCGCGTTGCCATCATCCGTTACGGCCGAGGAGCTGTGGACTGAATTGATCAAAAAATTCCCCGCCCTGGCGGGGCACCGTACGAGTGTGCGGCTTGCCAAAAATTTTGAATATACCGCGGCAGGCGCACGATTCTCAAATACCGATGAAGTTGCTCTTATCCCACCGGTTTCGGGAGGATAACCAAAACGGATGAATATTGAAATTGAGCTAACGAATAACCGGATGCCGAAGGAGATCCTTCCGCCCGCTGCAGGCGCGCATGGGGCGTGGCTGGAATTTCGCGGGGTCGTTCGCGGTGAAGAAAACGGGCAAAAAATCGCCGCGCTTGAATACGAGGCGTATCCGGAAATGGCGACGCGGCAAATTCGCAGGCTCCTTGAAGAGATTTCGACGCAACATCCGTGTCTCGCGGCCAAAATAGTTCATCGGGTTGGAATCATTCCCGTGGGCGAAACGGCGATTTATGCCGGCATCGCATCATCGCATCGGGCGGAAGGCATTGCACTCCTGGCGGAGTTCATGAACAGGCTTAAGCAGGATGTTCCGATTTGGAAGCGCAGGGCGGTACCACGTGGAGAAATAGCCAGCCGCCCCTCACCTATCCCTGAACCGTTTCCGGAGCGCGGCTGTGTCGAAGACCAGCCGCAGCAGGTTCAAACTTTCGGGAGTGCTGCGGCTGGTGCCCCTTCGCCCGTACACACAGCCGCGCTCCGTATGCCGAACGAATTTCAGCAGTCACCGGCACGCTCCGTCTCGGCGGTAACACTGGATGACGCCCTGGCAAAAATTTTCTCTCATTGCGGGCCGCTTCCGGCTGTTTCGGTTCCGCTTGAGGATAGTTTTGGCCATGTTCTTCGCGAAACTGTTTGCGCGCCGACGGATTTGCCGGATCACGACCGTTCTACGCGCGATGGCTATGCCATTTTGGATTGCGACCCCTCTGAAACTTTTCACGTGGTTGACACCCTGCACGCCGGTGATTGGAAACCGAGGCAACTGAAACCGGGCGAAGCTGTTCGGGTCGCCACGGGGGCTTCCATGCCGGGCGCAAACCTGCGTGTCGTCATGCAGGAAGATGTGGAGCGAAACGAAGATAAAATCCGCGTCATCAGACGCGATAACGATTTCAACATTCGGCGACGCGGCGAGGAAATCAAAGCGGGCGCTCCGCTCGTTCAAGCCGGCGCGCGCCTGGATGCCGGTCATCTCGCCCTCCTGGCGTCAGCGGGCTGCGTTCGGCCCCCGGTCAGTCCGCGCTTGCGGGTGGTCCACTTCACAACGGGGGACGAAGTGGTTCCAGCTCATCAAGAGCCGAAACCGGGGCAAATTCGGGACAGCAATTCAATTCTTATCAAGGGCCTGCTTAAGCGTTTCCCAAGCGAATTGTTCCAAGACCACTTGCGGGAAGATTTTGAAACGGCAAAAGAACAAATCAGGAATCGAAAGAACGAGATCGAAAGAGCTGACGTCGTGCTCATTTCCGGCGGGGCAAGCGTAGGCGACAAGGATTTCACGCGGCCGTTGCTTGAGTGGTTGGGTTTCAAAATTGTATTCGGCAAAGTGGCCATTCGTCCCGGGCGCCCGACGATTTTTGGCGTGAACGGCCAACGTATCGCCTTCGGCCTGCCGGGAAATCCACTGGCGCATTTTGTTTGTTTTCATTTATTTGTCGCGCAGGCACTGGCAGGATTGTCCGGCGGCGAGGCAAAACGGCTTTTGCGGGGCAAGCTTGCCGAACCGTTGAAAGATGCTTCCAACCCGCGTGAAACGCTTTGGCCCGCGCGGTTGGATTTCAACGGTGGCGAGGCGCGTTTGCATCCGCTCGGCTGGTCCAGTTCCGGAGATGTCACGGGCCTGACGCAGGCCAATGCGCTGTTGCGCGTTCCGCCAAATTGCGAAGCAATTGAAGCCGGCGCTGAATTGGATTTTTTGTCGGCATGATAGGACACGGATGCGGCGCGAGTTCTGAGTCTGCCGCGTCTCAGGTTTTCAAATGGTAAGTCACTCGTGGCTGCACGACTGCAGGTTTGGAAACCTGCGCTACGATTCAGCAGCGTCCGTCGCCACACGGAAGACAACAATATGAAAGAGAAATTTTCGCATTTGGACGAAGAAGGCGGGGCGCGCATGGTCAATGTTGGGCACAAACCCGCGCAAAGGCGCGTGGCCATTGCCGAAGGCCGTCTTATTTGCCGTCCGGCGACGATCCAGGCTCTTAAGAAGCACGCCTTGCCCAAAGGCGATGTTTTGACCGTCGCACAAATTGCCGGCATCCAGGCTGCCAAGAAAACTTCCGAATTGATTCCGCTCTGCCATCCATTGCCGCTCAGCCATGTTGAAGTGAGTTTTACTATTCGCGCGGGCGCCGTCGAAATCCTTTGCTCAGCGGAAACCGTTTCGCAAACCGGGGTGGAAATGGAAGCCCTGGCCGGCGTGTCAGTGGCGGCCCTGGCTCTGTATGACATGTGCAAGGCCGTGGACAAGGAAATGCGCATCGAAGGCATTCGGGTTGTGCAAAAAATCAAGGAATGAAAATCGGCCGGATCACTATCAGCGACCGCGCCAGCGCGGGCATTTACGAAGACCGCAGTGGTCCGGAAATCGAAAAGGTCTTGTGTGAGTTTTTAGGCAGCGGGGTCAAATTTGAAACGGCCCTTGTGCCGGATGAAATCCCGCAAATTTCGACGGCGCTCAGAAAATTCGCGGATGAAACCAGGTGCGACCTCGTCGTCACCACGGGCGGCACAGGAATTGCCTCACGCGATGTGACGCCTGAAGCCACGCGTCCGATTTTGGAAAAGGAATTGCCCGGCTTCGGCGAAGCCATGCGGATGCAATCATTGGCCAAAGTCAAAACCGCCATTCTCTCGCGGGCCCTGGCGGGCACGCGCGGCAGAACCCTCATCATCAACCTGCCCGGCAAGCCGACCGCCGTGCGCGAATGCCTGGAAATCCTCGCCCCCGCCATCCGCGAGGCGGTTGCGCACTTGCGCGGAGACGATCCACATGACAAAATATAAATGAAGTAATTGTGGACGCTCACGGACGAAAAATTGATTACCTGCGCATCTCGATCACCGACCGGTGCAACGAGCGGTGCCTGTATTGCATGCCGGAGGGCTACAAAGGTTGGGAAAGCACGCGGGATCATTTCACGGCTGGAGAGATTATTCGCGTGGCGCGCGTCGCGGCGGGGATCGGTTTTCGCAAATTTCGTCTCACTGGCGGCGAACCGCTGGTGCGCCACGACATTTTAGAAATTGTCCAGGGAATGAAAAAGATTTCCGGCGTGGAAGACATCGGCGTCTCAACCAATGGCACCAGGCTGGCACCGCTGGCCCGGCCCCTGCGCGATGCAGGCGTTCGCAGTTTGAACGTGAGCCTGGACGCGCTTGACCCGCAGATTTATCGGCAGGTGACAGGCGGCGACTTGAATTCAGTCCTGGCGGGCGTTCGCGCGGCTGCCGATGCCGGATTCGAACGCATCAAGCTCAACTGCGTCCTGATGCGCGGCGTCAACGAGAACGAAATCTGGCCGTTGGTTCTGTTTGCGGCTGAGCACGGCTTTCCGTTGCGCTTCATCGAACTCATGCCGTTGACGCGAAGCGATGTATTGACTGAGAAGAATTTCTTTCCGATCGGCGATGCCATGCGACTCCTGTCCGGGCGTGACGAATTGATACCTCAACCGGACACGCGCATTGGGAACGGCCCGGCCGCTTATTATTTACTCAAGCAAACTGGCACGCTCGTCGGGTTCATTGGGGCGCTAACGAACCTTCATTTCTGCGAAAATTGCAACAAAATGCGCCTGACGGCGGATGGCAAGATCCGTCCCTGCCTGGGCAATCACGGCGAGCTTGATTTGCGGGCCGTCGTGCGTAATGGAGGGGATGATGATGCGTTGCGCGAAGTGTTTCTCGAAGCGTTGCGAGTAAAGCCGCTTGAACATGAGTTTCGGAATCAATATCAGCCACAGCGGCCGATGACGGCGATTGGGGGATGAGGATGGCAATCGGGAAAAACCCCAAGCGCCAAGAACCAACCTCCAGAGAAACTTCAAGCGTCAAACATGCAATTTTGCGGTGGGTCAGGTTGCCTGACGACGCGCATCGAGTTTGTTACGAATTTCTCTAATACTTCCTCCTCCGAGCGCACGTCCACCCGGCCTTCATCCATTTCTCGAGACCGCCGGTCAATGACATCATTCCACGCCGTCTCCACGTCAGGGTCGGCAGTGCCATCAAGGCTGGCGATGAGTTCGTGGGCGAGGTAAGCCCGATCCTCTACTGGCAGCGCCAGCATTTCTGCCACTTTTTCAGCGGTAATGCTCATGCAACTAAATTTCGGCCATTAAGCATGCTGTGACAAACCCCGTAAGTTCGCGGCCCCGATGACGATGACGATGAGAATGATTC
>DATAST010000013.1:0-25275 GCA_036269115.1 Verrucomicrobiia bacterium | reverse complement strand
CGACGAAGGAGAATATCCTTTATGGATCTTCGACTGAGGAGCAACGAAGTCGCCGCCCGGTTTTTGAGCAAACCCTCCGGGCTGAGGTCTTTTTGCCTTTGCGCTTTGTCGCTCCTCGCTCACAGATCCATAAAGGATATGCTCGCTCGTCGCTTCGCGCACAAAGCCAAAAGTCCTCTCAGCGGCGGTGTCCAGAGTTTTTTAACGGGCTGTTAAGCGCGACGCATCTTCCCGGGCTTCGGTTTCCCGATGGCTGATGCAGGCACTTCCAACGGTTGCCCTTATGCAAACACTGAATCGCCGTTTGACATTAATCCGTTGCTGGCCCAGATTCTTAAAGGCATTTAGGACATTATGCCTCGTCAGGAGAAAAAGCGGCCCAAAGCACAGCCGTTCCAACCGGTCGGCAATGGCTGGTTGCATCCCGGACGCAGGCGCACGCAGCGGCCAGGCCAGGCCGTGTTGAACTCCCGTTCCCAATCTTCTCGACTACGGAAAACGAACGAAGCGCTTGAAGCACGCGTCGCCAAACGCACGGCTGAATTGCAACAAGCCAATCTATCCCTGCGCCAGCGAGAGGAGAATCACCGGCGGGCGGAACAACTTCTGCAACGGGCCAACCGCACACTTCAGGCGATTCGCGATTGTCACGAAGTCATGCTGCGAGCCAACACCGAGAGAGATTTGCTGGCTCAAATATGCCGAATCATTGTCAAGACCGGCGGCGAGCGGATGGCATGGGTGGGATTCGCGGAGCATGACGCGCGCAAAACCGTGCGTCCGGAGGCCGCAGCCGGCCGGCTAAAGGATTATCTATTCAAAGCGCGCATCACCTGGGCGGACAGCCCGCGCGGCCGTGGACCCGTGGGCACAGCCATCCGCACGGGCGCCGTCAGCGTCTGCCACAACACTCTCACTGACCCGCAATTTGCGCCCTGGCGCGAAGCCGCGCGTCGGCAGCAGTACGGTTCGGTGATCGCCCTGCCATTGATGGTGGATGGAAAATGCATTGGCGTGCTGTGCCTATATGGGCCCCGGCCGGATATGTTCGACCACGGCGAACAACTGTTGCTCGAAGATCTCGCCAATGACCTTGCGTTTGGCATCAGCATGCTCCGCCTGCGGGCGGAGCGCGAGCGGTTGGAGGACGAAATTCTAAAATCCATCGAACGCGAACAGGAACGCATCGGCCGTGACCTGCACGATGGACTGTGCCAGTTGCTGGTGGGAGCCAAGTACCGCAGCGTTTATTTGAGAGGACTTGCGAAAGACCGGCTGCCGGCGCTGGAAAAGGAAGCGCAATCTTTGGAGGAATTGTTGAACGGCGCCATTCAGCAGGCACGCGAACTGGCCCGGGGATTGAACCCGGTCATGGTCACCCCCGCCGGCCTGGCAACCGCCCTTCAAAACATGGCCGCCGAGGTTGGCCGCGCCGAGGGGCCGCGCTGCTTCTGCCAATTTCCCCGGTCGGTTAAAATTTTTGATCAACACGTTGCCGGCCATCTTTACCGGATTGCGCAGGAGGCGGTGCAAAATGCCTTTAAGCACGGTCGCGCAAAAAATATTTCCATCACCCTTGACCGGCACAAAAATCTGGTGAGTCTCGTCGTCAAGGATGATGGCATCGGCATACCTCTTCATCCGGGCGAATCCGGCATGGGATTGAAAAATATGCAAACGCGTGCCCGGCTCATCGGCGGAGTGCTGGAAATTCGCCGTCGCAAGCACGGCGGGACCGCCGTGACCTGCCAGTTCCCGCATAAACCAGGACCAAACCATGAACGGCAAAAAGATTAAATCGTCCCCGCGCAAACACCGGATTCTCCTGGTCGACGACCATCCGGTCACCCGGGACGGGCTGGCCCGCCTTATCAATCATGAAGCGGACCTGGAGGTTTGCGGGACAGCCGGTACTGCTGCCGGCGCAGCCCAGGAAGTCGACCGGCAAAAGCCCGACCTGGTGATTATTGACGTGTCCCTGGGAAAAGGCGCGAGCGGTCTGGAATTGATCAAAGACCTGGTGTCCAGTCATCGGCGCCTGAAGATGCTGGCGCTTTCCACGCACGATGAAGCGTTATATGCCGAGCGGGCTTTGAGGGCCGGCGCCAAAGGCTACGTCATGAAACAGGAACCGACCGAGCACGTCATGCAGGCCGTCCGCAAAATATTGAATGGCGAAGTTCATCTGAGCAAAAGGATGAGCGACCGGATGCTTCATAAGATGACCCAGGCGCAATTCCCGCCTACCGTCTCGGACATCGATACGCTGAGCGACCGCGAACTCGAAGTGTATCGTCTGCTTGGGCAGGGGCGCGGCACACGCCAGATTGCCGCCGAATTGCATTTAAGCATCAGCACCGTTGAGACCCATCGGGCCCATATCAAAGAAAAACTGAACCTGAACAGCACGCCCGAACTCCTCCGTCACGCTGTCGAATGGGTCCATAGCCAGGCCTCCTGAGGTGCTTCCCGGGCCGGCATCGTGGAAAGCACGATGCCATAAATGTGCCTCGGCACGATTTCGGAAATTTCACGACGATCTATTATGGTACGATGCAAAGCACTTTTTCGACATCGACAACCGCGACGGCGTCCGGGCGCGGCGGAATGGGAAACAGGGTAGTGTCCTCGCTCATCTATCGGGCATCGCACAGGAACGCCCAGGGGCCGCATTCAAGGCAAACCGCCGCCCGAAAAACCCGGGCCACCCGGAAGGGAGACCTCGCCGAAGTCCGGCCGCCGCTCCGATGGGGAATCAACGAATAATCACAAATCGGGCGGACCTTTAAACAATTTTGCACAAACGAGAATGACCACGAAAGAAGCACCTGCCGTCAGCCACGGCGAAATCGCGCGGCTGGCCTATTTGAATTGGGAAAAAGATGGACGTCCGCAAGGACGCGACCAGGAATACTGGCTCGAAGCGGAACAACAAATCAGGGCAACCGGACATTTGCTGGGCAGTGAATTAAGAACGCCGGCAATTCGGCCGGCAACCGTCGCCCTCGCCGTCAAATCATCTTCCAACGGAAAGTCTAAAAAGCTTAGTCGGGTGTAACAACCGCCGGAACAAATTTTCAGCCAGTCCTAAAAACAGCTTGGCGCATGGCCGGCGCGAGGAACTCAGATTTCTTCGCCGGCCTTTTTTATGTCGACCGTGGCTTCTGAGCGACTCTTTCGCAGGTCCGCTGCAAACCTTGGATCAGCGCTGCCAAATCCTCGGCTTTCAACTCGGCTTCGTACAGCACCCTTTTGCCTTTTTCTATTCGTTCCCGGAGACTAATCAGTTCATCTTCCAGGGTGACGCTTGGGCGATTGATTTCGGGGGAAATTCTTTGCGGTGAATCGCCTGCGAAAAGATCGACGCTTTGAGTTTTGGACGGCACTGCCAAACCGTTGCCGCCCGACTCATTCGGCGTGATGATTTTTTTCTTCGCCAACTTGCCACGCGGATTGCCGTTTCCCTGGCCTTTCCTTGATGCTCCTTTAGCCATGAGTGTGACTTTAAGTGAATGCGCCTGACAAATCAATATATGTTTTTCATTGAATCACAGCAACTTACATTGACCGGTGGTATTTGAATAGCCGCACGCTTGCGCTCGCTTTGCGATCAAAGCACAATCCGGAATCGTGATGAAACAGCTCCTTACGCTCCTCTTGGCCACAATCGCGCTTGCCGCCGCGGCTTCCGCGCAGGCATCGCCGCCTGTTCCTTATGGCAATAATCCCGGCGCCGGCAAATTCTATGATATCCGCGGCTTCAAAATGTATTGCGAAGAATATGGGGCAGGGACGCCGTTGCTCATGATTCATGGGAATGGCGGGAGCATCCGCGCCTTTGCCCATAACATTCCCTATTTCGCGGCCAAATACCGGGTCATCGCCGCCGACAGCCGCGCCCAGGGAAAATCAAAAGATCCCGGTCCGGAGCTTACCTTCGAAATGATGGCGGACGACGAGGCTGCGTTGCTCGATGCGCTCCACGTCAAGGCCGCCTATGTAATCGGCTGGAGCGATGGCGGCATCGTGGCGCTGGCGCTGGCGATGCGGCACCCGGACAAAGTGATCAAGCTGGCCGCCACCGGGGCAAACGTCCAGCCGGATGCCTCGGCCTTCGCGCCCGGACTCTGGGACCACGACAAAAAACGATACGACGCCGATAAAAATAAAACCTGGAAGACCGACGCTGAGCGGAACAAATGGAAGCTGTTTATGCTCGACTGGGATCAGCCCAACATTCCGTTCGACGCGCTTCACGCTATCAGCTGTCCGTCGCTCATTATCTGCGGCGATCACGATTTAATCTCGATCGAGCATACCGTCAAAATCTTCCAAAATATTCCCCATGCCGAGCTTTGGGTGGTCCCCAATTCCGGTCATGGCACCCTGATCCAGCACGCCGACGAATTCAATCGGACGGTCGACGAATTTTTCTCCAGTCCGACTGCCGGGGCGTCAAGACGGTGACGGTCTTGGACGCGCTCCGAGCCGTCGGAAGTTAAGGTCAATTCGCTGCCAGATTGGTCTACATTATATCCCGGAGGGATCAACGGAAATAGCCCGGCGTTTCAACACCGTTTCAACGCCGGGTCAGTAACCGAAGCGGAGCAAGTCCCGGAGGGCTGAATGCGCGGTATCTAACAAGAGGCCGTGCCATGAAACCAGCCGTCCCGCCGGGACTTGGGGATTTGTTATCCGTTACCCGGCGTTTAAACGCCGGGCTATTTCCAATCGTGCCGCTGGCACGAGGCCAAACTGCGCCATCTTCCATCTTCCATCTTCCACCTTCGCCGCTCGCCCAAACGGGAGTGACTTTGTGCTTGCTCACCTATGGCGTTGGCTTGTATGCAAATGCTGAAACTTAATGAAAAAATCTGTCTCCTTGTTCCTGGCTCTATGCGTGGCCCTGGCTTTCGCGGCTCGCGGCGCCGATTCGCAATCCGATACCGATACCGAAATGCAGCACTATATTTCGGTCATTCAGCAGCACATTTTCAAAGATTACAAAGGCATGTTCAAACCGTCCAAAGGTGATCTGAAACATCCGTTTATCACGCCGGGTTGCAGTTCGTATCAGGACCAGCTTTGGGATTGGGATTCCTGGCTCACCGACATCGCACTGCGGCAAATTCTTTTGGAACAGGGTTCGGCGCGAGACAAGCGCGAGGCCGTTCAATATGAAGAAGGTTGTATCTTGAATTTCCTCGATTATGAGAATAGCGGGCGTATTCCGGTCGTCATCGGCCCCAACAACAAGGACATTATGGACACCGGCACAAATTTTATCCCGCTGCTCCACAACATGCACAAGCCCTGCCTGGCCCAGCATGCCGCCTTTTTGGTCAAATTAAACGGGGGCGATGCCGAATGGCTCCGCGACGAATTCCCCAAGATGCAGGCCTTCGTAAATTGCTATTACAATCATTATCGCGATAAAGCCACGGGCTTGTACTACTGGCAGACGGATGAATGCATCGGCGTGGACAATGATCCCTGCACGTTTTTCCGTCCTTACGGCAGCTCCGGTTCGATTTTATTGAATTGCTTCATGTACAAGGAATTGTTGTCCATGGTTTATCTGGCCCATCAATTGAATATGTCGGAAATCGGGGATAGTTATCAAAAAGAGGCGGACAGCCTTCTTGCGTCCATCCGTGAAAATTGCTGGGATCCCAGGAACGGGTTCTATTACAGTGTGGACCTCAATCTGCGGCCGGTTGAGAAGCAGACCACGACCTGGGAATTTCACATGAACCAGCCCAGAAACTGGGATTGCCTGATTCAACGGATTGATGTTTGGTCGGGCTTTTTGGCGATGTGGGCCGGAGTGGCTACGCCGGAGCAGGCGGATCAAATGGTGAAGGAAAATCTTCTGAACACGAATACGTTTGATGCCCCATACGGAATCCGTTCCCTTTCGAAACTTGAAAAAATGTATGACGTGCGCGCCACGAGCAACCCGTCCAATTGGCTGGGCCCAATTTGGGTGAGCGCCAATTATCTTACGTTTCGCGGACTGGTCAAATACGGATACAACGACCAGGCGCGTGAATTGGCGGAAAAAACCATCAAGTTAATCGGGACGGATTTCGAAAAGTACGGAGTGACCCACGAATATTATCTGCCGGAAAACGGTGAACCCGTTATGAATGCCGGATTTCAGGATTGGAATTATCTGGTTCTGAATATGATCGCCTGGTACCAGGGCAAGCCATGTGTGGCGGAGTTTTGATCCTGGTAAGGACGGCGCGCTGCGCCGTCACCGCGCGTAAAGCGCGCGGAATCCGCAGTGCGGACGGTGCCATCGTCCAACTACGCTCGTTGCGCCGCTAAACGCGGCGCGGACTCCGTAGCGCGGAGTCCTTACCCCCGTTTCAACGTTTCAACTTTTTAACGTTTCAACGCGGTTACGCTACACTCGACTTCACGGCCACAGTCTCCACAAAATCCGGTTTCGGGAGCGGTTCCGTTGCGTCTTTCAGCGTCAATTCGCCGGTGAGCAAAATATTGGCCGACGAATTGCCGACCAGGATTTTTGCGGTTCCGGGCTGGACGACGAACTTGCGCGTGTCTGTGTCCCAGTACCAAAACGCCTGCTCGCTAAAGGGCAAGTCGAACGCGACGGTTTTCTTTTCGCCCGGTTTCAGTTCCACCCGATGAAATCCGGCCAATTGTTTGATGGGCCGTTTGACGGGTGAGGATGGGGCGGTGATGTAAAGCTGAACGACTTCTGCGCCGGCGCGGTTGCCTGTGTTTGTGACGTCCGCTGACACGGTTGTCTTATCGCCCGGGCCGAGAGCTGGTTTTTCGATCTTCAGGTTATCGAGCGCGAACGTGGTATAGCTAAGGCCATAACCGAAATGATATAACGGATCGCCCTCGAAATACATATAGGTGCGGCCTTTGTGGATGTCATAATCGTGGAAGTCCGGAAGCTCGTCCAAGGACCGATACCATGTGCAGGGAAGTTTTCCACCGGGATTATATTCTCCAAACAGGACTTCGGCGATGGCCGTGCCTTGTGCCTGGCCCGCGCACGTGGCGCAAATTATGGCCGGAATATTCTGCTGTTCCCACTCGATCGAGAGGGAATTGACGGTGGACAATACCAGGACAGTCTTAGGATTGGCCGCATAGACCGCTTTAATCAATTCCGGTTGGGCTCCGGTTAACTCGATTGTTTCGCGATCGTGTCCTTCGCGGCAAACACTCTCATCGATGCCGCAGGCCAAAATGACGACGTCGGCGTCTTTCGCGGCGTCCACGGCTTCCTGGAACATCGTATCGTCCTTGTCACCGGTCACGGAACAGCCGGGTTTGAAAACCACCTGCGGCGAACCGGGCGGATACTGTGGCGGCGTAATAGGATTTAGCTGGAATCGTTCGAGATTTAATATGCGGGTGCCGCTGCCCTTGAATTTGAAGAAAATGGAATGTTCGCCGGTAATGCCCGTCAGCGGAGCGGAAACATTCTTCCACTTCTGCCAGCCGCCCGTACGCGGCACGGTAAGCGTGCAGGCCAATGGACCGTCGAATTTATCCAAATGCACTTCGATCGTGGCGCCACCCGCTTCGGCGCAGGAAACCCGCGCCTGGAATTCCGTTTTGCCGGTGAAGTTGGTTTTTGGAAATTCCGCCCAGGTGCCGTCGGCAATATATCCCAGGTTCATCTCGCCTTCGGAAGAGGATTGCAGGCGAATCCCCCCATCGCGGGAAATCACGTCCGAGGCTGGAGTATACGGAAGCTGGACTGGAACGCCGAGGCTTTCGGCGATGCCGCGGTATGGCGAAATCAGCACCTTGGGACCGCCGCTGTAGCCGCCGAGATGACAAATCCCGGCCATGGGACCGATCAACGCGATTTTCCTGATGCTGTTCTTCTTCAGCGGGAGAAATTGATTCTCGTTCTTGAGCAAGACGAGCGATTGCCGCGCCGCTTCCAGCGCCAGCGCGCGATGCTTCGGGCTGTCGACGACGTCGAATGGAATCCGCGTGTAGCCGACCTTGGCGGGCGAATCGAACAGGCCGAGCAGGCAGCGCACAGTAAACATGCGAGTGGCGGACAACGAAATTTCTTCTTCGCCGATCAGCCCCTGGTTCACGGCTTCTTTTAAATGCTTCTGCAAAGTCCCGCCGCAGTTCAAATCGCATCCGGCTTCGATGGCCATGGCGGCGGCAATAGGCTGGGTCGCGGCGTAATGGTGCGGATTGTAGATATTATTAATGGCGTCGCAATCCGACGTGACATATCCGCGAAATCCCCATTGGCCCCGCAATAAATCGGTGAGCAGGAAATGGCTGGCGCTGCACGGGACACCGTCGAAGGAGCTGTAAGCACTCATGACGCAAAAGCTGTCGCCGTCCAAAATCGTGGCGCGATAGGCGCGCGTATAATATTCCCAAAAGCTCCGCTGGTCCGGGTCGGCTGAAATCGCCGTGCGATCGCCGTCGGTATTGTTGCAGATATAATGTTTTGAGCTGCCTGTGGTTTTGAGGTATTCGCGGTCGTCGCCCTGCATTCCGCGGATCATCTGGACGCCGATAGTTGAGGCCAGGCACGGATCTTCGCCGGGCGCTTCGGCGCAACGTCCCCAGCGCGGGTCGCGGTGCAGGTTGAGCGTCACCGGTGAATAATAACTGAGTCCGCGATGCCACCGATTGTCATAAGCCCGCGCTTCATCCGAGACCGCCGTATAAGTCTTGAGCGCCAACTCCGGGTTCCACGCCGCAGCTAATGCGAGCGGCATTGGGAACGAAGTGGCCGGAGATTCCTGCGTGATTCCGTGCAGCGCTTCGCCAGTGTAATAATTGTAGTGTGGAATCTTTAACCGTTCGATGGCAGCCGCTGATGAACCGAGCTGGCTGATTTTTTCGTCCAGCGTCATTTGCGACACCATCGCTTCAGCCCGTTTCCAGGCGCGACGATATGCCTTGTCCGATATTCCCACGCGCCGGCCAGTCTTATCGTTGCCAAAGAGCGAGAAACCATCTGCCAATGCGCCGGGTGTTCCCAGCGCGAGAAGGCCAGTGGCGGCGGTAACGGTGGAAAGAAATTGTCTGCGGTTTACCGTATTATTTTTTGATGACATAAGATCCTATTGCGCCCGGTTGTGTGGCAGGCGGTGTGCAATGGTAATTGTTTGGACAATGGCTGCAAGCGCGGAAGTGGACATTCCCAATAATCCAATGATCCACCAATCCATTAATCCAATTCCTATTGGCCTATTGGCGCTCGTATTCGCCTTTGCGAAGTTTCTTGAGGACGGTGAACCCGGCCTTTTTGGCGTCTGAAATGGAAAGCGGCTTAAGCTTGGTGGGCGTGCTGAAGCTCGAGATGATTTTGCGCACGGGCTTTTTGCAGGACGGGCACTTGGTCAGTTCTGGGGCGTTGAGCGGGCGGCGCAGTGTAAAATGGCCTCCACAGGCCTTGCACTCGCCTTCACTCACTTCATATTCATAAAGCGGCATAGACTCAATTTTCTTCGCTGATTGAAAAATGTCGAATGAATTTCATCGTTTCTGGTAGGGACGGCGTAGCGCGCCGTCCTTACCACATTGAACTCGTCATTTGACCTCTGTTTGTTAGAGTTCGTTCATGCGCACGGCGATTTACCCAGGCAGTTTTGACCCGCTCACCAACGGCCATTTAGACGTGCTCGAACGCGCTTCCAAGTTGTTCGACCGCGTGATTGTGGCGATTGCGAGAAGCGAAAGCAAAAATCCGTTGTTTACCCTTGAGGAACGGCTTGCGCTTATGAAACCGGCAATTGCTCCGATCAAAAATGCCCGGGCCGACGTCTTCGACGGGTTACTGGTCGAATACGCGGCCAAACAAAAGGCCCGGGCCCTGGTCCGCGGACTCCGCGCCGTCTCGGACTTTGAGTTTGAATTTCAAATGGCGTTGATGAACCGCAAACTGGCAGAGAACATCGAGACGATTTTCATGATGCCGCGCGAGACTTACACGTTCATCAGTTCGCGTATCGTCAAGGAAATCGCGAAATTGGGCGGAGACGTGAGGCCGTTTGTGCCGCCGCACGTCGCCGTGGCGCTGAAGAAGAAGTTGGCGCTATAATTTTATTTTAATTTCAATCGTGTCACCGACCCGTCCGCCGCACCTCAACGCCGCCACGCGCCTTTGCGCGGTGATCGGCTCGCCCGTTGCGCATTCGGCATCGCCCGCAATGCACAACGCGGCCTTTCGGGCCCTTGGTTTGAACTGGTGTTACGTGGCTTTCGAAGTGGATCCACGGAATCTCCGCGCGGCGATTGACGGCGCGCGGGCAATGAACATGGCGGGTTTCAACCTGACCGTTCCTCATAAATTATTGGCCGTCGAAATGATGGATGTGTTGGACGAATCGGCAAAAATGTATGGAGCGGTCAACACGGTTAAATTTGAGAAAAGCAACGGCACTTCGCGCGTTGCCGGGTTCAATACAGACGCGGACGCCATCGTAATCGCGTTGCGCGAAGATTTGGGAGTGAAATTGCGCGGGGCGAAGGTGTTGTTGCTCGGCGCAGGCGGCGCGGGAAGGACTGCGGCGCTCAAACTGGCTTCGGCGGGCGTGGCGGAATTGTATTTAGTGAATCGTACTTTGATCAAAGCGGAACAAATCGCCGAGGAGATTAGAGAACGGTTTCCATCTGTTGCCGTTACTGCTGGGTATCCGGCGGAAACTGTGGATTTGGTGTTAAATGCAACGTTGCTTGGGCTGAAACCGTCTGATCCGTCGCCCCTGGACGAAAAGCGATTTCCGCTCAGTCAGGCGCGGGCGGTCTATGATATGATTTATCGTCCGGCGCAAACGCGACTGCTGGCCTCGGCAAAACGAGCTGGTTGCAAAACGGCCAACGGCCTGGGCATGTTGCTGCATCAGGGCGCGAAGGCGTTCAAAATCTGGACGGGCAAAACTGCGCCGGTCGAAATCATGCGCAAGGCGCTGATTTCGGAAGTCTACAGCCCCGAGCCCACAGTCCACAGTCGACGATCCCCAACCGGCAAGAGGGAAGTCGCAAACGACAGTAAATAGGCAAAATATGAGCAGAATCGCGAAATTTGAAGCCGAATTGCGGGGACGAAAATTCAAATGATTTGGGAAATCCACAAAATTGACTTCCCTGCCACTGCACCTTTGACTGTGGACTGTGGACTGTGGACTCAAGACCCCTTGAATAGGGGCTTCTCGTTCGTTGCGTTTTTGGCCGGAGATACCGGAGGCTGGGCCCATGCCTGGACTGTCCTGCCCTTCGGTTTTTGGGCCGTATGTTTCTTCGCGTTTGGCTGCATCGTAGGGAGTTTTTTGAATGTGTGCATCCACCGGATGCCGCGCGGGTTGAGCGTAGTGTCACCGCCGTCGCATTGCCCGCATTGCAAGTATTCCATCCCATGGTATCTAAATATTCCGTTAGTCACTTGGCTGGCATTGCGTGGACGCTGCAAAAACTGCGGTGCGCCGATCTCGCCACGCTATTTCATTGTGGAGTTATTGACGGGCATCGCGTTTTTAGGAACCTGGTGCAAATTTGGGGATGTTGCGAATCCGCTGCCGACTATACCGCTTGCATTGGTCTATGTGCTTTTCCTGGCAGGCTTGATCGCGGCTACTTTTATCGATTTTGAGCATTTCATCATTCCGGATGAAATCACGCTGGGCGGAATCGTTGTCGGCCTGCTGCTGTCCTTTCTTCTGCCACAAATGCACGACACGTCGTTGCATTGGCACGGATTGCTGCAGGGATTTATCGGTGTGGCGGTCGGCGCCGGGATCGTTTATGCCGTCCTGCGTTTTGGTAAATTGTTGTTTGGACGCCACCGCCTGAAATTGCACGGAGAAACGAAAATTATTTTTTCCGAAACGGCAGTGCACTTGCCGGACCGCGAAATTTCATACGACGATTTATTCTATCGCAAGTCGGACGCCGTGGTCGTGCGCGCGCGAACGGTAGAACTGGTGGATCGTGGATTCAAGGACGTCACTGTGAAACTCTCGCCATCCGTACTGGAGATTGGCGGGGAGAAAATGTCGCCGGACGAAGTGCCATTCATGGAATGCGTGAGCGCGGAAATCGTCTTGCCGCGCGAGGCGATGGGCCTGGGAGACGTGAAATTTATGGGCGCAATCGGCGCATTCGTCGGCTGGCAGGGAGCCGTTTTCTCGCTGTTGGCCAGTTCCATGATTGGAGCGGCGGTGGGCCTGCTGCTGATTATATTCGGACGCCGTGAATTTTCCTCGCGGATGCCCTATGGCCCCTACATCGCGCTGGCAGCGGTGATTTGGTTGTTCGGGAAGAAGTTTTTCATGCTGTTTTTTCCGGAGTTAGGCGGGGTGCATTAGTTCATAGTCCCGAGTCCCGAGTCCGGAGTCCACAGTTTTGGGCCGGAATCTTCGGATTCCGTCTCTGGCTTACTTTCCATTGTCGTTCGAAGGTGTCAGGTGTAGTATTGTATTGTCATGCTTGATGGGAACCAATGTGCGGCGGTTGAGCGCAACCCTGCCAAAGTTAGCGGCGCATGGGTCTTTAAGAACTCACGTGTGCCAGTCCATGCCTTGTTTGAGAATTTTGAAAGTGGCGCGACGGTGAATGATTTCCTCCAGTGGTTTCCAGGCATCAAGCGGGAGCAAGTTGAGGCTGTTTTGAGTAGTAGTACGTTTTGAATCCTGAAATCTCACTTTGGGCTTGCGCGTTACTCCGGCAATGGCGGCAGGTTTGGCCGACCATGTTTGGAGTATAGAGGAAATCGTTCGATTGTTGCCTTGATTTTCGGATAAAGCGGGTTCAGTTTCTGAATCAATATACGAATTGGAAGTACGATGAAACTTGGCTACAAATATTACAGAAGCAGTCTGATCAAGCTGATGATTTATAGTATCGTTATTCTTGGTGTCTTCTGGGGGCATTTGCGGGGTAGGGGTAATCCGAACGATGAACCGGGCGCATTGATTTTTGTCGGTGTGCTTATGATTGTTGGCAATGTTGGACTTTTTATTTTAATGCTTCGCGCCAAACGCAAAGAACAGACGGAGAGTTTAAAGGCGAGAGTCTCATATGAGACAAAACACGATATTTAATTTCGAAACGTACCACTTCCTCGCGGCCTGCCTTGTGCGATTGTTATCCAACAATTCAAAAATCCATTAATCCCAGGGCTTGCCGCACCTTTGTGTTTTCGTTAGCGTTTCACGCTGGAAACAGTCTTTATGCCCAAAGAAATCCTCGAAATGCCGGTTGAAATAGCCACGATGGAATTGCCGGATACCAAAACCATTCGGCTCAAATGGCCGGATGGCCATAGTCCCGAGTTCAAGACGGGACAATTCATCACGATCTATTGGCCGGATACTCCCAATTACAAACGCGCTTACTCGCTCTCGTCCTGCGCCATGGACCGCGGTTTTTATGAGGTAACCGTCAAACGCGACGGCAAAATGGGCACGCGCATCGTGGATTGGGCAAAAACGGGCGACAAAATTTTTGTTATCCCGCCAGTCGGAAAATTTCTGCCGGTATATGAACCAAACAAACACCTTGTTTGCATTGCCGGCGGTTCCGGCGTGACGCCATTTCGCGGGTTTGTGCGCGAAGCCACACGCCGCAAATTGGAAACCAAAATCACCATCCTATATAGCGTGCGCCAACCCAAGGACATCATTTTCAACACGGAATTTCGTGAGCTTGAAAAGGAGAACCCGCATTTCCAATTTCATGTCACCTGTACGCGGCCGCAGCGGGAGGATAATTGGACCGGCCGTACCGGGCGCATTGACTCCGTCTGGGTCAAACAGCACGCCATCGATTTGCAAAACACAGTTTTTTACGCCTGCGGCCCAAATGCGATGGTCGAATTCGCCGAATCCCTCGTTTTTGAGCTTGGTGCGCCCAAGGAGCAAATGAAGACGGAGAAATGGGGGTAGTCCTGTTGCTTGCGGCAAGTGTTATTTTGCGTTAATCTTCAACTATGAGCTTCGAGCAACTCAAGCGTGAAGTTACGGCGTTGAGCGACCAGGAACAGGCGGAATTAATCCGCTATACTCTGCAGCTTCGCCATGCGAACGATTCAGAGTATCGCAACGAGGTGACCCAGCGCTTGAATGACAAGGATAAATCTCACTGGTTGACTCCTGATGAATTTGAGCGCCGTCTCGATAACGCCTGAAGCCAATGTTGACTCATTTCGGCGAGAGCCTCTAACGAACGTATTCAAAGCTCCGTTAGGAGCGAAATCTTTGTAGAAAACCATTCCCACCGTGATTTTCAAGCTCCGTAGGAGCGGCATATTCTGTTTTAACCGGCGGACGATGCCGCTCCTACGGAGCTTGAAAAATGGTGGAGTATCCAGTGACTACAAAGATTACGCTCCTAACGGAGCTATGATTGCCGCCGTGGTGGTATTATTCCGGATTCTGAACTCCGCCGTCCGGAATAGCCGTACGCGCTTCTAAAAACTTTTTCAATTCCTCGGCTGCCTTACCGCCGAAACCGGGTACTTCGGCAATCTGTTCGAGCGTGGCTATCCTCAATCTTTGCAAAGAGCCGAATTTCTTAAGCAGGGCGGCTTTGCGGCGTTCGCCGATGCCTGGAAATTCATCCAACACGCTCTCGGAAATTCGTTTGAGCCGTAACTGCGCGTTGTAGGAATTGGCCACACGATGCGATTCGTCGCGGATGCGCTGCAACAATTTCGTGGCCGGATGGTCCAGGCCCAGCCGCAATGGTTCGTTTTTGTCCCGCAAATAGATTTCCTCGAACTCTTTTGCCAGGCCAATGACCGGAATGCTTTGCAGGCCCAATTTCTTCAGTTCTTCACTGGCCATGCCCAATTGACCTTTGCCGCCGTCTATCAAAATCAAATCCGGTAAATTTGACAGGGGACCCGATCCGTTTTGGCAAGGCTCTTTGACTGGCACGCCGCGGCGAACCTTGCTTCCCGTTTCGTCCACGAGCTTTTGCAATTCTTCCGGCACGGCTTCTCCGACTTCGTCGTTTTTCGCTTTTTGCGCCGGCGCCGATTCTGAAAGCAATCGCGTGTAACGCCGCCGCACCACTTCCGCCATGCTTGCAAAATCGTCCTGGCCCGTGACAGTCTTGATCTTAAAGCGCCGGTAATTCGCGCGGTCGGGCCGTCCATTTTTGAAACTCACCAGCGATGCCACGGCAAATGTGCCGCTGATGTTCGAGATATCGAAGGCCTCAATGCGTTGCGGTGGCGACGCCAAACCCAGCGCCTCCGCCAGTTCCATCAGGTCGGACGGCCTTTGGACGTGGCCGGGCAGAGTGTAGGGAATTCGCTCAAATTTTTCGGTGCGCCGAGTTGTGGCTTTGAGATCGCGGAGCATGTCGCGCAGGCCGGCGGCCTTTTCAAAGTCCTGGGCAGCGGCGGCCTTTTTCATTTCCGTCTCCAGTTGGTCCTGCATTTCGCGGCATTGGCCCTCGATAAATTCACAGGCCGCCGCGACTTGTTGCATGTATTGGTCGCGCGTCACGTTCCCGACGCACGGGGCGGTGCAGTATTTCAGGTGCGCGTAAAGGCAATGTTTGTAGTCGGCTTCGCCCGGCGTGAATGCGCGGCAGCCGCGCAGGTTAAATTGCCGCCGTACCAGGGCCATCGTGTTTCGCAATGCGCCGGCGTTGGCGAACGGTCCAAAATACTTCGCGCCATCGTCTTTCTTGAAACGGGCAAAGGTAAAATTCGGGATCGGATCGTTCAGATTCACCTTGAGCATCAAATGGCGTTTATCGTCGCGGAAACTGACGTTGTAACGCGGCTTGAATTCCTTGATCAATTTGCTTTCCAGCAAAAGCGCTTCGGGTTCGCTCCGGACCGGGTGAAAATCAAAATCACAAATCGCTTCAATCAACGCGTTGAACTTGAGGTCCCAGCCCATGCGGCGTGACGGATGAAAATACTGACTGACTCGCTTGCGCAGGTTGCGCGCCTTGCCCACGTAAATGACGGTGCCGAACCGGTCTCGCATCAAATAGATGCCCGGCTTGTGCGGCAACGCGCCAATTTTTTTACGAAGGAGGTCAGTCACAACTGAATATTTTAACTGAAAAGGCTTCAGGTTCAATCCTGCATTGCGGGAGGGCGTTTGCGCTGTTACCGAATTTTCCAGGCGTTAGTGGCTTTTGGACAATGGGGAATCCCGGCGCAGTTAGCTAAATGTGTCCATATCTTCGAGCACTGCTTGCCAATATCCGGTCTTAAAACCTTCAGGATCAACATTATTCATCCAATTGCGGGCCAGTTGAAACGACTGATTTTTTGGAATTTGCTCTTGATCGCACCGGGTCCAACACAAACGGCATTCTGCCAGAAAACCAATCATATATCGCACCTTTGAATTAATAAAGATGTCATCATGATATCTTCCGCTCAGGTCAAGGCAGATAACACAGCCGTCGCGTCCGTTGCATACCCCATAGATAAAGTCCTCGTGCGCATTTAGGCAGCGCAGGTCGGGCCAGTTTGAGCGGTATCCGTGTCCCAAATATTCACGAAGTGCCGGTAATTTATCAGCCAGGTTGAAGGTGATCTCAAGTTGCTTGATAATCGGGACACCCACTGAACATAAAAATTCGGCGTCCACGGGTTCAATTTTAGCTTCGGCAACAATTCCTCTGTCCAGAAGCCAAATTTCGTCGCTCCGATACGCTTTTTGTACGCGCTCTTTAATTTCAGCGAAAATTTTGTCCATTGGCTTGGCGGTGAATGTACCGAAACGATGACGAAGCCCCCAAAAAGCCGCAATCAAATTTCTCAGGAAACCGCATTAACGAAAGATCAACATTGGTTTGATTTTTTCACTAAATAGACAATATTGCCTGAGGAGTCGAAAGGCAAAATAACCAATGAACGATACCAGCAGGTTTCTGGTGGTCCACGGATTGCCAATCATTTTTGGCGCCGTGTTTTTGGACCAGATGGGCGTGCCCATTCCGGCGGCGCCGTGGTTGCTGGCCGCGGGCGCGCTGGCGGCGGCGGGGCATTTTCCCTGGTTCATGGCGTTGATCTTGTCAGTCGTGGCCTGCCTGATCGCTGACTTTTTTTGGTTTTACCTGGGTCGCTACCGCGGAACCCAGGTGGTTTCTCTCCTCTGCCGCATGTCGCTGGAGCCGGATTCGTGCGTGCGCAAGACTGTGAACGTCTTCACGCGCTACGGTTGGCGGGGAATTCTCGTGGCAAAGTTTGTGCCTGGCATGAGCACGGTCACGCCGCCGCTGGCGGGCATGGCGGGAGTTAAGGCAGGGCAGTTTTTCCTGGTCGATGGCCTTGGGTCTGTG
This sequence comes from Verrucomicrobiia bacterium, assembly GCA_036269115.1. Classification (GTDB taxonomy): domain Bacteria; phylum Verrucomicrobiota; class Verrucomicrobiia; order Limisphaerales; family UBA11358; genus UBA11358. The sequence continues at coordinate 7,989 of DATAST010000013.1, read as the reverse complement.
ATCTACAGCGCTGCCTTCATCCTGTTGGGCTACGTTTTCAGCAATCAAATTGCGCAAATCGCCGCCGACCTGGACCGTTTTGGCGGTGGGCTTTTGACCATCATCATTATTCTCGTGGCGGCCTATATCATTTACAAATTCTGGGACCGCCAGCGATTGTTGCGTGAATTGCAAACGGCCAAGATCACGCCCGCCGAACTGGGCCAAATGGTCGATGCCGGCCAAAATCCACTGATTCTCGACGTGCGTTCGCCGCTGGAATTGGAACAGGACCCGGCGATCATTCGCGGGGCGATCCATTTGGCAATGGAGGACCTGGAAGTCAGGCACCGGGAACTTTCGCGCGACCGCGAGATTATCATTTATTGCGATTGTCCGAATGAGGTTTCGAGCGCGAAAACGGCGCTGTTGCTGCGTCGGAAGGGCTTTACCCGGGTGCGCCCGTTGCTCGGCGGGATTGAGGCCTGGCGCAAAGCCAATTATCCTATGGATGTCTGGTCGAAAACCACAGGCGCGGCCACGACCACCGTCGTGGTCAGCAAAGAAACGTCCGTGTCGGCAGAAGATGCAAAAGAGCAATGAATAACAATTTGCCGACGGTCTATGTGGCGCGCCACGGTGAGACCGCCTGGAGCCTCAGCGGCCAGCATACGGGACTGACCGACCTGCCTTTGACCGAACAAGGCCGGCAAAATGCGGTCCGGCTTGGCGCACGACTTCGCGGACTCCAATTCGCCAAAGTGTTCACCAGCCCGCTGCAACGAGCGGCGACAACGTGTCAATTGGCCGGTTTCGGCGACGCTGCCGTGACGGACCCGGACTTGGTCGAGTGGAACTACGGCGAATACGAAGGTCTAACGAGCGTGGAAATCCACGCGCGCAAGCCGGACTGGAACTTGTTTCGTGACGGTTGTCCCGGCGGCGAATCTCCGGCACTGGCCGGCGCCCGCGCGGACCGTGTCGTAAAACGCTTGCGCGAAGCAAACGGCAACGCGCTCGTTTTCTCAAGCGGACATTTTTTGCGGACGTTGGCGGCGCGCTGGCTTGGATTGGATCCTGGCGGCGGGAGATTTTTCGTGCTGGGCACGGCCAGCTTAAGCGCGCTGGGTTATGAAAATAATTTGAAGCAGCCGGTGATAAAACTGTGGAATGAAACCAGGTATTTGAAAAACACTTAATCAGATGAGTCAGATACGTCAGATCGGACCGAGAATTATTTTTCTCTTCTTCGCCTTCATTGCATTTGCGGCATCATCCCGCGCCCAGGATGTCATCGCGCCGGGCGCAAAACTGCAAAAGCCTGCCGGTGATTTCATCTTTACTGAAGGGGCCACGTGCGATAAATCCGGAAATGTCTTTTTCGTGGACCAGCCGAATAATCGCATCATGGAATGGACGACCAATGGACAGTTGTCGATTTTCATGCACCCGTCCGGCCACGCCAACGGCATGGAATTCGACGCCCGGGGAAGCCTGGTTGCGTGCGCAGACGAACACAATGAACTTTGGTCAATTTCACCGGACAAAACGGTCACGGTCCTGGTGACAAATTTTGACGGGAAATATCTCAACGGCCCGAATGATGTTTGGATTGCGCCCAACGGCGGCATGTACATGACGGACCCGTTCTACAAGCGCGATTGGTGGGACCACACCACGATGGCCCAGTCCGGTCAGGATGTTTATTACCTTTCCCCCGACCGTAAGCAATTGAGCCGCGTGATCGACGATTTTAAAAAGCCCAACGGCATTACGGGGGCGCCTGACGGAAAGACGCTCTATGTCTCTGATATCGGCGGGGATCGAACTTGGCGTTACGATATTTTGCCTGACGGTTCGCTAACGAATAAAACGCTTTTTTGCGCGAAAGGGTCAGATGGGATGACGATGGATGAGAAGGGCGACGTTTATATAACAGGTCACGGCGTTTGGATTTACGATAAAAGCGGAAAGCAAATCGGCCATATCGATGTGCCGGAATCGTGGACAGGAAATCTTTGTTTCGGCGGCGCCCACCACAACACACTTTTCATCACCGCGAGCACATCGCTTTACAGCATTCAGATGCAAGTCAGAGGTGCGAACGCGGCGAAGTAGTATTCGGAGATTCTGGTAATTGAGCGCTTGCGTCCTGGAGTGCGGTGGCAAGCGAAGCGCGACACCGCTCGAATGTTGTTCAACGTACTGAAGTAAAGGTGTCGGCTAAGCTGCAACAGCGTTTCAAAGCGGTGTCATCCCGATGCATCGCGACGCATCGGGACACTCCAAGACCGTGCGGCGATTCGGCTGGTTCAGGGAGAAATCACCTGCGACATCACCGTCGGCACACAGCGCGGCCCATCCGGCGTCCATTCCAATTTATCCACGCACATTTGACGTTCGGTCATTTTACGGTTCCACGCGTGATAGATGACGTATTGGGTTTTTCCATCCGGCCCGGTTACAATGGAAATTCCGCCTGGCCCGAATACTTTGCCGGGGACGCTGTGTAAAACGCGCGCGTGATCGCCTGCGCCGGTGTACGGACCGAGTGGGTGATCCGCCACCACATAATCCACGCCATAGCGCGGCGTTTGCCAGTTTGCGCCGCTGTAAAAGCAATAGTATTTGCCATCGTGTTTCACCACGCACGGTCCCTCGATCGTATGCCACTGCGCAAAGGTCTGGTGAAATACATCCATCCGTCGATGAGCCTCGTAAAGCGTCCAGTCGAATGCCGGTCGCACAACGACATGGGAATCGTTGCCTGCGGTGGTCATGTTCAACAGACGATTCACTTCAATGCCTGTGCCGGCATGGTATCCTGGCGAGTCGTAAGGAAAATCGCACGCATTGAAGAGATACCATTGGCCGTCGTCATCGCGGAACGGAAACGGATCGATCGTGAAGCCGTTCGTATCGCAGTCTGACAGAACTGCGCCGCTGTCTACGAACGGTCCTTGCGGTTGATCGCATGTGGCGACACGAACAACAAAATGTTCAACGCCTGGATCTCCCATCGCGTAATACAAATAATATTTGTCGTTCGCTTCGGTGATTTCGGGCGCCCAGTATTGGTAGTTGGGATTGGAAGACGGTGGCACAAGCGCGCCGCCAAGCGATTCCCAGTGTGCGAGGTCATGTGACCGCAATAAGGTAAAGATTCGTCCGTCCGGCAATCGCCGGTCGCTAGTTGTGCCGAAGGCGTAATAATCACTGCCAAATTTTTTGACGGACGGGTCCGGCATGTCCGCGGCATAAACCGGGTTGGTATAGGTTGCGACAGCTTTTGGATATTCTGTTGAACAACATGGCAACAAGAGCAGTAAAAAAATTAGAATCGAGTGCAAATTAAGCCGGCTTATACAAAATACCGCCACAGGATAGACGGGCAGACCATGGGCCTCAATGGATAACAAAAGTGTCTATAGCGCGAAAAGCGCAACGTTCATTTGAATCGATGTAGGAGACGACGTCAGGAGACTCTGACTTTTCTTTCAACCCGAAAGTAGCTTCCCCGACGCCGCATCCAACAGAGCCACGACTGTGAGGGAGCGGGAATCGAGGGAGTCAGTGGAGGGATCCTTGAATTATGTTAACGTTTAAACGCTTCAACCCTTTAACGTTTCAACGCGCTGAAATGCTTTACTTTCCTGCCCATCCACCTGAAAAATGTCCAATGCCGATTTGCCGGACATTCCCATATGCGTGGTTGCTGTGCTGCGTCGTGTTCGCCGTTGCGCGGGCGTTTGCGGCTGCGCCGGTGGATTCGCCGTTTACAGTGGATTCGTGGACCACGGAGAACGGTTTGCCGGACAATGAAGCCATTTCCATTATTCAATCTGCAGACGGCTATCTCTGGATTGGAACGCTCCACGGCCTGGTGCGTTTTGACGGAAATCAATTCAAGTGGTTCGATGAAATGAATACGCCGGGGCTCAAAAGCGATCGGATTGTCTTTCTCTACGAAGACCGGCAAACCAACCTCTGGATCGGAACACAGGCGTCGGGCCTGGCGGTCATCCAAAATGGCAAAGTTAAAAGTTTTGAAAATGAAACGGCGGGCATCGGGCCTGTGACCACGGCGATTGAGGATGCCGCCAACAACATTTTTTTCTACTCTGAAAATGGTTTGGCCCAGTTTCGCTCGGGGCAAATGAATTATTACCCGGGAGTTCATTCTTCGCAATTGGAACCCCTGGCACAGCATATGTTCGTTCCTTCGCACGAGGGTGGCGGATGGGATTTGTGGGGCGGGCGAATCAAACGTGTTGACAGGAACGGCGTTGAAAAGGACTTCGGTCCCTGGCCGTGGGGAAACGCCTTTATCAAAGCCACCTGCGAGGACGGTAATGGCAACCTGTTCATCGGCACCCTCGGAGCCGGGCTTCTATTTTTTGATGCGTCGGGGCATTACACCCGCATCACTACCACCAATGGATTGTCGTCCGACTATATTCTTTCCCTGTGTCTGGACAACGAAGGGGACCTTTGGGTGGGCACCGACAGCGGCGGCATTGACCGCGTTAAACCGAAGCTTTTCAATACGGTACCGGGCCTGCATTCGAAAGACGTGCGGTCAGTCGCGCAGGACGCGTCGGGTGGAATATGGGCGGCGTTTACAGCTTCAGGACTGTCGTATTGGAATTCAAACCGTGTTCATGATTTCGGGATCGGCAGGACGTTGGATGCTTCGACTGTGCTGGTCGACCGGCAACAAAACGTCTGGGCTGGAACATTTTCGGAAGGGCTTTTTGAACTTGGGTCGCATGAATTTGTTTCAGTCCCGGCGGTCGGCATATTTGGTTCGGAGACCGACGCTCATCGGCCGGAAATTTTGGCGCTCTTTGAAAGCAGCGACGGCACGCTCTGGGCCGGCAGCCAGAATGGATTGGGCCGATGGGATGGCCAACATTGGAAGCTTTTCACCGCCGATAACGGTCTTTCTGGCAACGCGATCTCCGCCATTGCCGAAGACTCCCGCAGCAATTTATGGATTGGCACCGAAAACAGCGGCCTTAATTTTTACGACGGCCGCAAGTTTATTTCCTATCGGGCATCGGAAAACGGCCTGCCCGGCGACGATGTTTCCTGCCTGTATTTGGACTCTGATGGTGTCCTATGGGTGGGAACAGCGGCGCATGGCCTGGCGCGATTTAAAGGCGGCAAATGGAAAAGTTTTTCCACTCCCGCCCTGGCCAGCAACAGCATTGGCTATATTATTGGCGACGACGACGGCTATTTATGGATTGGTTCAAATGGCGGGCTGATGCGAATTGCGCGGTCCGCCTTCGATGGAACCAATTCGTTATTCTGCCGGGTCTATGGGCGGGCAGATGGCCTGCCCAGCCGCGAATGCTCCAGTGGTTCCCAGCCGTCGGCAATCCGCTCGCGTGACGGTAAATTATGGTTTCCCACAATCGAGGGCCTGGTTTGGGTGGACCCTTCAAAACTCAAGCCGAACCAGCGTCAACCGCGGGTTCTCATCGAGGACGCGCGAGTTGATACGGGAGATCAAAATACCAATGAGCTCAATTCTGATTGGAGTTCCTCCATCACCATCCCGCCGGGCAAGGAGCAGCTTGATATTTCCTACACGGCCCTGAATTTTTCCGCGCCGCAGGCCGTGCGCTTTCGCTATCGCCTGGAAGGCCATGAATCAGGCTGGACCGACGCCGGCGCTTTGCGCGTCGCGCACTATGCCGATTTGCTGCCGGGCCAGTACCAGTTCCATGTTATCGCGTGCAACGAGGACGGGACCTGGAATACGAATGGCGCGGTCTTGAATATTATTGCGCTTCCTCAATTTTGGCAGACCGGCGCCTTTCGTGCCGCGATGATCGCGCTGGTTCTCGCTGCGATTGTCGGGACGGTGCGGTACCTTTCGACCCAGAAACTGCATCGCCAGGTGCAACTGCTGAAACAGCGAGAAGCCCTGGAGCATGAACGTTCCCGGATTGCTCGGGACTTGCACGATCAGCTTGGCGCAAACCTGACCCAGGTCGCCCTTCTGGGCGAGATGGCCGAGGCGGACAAACATTTGCCCGATGAAGTCGAGGAGCACAGTCGGCAAATCTCGCAAACTGCCCGCGAGACGACGCGGTCATTGGATGAAATCGTCTGGGCGGTAAATCCATCCAATGACACGCTGGAAGGCCTCGCAAATTACGTCTGCAAATATGCGCAGGAATATTTGGCGCTGGCAAATCTGCCGAGCCGGGTAGACGTTCCGGCGCAATTGCCTGCAGCGCCCATTCCACCCGAAGTGCGTCACAACGTGTATCTCGCGTTCAAGGAAGCCGTTCATAACGTCATCAAACACGCGCAGGCCCGCGAGGTCTGGGTGCGCCTGATCCTGCATCCAAAACAGCTCGTGCTCCAGGTGGAAGACAATGGGCGCGGCATTGATAAGGGAGTCGTCTCCAATCGAAATGGATTGCGCAACATGAAAAAACGCATGGAGGATATCGGCGGCGACTTTTCCATTTCCCCTGGCGCCAACGGCGGGACGCTCGTCCAGTTGACCGTGCCGTTGAGGGACGTTGAAACGTTAAAAGGTTGAAACGTTGAAACGGCTTCCTTTCTACCGTAGCAGCCGACGTAAGGAGGCTCTGACTATTTCGCGGCTGAGCCGTTCGATTTTGCCTTTCGTTCAATTTGTCCAGTCACCGCTGGAATTGAAAACCATTTCAACCTTTTAACGATTCAACGTCTTCCACAAATCGCGCTGACAATTTGATGCCTTTCGTGTATTCCGTAAGTAATGCCGACTTCCGTTTCCATAGTTGAAGACAACGAAAAACTGCGGGGTACACTGGCGCGGGTCCTGAGCCGCGCCGAGGGTTTCCGTTGTGTGAGCCAGCATCCGGATGCCGAGGATGCCATCAAAGAATTGCCCGCTGTAAAACCGGACGTCGTCCTGATGGACATCAATTTGCCCGGCATGAATGGCGTCGAATGCGTCCGGCAATTGAAGAAATTATTGCCCGAAGTCCAAATGATCATGCTGACGGTCTACGAAGATACGGAAAATATTTTTGATGCGCTGGCCGCGGGCGCGAGCGGTTATCTGCTTAAACGCACTACCAGCGCGGAACTGATCAGCGCCATTCGCGACGTTCTGCGCGGCGGCTCGCCCATGACGGCGCACATCGCGCGCAAGGTCGTGCAGTCATTCCAAAAGAATGCGCCCGCGCAACCGGCCGAAAATCTTTCCGAGCGCGAGCAGCAGGTGCTCGACCTCTTGAGCCAGGGGTTGATGTACAAGGAAATCGCCGAGAAACTCCAGATCAGTTACGAGACCGTCCACACCTACATCCGCCGCATTTACGAAAAGCTTCGCGTTCGCACGCGCACGGAAGCGGTGGCCAAGTTTTTGAGGCAGTAAAAGAGCCGCGCGCATAAGCAAGCGGAACAAGCCTTCCAGGTCTGCTGTATCGCAAGTTTCCAAACCTGCCGGTGGCATGACGTCGTGCGATTTGCCGATTTGGAAACCTGCGCTACACCTTTCGGCTCCTTTCCGGCTGCGAAATCTAACTGAAGCGTTTCCATCGTTGTGGCCAAGCTGCGCAGTAATTGCGCACCCTTTCCAAAAATACCTAAACTATTTTTGAATCTTTTCCCGGGGTACGCGCGTCTAACTAGGCATTGGGGTGGAAAGGCAAAATGTTGAAATCAATTGTATGTACCTATCCGGAGTTTCGGATGTTGCCAAAAGGTCTCAAGCAAATGCTTGTGGCCTCGGAGAATTTATTTTTTAACGAAGTCAGCGGCCCGGCGCCGATGAGTCCGAGCCGTGAGGTTGAGAGCAACCGTTTCTGGCAGCCGCCCGCGAAACGGTTTAATATAATGACGTGAGGGTGGGAGTTTGTTTAGAGCGTTTTAAAAAATAATGTGGCCGTTCGGAGCGAGGATTTTTGGTGTTTTGGCGAGGCTTCAGCGAAGGAGCATGTTTGAAAACCCTGTGACTGAAGCTGAAACGACGCCAAAACCCAAAAAGACCGCTTCCCC
>DATAST010000012.1:0-62428 GCA_036269115.1 Verrucomicrobiia bacterium | reverse complement strand
AAGGGGAAGCGGTCTTTTTGGGTTTTGGCGTCGTTTCAGCTCAGTCACAGGGTTTTCAAACATGCTCCTTCGCTGAAGCCTCGCCAAAACACCAAAAATCCTCGCTCCGAACGGCCACATTATTTTTTAAAACGCTCTAACCCCATTCAACTATGAAAACAGTGCTCCTCGCATTATTTTTAGGCGCCGGCTCGGTTTTTGCCGGCGAACAGATTCCCAATCCGCTCATTGATTACAGGGAATTTCAAAAAATCGTCGCTGCATCCGCGAACGAGCGTGAATCGCACCGCTTGACGGAAGCCCAATTCATTGACGCGATGGCCGACACAAACGCCATTCTTTTGGATGCTCGAAGCGCTTCAAGATATCAACTTCGGCACATTCGCGGCGCGATCAATCTTCCGTTCACGGATTTTACCTCGGACGCTTTGGGGAAGGTGATTCCAACGAAAGGCGCGAAGATTCTGATTTACTGCAACAATAATTTTGAAGGCAGTCCGATTTCGTTCGCTTCAAAAGCTCCCTCGGCGTCGCTCAACATTTCCACTTACACGTCGTTGCGCTCTTACGGTTACACCAACATTTTTGAACTCGGGCCCTTGTTAAACGTTCGCACCACGGCAATTCCATTTGACGGCGCGGAAGTGAGATGAAGCGGCTTCATCAAAATGAACTTGGCTATGTTCGTGGAATTGAGTTACTTCAAGAAGGCCAATGAAAAGAATCGCGCTGATTTTTGCGCTCGCGGTCATTCTGCCGAGCCTCGTGCTCGCGTGGCTGGCCGTGCGTTCGCTACGCGACCAGCAATTTTTGCTCGAACGCCAGCAATCGCTTTTGGATCAGCGCGCTACTGACGCGCTCGCGCAAAACGTTTCCGATTTTCTGACGCAACGGCAGCAGGAATTTGCCGCGCAGGTGGAAAATCTCGCCGGGGCCCGCGACGCGCGCGAAATCGCGGCTCAATTCGATGACGATATCCGCAAGCGCTGGCCGCTGGCCGAAGTCGGCTTTTGCGTCACGCTGTCGGGAAAAATTCTTTCGCCGTTGATGAATGCCCGGCCGGAATCGCAAATGTTTTATTTCGACAACAAGGATTTTCTCGGCAATCGCGAGGCTGTGGAGGTTTACCGCAGCCAAAATTTCGCCGCGAACGGGATGAATGGATTTACGCGCAACGCAAACGCACCATCGTCGCCTCAAATTTATTTCGGCGGTGCCCAAAATCAATCGGCAATCAGTCAGTTGCAATCTGCTGCGGCTCCCCGCGGCCCGGCCGAAGGGACTGCGGCAATGCATTCAGTTCAATCAAATTTGCCGCCGGTTTCGGAAGCCGATTCGCTTGCGGTCAAGGCGTCGCGGCAAAATGCCTTCAATTCCGAGCCGCAACAACAAGCGCGGGCCGTTTCTCCGCAAAGCCAGTTTTACCGCCTTGCCAATAATTCCGCGGATGAAACGCAAAATAATTTGTCTAAAACAATTCCCGCCGAAGCCGAATTCGCGCAGCTCATCGGAAACGAAACCGACGGAATGCTCGCGCGCTTTTTGCAAAATCACCTAAAGTTGATGTTTTGGCATCGGCTCAATCGCGAGCCGGATTTGATTTTTGGCGCGCAGTTGAATTTGAGCAGGGTTGTGGACGGCTTGCGTGGGATTGTTCAGCCGGACCCGGCGCTGCAAAATGAAATTTGTCTCGCCCTTGTGGATGACAACGCCAGGCCCGTTGCCGTTTCGCGCAAAAATTTTTCAGCCAATTGGAAACGTCCGTTTGTCGCCACGGAAATCGGCGACGCGCTGCCGCATTGGGAAGCCGCCGCGTATCTCGTGAATCCCGCCGCGCTCACGCAGGCCGCGCGAACCGCCGAACTCACACTCGGCCTGCTCATTGCGATTTTGGTGCTGGCGATTGCCGTCGGCAGTTGGCTCATCGTCAGCAACTTGAATTCCGAACTAAGGCTCGCGCGGCAAAAGACAGATTTTGTCAGCAACGTCTCGCATGAGCTCAAAACCCCGCTTACTTCGATTCGCATGTTTTCGGAATTGCTCGCGGAAAATCGCGTCGCCGATTCCGTAAAACAGAATTCGTATCTGCAGATCATCACCGCGGAAGCCACGCGGCTCACGCGGCTCATCAACAATGTCCTTGATTTTTCGCGCATGGAACGAGGTGAAAAAAAATACAACTTACAGCCGTGTAATTTGACCGAAATTGTCCGCGGAGCCGTGGAAACGTTTCGGCCGCATGTCGAGGCGAGCGGGTTCAAATTCGATTGCGAATTGCCAGAGACCAAAATTGCCATCCGGGGCGACCCTGACGCGCTTTCGCAAATCATCGTTAATCTGCTGTCCAACGCCGAAAAATACTCCAATGGCGGAAGGGAAATCGGGATTCAAGTCGCGCAAAAGGAATGCCCGTTGCCACATGCCGAAATCAAGGTGCTGGACCGGGGTTCCGGCGTGCCGCCAGGCAGCGAGGAAAAGATTTTCGAGAAATTTTATCGCGCGCATGATTCCCTGAGCAGCGGCATTCAGGGTTCCGGGTTGGGACTGACCATAGCCCGCCAAATTGCGCGCGCGCATGGTGGCGAGGTGACTTATGAACCACGAACCGGCGGCGGCAGTGTTTTTGTATTGCGCCTCCCAATTTCAGGAGGAGGGGCGTGAAAACAAAAATTCTCATCGTCGAGGACGATCCGCATATTTTGCTGGGTCTCGAAGAAGTTTTGAAAAGCGATGGCTTTGAAGTGGTTTCCTGCAATCGCGGCGACCTCGCGCTTGACGCGGCAGCGAAACACAAGCCTGCGCTTATCGTGCTGGATGTAATGTTGCCCGGCGCGAGCGGCTATGATGTTTGCAAACAATTGCGCGCGCGAAAAAAAAGCACGCCCGTTCTCATGCTGACCGCCAAGGGACAGGAAATTGACAAAGTCGTCGGGCTTGATCTTGGTGCGGACGATTACGTCACCAAACCGTTTGGCGTTCGCGAATTGCTCGCCCGCATCCACGCGTTGCTGCGCCGCGTCAATTCAATTGAAGACAAGATAGATCCGGATAAAATGTTCAAAATCGGCGATGTAACGATTGATCCTAAAACGTTTCAACTCAATCGTGGAAAAATCGTCGAAGAACTCACGGCCAGGGAAGTGAAGCTGCTCCAGATTTTCCACTCGCACCCGGGTGAAGTGCTGTCGCGCGACAAATTGTTGAACGAAGCCTGGGGCTGTAATTATTACGGCACCACCCGCACATTGGATCAGGTCATCGTGCAACTCCGAAAGAAACTTGGCGACAACGGGGGCGAGCCGAAGCATCTGCTCACCGTTCACGGCGTCGGTTATAAACTTGCCCCTTGAAAAGGCGCAACCTCTGCGATTTCAAGCTTGAGAGTTTTGAACTGGCTGGATACGCTCCTCACCCGGCCATCAAGGCGCCGATGGCGGTCTAACACAAGGGCACATCACAACAATCGTGAACACACCACCACCAATCCCTCCGCGAACGACTCCGCCCGTGCTTCAGGCATCGCCGCCAGCGGATTCTTTTGCAAAACAAGCAGCCCTGTTTAGCCTCCTCGCACCCTTTGTCAGTTTCGGCATTGGGATTTTTGGGCAGGCGGCAGTTCGAGGGAGTCGAGCGGGGGCATTCATTCTCGGATGCGTTTCCACCTTCCTTATTCTTGCCGGGTTTGTTCTGGGAATCGTTGCGCTTTGTGGGATGAAAAAACACGGTCGCAAGGGAATTCTTGGGAAAGCTGTCGCCGGCGTTTGCATCAATGGAATCCTGGTTTTGGGCATGGTGCTGGCCATCCCCATGTTTATCAAGTTGGCCAATCAGGCCAAAGCGGCGCAGGCACAGCAGCAGATGGAGCAGCAGCATTGAGTTGTTTGTGGGTAATTTTTATACAAATTACACGCTGCGCGGCCCGAGCCAGAAAGCCGTTGCAGATGCCCTGGCAGGCCGGGCGGCTATCGTTACGCCGGCTCAGGACGGGTGTGTGGTGGTATTTGACCAGGAATCGGACGAGCAGAACGAAGGGATAATCGCTGAATTGGCTTCGCGGTTATCCGGTCAGTTCCGATGCCCATTGCTGGCCGTATTGAACCATGATGACGACATTCTCTGGTATCAGCTATATTTGAGCGGTGAGTTGGTGGATGAATATAATTCGACGCCGGCCTATTTCGAAGGGGACACGTCAGGTCCGGAAGGTGGCGACCCTCAAAAACTTTGCGCCGCATTCGGCTCGACGGCAGTGAAAGAGGTGGAACGAATCCTAAAGAAGCCTTTTGCCGAGCGAAGCGGTTACGTTTTTGCGGTTGAGCGGCACAGCGACCTTGCAGGAGCACTACAGATCCCGTCGTTCGGGGTCGGCGCGTCCTTTGGACACATTTCTCAAGGTGAGTTGCCGGATGAATTGACCGAGGGCGGTTTAATTAGGACCGAGGACATGGTTCCCGGCGCGCCGTTGGAAGACATCTGGCGCAGACCTGTCCCCGGCTATTACAAGGTTAGCTTCCGTAGCAATCCCAAATTGAAGAAGTCCATTCCCATCGGATGGGCGCCGGGCACATGGGCCGCACTCGAATGCGCAGAACAGGAACTTTCCGATAATTTCTTGAAGGCTGCATTTTCGTACCGGGAAAAATTCGGGAAATTGGGGTTTAATGAACAGGGATTCAAAAGACTCAAAGGCATCCTGAATCCCAATCATCGTGATGACGGTGGGATTAATTATCTGGATGGCAGCCGTCGCCATTTCGGTCAGTTAATTTACAATCGGTCCTTTTTTCCCCCGCAACAGGCAGAGCGAGAACACGTGATCATCGCATTAACAGCCGTATTTGATTCTGAAACCGTCAACTGTACGAATCGGATGCCTCCTTCAGAAGACGCACTGCCCAATCACAAAGTCATTCGGATTGAATCGAACGACGTTGAATTTCTTTACCGAAACTTTGTTGAACAGTTGAGGCAAAGAACTGGACAACCTCGTCGTTTCGATGACCTGTCAGCACTCCAACAGTGGTTTGACTCGTACCAGATTGCGAAATTTGAAGATGCGGTTCGGCGCGGACACTGGGTTCGGATGAGTGAGTACGAGGCGGAGAAGGCCCGCAAAGAGAAGGGGCTGTAGTCAAAACAACGAAGGCGGTTGTTCCACCAACCGTTTCGCTCCTTCAACCTGATAGGTCGCCTGGCATTCAGGGCACCACAGGTAATACTCGTAGTAAAAATCGCTTTTCGGCTTTTTGCTCGAGGTTTGCTTGATAACCGGCGCGGAGCATTTTAGGCATGCGTCGCCCTCTTGCATATCTGGCCGCACCCCGTCTGATTCCGGCTTGTTTTCGTAAGCTTCGTCGGCGGGCAAATTGGGCTGGCGTAGCGCAGCGGTTGAAAGTTGATCGCACCGCTCATTTTCGGGATTACCGGCGTGGCCCCGCACCCAACGAAATTCGACCTTATGCATCTGGCAAATTGGTATCAGGCGTTCCCACAGGTCCCGGTTGGGCACGCGGTCTGTTTTGGTACGCCACCATTGCTTCCGCTCCCATGACTGGACCCAACCCTTCGTCATGGCGTCCACGAGATATTGGGAATCGCTATACACGATGACCCGGCAGGGCTGCTTCAGCATTTCGAGTCCTTTGATCGCCGCGAAGATTTCCATCCGGTTGTTGGTCGTCCGCCGAAAGCCGCCACTGGCCTCGGCTCGCTTCCTTGGGTGCAGCAACACCACGCCATAACCGCCGGGACCGGGGTTGGGTTCGCATCCGCCATCCGTGTAGATTTCAACGGATGGTATTACAGTTGTTGAATTGCCGTCCATGGTCGCGCCAACGAATCATTATTTCATTTTAACGTTATCAAGGCCCTTGACGCAACCCATGCTAATGCCTAATTGTTCTTTCCTTTTGTCAAGTGACGGGTATTTTCGAAAGACTTATGAAATGGAATCGCCGGGCGGGTTTCATATTTTTGCTCCTTTCGCTTTGGCTGTTGGCTTCCTGTTCACAAAAGCCGCCGGCGACGCGCCAGGACCGCGAAAAATGGGACAAGGACAGCCTAAGCGGCGCATATAATACAGGAGGCAACCGTGATCCCAAATGGGACAAAGACGCCCGGCAAGCGCTGGACGCCTATGCGCAAACCTGGACAGCCCCGTATGATGAGCAGGAGACACTCTCGTACATCATCGGCGCGGCGGCGGAGAAGGCGACAGGCGAGGGCTGCCAGGACCCGATGATCGGCGACTTGTACGTCCGCTATTCGCCTGAGGTCCAGGGCAAACCGCTTGCCGACCGGCAAAAATTGAATCAGGACGCCGCTGACCGACTGGAGGGCAGTTCCTATCCGGCCATCAACAAATTTTATGCAAACCTGAATACCGCCGAAATTCTTTGGTGGGGCCACGACCATAGCCTTTGGGCGCAGGTAACCCGACACCGGCGGGCAGCCGTTTCCGACCTGGTGCAAGCGGTTCGGGACAAAACATTACCGGAGGCCGACGCAGACGCTGCAGCCAGGCAACTGTTTGACATGCTTCAATACAATGAAGGTGAAACTACTAACGCCTACAAGCAAATCGATGCGGCGCTCGCCAGCCAATCAGGGGCGATGAGGGATTTCATCAAGGCGAGCTTTTACCTGAGGTACGCTTGGCAGGCGCGGGGCCACGGTACGGCGGAACAAGTGACCCCGGAAGCCTGGCGATTGTTCGCCGAACGCCTCAAGGTCGCTCACAAAGCCCTGGAGCACGCATGGTCGCATGACCCGCAGGATCCGCAAATTCCCACACTCATGATTTCTGTTGTCCTGGGCGAGCAAAGTGGCCGGCCGGAAATGGAGAAATGGTTTTCTCGCGCCATGGAAGCCGACCCTGACAATTACGCGGCCTGCAGCGCCAAATTGCATTATCTTCTGCCGGAATGGTACGGATCGCCCGACGATATGCTGGCTTTTGGACGTGAGTGCGTGGCTTCAACCAATTGGGGCGGACAGGTCCCGCTCACCCTCGTGGATGCGCACAGGGCAATTCGTGGAACGCTTTCCGGGGAAGACCGCCGTGGTTATTGGCTTTCGCCAGACGTCTGGCCGGACATCCAGTCAGCATACGAAAAATATGCCCTGGTCAATCCGAATAAAACGCGGTTTCGCTATCCCTACGCGTGGTACGCCTACGCCTGCGACCAAACCAACGCATTCGTTCAACAAATCAAATTAATTCGGCAAAACGACGACCAAATCGACTACGGATACTTTGGCGGCAAAGCAGCTTTTGACAAGGCTTGGGCAGACGCCACGGGTGAAGAAGGTTCAACGAATGCAACGACAGCCAATACCCCGTGACCGGCAAACCCTATATGAAAACGAACAAAACCAATCCCAAAGTTGATTTCTTTTTTGACAAGGCTGAAAAATGGCAAAAAGAATTCGAGAGAATGAGGGCGATCATTCTCGATTGCGGGCTGACCGAAGAGTTGAAGTGGGGCCATCCCTGTTACACGTTTCAAGAGGCAAACATCTTCATTATCCAGGGGTTTAAAGAATACTGTGCGATTTTGTTTACCAAAGGTGCGTTGCTCAAGGATCCGAAAGGAATTCTCGTCCAACAAACAGAGAATGTGCAGGCGGCGCGCCAGGTCCGATTCACCGGCCTTCAGGAAATCGTCAAGCTGGCATCCGTGCTAAAGGCCTATATCAAAGAGGCCATTGAAGCGGAGAAAGCCGGATTGAAAATAGCGTACAAAAAGACCTCTGAATTCAAAATGCCTGAAGAATTTCGGCGGAAATTGAATGAAGACTCCGCTTTGCGATCTGCCTTTGAAAAACTAACGCCTGGGCGCCAGAGGGGATACCTGCTTCACTTTTCCGCCGCCAAACAATCCGCGACTCGCGAGGCGCGGATTGAAAAATGTATTCCCCTGATTTTCGATGGATTGGGCTTGAACGACAAATAAGTTTGTCGTGTGTTTAGTGTCCACCTGTAACCGGCTCAAGTTCGCGGGGATTTCAAATAGTTTTCTTCCGGACCAACCGACCTTGTTGGTCAAAATATTCCAACTGCCCATGTTCCAGCTGCACTCGGCTAAAGGAATTGGTTTCGCCACTTTCAAAAATGAAATCGTCGGCCAGCGTTAATCCACCGTCCACTTTGGACCGGACTATAATGACACGGTCTTTCCCTGCTTGTGGGATCTCGACAAATTCGGCGGCGAACGTTGTGCCGTCATTGGCTTGAATGTTGGCGCCTATTCCTCCCAAACCGTATCCCGGAAATTTTAGATCGAAAATCATGAAATGGAGGAATGTCCGGGAATCTTTGAATGAGATCGGAATCTTTACGGCTTCCATTGTCTGCTCAATCCGGCTGAGATCATTGGTATCCAGGTTGTTAGGGTCATCCTGATAATCCTCGTAGCTGTCATAGGGCAGCCGCATCTTGAATTGTTGACCATGGTATTCAATCGTGTTCCCGGAAATGCCGGTTGGACCGGCTGGACGTTGCCGGTGCAGTTGTGTGACTACCGATACCACGCTTAAAAGGACAAATGTTGTGGTCACGGGATTCAGCCGGAACCTTCGCGATGACGGTGGTAAACCACGGCCTGGTCCGTAGCGCTGCATCTCAGCTTTGGCGGCCTCAATTTCCGTTTCTGTCATCCGGATAAAAAGCCTCCGCCGGACGTGGTCCTCAAAATTTTTGATTTGCCGGGCGTCAAACCATTGCCGGAGGGCGCAAACGTCCGCAAACGGCTGTGGTTTGTCTCCACGCCGCTGCAATTCCTCGCGGAACCGGTTGTAAATCAGCGTCGGGTCATTCGATTTCATCCGAATTACTTCGCCATCGGACGCTGAATCAAATGTGAGCCTGATATTGGTACAGGAGAAGCTCCCGTTCTCAAATACAGCGGTGAACGCAACGCCGATTTGTATAAAGATTTTGCGTTTCGCCGGAACATAGTGTTGCGAATAGGTCAGTCGGCCAAAATAGCATCGGGACGGATCAAGATAAAAAATTGTGCCGCTGTCGCGCGCCATTACGTCCAGGGTTTTTTGCACCTTCGACAAACGGCACTGGACAAAGCCCAGACGTTCAAAATCCGCGCGATGCCGCCGGGTTACGTCCCAAAAGCATTGGCTTAGTTCGCCAGCGGTACATTCGTTCTCCTCCCAAAGCCCCGGCATCCATAGGCCCTTGCGACTCGTGCCCATGATCCGGCTTTTCAGCCAACTCCAAAGGCCGCGCCACCATCCATACCAGCGAATCGTCTCGCGCAATCGTAGCGCGCGAAGGTTCGATTTGTAATAGCCGGGTCCAAACATGAGACACTTGAAACTTGGGGCAACCTTCGGCCCAGTCAAGCCTGGAAAATGAGTAGAACAAACGTTCAGGTAGCATCAAAAGTTCGTTACAGCGAAAATAGGAGAAATGTTCCAATGTCGAGACAGTCGCCACCGGCCTAAGCACTTTGTGTGTATTTTGGCAGCAGGCCTTTTTGTGCTCATTTTTGGCAGGCCGGGAGCGATGGCACAAAGCCGGTCGACGCTCAATTTTGATCCGGAATGGAAGTTCAACAGGGCCGACCCTGCTGGAGCCTCGCAGCCGGATTTCAATGACTCAGGTTGGACAACGGTTTCCGCACCGCACACGTTTAACGACGTGGACACGTTTAATCATCTTTCCCCCGGCAACATGCTTGGCGATACGAATCAATGGTCCGGGCGGACGTGGTACCGAAAAACGTTCGAATTGCCGGAGTCCGCGCGCGGCAAACGGGTTTACGTCGAGTTTGAAGCCGTGCGACAGGTTGCCGAGGTCTATCTCAACGGTCATTTGCTCGGCTCATCCAAAAATGGCTTCATTCCCTTTGGCTTTGATTTGACGCCATTCCTCCGATTCGACAAGCCCAATGTGCTGGCGGTTATGTGTGACAACCGCTTTATCGTCAGCCAAACGACCGATCCGCCCGTGTTGTTATCGGCCTATGAAAAACATTTGAATTCCACGCTCCCTGGCACCGAGGACGCCGTCCAGGCAAATCAGCTTCCATGGAACAATCCTCAATGGCATCCCGCTATGGGCGGCATTTATCGCAATGTGCGGCTTTATGTCACAGCGCCGATCCACATCTCGCTTCCACTGTTTGATTTTCTAAAGACGACCGGGCCCTACGCTTATGCCACGGAGATTTCTGACACAGCCGCCAATATCGGGGTTGAAGTGCCCGTGGAAAATGACGGTGCAACGCCGGGTGAAATGGACGTCACGGCCAGGATCATTGATGCCAGGGGCAACACGGTCCTGGCACTTCGCCAAAAAGGCTCCCTTGCGGCGGATGGCCAGTCGCTGTTCAAATTTTCGGGCACGATCGAGAATCCCCAATTATGGGAACCGGATTATCCGCACCTTTATCGTGTCCAATGCGCCATCAGCACAGGGGGCAATGAAGTGGATTCGTGTGAAATACCATTGGGGATTCGGGCTGTTCATTGGGACATAAAAACGGGCTTTTCGATCAATGGCCATCACCTGAAGCTGCATGGCTGGGGACAACGCCCCACCGACGAATGGCCCGGCCTGGGGACTGCCCAGCCGGACTGGTTGCACTTCTTCACTCTGCAAATGATGAAGGACGCCGGCGGCAATTTCATTCGCTGGGGCCATTGCGGCGCCGGTCCGGAAATGATCCAGGCGGGCGATGAACTAGGCATTATTGCAGATCAGCCCGGAGTGGATGGTGAATCCGATACTGTTGGCGCGCCCTGGCGGATTCGCGCCGAAGCCTTTCGTGATGCGGTCATTTATTTTCGCAATGACCCCTCGATTCTAATTTGGGAAGGAGGCAATCAAAAAGTTTCTATCGCCCATGCAGAAGAACTTCGCCATTTTGTGGATGAGTACGACCTTAACGGAGGACGGGCGTATGCGCATCGCCGTGCCGATGAAGCAACCGGCCAATTCATGGACCTGTCAATCGGCACAGAGGGGAGCCATGAGGTTGCGCGTCTCCCAGTGGTCGAGGGAGAATATGACCGCGAAGAATCGCCGCGCCGGGAATGGGACGATTTTTCCCCGCCTGACTTTGGCTACCCCCAGGCAAAGGGTCAGACCTATGATTTGACCTCCGAAGCATATGCCGTCAACGAAATCAGCCAGTACATTGACAGTATCGGTTTGTCATCGCAATGCGGCGGGGCCAATTGGATTTTTTCCGATTCCACCAGCGGCGGACGCAACACTGCCGAGGTCTGCCGGGCCAGCGGTGAAGTGGATGGTGTGCGCTTGCCGAAGGAAGCCTATTATGTCTGCCAAACCATGTTCCGGGACGATCCCCGGGTCCATATCATCGGACACTGGAATTATCCCGCAGGGACAAAGAAAACCATCTACGTCACGTCCAATTGTTCCAATGTGGAACTGTTCGTGAATGGAAAGTCATTAGGCTTTGGTCAAAAATCCGAGCGTTACCTGTTCACCTTCAAGGACGCCGCCTTTGCGCCGGGTGAAATCAAAGCGATCGCTTCCAATGACAACGGTCCGGTTGCCAACGATTCCATAGAGACGGCGGGGCCTGCGGTCGCATTGCGGCTCACGCCTATTACGGGTCCCGGCGGCTTGCATGCCGACGGCTCCGATGTTGCGTTGATAGACGTGGAAGCCATCGATGCGAATGGGCGGCGTTGCCCTGTGTTCGATGGGCGCGTGGATTTTTCGTGTGATGGTCCGGCTATTTGGCGCGGCGGATATGACAGCGGACGGTCCGGTACCATTAATAATAAATTTCTCGACCTGGAATGCGGCATCAATCGGGTGGCCCTTCGCTCGACTTTGACGCCCGGGGCTATCTCGGTGACTGCGACCGCTCCCGGGCTTCGGCCTGCCAGCATTCTGGTGGCATCGCATTCTTTCCCGGTGGATGACGGTTGTTCGGAAATTATGCCTGAGATGCCGCTGGTAGCGTTGTCAAAAACGCATCCGGATTGGAGTGCTTTGGCAGTGGCTGCGCGGCCCATGACAGTTACCAGTGCTCCGGAAAACGGCATCGCAAATCGCCGGCTCATAGACACGTTCAATTACACGGGTCCTACGGAATTGGTCCATGTGGAATTCAATGCGACTAACGGCAAGAACGTTTATTGTGACCGGGACTGTCCGTTTGAAAATCTTTCGCCAAAGTTGACCGGGGCTGACTGGGTCCAGGCTGCGGACGCCGACAAGTTTTATGCCGCGGCAGATTTGATGCAGTTGGCCGTCAAGGCCGGAACGACGATTTATGTAGCCTATGATGCGTCGTTGCCAAGTCCTGATTGGTTGCAGCGCCAGCTTAAACCGGCTGGTTCAACTCTCATTGTTGGCGGCCGTCCAATGAAACTTTTTGTCCAGCATTCGCGCCGCGACGAAAGTTTCACCTTCGGGTCAAATGCCATGGTTTCAGGCAAAAAGCTGTGCAATATGTATGTCGTGTTCGTAAAGGCTGAAAAGACGGAGACGACGGCGAGTCGGTGATTTGGGGGACGTGGTACGTGGTACGTGTTGCGTCAAGTATTGACGTATTATTTCCGGCCATGCTTGACGTAACACGGAATACGCAACACGTACTGCTTTGCCAGAAGTTAGCGCTTAAATTTTAGAATGCCTGATTGTTCCGCATCTCATAAACCGTTACAATAAAACCATGTCCACTGCCGGTCGCCTAACAGCCCGTTAAAAAACTGTGGATACCGCCGTTTGCTCAAAAACCGGGCGCCGACGAGGCGCGACGAAGGAGAATATCCTTTATGGATCTTCGACTGAGGAGCAACGAAGTCGCCGCCCGGTTTTTGAGCAAACCCTTCTGGCTGAGGTCTTTTTGCCTTTGCGCTTTGTCGCTCCTCGCTCACAGATCCATAGAGGATATGCTCGCTCGTCGCTCCGTGCGCAAAGCCAAAAATCCTCTCAGCGGCGGTATCCAGAGTTTTTTAACGGGCTGCTAAGTATTGCGCTTGGTGTGGTGGCATTTTTTCTGTTTGTTGCTCTGCCAGCCAGGGCATCTGAGACCAGCACGGTTTGGCTTGTGCGCCCCTGGCAAGCGGAAGACGGCCTGCCGGATGACAGTGTAGTTGGTGTGGCGCAGACTCCTGATGGCTACCTCTGGGTGGCAACGGATGGAGGCCTTATGCGGTTTGACGGTGTGCGATTTCAGGAATTGCGGCTTGAAACCCTCCCAGGCGTCCCGAATCGTGTCGTCAGAGCGATGACCTGTGATCAGGGCGGGCGCTTATGGCTTGGCATGGACCGGGGCCCCATTGTCTGCATCTCCCCGCAGTCAACCCAGGTCTTCACAAACGCCCCCGATGCCCGCGCCACCGTCATTGCCGAAGACGCCAAAGGAACAGTATGGATCACCTATGCTGACGGCAGTTTAACGCAGGTCGCAAATGACCGTGTGACCCCGGTTGGTCCCGATTCAGGCTGGCCATCGGAAGGGGATTCTTCGCTGGCTACAGATACAGCCGGTGAGCTCTGGTTTGCCAAAGGGAATCGGGCTGGCATTTTTCGAGACGGAAAATTTCTAACGTTGTTCACTCTGCCTGACGGGATCACATGCATTGGCCGGCGGGCGGCAGGCGGAATATGGATCTGCACCGCAAGGCAACTTCTGAAAGCGGATGTGAACGAACCGCCCAGGGTATTCGTGCAATTTCCTCCGGCCGTCGCACATGGCGGACCGCAAACGCTTTTGGAGGATCACACTCGCGCCGTCTGGATTGGCACCGCCGCCAATGGCCTATTCCGTGTTTGTGCCACCAATGTCGAGTCAGTGCCATCTTCCTATTTCGACGTTGGTTGTTTTGCGGAAGACCGTGAGGGTAACATTTGGGCCGGAACTGACGGCGGTGGCCTTGAGCGGTTGCGTCCACGGATCATTGAATTGCTCGGGCGCGACAGCGGTTTGCCCAACGAATCGGTCCGCGCCACCTGCCGGGATAAAGCCGGCGCGATTTGGGTGGCGACACAAAATGGTCTCGTCGTGCGCCGAAAAAATGACCGGTGGGAAACCCTCGAAAAAGGAACTAACTCCGTGGAGGGTTTTGTCTCCTGTGTCGCCCCCGCGTTGGACGGCGGCATCTGGATCGGCACGATGGACAACGGCTTTTTTTATTGGAACAACAGCGTTCGCCGGCACTGGAATCACACAGGCGGCCTAAGCAGCGACAATGTCCGCGCCATCTTACAATGTTCCAACGGCGACGTTTTTATTTCCACCGACCTTCCCAACCGCCTTCAACGCCTGCGCAACGGAGTTTTGCAGAAGATCGAGATATCGGTCCCGCACCGTGAGCTGCGCGCCATGGTTGAGGACGCCAGTGGGACTATTTGGGTTGCGAGCGCTGATGGCGTGCTGATGCGCGTGAAAGGAGACTCAGCCGTCGATGTAACACCCAGGTCAAAGCGTCTCCTCTCGATCCGCTGTTTGTCTGCCACGCCCGACGGAACTCTCTGGATTGGTTATGCAGGATGGGGAATTGGACGGCTAAAAGATGGAAATTTCTTTCGCGTGACCGGTGAGCAGGGTCTTTACGATGACTACGTTTCGCAAATGGTCGCGGACGATAACGGGTGGCTTTGGTGCGCCGGAAATCGAGGCATGTTTCGTGTTTCGCTGGCGCAATTGCATGACGTGGCCGAAGGCCGGACCAGGACCGTTCGCTCTATCTCCTACGGCCCGGCGGAAGGGGAAAATCTGCAACCCAATCATGAGAATGGATCCACGGCGTTCCGGTCCGCTGACGGCCGGCTTTACTTTCCCATGCGAACGGGCCTTGCCATTGTCCACACTGAAAACGTCCCGCACGGCGCGCCACCACCTCCGGTTGTGGTGGAGCGCGTCGCCGTTGATGACCAGACTGTGGCGCTTTATGACCGGCGTCTGGGCCTCAATTCGCCGGATCCCCTGCCCCTGAGCCTGGGCCTGGGCACACCATCGATACTTAAACTCTCGCCCAATCATCGCACACTGGATTTCGAATTCACCGCCTTAAGCTTCACCTCTCCGGAGGATGTCCAATTTGAATATCGCCTTGCCAATTTCGAGGATGATTGGAAGGAGATCGGCAAGCAGCGGAGAGTCGATTTTCAACGCCTGTCACCAGGACGATATCGCTTTGACGTGCGGGCATGTACCACTGACGGCGTTTGGAGTCCGAAAATGGCGTCGGTAAGTTTTGTCGTTGCGCCATTTTACTGGCAAACATGGTGGTTCCGGTCAGCCGTTTTGCTGGCCTTCACGCTTAGTATTATTGCTATCGTCCGATACGTTTCCTTCCGCCGTTTGAGGCGCCAACTGATAATTCTTGAACAACAGGCAGCCTTGCAACGCGAGCGGACGCGGATTGCCAAGGATATCCATGACGACCTGGGTGCGGACCTCACCCAAATCGCTTTTCTCGGCGAGTTGGCGCACCAGGACCGCAGCGAACCTGACAAAGCAGCCGAGCGCGTCGAAAAAATCTCCGCGACGGCGCGCCAGGCCATCAAATCGCTCGATGAAATTGTCTGGGCAGTCAATCCGCGGAATGACACGCTGGCGCATCTGATGGATTACGCCGGCCAGTTTGCCCTCGATTACCTTCGGCTGGGGGGCATTCGTTGCCGCCTGGATTTTCCCGAACAATGCCCGCCACGCGAGCTTTCCACCGACCTGCGGCATCATCTCTTCATGGTCATCAAAGAAGCGCTTCATAACATCGTCAAACACGCCCGTGCTTCTGAAGTCCAGCTGCGAATCCAATTTGCGGGAGAGACTTTGAATATTGCCATCGAAGACAACGGCTGCGGATTTGATCCTGCGCTGGCGCGAAACGGCACCGCAGGTGATGCTCTGGCCGACGGTTTGCGGAACATGCGCCAGCGGATGAATGACATTGGCGGTGAATTCGATTTTCAAACCGGCGTCGGCATCGGCACAACCATCCATTTG
This sequence comes from Verrucomicrobiia bacterium, assembly GCA_036269115.1. Taxonomy (GTDB): domain Bacteria; phylum Verrucomicrobiota; class Verrucomicrobiia; order Limisphaerales; family UBA11358; genus UBA11358. The sequence goes on along the minus strand of DATAST010000012.1, from coordinate 46,469 downwards.
CGTTTGCCTTTAACAAATCCGGTGTCTTGAGTCCACAGTCCTGAGTCAGGAAGTGGGTCGACAGAGGCTTGACTCAAGGCTGTGGACTGTGGACTGTGGACTCAAGGGTGAACGTTTGTTCAATAGCGGGAACTGGATCCGTATTTTATTATGAGTGAAAAGAAGAAAAACGTGCGAATCAAAGTTTCCATTGTTGAAGACAATCGCGGGACGCGCGAAAGCCTCACTGAATTGCTGGGGCGCGCCGGAATGTTGAGCTGCGTAGGCGCCCACTCGAGCGGCGAAGAGGCCCTTGCTAAAATCCCTTTGGAACAACCCGATGTCGTTCTGATGGACATTAATTTGCCGCGCATGAACGGAATCGAATGCGTCGCCAAGCTCAAGGAACGCCTGCCCAAAACGCAGGTCCTCATGCTGACCACCTATGACGAAAGCGATTTAATTTTTGATTCCCTGCGCCATGGAGCGAGCGGCTACCTCCTCAAAAATATGTCCGCCGCCGAACTGGTCCAGGCCATCGAGCAGGTCCACGCCGGCGGTGCGCCCATGTCCATGCAGATCGCCCGCAAAGTGGTCAGCCATTTTCAACGAATCAAGACGCCGCGGTCAGAAATGGAAAAGCTGACCAGGCGCGAGCATGAAATTCTGGCCGCGCTCGCCAAGGGCTTCCTATATAAAGAAATCGCCGACCAATTGGGCATCAGCCTGAGCACTGTCCGGGCTCATCTCCACGCAGTCTATGAGAAACTGCATGTCCAGTCGCGGACTGAAGCCGTAGTGAAGTATTTGGGACGGGACTGAATGGCAGTGGATTGGATTGCTGGATAAACGGATTTTTGGATTTGTGGGCAAGCGGCGCTACCAACCTGCAAAACATTTCAACCGTCAATAAACACAACAGGCGGACCGTTTCCGGTCCGCCTGTTGTCGTTTCAATCTTTGATTATTCGCTCTTTTGCGCCTCGTCGGCGGCATCAAAGGCGTGTTGCAGGGCCACAAGGTCTTCGCCTGGTTTGAGCGAATCGAGCAATTTCTGCTCTTCCTTGAGCTGCTCGTCGGAGTAGTTCGCGGCCTTGATGGACAGGCCGATACGCCGCTCGCCCTTGTCAATCTTAATGACGCGCGCGGAGACGTCCTGGCCGACTTTGAGCACGTTCTTGATTTTGTCCACGCGCTCTTCGCTAATCTGCGAGATGTGCACCAGACCGTCGATGTCATGCTGCAGTCCCACAAACGCGCCGAAGCTGGCCAGCTTGGTGACTTTGCCGGTGACCAGGTCGCCGACTTTGTAAAGGGTCTCGATATTTTCCCACGGATCGGAGCCCAATTGTTTGAGACCGAGCGCAATGCGCTGGTTCGGCCGATCCACTTCCAGCACGGCGGCTTCCAGTTCGTCGCCTTTCTTCATGACTTCGCTCGGATGATTGATCTTCCGTGTCCATGACATATCCGAAACGTGGATCATACCGTCGATGCCTTCTTCCAGTTCCACGAATGCGCCGTAGCTGGTGAGGTTGCGGACCTTGCCTTTGACCCGAGCGCCCACGCGATACTTGTCGGCAGCGCCATCCCACGGATTGGATTCGAGTTGGCGGATGCCCAGCGATATTTTTTGTTCTTCGCGATTGATGCCCAGGACCACGGCTTCGATTTCCTGGTCCTGTTTCAAAACGTCGCTCGGCTTGGCCACGCGCTTGGTCCAGGAAAGCTCGGTGACGTGAATAAGACCTTCCACGCCCGGTTCGATTTGCACAAACGCGCCGTAGGGCACGAGGCTGACCACTTTGCCTTTGACCTTCGCGCCGACGGGATATTTCGTCTCGATATCGTCCCAGGGATTGGACATTTTTTGTTTCAAGCCCAGGCTCACGCGTTCCTTTTCCTTGTTGACGTCCAGGACAACCACGTCGATTTCCTGGCCGACCTTCAAGATTTCCGAAGGATGCCCGATGCGGCCCCAGCTCATGTCGGTGATATGGAGCAGGCCGTCGATGCCGTTCAAATCAATGAACGCGCCGAAATCAGTGATGTTCTTGACGGTGCCTTTGCGGATATCGCCCGGCGTCATTTCTCCGAGCAGATGCGCGCGTTTTTCATTGCGTTCCTGTTCGATCAACTCGCGGCGAGACAGGACGATGTTTTGGCGGTCCTGATTGATTTTGACGACCTTAAATTCATAAGTGTTGCCGACGAACTGCTGAAGGTTCTTTGGCGTGGTGACGTCGATTTGCGAAGCGGGCAAAAAGGCCTCGACGCCCACGTTGACGACCAAACCGCCTTTGACGACTGATTTGACTTTTCCGTTGATGCGGCCGCCTTCGTTGCAGATGGTTAAAATCTTGTCCCAGTTCTTTTTGAACTCCGCCTTTTCGTGCGAGAGGACAACCGTACCTTCCTTGTTTTCGAGCTTCTCGATGAGCACGTCAACCTCGTCGCCAACTTTGATGGCGTTGGGGTCCTGAAATTCTGAAGCGGGGACGACGCCTTCGCTTTTGTAGCCGATGTCCACCAATACTTCTTTGGAGCGGACTTCGATGATGGTTCCTTTGACGATTTCACCCTGGGCGACAAGCGATTTGCCGCTTTGCTTCAGGGCTTCTTCCATTGTGAGCATAATGATCTTTTTTACCGCGGGAGACTTTTTGATTCCGCGAATGCGGAACCTGAAAGGCTCCATTGCCTAAACCAGACTTCCGTGGCAACGGAGGTTGAAGGTTAGGTTCTTTGTTAACTTCTTTTTCTCAGCCTCAATGAACATCCGCACACGCGGCGTTCAGGCAGTGTGCAAGATAGGGGTAGCGTCGTGAAAAAACAAGTGAAAATAGTGCTTGAAAAAAGCCCCAAAGAGGCGGATGTATAGATAAGCCTATGAAAAGCAGCGTTCCGATCAGCGCGCTGTTGCATCACAAGGGATCAACAGTGTGGGAAATCTCGCCGGAGGCCACGGTCTTCGACGCTATTAAACTCATGGCCGAAAAAAACATCGGCGCACTTCCTGTCATCTCCAACGGCCGATTGGCCGGGATTTTTTCCGAAAGGGATTATACCCGGAAAATTGCCCTTGCGGGAAAAACGTCTAAACAAACCTTCGTAAAAGAAATCGTTTCGACCGACGTCATCACGGTGGCGCCGGATGAATCCGTGGAGGAATGCATGCGGTTGATGACCGAGCACCGCATCCGCCATTTGCCCGTTTTGCAACACGACGAGCTCGTGGGCATTATTTCTATTGGCGATCTGGTCAATTGGATTATCTCGGCGCAGGACGCCGCGATTGAGCAGATGGAAAGCTATATTGGAGGCAGGTAAGGTAAAAAGCTCCAAACCTCTTCGCTTTAAATTTGCCGATCAGAGGCTGTTTTGCTTTGCGGGACTCTATTCCGCCAAAGAGGGAGAGAAGTATTTTCTCACATCACCGCGCCAGCCAACGAATATGGCCAAAAAATTCACACTCGCATGCCGTTTATTGGTCCGATGCCTGGCCGGATTCAATCCCGGATACGACGACGCTGATTCGGCGGCGGTTCTTAAGTCGCCCCCCCTTCAGATGCGCCCGAACAACTTTCTATGCTTTGAAATTGTGCATGGTTTGGTTTGAAATTCAACGCGCGTTCAAAAAAAATAAATTCATATCGAGATTGCGTTTCTGTTGAAAGATGCGACTCTTCGTCCATCAAATGGATTTTGCTTTCAAAGGCATGGTAAATCTTTGCACAGGTGAACTCGTTTCAGTGAAGATTTGAAATCCGATTTCCGGAAACAGTCTGGTTAAAGTTAGTTCAGTCCAGGACAGTAATATTTTGCCCATGAGCCAGCCAACGACATTGCACGCCCTAACCAAAACTTTCGCCAAAGACAATCCGATTGTCAGCTGGTGGCATATTCTCTCCACCGCTCTATTGCTGGCGCTGGGCGTGACGTGCACGCTGCCGTTTGTCCCCATTTTTTTACGGGTGCCGTGCAGCGTATTGTCCGCATTCCTGCTCGTGCGGCTGTTTGTCATTTTTCATGACCACCAGCATCGCGCCATCCTCCCGAAATCGCGGACGGCGGACGCGCTCATGCGGATATTTGGGATGTGTATTCTTTGTCCCAGCACGGTTTGGCGCCGCACGCACGATGATCACCATGCCCACAACTGCCAGTTGCGCATAGAAAATATCGGCTCGTTTCCCATCATGACCCGCGAGCGTTTCCAAAATTCCTCCGCCATGGATAAATTGAAATATTTGCTGATGCGCCATCCGTTGACTTTGTTGTTTGGTTACCTGACCGTGTTTTTCTATTCCTTGTCGCTGTTGCCCGCCATCACTGCCCCGCGCAAGCATTGGGACGCCTGGCCGACGTTTATCATCCATCTGGTTTTGGCCACCACTTTGGTGCTGTGCTACGGGTGGCTGGCGTATTTGCTCACCATGGGCATTCCTTTTCTCATCGCTGGCGCGCTGGGGGCTTATTTGTTTTACGCGCAACACAATTTCCCGGGTGTCATTTTGCGGGACGAAGAGGGCTGGACTTACGAGGGCGCCGCGCTGGATTCTTCCAGCCATATGAAGACCGGCCCCATCCTGTCCTGGTTTACCGGCAACATCGGGTACCATCACATTCACCACCTCAATCATCGCATCCCCTTCTATCGGCTGCCCGAAGTGTATCGCGCCATTCCCGAATTGCGCGGCGCCAAAACCACCACTCTGATGCCGTGGGACATTTTTAATTGCCTTCGCCTAAAGGTCTGGTGCGTGCAGACCCAGCGCATGGTGGGGCTGAACGGGATCGGCAGAAATTAATAGAACGAAGATTTAGTTGCTTCCGCACGCTCGGAATCCCGCCTATCGTGGCTGAATTCGCCTTAAGACTGATTCGTTAATTTGGCCGGTTCCTCCAAAATATCAAGCAACGCCTTCGCGCAGTAAACACGGTCACGTTTCGCTGTTCCTGCCTGCTGAACAATGCCAAGACGTTCCAGTCGCTCAATGGCGCGTTGCGCCGTAGTGAATGCCACGCCAAGTTTTTCAGCGCAGCCTTTGGCAGTGGTAAATGGATTAGCCCCTAACAATTCGAGAACCCGCAGCGGCGTTTTCGTGGACACTCCTGCCACACTTTTTTGCCATCCTGCCAACTTTGCATTGATACGGGCAGCACGGCTTAGGGCGTCTTCTGACATTCGCGCTATGCCCAACAAAAAGTATTCAATCCAGTCCTGCCATGCGCCGCGCTCGCTGATGCCGCGCAAACCGTCATAATAATCGCGGCGCGAAGCCTCGAAAAACGCGGATAGGTAAAGCAATGGCGTTGGTAAAATCTGCCGTTCGATCAAAAACAACGTGATGAGCAAGCGGCCAACCCGTCCATTTCCATCAAGAAACGGGTGGATGGCCTCAAATTGGTAGTGAGCCAGGGCGACAGTCACAAGAGGTGGCAAATCAGAGTCATGCACAAACTTTTCCCATGCGGCAAGGCACGGCTCTACTTCGTCGGGCGGCGGGGGGACAAAAGAAGCCGTTTCGGGTGATGAGCCGGGCTGGCCAATCCAATTCTGAGTCTTTCGGAACTGCCCGCGCGTGGCATGGTGTCCCCTTACGTTGGTCATGAGCTTTTCGTGCAACTCCCTGATAAGGCGGACACAAAGAGGCAATTCTTTGAGTCGGGATATGCCGTGCTCCAGGGCAACGACGTAGTTACCAACTTCCCGCAGATCGTCCGGGCTGCGTTCCACAGCAATCCCGGCTTCGGCTGCCAGCAATTCGCCAAGGGTTGCCTGAGTGCCTTCAATTTTGCTGGATAGCACAGCCTCGCGCCGGGTAAATGGGCGCATGAGGATGTGCGGGTTGGGCAACTGTCCACCCTCGCCGGCCAGCTTGCCAATCAGTCTGTCCGCTTCGGACAGTAGCTTGATAAGCCGGGGCGTCCAGTTCAAGGCAGGCGGCAGAGGATCGGGCACAAAAACAGAATACTTGCCTCGTGAGACTTTCTTGCCGGGAATGTGCATCGCTTTTGGCATCGATTGCTATTTTCAACGCCGAAAATAGCACGTTTCGCTATTAGCGCAAATCGCGAAAAACGAAAATAAGACGATTTCTTATTAGCGCGGCGTTTTCCAGCCGCTTTTTGTTCCATCGTCGGGGCGGGTGCCTTAGCTGACGGCGGCGTACGAACCAAACGATCCACCGGTGATCTGCCAGGTGGCTATTCGAATCTGCCGGTTCACCGTCAGTGGTGAGGACAGCTTTTGGTGCGAAGTCAGAACAACTCTTTTTGTGGACAAATTCAAGGATTCCCGCATTTACCCGCTGATAGCGCGCGCCCTACCATTTCCATTTTTTGTGTCCCGTTTTCTGCTTTCCGGCTTCCGGCGGCGTTACGGTTAAGGTAAAGCTCCCGATATAATCCGAGTCTGAACCGGGCGAGGTGTCGGTGCCGCTGACAAGTTTGGGGGTGTCAGAAGAGGTACGGAAATCGGTGAGGGTGGCTTTCCATCCGCCGGCGGTGTAGGAGAGCGAGCCGGAACCGGGGATGGGGTTGTCCTGGCCGTAAGTGGAAACAGTATTGCTGACAACGGTGAATTTGTCCGAACCGCCCACGGGCACTACAGCGCTGATTCTATTGGTGTCACGGTCGTTATTGAAATAGAGATTGATGCCCAGGCAGGAAGTGCTCGGGTCAGAATCCTGAAAATCAATCGCATAGTGAATCGTGTTCGTGCCGGGCTTTAACACAAGTTTCGGGTTAAGAGAGTCATTGTCGTCGCCGCTATTGAGAAAACTCGGCGCATTGGTCGAACCGGTAAAGAGATAGACGTTCCAGCCCTGGTTTCCGCCGACAGTGTCCCAGAAATCGTATGAACCATTCCAATTGCCGGCGGGACCGGTCGCGCCGAACATCGAGACTCCCGTGAGGGTCAGATTGGTCTGGGCAACAAGAATCCCGGGCGCGATAAGGAGCACGGAGAAGATGAGGCCTCTAAATGCACATGAATGGTTTTTCATAATATCCGCAATGTTGGTCGGTTGATGATTGAGGTAATGAATGAACAATTGATGAATTTGGCCAGAACGGCAAGGAAAGAATGAGTTTTATCAACGAGTTAAAACAATTCGCTCGCGTCTCAAAAGCGGTTTGTGCTGGGCTTCCTTCCGAGTGAAACGGCGTGCTTGATCCTTGGTGTTCATGACTAAACTTTGCGCCCGCACATCTAGTTTGACAATGATAAGCCCTAATTTACTTGCACTTTACTGGCACACAATGACAACAACCTTTAAAATCAATGGAGCGGGTGAAGGGAATCGAACCCTCGTCTCAGGCTTGGGAAGCCCACATTCTACCATTGGACCACACCCGCGCTAAACACAGCCTTAAACATTACCGTCATACTGTCAAGCGCGGGAAAGGTAGGGCGGAAGTGCCCTTCCGCCAGAGCACCCGGCTCAGCCGGGCGCCAGTTCGGTGGCCGTGGCGCAGGAGACCACCGAACGCTTGCCTTTTCCCTCGCTTTGGTTATTCTTCTTTTGCCATTTTGGCTTTATGGCATGGCGCGTTCGTCTATCGGTTAGGACACGGCCCTCTCAAGGCTGAAAGACGGGTTCGATTCCCGTACGCGCTACCAATTTCAATTCTATTCATAGAATCATCGGTCAGCAACTTGTCCAAACGGGGCCGCAATAATTGTTTTCCGCCTTTGGTATCAAGGCATTATTTCGATCCGGGAAGAAACTGCGGAATCGGGTTAGCCGAATGCCAAACGCGAATTCTTTAGAAAGTTGTTGCTATTTCAGGGAAAGCTGTCAGGGTTTACTTGTCTTAGGATCGCTAGTCTTTTTGAGACATGGTAAATCTTCAAGTGAACGTTGTTCTGTGATGATTTGAAATCCGGTGAACGGAAACAGTCTGTTGAAAGTAGAGTTCAATCAAGGACAATAGAAAAATCACATGAATAACAAACTATTTGTTGGAAATCTTTCCTTCAATACCACCGAGAATGACCTGCAGGATGCGTTTGCCGCCCACGGCACTGTTACCGAAGCCGATATGGTTATGGATCGCGTCACCAACCGCCCCCGGGGCTTTGCTTTCGTCACCATGAGCACGGGCGAAGAGGCGCAGAATGCCATCTCGGCTCTCAATGGCGCTGATTTGGATGGACGCTCCATAACTGTCAATATCGCCAAGCCGCGCGAAGAGCGCCCGGCAGGCGCGCGCCGCGGTCGTTACTAATCCGCAGTTCTATCCTGGTGGCGGAGTCTGGTCTGCCCGGACTTCCCACCAGTCCATCATTGAAAGAGTTGCCCATCGAAGTGGAGGGGACAGTCAAGGTCGTCCTCCCTGGAACCATGTTCCGCGTGGAACTCGATAACAAGCATATGGTGCTTGCGGTTGTTTCGGGAAAAATGCGCAAAAAATTTGTTCGCCTCTTGGCGGGTGACCGTGTGAAAATGGAAATGTCTCCCTATGATGTGGACAAAGCCCGGATCACCTGGCGGTTGCGTTGACCATGTATGCCAATGACGACAACGGTTCGCTCCGGTCGGCCCATTCAAAAAATTGGTTTAGTCGGGGGCGGGACCTCCTGGAAGAAAGCCGCTATGAAGATGCCCTGGTTTGTTTCGAGGAATCAGACCGTTTAGGGCATGCTAAATCGAAAGATGCAATTCTTCTGTGCAAAAAAGAGCTCGGATTAATTTAAATTCCCCAAATGCCTCCCGACGCCAGCCGAGACCTTGACGCCCTGATAAGGGTAACGGAGGAAAATCGAGCGGAATTGAAAAAAACACAGCAAAAGATGGAAGCCCTGGAAGCGGCTATTAAATCCATGCAAAATTCCAGGGTCGAGGCCGAGCAAAGACGGGCAAAGAGAAACCCAAAAATAAACGGGGGACAAATTAAATAACTTTTATCATGAAAATTCTTATCGAAAACAACGACACTCTTGAATATTTGACCTCGGCGGGGCAGTGGACGAAAAATCCGCTCAATGGCAAATCCTATCCGGCCACCCGAATCGCGTTTCGGGCCGCAAAGCAGGAAGCCATTGGCAAATTCAATATCGTTTACTATATCCCGGAGACGAACCAATTCATCAACCTGGACCATGGACGCGGCGAAGGACTGCTGCCCGATGGCGCCGAGAACCCGGCCACGATCAATCAATGATGTGTGTCGGCCATCGCGCCGTCTTGAAATAAACGACTCAAAGCTGCGCGGGCTGGAGCGTTTTAAAAAATATTCTGGCCGTTCGGAGCGAGGATTTTTGGTGTCCCGGCTTTAGCCGGTCGGGCGGATTCGTTTCAACCCGGATTTTGCATTATTGGACTTTTGCTTCTTCGCCGCCTCCTGTGCAAACACGTCGTTCAAAACTCAAATCTCAACGTCAACATTTCCATGTTGATTCCCGGATTTAAATGAGTGAAGCCGGCGTTGGACATGTGCTGAACGCGCAAGCCTGCGGTGACGTGATCGGTGAATCTCCAATTCAGCCCCGCATGGCTGGTGAATTCAAAATTATCGCCGAAATTTCTCGTGGGAAAGTGATGCCGCGTGAGGGCCGTTGGCGCCGCGCCCACTTCAACGGTAAGCGGAAACCGGCCCTTTCCCAGTTCAACCAGCGGGCCTGCGGAGGCAATAAACCCGCTGGCGCTATTGTCGCTGATCCAGCCCACGGATGCGTCCGCGCCGGGGCGCAGGAACCAATTCGAATAGAAATGCCAGCGCCGGAGAAAGACGCCGCCAAATGCCTCGGCCTGATGGAATCGGCCGTCGTCGCCATCCAAATAAGCGCCGGCGCGCATGCCGGCAAAAAAATCCTGCGCGTGGCTGTGACAAACCGAAAATGTCAATAGGATTGAAACAGTAAAACGAATTGTCCGGCGGCCGTTTTTCAAAAACCGATGCGTCATAGTTTATCAACCGCAAAAACTCTTTGAGGACGGCCTCAAAACTCCGCGTCCCATCTCATTTCATCAGGGGTGTTTTTTCTTTTCGCCGGCCGGGATTGGCCTGGCGGCTGAAACCTCCCAATTGAATTACGGAGATTAATGTTGCGCGAACGATGGAAAAGTCAAGTTGAACAACCACTGAAACTTCGGTCCATTTTTAATTTTTAATTTTTAATTCATGGCGTAAGCTTCGGGGCAATTATGAGCAATCTTCCTTCCGACTTGAAATACACGAAATCGCACGAGTGGGTGCGTGTTGCCGGCGATACCGCAACCATCGGCATTACCGATCACGCGCAGCAGGAATTGACGGACATTGTTTTTGTGGAATTGCCCGCGGCCGGCCGGCAGGTCAAGTCCGGCGAGCCATGCGCCGTGGTGGAATCAGTCAAAACTGCCAGCGACATCTACGCGCCCGTGAGCGGTGTGATCCTGGATTCGAATAAATCCGTCGTGGACGAACCGGCCCTGGCCAACACCGCCCCCTATGCCGGCGGCTGGTTTTTCAAAATCAAACTGTCCAACCCCGACGAACTGGCATCGCTCATGTCTCCCCAGCAATACGAGGCGCAAATTAAGGGGTAGAGGCGGGTTTTTGCACCTGATCTTTCGAGTGTTTCGCTGTATTTCGCGGTTTCGAGCGTCTTCTTGTTCACACCCGAAGGCAAGTGGCGCTGCCACCTGCCACCTGCCACTACGATTTCTTATTTCGCCTGTCTTTTTTACGGGCTCCAGCCTTGCTCGCAGACCCGGACCCGCCCATCTTGATTTGCACTTCATGAGCAATCCCATGACCCGATGATTCGGGCATTTCGTAGCGTTTCATCCAATCGGCGAATTGAAGTTTTCTGGCCATAACAACAAGATGATGCCGGCTCGAAGCGCTACCTGCGGCGTTGAATTAGCTTCGCACCCATTGCTTCAATCGAACGACTTCGGCCTCCGAAAGCACTACCGGAACACATTTTCGTGACATCCAAACATGCTTCCGGCTGCCGAGAATAAGTCTACTTATTTACGGGACACTACACTTGAGATTGCCAGCGCATAGCATGCTGACGATTAAGCGCCTTGCGAAACCTATCCGCTATTAATTACCGGCACTGGCAGGATGCAGATTCGATTGGAGAATCGAACCATCCGCAGCGGATATGCGAACATAACCCACATTGGCATCTTTGGATGGGTCGCTCACTTTCGCGGACCACAATTCGACTTTCCATTCAGCGCCCTGGTCGCCCTTTTGCAAGGATAGCCTGGAATACCGCAGTTGAAGTCCTTTCAATACTGGCTGTGATGCCGCGATTCTCACCGCGCGATCCGAATCGACTGTGATTTTTGGCAAGTCCAGCACCTGGTCCGGCTTGGCCGGAAGCGCAAACGGACGCATTGGATGTGCTACTCCCGCCTCCTGTCCTGCCTCGAACCTCACTTCAGCCGTTTTAGCAAAGACGCTCGGATCATAATAGACGACGTGCCAGATATTTGGCTCCAGGCTGGTAACGGATTTGTCAGAATTAATTTCGATGACTTTATCCTTGGATTGTACTCCTACGTAGTCATCACCTTTTTTTATCATGTCCAAAGCGGTAGGGTCAGCCAGCGCCAGGCGCGAGGTTGCCAATCCCAATACCGCTCCCAATACGATTCCTTGTTTAATTTTCATCATTACCTCCGCGCTAATTTCGCCTTTTTCCAAATAAAAGTCAACTTTCGGCTTTCAGCGTAACCGCGACACCGCCATCAATTAGCTGTCCGATGACGGTTCACAAACGATTCACGTTTAGGAGGTTAAAATCCGCCTCTTTGCGTAAAAATCAAGCCCTCTCGACGCATTTGAGGCAAATATGCCGGCCATAAAAAACCTTTTTCTTTCCGTTTCCGCGCCTTAACTTGCCGCTCGCAAAATGGGATTAAAACTATTTAACACACTGTCGCGCTCGCTCCAGGACTTCACGCCCCTTGCGCCGCCCAAGGTCGGCATGTATTGCTGCGGCCCCACGGTCTACGATTTCGCCCATATCGGCAATTGGCGCACTTTTGTCCTGGGCGACCTCGTCCGACGTACCCTCGAGTTTAATGGCTTTCAGGTCACGCACGTGATGAATATCACCGACGTGGAGGACAAAATCATCAAGGGCGTCCGCCAGACAGGGACGACGTTGCGCGACTTCACCGGCAAGTATGAATCGGCGTTTTTTGAGGACATGAAAACGCTGAACTGCCTGGAGCCTCATCACAAGCCGCGCGCCACGGAACATATACCAGGCATCATTGCGCTCATCGAACAGCTTCTTGCGCGTGGCTTCGCCTACCAGGCCGCCGATGGGTCGGTCTATTTTTCCATCGAGAAATACCGCGCCGCCGGCTGCACGTATGGAAAGCTGCTGAAATTGAATTTTGAGGAACTGCGCACCGGCGAACGTGTCAAAAGTGACGAATACGCCAAGGAATCGATCGCCGATTTCGCGCTTTGGAAGGCTCGCGTGCCTGAAGACGGTGATGTGTTTTGGACCAGCCCTTTTGGCGAGGGCCGGCCTGGCTGGCATATCGAGTGCAGCGCCATGAGCATGAATATCCTTGGCCAGACCTTTGATTTGCATCTGGGCGGCGAAGATTTGGTTTTTCCGCATCACGAAGACGAAATCGCGCAAAGCGAGGGCGCCACTGGAAAACAGTTCGTAAAATATTGGCTGCACGGCGCGCATCTGCTCGTGGAAGGGAAAAAGATGAGCAAGTCTCTTGGCAATTTTTTCACCCTGCGCGACTTGCTGGGCAAAGGTTTCACTGGCCGCGAAATCCGCCGCTTGCTCCTGAGCGCTCATTATCGCGAAACCTTCAATTTTACACTAAATGGCCTTCAAAGCTCCAAAACCGCTCTTGCCCGCATTGACGAGTGCCTCGCCAAAGTGCGTGAAATTGCAGGTTCGGGCACAACTCCCGCCCCGGCAGGCGTGGACAAGTCTGATTCAACGGTTCAAAAGTTCGGCAATGCCTTGCGCGATGATCTAAACATGTCTGCCGCCTGGGCCGTCGTTTTTGAATGGGTCAGCGAACTCAATCGACACGTCGCCGAAAAGTCCCTCAACGCCGGCACCGCCGCGACCGCACTGGCGACATGGCAAAAACTCGATTCCGTTCTGGGTATAGGGACAAAATCGGAAGCCGAAATGCCCGCGGACATCGCCGCCTTATTTGATGCTCGACAAACCGCCCGTAAAGCGAAAGATTTCAAAAAGTCTGACGAAATCCGGGATGAACTTAAGTCCAAAGGCTGGGCTCTCGAAGACACGCCCAAAGGTCCTAGATTGAAGAAGCTTTAACTGCAATCGCCTGAAATGCAAAAAGGCCTTTTTATTACATTCGAAGGAACCGAAGGCTGCGGCAAGTCCACACAGATCGAATTGCTAGGCCGCCAGCTGCGAGCCATGGGCTATCAAGTCCGCGCGTTGCGCGAGCCGGGCGGCACGGCCATTGGCGAGGAAATCCGCCACACGCTCAAGCACAGTAAAAACAACGCGGCAATGACCGCCGAAGCCGAATTGTTGCTCATGAACGCCAGCCGCGCGCAAATCGTCCGCGAAGTCATCCGCCCGGCCCTCGCCGCCGGCGAAATCGTGTTGTGCGACCGCTTTTATGATTCCACGACGGCCTACCAAGGCTATGGACGGCAATTGGATCTGAGAATGGTTCAGGGCATTGTAGCCGTGGCCGTTGGCGACACGAAACCGAATTTAACGCTATTGCTGACCATTTCACCCGAAATCAGCGAATACCGCCGGGCCATGCGCCAGGCGACCATGCCCTTCATTCGCGACCGCATCGAAGAATCGAACGAGGAGTTTTTCGCGCGCGTGGACAAAGGCTTCCAGGCCATCGCCGCCGCCGAACCCAATCGCATCCGCAAAGTCGACGCCTCCGGCTCGATCGAAAATGTTTCTCTGAAAATCTGGGAGGCCGTTCAGCCCATGATGCCGAAAGCTGGTCGGTGGTAAATGCCTTACACAAGCTGCGGAGCAGCGTGCGATAGTAGCCCACAGTGACAACTGTGGGATTCGCGCGACAGGACCGCAAGCTCCAGAGGAGTGAAAGAGTGCAGCGCGAGCCAAAATCCCAACAATCCACACATCCAACAATCCTTCGATCGATTCCCTTTCCCTTGCCGAACCAGCCGAACCGGATAACCTTAATATATGTTTAATAAGCTAATGGACGAGATCGAAGCAAAAATCCGATCGGAGACAATGAGCGACTCCGGCAAAAATGAGTTGCTCGAGTCTTTGGCAAAGTTGAAGGCGGAAATGGCGGTGCTGGAAACTGACCGCGAAAAACTGAAATCGCTGAAGAGCCCGGTTCAGGATTTGCGATCGTCGGTGGCTGGATTTGAGCAGTCGCACCCCAAATTAATCCAAGCGGTTAATAACATCAGCAATACGCTCTCGAATTGGGGTATTTAATCTTCACGAAGCGCCGCGATCGCCGCCATGATTTCGTCGGCGATTTGCTGGTAGATTGCCTTCAGCCGGTCTTTGGAACATTCACGCGCTTCCGCCCGCAATTTCTCGAACCGCATCGGCTCGCCGTATCGGACGGTGACCTTTTTTGGCCGTGGAAATTTTTTGTTCCGGCCCCAGGCTTCATATGTCCCGAAGATGCGCACGGGCACGACGGGCGCATCCGATTTGGCCACAGTCAGGCCGATGCCCGCGCGAGCCGGCTGCAACTTGCCGTCGTAGCTTCGTGTGCCTTCGGGAAATAAAATAATTCCCGCGCCTCCCAGCAGCCGATCCAGAATGATCTTAAGTCCTCGCGCACCGCCGCCCTCGCGATCCACAGGGACGGAATTCCAACTGTGAAGCAGCCGGCCAATCAACGGAAAGCGAAACAGAGATTGGCGTGCCAGATAATTGATGTCGCGATCAAGGCCTGCGCCGACCAGCGGCGGGTCCAGGTAACTGACGTGGTTGGCCGCCAGAATCACTCCGCCGGTTCCAGGCACGTGGTCCGCGCCGATATAGCGCGCCCGAAATAAAATTCCAAAAACGAGGCGAAAAAAAAGCCAGCCGCAGCGATACGAGAAGTTCATGGAGACTTACTTCAACCTCTGCCTGATATCCGCAATTATCAACCCGCTCGTCTGGTCCGACGTCATATTGGAATTATTAATGACCCGCGCTCCCAGCGGCACCATGAGCGGCGCCACCGCGCGCTGGCTGTCGCGCTCGTCCCGCGCAGCCAGGTTTTCCTGGACGCCGTCTGCAGCCCGGCGGGCGGTGCGCTCGGCGAGGGTCGCATCGAGATAAAATTTATAATCTGTTTCGGGAAAGACATTCGTGCCAATGTCCCGCCCCTCCATCACCAGGTTGCCAAATTGTTCGCACTCACGCTGGCGTTTGACCATCCATTCGCGGACTTTGGGCACCGCGGCCACGTGAGACACAGCCGCGCTCGTCGCCGCCGTGCGAATTTCCTTTTCCGGATAGTAGCCATTCACCAGCAAATGCACGACGCTGAGCCCATTTTTCTCCACACATTGAAGCTCCGTTTTCCATTTGCGGCACGCTGCGGCGACAGCCTTGCCATCATGCGGATCAATTTTGCTTTCCAAACAATGCCAGGCCAGCGTGCGATACATCGCGCCGGTGTCCACATAGACAAATCCCAGCGCCCGCGCCACAAGTTTGGCGTTCGTGCTCTTTCCGCTCGCGCTTGTTCCGTCAATGGCTATAACAGTATTCTTCATCTCAAAATCATCCTCATTCTCAAATTTATTTTAATCCGATGAGGCTTCCTCTCCCGCAAACAATCCATTCATTCCCAATTTTCGTCCCGACGCATCCAGAATCGTCGCTCCCAGGCCTTGAGGCGGCGGAGCTGCCAATTTCTGGAAAAAATTTGGAAACGTCTTCTTCACGCACGCCGGATTTTTAATTTTGATTCCCGGCACTTTCAATCCTAAAACCGCGAAACACATGGCCATTCGATGGTCATTGTAAGTCTCAATTTCCGTTCCGTGAAGTCGCGTGATTGATGGGAAAATAGTGAGCGTTTCGTCCTGTTCCAGAATTTCCGCCCCGCATTTATTCAATTCAGCCCGCATGGCGGAAACCCTGTCACACTCCTGGACGCGCAATCGCTCAAGATGCGTAAAATGAACCGGTCGTTCTCGATAAGGTGCAACTACCATGGCTGTCATGATGCTGTCACCTAAATCTCTGGTTCGGGAAATTTCTGACGGTAAAGGAAGAAAGTCGGGAAACCGGGAATCAATCTGCCAATCCGAATCAGGCCAATCCTTCGTTGAAATTAGACTGCTTCTCACTGGAACTACGAGCGATGTTGAAAGTATCCTGGTTATGACCACCAGCCAGCTTGCCGCCCAAAAATAGCTCCCGCTGCTCGCGTCCGGCTCAATCTGGAATGTCCCGCCTTTGAGTGGGAACACGTCCATCATTTTCGAAGTCATCGCCACATAAGGCGATTCTTCCGCATTTTCACCCACGACTTTTACATCCCATCCACCCACCTTCGCACACAGAAGCAACGCTGAAGCGAACTGCGAACTTTTTTCAATGCTGACCGTACATTTTTGGCCAGGAGCCGGGCCTGAACCTTCAATTAAAGCCGGCAACCGGTCATTGCCGTTCTCCGTTTCAATCCGATAACCCAATTCGCGCAACGCCTTGAATAACGCTGCCTGCGGTCGTTCACCCATGCGCGGCACGCCGCCCAGGCGATAATGTCCCTTACCTAAACAGACAAACGCCGCCAGAAACCGCGCTGCCGTGCCCGCGTTACCCACATAAAGTTTCAGGGGCTGAGTCGCCGTGCCACCGCTCGGAATCTTCCCGCCTAGACCCTTCACGGTAATCGTACGGTTACAAAACTCGTCCGGGTCCGGTTCGACATGAATCTCAAATCCGAGCTTCTTCAAAGCCTCGGTCATAATCTGCGTGTCTTCGCTCCACAAAGCACCTTTGAGCACAACCTCACCCTCAGCCAAAGCTGCAAGGATAAGCGCCCGATTCGTAATGCTCTTCGATCCCGGCACGGTAATCTCCGCACGCACCGGGTTTTTCAAAGGAACGATTTCGATTAAATCAGGAAGAGGCATTTTATTTGGCCACAATCTGCAAAAACCTTCGAAATCTCAGAACTTCCGACGCGCCCTCCACTTATCGCGTCGGCTTTTCGCGGTTTCAAAGAATTGTTCAATGGCTCTGGCGTCCGCCTTTTTCAGGACATTTCCAAAGGATTGTAGTTCGGAGATAACATCCCGTACGGCACCGGCGAGATGTTTGCGGTTCGCCAGCGCAATATCGCGCCACATTTCAGGCGAACCGGAGGCAATGCGCGTCGTGTCCCGGAAACCATTCGCGCACAGTTGCGCCTGGCCTTTGGGTTGCGCCGGGCTTAGAACCATATTCGCCAGGGTGGCCGCCACGACGTGCGGCAAATGGCTCGTGCGGCTGACAAACCGATCATGCTGCTCCGGTGGCAATTTCACGACCCGCGCGCCCAGTAATTTCCAGAACCGTTCCAGTTTACGAACGGCCCCGGCATTGGATTTTCGCGTGGGGGTTAAAACGCAAACGGCGTTTTCAAATAAATCTGCGCGCGCCGCGGCCACTCCGGTCTTTTCGCCCCCGGCCATCGGATGGCTGCCGACAAAATGCGCCCCGGTCTTTGCCACAAGCGATTCCAATTCGCGAACCACGTCTGCCTTGACGCTGCCTACGTCGGTGACAATGGCGCCGCGTTTGAGGGCAGGGAGAAACTGCTCAGCCAGGGACCGCATTTGCGCCAGCGGCGTGCAAAGAATGATCAGGTCTGCGTTAGAGACCGCCGCCACCAAATCCGTCGTCGCATAATCCGTGGCACCGGCTTTCTCACATTCAGCCGCCGTCTTTTCGCGGCGCACATATCCGGCCATTTCGCCGGCAACCCGGAATTTCCTGGCCGCCAGCCCGATTGAGCCGCCCAGCAGGCCAACGCCAACGATGGTAATTTTCCGAAATTGCACGGCGGGGAGGATAGTCGATGTGTGACGGTTTTAAAGCTCCAACTGTTAAAACCAGATCTGCGGTGAACTTTTTCAGTGCGTGTTGCGTGGTCCGTAGTGCGTCAAGTATGAAAGTGCGACATAACCATACTTGACGTAACACGCACCACGTACCATAGTTTGGAACCTGGACGTCGGAATCAATACCCGTGGGCCGCATCTAAGCACGCATCCACCACCTGCTGTGTCTTAAGCGCCCATTCCGGCCATTCCTTGTTCAATTTGCCCGAGCGAATTTGATTCGCGAAATTTCGTATCATGTGCGTCTGCTGCGCAAATTCCATACTGTTGTTGTGCTTGCCACGGCAATTGCAGCATTTCACCCGCACTTCCTTTTGGTTTAATTCAAAACCCGGCTCGTGGTCGTCGTTTGGCTTGGTAAAATCCGGGACCACCAGCGAACCCTTCGTACCGCTCACGTGGACCCAATTCTGATAACCGGCGATGAATGAACAATAGAATGCCGCTGAGACATTCCCGTCAAAAATGAGTTCACCAGAAAAATCCGTCGGCACCGGTGCCAGGTTTTTTCTCGCGCGCATTTCCGATAAGATCCGCCCTGAATATGCGCGCGGCATTTTCCAATTCATCGCAAACAGCGAAATACGGATGCAATACCATCCCAGGTCGCCCAGGCATCCGGACGGTTCCAGCGCGCTGTTGATGCGAATGTCGCTGTCGTAATCGTCTTCATCCATGCGAAAACTGAAGTTCGATGAAATGCGCTTGATGTCGCCAATGCTCTTGCCGTCATCCAAAATTTTTCGCAGCCGCGCCGTTCGCGGATTGTGCATCAACATCACGCCGTCCATAAATTGCACACGATGCTGCTTGCAGGCCGCAATCATTTCTTCAACGTCCATGGCCGATACACCGCATGGTTTTTCGCAAATGACGTGCTTGCCCGCCGCCGCCGCGCGTAACACCCATTCCTTCCGCAGGGCGGTGGGCAGCGGGATATACACGGCATCCACATTTGGCGACGCGGTGAGTTCCTCATAACTACCCATCGCCGTGGGCACATTTTCGAATGGCGCCTCAGCCTGGAGACTGGCAATAAATTTGCGGCTCCGCGCAATATCCCGGCTCGCCACGGCTGTAACGATGGCATTGCCGCTGTCGCGAATCGCCTTCCAGTTTTTAATGCCGATCCGTGCCGTGCTTAAAAATCCGAATCGAATTGATTTCATATTATTTCTTCTTTCCCTTCGCCTCCTCTTCGGCGCACTTATTGAAAATCATCTGAACTGCTTTAGTAATCCGCTTTTCCCTTGTCTCAGGCCGCTTCGCCTCACCAATCCACTTGAGATATTCGTTTCGGTGCGAGTCGGTACAATCTGCAAAGAATTCAGCCAGCCCGGCTGTTTTCAACGCGCTCGCAAAGTCTTGAGGTGTCGTCTTCATGATTTTTGGATTCTGTCTGATGTTTGCCTGTTTTATTGACTCATTTCTGCCGCTTCTCGCACTCTCTCCAGAATCACTTCCGCCATCCCCGGCTCCGTGCCCACA
Organism: Verrucomicrobiia bacterium; assembly: GCA_036269115.1. Lineage (GTDB taxonomy): Bacteria > Verrucomicrobiota > Verrucomicrobiia > Limisphaerales > UBA11358 > UBA11358. The sequence goes on along the minus strand of DATAST010000012.1, from coordinate 26,966 downwards.
GCCGCCGTATACCATACCAACTTTCCCGTCCGCTCCATCGGGTTTCGCCACACAGGCTGGCCTGCCGCCAGCCGTTGCGCGACATTTTTTTTGGTTTCGCCCAACAACACCGGAATGTCTTCCTGCGTGTGCAGGCCGTCGCTGATAAAAAACGGCACAATGACCAGGTTCTTCGTTCGCGCCATCGCATAACAGTTCGGAATTCGCGGCGCCTCATCCAGGAATATTGCATGCACATCCGCATACAATTGCATTCCTCGAATTAATTCCACCTGCCGCTCGACCGGTTTACGGGAATTGTCGTTTTTTTCGGTCCCATGCCCGGCGATGAACAATGTCGTATCTGCCAGGCGCGGCGCGCGCGGAAATGGAAACGCCTTCAGGATGCCGTCCGCGCGTGATATAATCACTTTCGTCATAGTGTCATGCGTTCCAACCGGCGCGCAAAAATAGATCTTCGAGCCCTTCGCGGTTATCACCCGAACCCCCTCTCCAAATCCCAATTCGCGTGGAATCACGTCGCCTGCAAAATAGCCTTCACTAACGAACAACGGCGCAATGAAAACTCGCGGCGCGGATATTTCCGCCAGCACAGCCTTGATTTGCGGCTCCTGCTTCCAAAACGCCTCACGCACATCCTGGAAAAGCCGGCGACGACGCAATTCCGCCACCTGCTGGCGCACCGGCACGGACGAATTCTCATTCAGCTCCGTTCCATGCCCCAGCACGACCAGCACCGCATCCGAAAAATCTTCGCGATCCACGCGTATCAGGGTGTCGCAAAACCAGCCCACGGGCAAGTTGACACCTCGACCGCAACTTTAACCCTGCAACATTTTACTTGAAACTTTTCCCGAAATCAGGCGTCTTATCCCCAAAACAGATACCTCAACAATGAAAACTGCAAAACTAATTCTCGCCGTTGCCCTGACCGCCAGCCTCGGATTCGCCGCCGTCCGCGCGGATGACGACGACGATGCCGCTGCTAAACCCGCGAAACTGCCACCCGCCTCGACCAAGACCGGTGTCACTTTTGACAACGACATTAAGCCCATTATCCAGGAAAGCTGCGTAAAATGCCATGACAGCAAGGGAACCAAAAAGCCAAAAGGCGGCCTGGCTCTCGATACCCGTGACGGCGTCATGAAAGGCGGCAGAGACGGCACGGTTGTTACCGTTGGCGACAGCGCGCATAGCGATCTGGTTTGGGCTGTTGCCCACATCGGCGATGACTCCGACACCTTCATGCCCAAAGGCAAAAACGCCAAGATGCTCACGCCGGACCAAATCGGTCTGATCCGCGCCTGGATTGACCAGGGCGCCAAGTAATTGTCCGGTGGAAAGCCTCATCGTCGAGCTGCACTCCATCGTCGAGCCGCTCGAACCGGGAGCCCTTTTTCCAAAACCGCAGCCGCTTGAAGTCGAACTCGGCTGCGGCGACGCTTCGTTCCTCGTTGAATTGGCCCGGCACCGTCCGGAGACAAACTTTATCGGCGTGGAACGGCTGTTGGGCCGCATCACAAAACTCGACCGCAAGGGCCGCCGCGCCGGCCTCACGAATATCCGTGGTGTCCGAATCGAATCCTCCTATTTTCTCCAACACCTTCTGCCGCCGCATTCCGCCTCGGCCATTCATATTTATTTTCCCGATCCCTGGCCAAAAAAACGGCACCAGAAAAATCGGCTCGTGAATGAACGATTCCCGGCCCTGGCCCGCGCCGCCCTCGTGCCCGGCGGCAGGGTGTACCTGCGTACGGACGATGCACCGTATTTTGCGCAAATGACCGAAGTCTTCGATGCCGCCAATGAATTTGAGAAAATCGAAACACCGCCTGAGTTGGCCGAATTGCTGACGGATTTCGAGCGCGACTTTCACGACCGCGGCATCAAAACACGCCGCGCCGCTTATACGTCAATCACATCGTCGCCACCCGGCTTTTTGCCGCCCGGCGGACCTCGGCGGACTGATAATTGAGAGTTTCCTGTCGCGATATTTAACACTGTGGAAACAATGCTGATGATGAGCGCGCCCACAAATGCGTAACGAAAGCTATCCACATCAAAATGCGGCGCCAGAAGCAGGCCCACGAGGTAAAGAAGAAGCGCATTGATAACCCACATGAATAGGCCCAGGGTCACAAGCAGAAATGGAAGGGCCAGCAGCATCAAAATTGGCCGGACAAAGGCGTTTAAAATGCCCAGGAGAAACGCGGCGATTACCAGCGAAACCGCCCCTTCGTAATGGATATGATTGTGAAGAATCATGGCCGCCACCAACACCGCGAGGGTATTGATCGCCCAATTACCGAGGAAATGCACAAGTCTTCGCTGTCTCGGCTGCATTCCAAAAGTTGCGCCAGCCCGTGAGGAAAAACAAGAAAAGGTTTTCGAGCCTGCATGCGCATTTTGAGCCGAAAAATGAGTTGCGTTGGGACCGCTTTCACTACAATGGGCCTCGCAAGATCATATGCATCAAAAGCAGGAAGAAATTATTCCAACCCGCGAAAGCCTGCTCGGCCGCCTCAAGAACTGGAAAGATGACAAAAGCTGGCGCGAATTCTTCGGCATTTACCGCAAATTGATCTTTAGCATGGCCGTGAAGTCCGGACTTTCCGGACAGGAAGCGGAAGAGGTTGTCCAGGAAACGCTCATCTCTGTGGCCAAAACGATTCCGGATTTTGAATACAACCCGGGGCGTTGCAGTTTCAAAAGCTGGCTCCGCCATCTGGCGCAACGGCGGATCGCCGATTATTTCCGAAAACGCGCGCGGGAACGAACAGTGGGATTTCCACAGGTGGATGAGACAGCACAAACCCCGGCCGCAGAACGGGTCCCGGACGCCAATGCGGCCGACCTGGATGCCGTTTGGGAAGAGGAATGGCACACGGAATTGCTCAATGCTGCGATTGTCCAGGTGAAAAACCAGGTCAGCGCTGAGCAATACCAAATGTTCGACTTTTACGTGCTGAAAAAGATGCCTGTCGCAAAGGTCGCAAAAGCCCTGAGCGTTTCAGCAACCCAGATTTACCTCGCTAAACATCGGATCACCAGGTTGCTCAAGAAAGAAATCGCCCGCCTGGAAAAGAAAATGGGCGATTGATGCAATTCATGGCGCCGGCATCCCCAGAAGAACCGTCCTCAAACGCGACGCCGTCCGATCCCGGCGCGAACGGTCCGCCAAAAGGACTGGACTACGAACTCGTCCGCCTGATTGGCCGGGGCGGTTATGGCGAAGTCTGGCTTGTGCGGAGCAAATCGGGAGACTATTACGCGTGCAAAGTCGTATACCGCGAAAGTTTTCAAAACGACCGGCCTTATGAACGCGAATATGAAGGGATTTGTAAATTCGAGCCGGTTTCGCGAAATAGCGAAAGCCAAATCAAAATTCTTCACGTAGGGCGGCGCGACGCGCTGGGTTATTTTTATTATATTATGGAACTGGCGGACGACGCCACGACCGGCCGCGCGATCCAGCCAGCTTGTTACGTCCCCAGAACGCTTCATAGCGAAATCACGTCCAGAAAGAGGCTGCCAACGAATGAATGCATCGAAATCGGCATCTCATTAAGTGCTGCGCTCGAAAATTTGCACCGCAACGGATTAATCCACCGGGACATCAAACCGGGGAACATAATTTTCGTTAACGGCGTCCCGAAGCTCGCCGACATCGGCCTGGTCACGGACCTGGACGCGACCATTTCTTATGTTGGCACAGAAGGTTTTATCCCTCCTGAAGGCCCGACATCCACGCGCGCCGACCTCTACAGTCTCGGAAAAGTTCTTTATGAAATCAGCACGGGAAAAGACCGCCTGCAATACCCCGAACTGCCCGCCGACTTCGCTGACATCCCCGATTGGGAATCCTTGCTGGAACTGAACGCCGTCGTCACCAAAGTTTGCGAATCCGACCCCTCCAAACGCTACGCGTCTGCCCGGGAATTGCACACCGATCTGGCTTTGCTCGCCGCCGGAAAATCCATACGAAAGCGCCGTTTCGCCCGGCGCAACTGGATCATCGCCGGGATAGTTGGGGCAACAATCGTCGCAATCCTGTTGGCTACTTCCGGGATTGTCCAGCTTGTGCGCAACCCGATTTTCCGCCAACCGAATCCGATGATTAAGGCCCCGGCAAAAATTCCACCACCCGACGCCACCGCGGTCTCGCAATGTGAATCAAAACTGGAAGGACAATATCGCGGAGATTTGATGAGCGGGAAAGCTGACAGCAAACAACGCGCGGCTGCCGAACTTTATGATCACAGTTTAAATGAATCCGACCCCGCGATGGAGCTCGCGTCGCTTTGCCTGGCCGCGCGACTTGTCGTGGAAGCAGGCGATTTTTCACGCGCGATGGAAATTTGCGCCAGAATGACTGAGCGCTTTGACATAAACATTTTGCCAACCAAAGCAGATTTGCTTTCGCAAGCGGCGAAATTCGCACATTCGCCGACAGACCAGGCGAATCTGGCTGGAGTGGCCGTGGTGGCAGGTTTTCAGGCTATCGCTGCCGACGATTATCCAATCGCCAACCGAATTGCCGCATTGGCCCATACCGCCGCACAACAGTCCGGAAACACAGCCCTGGTCTGGCAGTCCGGATTTTTAGCCGATGAAACGGCGCGTTGCGCCACTGCCTGGGACAACGTGAAAGAGGCCGCCATCACATTGGCCAAAGATCCAAACGATCCGGAAGCGAATCTGGCTATGGGAAAGTTTCTCTGCTTTGTGAAAAACGATTGGGCCGGAGGACTTCCGCTCCTTGCCCGCGGCAGCGATAAAACTCTAAAGCCCGTCGTGACCCAGGAAATCGCAGGCACGGCAAAAGACTCCTCGCAAGAACTCGCCCTGGGCGATGCATGGTGGAAATTGTCCCTCGCCACCCGGGATGATGACAGAGAGTCATATCAGGAGCGCGGCCGGTATTGGTATTTGAAGGGCATCGCCGGCGCCAGGGGAGCGGAAAAGAACTCCCTTCGGCAAGACTTGTCCGAACGGGTTAACGCCGTCCCAACCTGGCCTGCGCAAATCCATATTTTTTCGCGCGTTAACGGGACCGAATTCATTGATATTTACAGCGACCAGGTGCAGTGGAGAAGCAGTCAACGCGGCGCAGTCGCAAACAAAATCAATCAAGTGAGCATTGGTGATTTTAGCACCGGTGACATACAAATAATCAAAAACTGCGGCGCGACCTGGTTAACGCCTGAGCCTGTTGATTTTACGACCGCACGACTGGACAACGACCGCAAGGAACGCCATCGCGAACGCGCCCGGCTTACTATTTTTGACGACCATGTGCGAGTGACGCTCGCTCATCAAAGAGCCGGCTCAGGGGCCTTTGACGTAACGGTGATTTTTGGCGTCACACCGTAAGAATTTTTTTTGAAAGATTTGAACGTGGCGCGCGATTATATTGGTGTATGAATCTAAACGTGAATAGAACTAACGCTTTACATGCCTGTTTGATTTTGTAATAGTCCGATTAATTGCTGTTAAACCCGAAATTATGAAAAACTTTATCCTTCTCGCACTGCTTGCATCGGTTTTCCTTTATTTCTCTCCGAATGCCAGCGCCGCCGGTCATCATCGCCATCACAAGCATCACCGGCATCATCATCACCGACATCACCACCGGCACCATCGCCGGCTAATTTAATCACCGTGTAATGAAAGCAAATCGCGCCATCCTTGTGCTTCTCCTGTGCGGGTTTGCTGCCAGCGTTGCGTCGGCTTTGGCCGATGAATCCATCGCTCTTTCTAACACTCCGGCCGCAGTCCAAAAAACCATCCAGTCCCAGGTGGTCGATGGCAAGATAGGCGGGATTTTCAAACGCGCCGAAGACCTGGACACCGTCTTCGACGTAGAGCTTACCGCGAAAGACGGCTTTGAACGCGATTTCACTGTGGCGCAAGACGGCACATTATTGAGCGTCGAAGTAACCCTTGCCGAAATTCCGGCGGAAGTCCGGCAAACCATCAAATCTGAACTCAACGGCAGCGGCCCCGATAGCATTGATAAAAATGTGGATGACGCAGACGTGTCCTACGATGTCGAAGGACCGGGTAACGACGGAAAGCCAATTGATTTTACCGTAGACGAAGACGGAACACTCATCAGCCGGCAAGTCGCCCTGACCGACACGCCTCAGGCCGCGCAAAAAACCATAGCCGACCAATTGGGCGGCGGGAAAATCAGCACAATTGACGAGAATTTTGACGACGACGGGACGAATTTCGACGTCACTGTGACTGAATCGGACGGTTCCGAATCTGGTTTTAATGTCGCTACAGACGGCACACTGGTCAGCAAAGAAGTGTCCCTGGACGAAGTGCCCGCCCGCGCCCGTGCGACGGTTAAAAATCACATTGGCGACGGCACGATATTGCGCGTGGACAGATCGTTTGAAAAACGGGACAACGCCCTTCCATTCGAGGTCGAGGGCCGTAAAGACGGCAAGCCGTTCGATTTTAGTGTCGCACCCCGCGGCAGATTCCTCGGCATGGATGATTGAAGGATCGGCCAGTCCGCAAGGATGGTAGGGACGGCGCTCTTCGCAAGTGGTGCTGCCACCGCCGTCACCGCGCGTAAAGCGCGCGGAAAGGCCTGCGATACGACGTCCAACTACGCTCGTTGCGCCGCTACACGCGCCGCGGACAGCGCAGCGCGCTGTCCCCACCCGCCTAACAATTCGAGAATTGAGTTGCTGTTCGGATTTTAAGGTTGCAAGTTTTCAGGCATCGGCGCTTAAATCGCGCTATCAAGCTTGCACTTTATGAAGACACAAGACTTTCTCCGCTGGTTTAAACGACATCGTCTTCCTATGGCCACCGCTTCGGCAGCCGCCTCTCTGGTAGCTATTGGACTGATACTATGGGCCGACCACTGTTGTGAAAAGGCCGCCATGGGCCGGATTTTTCGGTCCGTTGACGCCGTGCCGGAACGGGAAGTCGGGCTGGTCCTGGGTACGAGCAAACTGACGCGGCACGGGAAACCCAACCTGCACTTCAATCAACGAATCGAAGCGGCAGTGGCCCTCTATCGCGCAGGAAAGGTCCATCACCTTCTCGTAAGCGGCGACAATCACATTGTCACTTACGATGAACCCACGGACATGCGCAATGCGCTGGTGGCCGCCGGTATACCGGCCACCGCGATTACCTGCGATTATGCCGGCTTTCGCACGCTGGACTCCGTCGTGCGCGCGAAGCAGGTTTTTGGCCTGTCGCAGTGCACCATTATTTCAGAAGAATATCATTGTCCGCGCGCCCTGTGGATAGCGCAGGATCACGGGCTGGATGCCATCGCATTTGCGGCGCCAGACGTCAGTTTGAAAGGCTGGTCGTTGCGCGCCGATACGCGCGAGCAATTGGCGCGGGCATGGTGCGGCGTTGATTTGTATGTGTTGCATCGGGGACCGAAATTTCCGGGACCCCGCGAACCCATTTTGCTATCATCCATCCAGCCTTGAAACATTTTAAAGCCATTGCGGCGATGTCGTTGAACCGCGTGATTGGCGCGGATGGAAAGATCCCATGGCATTTGCCCGAAGATTTCCGATGGTTCCGGCAAAAGACGATGGGCAATATCATCGTTATGGGCCGAAAAACATTTGAGAGCCTCGGTCATGCGCTGCCGAGCCGCACAAATCTCGTCCTGACTCGCCATCCTCAAAGCCTGATTAAGAACCATCCGGAAATTTTTGGCCAATACCACGAATGGCGCGGCGGAAAGCATCTCAAACGGCCCTACCAATTTCACTTTTCCAAACTGGGGGAAAAAACGGAGACGGAGATCTTCATCTTCAATTCGCTGGAAAAGCTCAATCCAACGGAATTTCCCAATGATATTTACATCTGCGGCGGCGCACAGATCTACGAAGAGGCGTTGCCGCGATGCTCAGACCTTTATTTGACGCTCGTAAACCGGGAAGTCACAGGTGACACCTTCTTTCCCGAGTTCGAAAACAAATTCAAACTCGTTGAAGAAGTGCGAGATATGCTCGAATTTAAGATCCTGCACTATCGGCACAAGAGTCTCGGCGAGGGCTAGCAGCTGCTAACGAAATCATATGACCAAACAGGAAATTGCTGAAATTTTGAGAAAAGAAGTCGGGGAACTGGAAGTTTCCATCAAAAAAGTCCAGGCCCGCTGCGACCGGCTCAAACGGTTTGTGCTCGATCTGGAGGAGGAACTAAACCCAACGCCGGCCAAAGAACCCAAATCCATCCTGGACGGAAAATTCCGGGAAGTGATTGATAAAGTATTCGGCGAAAAACCGAAACGGCCCAAACGGTCGTAGGTTTGGTATTTTCAGATTTCGACCCACACCTCAGCGCGCGCTCCTAATCTAAAAAAGCGCCTATCTGCGGAAAAAGGAGTCGCACAATTCGCCCTGACCCCAAATTGACGAATCTTCTCCTCCATTAATTCATTATTCAGATAATTGCTATTTTGGAATGCCATATGCTGTCCTGAATTCTCGCTAAAGCCCTATCCGTTATCAGCCGATAGGCTATTGAATTGCAACAATTTATCGCAGGGCTTAGGATTTATGGCTTTTACAGGCAATACGATTGTAGCTGCAATGGTAACCCCATTAAAAATGGGCAGGGTACGCCTTTGTCCTTTTAACTTTCAGACAAATCGGAAGTGGCGATGCTTCATCGGCATTTCTGTCATTCTGGGAAGCGCTATTTTCACTTTTAATTCCGAGGCACAGGACAAACCCCATGGGCCCGCAGGCACCAATGCGAATCCAGCCTCAGTTCCGGGGCCGTCCGTTTATAAGACGATGAGCCTTCAAGAATTGATGGACCAGGATGTGACATCCGTGGCAAGACAACCCCAACCCTACGGACAGGCGCCCGCCGCAATAGATGTAATCACCAGTGATGAAATCCGCCGTTCCGGAGCGACCAGTTTGCCCCAGGCATTGCGGCTGGCTGATAATTTAGATGTTGCGCAATTGTCTTCGTCCAGTTGGGACATCAGCGCAAGGGGATTTAATACCGCGGGATTTAGCGACATGTTACTGGTGTTAATGGATGGGCGCAGCGTCTATTCGCCACTTTTGGCCGGAGTCATCTGGAACATGCAGGATTATTTGCTCGCCGATATAGATCGGATCGAAGTCATCAGCGGCCCCGGCGGCACGCTCTGGGGCGCCAATGCGGTGAATGGCGTAATCAACATTATCAGCAAGAATGCGAAGGACACCCAGGGGCTCTATGTGGAAGGCGGCGGAGGGAGTTGGTTGCAGAATTTTGGCGCCGTCCGATACGGCGGCGCCATTTCTTCCAATATTTTCTATCGCGTTTATGGAAAGTATTTCGATTATGGCCCCCAGGTTTATGCCGATGGAACAAGCGCGGGGGATTCCTGGAACCGGGGACAGGGCGGATTTCGGATTGATGCGGATGCGTCTTCTGCCGATACATACACGCTGCAGGGAGACATCTTCGGAGGGAATACGCATACAGAGCCGGGAGGGGAAGGAATGCAACAAGATGAGGCCACAATAGGTGGCGGAAATGTTTTGGGCCGCTGGACCCACACGTACTCCGACGACTCGGACATGCAATTGCAGTTATACTATGATCGCACGCATTTGACCGTGCCTTACGCAACGTTCGCAGACCCATTCGATGTGAATCTCGTCGCGCCCGCCGGAACATTGATAGACAATTTGGACACTGTTGATATGGATTTTCAACACCGTTTTCCGATAGGCCAATACAACAATGTCATGTGGGGATTGGGATATCGCTTTACACACGACCTAACTCAAAATGCACCGACCGACGCTTTTTTTCCCAGTGCACTCGATCAGAATTTATATAGTGGATTCGTCCAGGACCAAATCAGGTTCCCCGGAGACATCGTTGTGACGATCGGCACCAAGCTGGAACACAATGACTATACGGGTTTTGAATATGAGCCGAGCGTGCGCGCACAATGGAACTTTACCGACAACCAAATGATTTGGGGGGCAGTTTCGCGCTCGGTGCGCATGCCGTCTCGTTTCGACCGCGATTTTTTCGAGCCGGACCCGGCTTATTTTGTGTACCTGGGAACCAGCGATTCCAGCTTTGAGTCCGAAACAGTGATCGCCTATGAACTTGGTTATCGCGCGAGACTTGGCAGTGAGGTATCCGGCTCGCTTTCCGCGTTTTTTAATGATTACAGCCATCTGCGAAGTTTGAGTTATACTCCAGGGGGAATGTTTGCCTATTTACCCTTTTATTGGTCAAATAACGGCAAAGGCCAGACATGGGGTTTCGAGTTAAGCGCTGATTATCAAATTTTTGATTGGTGGCGTCTACATGCAGGCTATGATTTCCTCCAGGAAAATCTCTTCCATCCCCCAACGGCTCCGCCGACATCAGATTTAGAAGGTGGTTTCGAAAATACAGCCGACCCGGAAAATCAGGTATTTCTCCGTTCATCAATGAACTTGCCGCATCATATGGAATTTGATGCGGCCGGACGATGGATTGACAGCGCCCAATTCAACAGCGGGGCGGCGCTGGGGACTGTGCCAGGTTATTTCGAACTCGATTTGCGCCTTGGCTGGCATATTACGAAAAATATTGAGGTTTCAGTCACCGGTCAGAATCTCCTGCATGCACGGCACGCAGAGGCTGGGTTTCCCGGACCGACCCAGGAGCAAATCATGCGCAGCGCCTATGGGCAAGTCGCCTTCACATGGTGATCGCCATGCGCTTTAAAACGTATATTACCGTCTGGCTTTGCGCCGCCGTGTTGGCGGGCATCCCCGCCAATGCCCCTGCGCAATCCAAAGAGTATCAAATCAAAGCGGCCTTTCTTTTCAACTTTGCCCAGTTTGTCAATTGGCCGTCCACCGCTTTCACGGAAACAAATGCGCCATTCTGCATTGGCATTCTCGGAGACGACCCATTCGGGCAGGCATTGGATCAAACCGTCCAGGGCGAGACCGTTGACAATCGCAAAATCATTATCGAGCGGTCAAAAAATATTGGGGATTTGAAGAACTGCCAGATGATTTTTGTCAGCCGGTCGGAAAAAAAACACATTAATGAAATTTTGGCCAATCTGGATTCCCAGCCTGTCCTGACGGTCGGCGAAGTCGAAGGATTTGCCGAAAGCGGAGGAGACATCGATTTTTATCTCGCTGGCCCCAAGGTGCGTTTCGAAATCAACCCGACGGCGACGCAAAGCGACGGGCTAAAAGTCAGCTCGCAGTTATTGAGCCTTGGAAAAATCGTTCAAACAGCAAAGGGGGACAAATGATCCGGCTGCAAAATCTCCCTCTCAAGCGAAAAGTCACCCTGGTCATTCTATTAACCTGTTCCGCGGTGTTATTGCTGGCGTGCGGAGTCCTGGCCGCCTATCAATTGTACGACTTCCGGAAAGCCCTCATCAGCGATAGTTCGGTGCTTGCGGACGTCATTGGAAAAAACACGTGCGGAGCGCTGGCCTTCCAGGACGAGAATTCCGCGAAGCAAACGTTGCTTGCCTTGCAGTCCGAGCCGTACGTGTCCGGCGCGCGCGTTTATGATGCGCAGGGAAACGAATTTGCAAGTTACGTCCAGGAGGGAGCCATCGATCAGTTGCCAGTGCACCCGTCCGCGGAAGGACATTCCTTTCAAAACGGCCATCTGGTTTTATTTCATAAAATCACCCTCAACAACAAGGCGATTGGCACGATTTATCTGCAAACAGACCTAAAAGGAATGTACGACCGGCTGCGGGTTTTCGGGGGCATTGCGTTTTTGGTGTTAGCGGGGTCTCTCCTGGTGGCGCTTGTCCTGGCGTCGCCGTTACAAAAACCCATTTCCGGGCCGATTCTCGATTTGACACAAACTGTCCGAACGATCGCCGAACGGAAGGATTATACGGTGCGCGTCCCGTCAAAGGGGACCGATGAAACGGGATTGCTCGTCGATGCGTTCAACCAGTTGCTGGCGGGCATCGGAGAACGCGACGCGGCGTTGCGCGGTGAAATTACGGAGCGTAAAAACGCCGAGGGCAAAGTACAGTCGCAATTGGCGCGCCTGGAGTTGCTTCACCGGATCACGCGCGCCATCAGCGAAAGGCTCGATTTGCAAAGCATTTTCCAGGTGGTCATTCGCACGTTGGAGGATAACCTGCCGATTGATTTCATTTGCATCTGCCTTTATGAACAGAACGCCAATATACTGACCGTCGCGAATGTGGGAGCGGGAGGAGAAAAGCTGGCTGCGGAATTGGGCATGACCCGGGACGCCCGTATAGAAATTGATCAAAACGGACTTTCCCAATGCGTGCATGGAAGTTTGGTTTACGAGCCGGATATCAGCGAATCACAGGCCCCGTTTCCGCGGCGGCTGGCAAAAACCGGTTTGCGTTCACTCGTGGCTGCGCCCCTGCTGGTAGAGAGCAAGGTCTTCGGCGCCCTGATCGCGGTCCGAAAACAAGTGGAGAGTTTCACCAGCGGTGACTGCGAGTTTTTGAACCAATTAAGCGGGCACGTCGCGCTGGCGGCCCATCAGGCCCAACTCTATGAAGCGTTGCAACAGGCTTATGACGATTTGCGCCAGACGCAGCAAGCCGTCATGCAACAAGAACGTCTTAAAGCGCTCGGGCAAATGGCCAGCGGCATCGCCCATGATATAAATAACGCGATTTCCCCGATTGCACTTTATACGGAATCGCTGCTGGAAAAGGAAACCACCCTGAGCCCGCGCGCTCGTGATTATTTGAGCACCATTCAACACGCGATTGAGGATGTCTCACACACGGTGGCCAGAATGCGGGAGTTTTACCGCCAAAGGGAACAACAACTGGCCCTCACTCCGGTCAAGCTGAACGAATTGATATTGCAGGTCGTCGACCTGTCGCGCGCGCGGTGGAGTGATATGCCGCAGCAACGCGGAATTTTCATCAAAGTTGAAACCAGCCTGGATGCGGCGCTGCCCCAGGTCATGGGTGTCGAAAGCGAGATACGCGAGGCGCTGGTCAACCTGATCTTTAACGCGGTTGATGCCATGCCTGAAGGCGGGACTCTCACGTTACGGACCCGGCTTTCAGATCAACCCACGCGGCTCGTCCATGTCGAGGTCTGCGACACCGGAATCGGAATGGACGAACAGACGCGACGCCATTGCCTGGAACCCTTTTTCACCACGAAAGGCGAACGCGGGACCGGGCTCGGACTGGCTATGGTGTTCGGTATCGTGAGGCGGCATAACGCCGACATCGAGATTGAAAGCGCGCAGGGCAAAGGCACAACGATGCAACTCAATTTTCCTGTTCCCGCGACACAAGCTATTTCGGCCTCAAAAGACTCGGCCCCATTCGTCGTTCCGACGCGGCTGCGTCTTCTGGTCGTGGACGACGATCCGTTATTGATCAAATCTTTAAGAGACGCGCTGGAAACAGACGGACATCTCGTTGTCGCCGCGGGTGGCGGCCAGGACGGCGTGAAAGCGTTTCGGACTTCTGTAGAACAGAAAGAACCATTCGCCGCCGTTATTACGGACCTGGGAATGCCCTACATGGATGGCCGCCAGGTTGCCGCCGCCATTAAAGGCTTGTCACCGGCCACACCCGTCATCCTTTTGACAGGTTGGGGCCAACGCCTGATCGCCGAAGGCGATATTCCTCCCCACGTTGATCACATTTTGAATAAACCCCCTAAATTAAGGGACTTGCGCGAAATACTGGCGCGTTGTGTGCAAACCAAACCGGCGTAACTATGTCTGACCCGTTATCAAAAAAGATCCTTGTCGTGGATGACGACCCGTTGATTACGAAGGCCCTCAACCAGATTTTGGAAACAGAAGGATACGCCGTCAGCGTCGCCAGCAGTGGCCGGGCGGCGATAGATGCCTTTCAAAAAGCGCTCCAGGACGGCGCCCCTTTTGCCGTGGTAATTACCGACCTGGGGATGCCTGGAGTAGACGGCCGCCAGGTTGTCAACGCGGTAAAAGCTTTGTCTCCGGCTACACCGGTAATCCTTCTGACCGGATGGGGCCAATGGTTTAAAGAGGGAACTGATGCATCATTGCCGGTTAATCATGTTCTGGCCAAACCGCCCGGCCTCGCTGAATTACGGCGAGCCCTGGCGGAGTGCCTGCCTGAAAAAATCGTATGACGGACATCCCGCCGGCAAAAATCCTGATCGTGGACGACGAAGTGGCGCAAATGAAAGCGCTCTGCAATACGCTGCAGGACCATCACTTTGAAACGGTTGGGTTCTCCTCCGCCCGGGCCGCGCTGGCCGAAGCGAAAAAAACGGAATTCGATTTGCTGTTAAGCGACCTGATGATGCCCGAAATGAGCGGCATCGAACTGCTTCAGTCCGCCAAAAAAATAAATCCCAATCTGGTCAGCATTATCATGACAGGAGAAGGGACGATTGCCACCGCCGTTGAAGCGATGAAGTCAGGAGCCCTCGATTACATTCTCAAACCGTTCAAATTGAGCGCCATTCTGCCGGTCCTTGAGCGTGCTTTGGCTGTCCGGAGGCTGCGGCTGGAAAACGCGGAGCTTTCGCGCCGCGTCGAGGAACGGACGGCCCAGCTGGAAGCGGCCAATCAGGAATTGGAAGCCTTTTCCTATTCGGTTTCGCACGATTTACGCGCACCACTGAGGCACATTTGCGGGTTTGCGAAATTACTGGAGCGATCCGGCGGCGCGGCTTCCGAAGAATCAAAACGACATCTCGGCTTTATCACCGGCGCTACCGAACAGATGAACCGGTTGATCGACGATTTGCTGGAGTTTTCGAGGAATAGCCGCCTTGAACTGCGACAGACCGAAGTTGATCCCGGGGAACTGATTGGAAAAATCCTTCAGGACATTCAACCCGATATAGCCGCTCGAAAGATCACGTGGAAAAACGAATCGCTTCCCGCGGTGATCGGCGATCCGGCGTTGCTGCGACAGGTCTTCAGCAACTTGATTCTAAATGCGGTGAAGTATACCCGTCTTCGGGACACGGCCGAAATCGAAATCGGCTCAATGGACGGGGACGGGAAGGAAATCGTCATTTTTGTTCGCGACAACGGCGCTGGTTTCGACATGAAATATGCCGGCAAACTGTTTGGCGTTTTTCAACGATTACACCAGCAGGAAGAATTTGAAGGGACCGGCATTGGGCTGGCAAATGTCAGGCGCATCGTCACGCGCCATGGAGGACGCGTTTGGGCCGAGGCCAAGGTAAACGAGGGCGCCACATTTTTCGTCGCGCTCAAGCCGCATATTTCGGCGGCTGCGCCGAAGGCTTCGGGCTGAATTGAACCTTCACGTTGTAGATCAGCCACCTGCCTTCGATTTTTGTTGTTCGGCGATGGCTTTCCTTTGGGGGCGCCAATTCCCGGGCCCAAGGAAACCGCCCAGGACTTCTCCTAAATCCCTGTTCAGGATGCACTGGGAGGCATCCTGTCCGGCGTCCCGCCAGTCAGCGTTTTTTACAAATTCAACGAAATCGCGTTCTTCGGCAAGCAAGTGGACCAGGATGTGGCCAAGTCGGTAACTTAGCTCAGAATCGTCACCAGGAACATGATATGATTTGCCTGACCAAAAAGATTGAATATTGATTTCGTTCCAATGGTTTCTTTGACGATCTGCCATTTCACGATCTACAATCAGGCGCCCGCCGGACATTTCATATTCAACGGCAACGGCAATGCCTTCGTTCAGCCACAGCGGAATCGACAGATGGCACAGAAGGTTGTGGCATAGTTCATGGACGAGAGTCCGTTGTGCAGGCCCAGTGTCGACATAGGGCAATGCAATGTGCGCATACCCGCCCCGTAAAAAAACTCCACTAGTTAATATATCTGTTCCGTCCGGACCGAAATATGAAATATAAGCATAATAATCATCCGGGTCGGAAAAGAATAAAAGCACGTGCTTGCCATGAAACCTGGACCATGCGGCGTCCTTCAAACCGCTTCTGATAATGCGCACAACCGTTTCCGCGTAATCAAGCAGCGTCTTTGTGATATCTGGTCCCAGGTCTGACAGGCAGGAAAAACGATCCGACTCATACACCGCACTGTCGCCACCCAGGTCCTCGGCAAGCGTATTAAGCCATATGGTCGCAATATATTTCCAGGCTGCGGATAAATCCTCTTTTGCAACGCGATCTGAGACGAATTTACGGACTGCCCTCCAATCTGGCCGTGAAAATCCTTCCACAATCGAAAAACCCATTTCAAGCCCCGCCAATCCTTCAGGAGGCGGAACCAGGATTTCTTCGATATCCGCAGCTTCAAGCTGAATATCCTGTGGGCCGGTAAGTGGAGTTTCGTCAATGGCGCAAACGCGTGCCTCATCGGCATACTCAGCGCCACAATAAGAACATTTCTTCATTGGGATGGCAATTACCACACTTCCACCGGCCCTTTAGGAACCGGAATCTGCTCCCGTTTTGCCACGGCAGGTTCGTCGCGCATGAACGAAGCGACCATGGGCGGCGGCTGGAAACGAGGCAGCAGTTCCCCGCGATCATCCAGGAATTGCGCGCGCCAGCGGATATAGTTATCCAGGACCTCGTAGAATTCCGCCCGTGACCCGATTTTAACCACGCCTTTGTTGAACTCATGGCACGGGCCGAAACGTTTGGTATACCAAGGCGCCACCTTGCGGAACATGCGGCAGCCATGTTCCTCGCCAAAAATTTCTATCATTAGGTCCAGATGGCGGCACATCACCCGCACACGCTCGGCAAAGGGTGGCTCGGGTGGCGGCGAATCACCGCCGCCGGCGCCGTCCGCATCGCCAAGATATTGAAGCGTCCTGCGGAATATCCACGGATCGTAAAACGCGCCGCGTCCAATGCTCACGCCCGCGCAACCGGTTTCATCAAACATTTTTTTCGCAGCCTGGGGGGTGGTAATGTCGCCGTTGCCGATCACCGGAATAGTTTTGACGGCTTCCACGACCTTGCGAATCCCGGCCAGATTAATCGTACCACCAAAGCCCTGCTCACGGGTCCGGCCGTGAATAAAGATGGCGGCCACGCCGGCGTCTTCGAGCGAACGAGCCAGGTCGGGCGCAGTCAGGTTTTGGTCGTCCCAACCCAGGCGCATCTTGGCGGTAACGGGGATGGTGACGGCATCGACCATGCCGCGGACCAGGGCGGCGGTCTTATCGAGTTCCATCATCATGGCTGAGCCCCCGCCAACCTTGCAGACTTTTCGAACGGGGCAGCCCATGTTGATGTCTATGGAATGAACACCCAGCGATTCGAGTGTTTGCGCGGCATCGCGCATTTCACCGGGCACGCTGCCGAAGAGCTGGACGGCCAGCGGCGAATCGGCCGGCTGGGTCTCAATCAGCTTGATGGCTTTGGGATTTTTCTCCAGGAGCGAGCGGGCATTGACCAGGTCGGTGGTACAGAGGCCAACACCGCCAATTTCGCGCACGACCAGGCGAAAAGGCAGGTTGGTATACCCGGCCAGGGGCGACAAAAATAAATTGGATTCGAGTTTGAGCGAACCTACCAGCATGGTGTAAACTATACTAGAAAACGCACTATTGCGAAAGCAACAGGGCCATGTTACGTTGCCTGCCCAAACAGGCGAAAGTAAAATAAATTAAATGTTTGACGAAGACGACAACAATAAACGAGACGATCGCAACCAGAAAAAGCCAAACGGCGGCGGCGGTTTTAGCATGCCACCCTTTACCTGGGTTGCCTGGATCGTAATCCTGGGCGCGCTGGTAGTGTTAATGCTCATGCGCGGGCACTTCCCGAGTTCCAACACAGGCACCCAGATTACTGAAGCGGATTTTCTTCAAAAATTCGCCTCCAACCAGATTGACCATGCCACCATCACTTACCCCACGGTGGCAGGCGGCGCGGCGACCATTCATGGAAATTTCTTTACGACCGGCCCGGACGGAAAACCCAAGCTGGGCTCCGACGGTAAACCGGTTACGGAGCCGTTTGTGGCCTCGACCATCGTCCTGACACCCACCATGGAGGACAAGCTCCTGCCGTCGGAAAAAATTGACATCAGTATGCCCAATCCGATGCTTTCGGACATCGGTTACCAGCTATTGTTTTTTGTGGGCATTGGCGTGTTGTTTTGGTTTTTCTTTATTCGCCAAATCAAGATTGCCGGGAAGGGCGCGTTAAGTTTTGGCCGGAGCAAAGCGCGATTGCTCGCCAAAGACCGCAATAAGACCACGTTCAAAAATGTGGCGGGCATTGACGAGGCCATCGAAGAAGTGTCCGAACTGGTCGAGTTTTTGAAAGACCCAAAGAAGTTCCAGAAGCTGGGCGGACGCATTCCCAAGGGCGTTTTGATGGTGGGTCCGCCGGGCACCGGCAAAACTCTGCTTGCCAAAGCGATCGCAGGCGAAGCGGATGCCAGCTTTTTCAGCATCAGCGGCTCGGATTTCGTGGAAATGTTTGTCGGCGTAGGCGCCAGCCGTGTGCGCGACATGTTCGAGCAGGCGCGCCGCAATACGCCCTGCCTGATTTTCATTGATGAAATCGACGCGGTGGGTCGCTCGCGCGGCCACGGCCTGGGCGGCGGCAACGACGAACGCGAGCAAACGTTGAATGCGTTGCTCGTGGAAATGGACGGCTTTGACACCCAGGAAGGCATCATCATTATCGCGGCAACGAACCGTCCGGATGTTCTGGATCCGGCGCTGCTTCGTCCCGGACGTTTTGACCGGCAGGTAGTCGTAAATCTGCCCGACGTGCGCGGACGTGAGGCAATTCTCAAGGTTCACGCCAAAAACGTGAAGTTGGACCCCACGGCGGACCTGTCCATTATTGCCCGTGGCACACCCGGTTATTCCGGCGCTGAATTGGCCAATTTGCTGAACGAAGCGGCATTGCTGGCCGCGCGGTTGAACAAGAAAACCGTGGGCATGGGCGAACTGGAAGAAGCCCGCGACAAAGTACGCTGGGGCCGCGAACGGCGTAGTCTGGCCATGACGAACGAAGAAAAGCAATCCACGGCGTGGCACGAAGCCGGACATGCCCTGGTCAACGTACTCCTGGAGCACACGCATCCGTTGCACAAGGTGACGATTATCCCACGCGGACAATCGCTCGGGTCTACGATGCAATTGCCTGAAAAGGACATTCTGAGCCGGCGCAAGAAGGAGATGCTCGACGACATCGCCGTGACGATGGCCGGTCGCATCGCCGAAGAGATTGTCACCGGTGACATTTCGACGGGCGCGGCCATGGACATTCAAATGGCCACGAACATGTCGCGCGCGATGGTCTGCCAATACGGGATGAGCGATAAGCTGGGCATGGTGCAATACGGCAGCGATGACGAATACGTTTTTCTGGGCCGCGAAATGGCCCGCACCAAGGTTTACAGCGAAGGCACGGCACGCGAGATTGATGAGGAAATTAAGCGCATCATTGACGCGGGTTACAAAACCGCGCACGACCTGATTTACGGCAACCGGGAGAAATTGGAAATCATCGCCAAAGGCTTGCTCGAATACGAAACACTTGACCGCTCTCAGGTCGAGGAAATCATTAAAACGGGCAATTTCACTCCGCCGCCACCCAAGCCGCAAAGCGGAGCAATTTTAGGCGCGCCCGCGGGAACGCCGTTGCCGGAGCCTCCACCCAAGCCCGCGCCGCCCAAATTGCCCGGACTCGGTGCACCGACACCAGCGCCAGCCTGATTAAGCACCAGGAACTAAGCTCCAATATCCAAACTCCAAGCACCAGGGAAGACCCAATATCCAACTTTGCGGCTTGGATCTTCTTTGGTGCTTGGAGTTTGGTGCTTGGTGCTTTTCTTCCCTGGTGCTTGGGTATTGGATATTGGGGTTTCGGTATTTCCTACTTTCCGATACAAAATTGCCCAAAAATCGAGTCTAGCAAATCTTCAGTCGTGGTTTTTCCCACGATCTCGCCCACGGCAGCTACTGCAATGCGCAGGTCCAGCGCGACCAGTTCCAGGGTGGCATTGTTGCGCAACGCTTCCACCGTCCGCAACGTCGCGGCCCGCGCGCGGTTCAGCGCGTCCTGATGCCGCGAATTAATCATCACCTGCAACATTTCGGCTTTGATTTCACCGGACCAAACCATGGTCTTGATGGCGTCTTTGAGCGATTCCACGCCCTGCCCGGTGACACAGCTGACATCCACAGTTGGAGCCGGACCGGGTGACATTTCACAGCGAATCGGCAAGTCGATTTTGTTTCGCACCAGGATCCTCTTCTTTCCGGCAAACTCACTGAAATAATTCTCATCTTCCGCCGTGATCGACTCGTTGACATCGAGAACATGCAGAATCAGTTCCGCCTGGGCCAGGGACTGGCGGCTGCGGCGGATCCCTTCAATTTCAATTTCGTCCCGAGCTTCGCGCAGTCCGGCCGTGTCAATGAACACCACGGGAAGACCGCGAATATTGGCGGTTTCTTCGATCGTATCGCGTGTGGTGCCCGGAATGGGCGAGACGATAGCGCGGTCGCGCCCGAGCAGTTGATTCAGGAGGCTGGATTTGCCGCTGTTAGGCCGGCCAACGATGGCCGCGCGAATGCCCCGGCGCAGAATTTGTCCCTCATTCGCCGTCTGCAACAGTTGTCCGACGAATGCCACCCCCTCTTCGAGGCGTTTGAGTAGTTGGTCCCGTGTGTCCGGCGCGATGTCTTCATCGGGAAAATCGATATGGGCTTCTACGTGGGCCAGAATATGGAGCAAATCATCGCGAAGCCGGTTGATGCGCCGGGACAATTGCCCTGCCAATTGCTCGTTGGCCGCAGCCAGTGCCAGTTCGGTGCGCGAATGAATCAGGTCGGCGACGGCCTCGGCCTGGGCGAGATCGATGCGACCATTGAGAAAGGCGCGCCGGGTAAATTCGCCGGGTTCTGCCAGCCGCGCACCGCCCTCCAAGATGGCATCGAGAACGAGTTTCGCGGGCAAAACCCCGCCGTGACACGAGATCTCTACCGTGTCCTCGCGGGTAAAAGTCCGGGGCGCCCGCAGGACGGCCAGGAGGACTTCGTCGATCATTCGCCCATCACGGACGATTTTGCCGAAATGGAGCGTGTGAGAAGGCGCTGCAGAAGGTTTGTCTTTCCCAACAAAGATTTTGTCGGCAACGGCAGTTGCCGCCGGTCCGGATATGCGCAAGACAGCCAGGCCGCCTTCGCCCAAGGGCGTGGCGATAGCGGCAATAGTGTCGTCGAAGCTCACCTTCCAATTATAACGGCTTCGCCCGCAAAGCTTCAACAATTCTCAGATACCGGTAGGCACATCGCGCGGTGCGGCGGTCATCGGTCCCATACGTCCCATACGTCCCATTTCCCACCGCTTCAACTCTTCAACGAATCACGTGCGCGTAGCGCAGGATTATGCCAGCTCCGCCCGTAATTCCCCGTTGCGCCCAATCCATCGGAGCTGGCATATAATCCCACCGCCAAGGCAACCGCAACGGGCTTGCGCCCGCTGCGCCTGGTTTCCGGCGGTCTATTAAACCGCCATAGATACATATACGCAGCATGAGCGGAAACCTTACAAAGTATTTTGAAGTTCTTTTGGGGAAGGGCCGCCCGGCGCCTGGATATTGTGATTAGAAGCCGTTTTTTAGCTTCTCGATTTCCTCTTTGATCAATTCAGTAACACGATGTTTGGCCACATAGACGTGATTTACGGACATGCCAAATGCGTCGGCTACTTTTTGCGCGGGCCATTCTTTATTCACCAGCAAATCAAAAATTTGGTATTTTTCAGGGTCGATGTGCCGTTTAACCTTATTGACGGCGGATTCCAGCAGGTTCTTTTCCCATTCGGCCTCCCACAACGCGTCCAGATCAAGGCTGGCAGGGTCGGCCACTTTGTTGGCCGGGCCAGTCTGGGTTTCGGTACCCTGCTCATCATTGACGGTGACAGCGTAATTTTCGCGCCTGCGGATCTGATCGGTAATGCGCCAGCGGGTCATATTCAATAGCCAATGCTTGAAAGAGCCCACATTCCGGTCGTATTTAAAGTTTGGGATGTGTTTCGCCACGGAAAGCATCGTTTCCTGCACGACGTCCTGCGCTTCGACCTCCTTCAGGCCGCTACGGATGGCGAAACCGTAAATCAGCTTCCAGTAGGTGTCGAAAAATTCCTGCCAACTCGGATTGTCACGCCAATCCTTGAGCCTTTCCAGCAATGTTGTCCGCGTTGGGATGGTTTCATCCGACATGAAACTAATGTCTTTGTATCCGAGGATTTGTAAACAAAATAATCGCCGAATTGAATTGAAAACCGCATAAATTGGGCCTATATAGCATGACAAATACTCAAGGAAGTGTCAGGCCCATTTCCTAAACTATATCGGAAGGTTTTTGGCGTCGTGCTGTCAGGATGGCTCGCGACAGTTGCCGCCCATGTCATGCTTGCGCAGGGGGTGGACATTGGCGGGACAAATCAAGTCAAGATCAAGGAACTCCAGGGAGTCGTCGAAATCCTGCCTGCGCAAACTACCCAATGGGTCACGGCCCGGCAAGGGCAGGTCCTGCGCCCCGCTGATGAACTGCGCACTGGAGCCGACAGCCGCGCCGCGCTGCTTTGGTCAGACCAAAGCGTCGTTCCTGTGGGAGCTTCGACCGAGATTGAAATACTCTCGCCGCAATCACAACAGCAACAGTGCGGACTGCACCTGATTCGAGGCGTCATCTCATTTTTTCATCGTGATAAGCCCGGGCAAATCCAGGTCATCACTCGCGGGGCCATGGCCGGGGTTGTGGGAACGGAATTTGTTTTGGCCGTCAACAACACGGATCAAACAACTCTTTCGGTCGTTGACGGCAAGGTGCAGCTGGCGAATTCGAACGGCTCGTTGCTGCTGACAAACGGACAACAGGCCGTCGTGGACCTGGGGAAAGCGCCGTCACGGACCGCCGGGTTCATCGCGAATAATCTTTTGCAATGGTGCTTCTATTATCCGGGCATCCTAAACTTGAACGATTTGCCGCTCTCGGCCCCGGAGAGCCGGTTGCTCGCGTCGTCACTGGCAGCTTATCGCAACGGCGATTTACCGGCGGCCCTGGCGCAATTTCCAAATTCGGGTGCGACTAATTCTGATGCGGTGCAACTTTACCACGCCGCATTATTGCTATCCGTGGGAAACGTCGAGCAGACGGACGATATCCTTTCCTCGCTCCAGGGTTCCAACGAACGGATTCAACGCCTTGCCACCGCTTTGCGCGAACTGATTGCCGCTGTGAAAAATCAGCCGGGCCCGCGCGCGTTTAATCCCGCGGATATGTCGACGGCCACGGAATATATCGCAAGGTCCTATTACGAACAGTCCCGGAGCATGCTGGAACCGGCGTTGATCTCGGCTCGGAAGGCCGCGGAATTGGACCCTCAATTCAGCTTTGCCTGGGCGCGGGTAGCGGAGCTGGAATTTAGTTTCGGGCACACAGACCGCGCCATGAAGGCGCTCGATACGAGCCTGGCACTGGCGCCGGGGAATGCCCAGGCGCTTGCGTTGAAAGGATTTCTGCTCACCGCGCAGAACCGGCCGGCGCTGGCGATTGTCTGGTTCGACCGCGCGCTGAGCGTGGATTCATCCCTTGGCAACGCGTGGCTGGGCCGTGGCTTGTGCCGCATTCGGTTCCGGGATTTTGCCGGCGGACGCGAAGACCTGCTGGTCGCCGCGGCCATCGAGCCTCAACGCGCGGTACTGCGGAGCTATTTGGGCAAAGCTTACGCAGACGGATGGGAATTCCATCACGCCACGCAGGAGTTTCGACGCGCCAAGCAGTTGGATCCCAATGACCCGACTGCATGGCTCTATTCCGCTTTGATGAACCAGGAGCGGAATCGAATCAACGACGCCATTCGCGATCTGGAAAAATCCCAGGAATTGAACGGCAACCGCAGCGTTTACCGTTCTCAATTGCTGCTGGACCAGGACCAGGCCGTCCGGAGCGCGAGCCTGGCAACGATGTATGCGGACGCCGGGATGTTTGACGTCAGCGTGAATGAGGCGTCACGGTCCGTGAATGACGATTACGCGAATTTTTCCGGGCACCTGTTTCTCGCAGACAGTTACCAGCAATTGACCGACCCGAGCGGAATCAACCTGCGTTATGAAACGCCCGCCCAAAGTGAATATCTGGTTGCCAATCTGCTTGCACCCGTGGGCGCCGGCACGCTTTCGCCCACCATCTCGCAGGGTGAGTATTCGAGACTGTTCCAGCAGGACCGCCCGGGCGTGGTTTCGGACACGGAGTACCTCAGCCGAGGTGCGTGGACGCAATCCGGCGCGGTTTTCGGAACGGCCGATGATATCAGTTACGACGTGGATGCGTTCTATCATTCCGATCCCGGACAGTGGATTAATAACGATGTCCAGCAACGGCAGCTATCGGCGACCCTCAAATACCAACTCACGCCCAAAGACTCGATTTATTTTAACATCAACCAACTTAAATCGGATTTTGGCGATTTAGCGCAATATTATAATCCGACGAACGCAAATTCGGAGGTCCGATACCAGGAAAAACAAAATCCAAACTTCAGCCTGGGCTACAATCACGAATGGGCGCCCGGCGTGCACACGCTGTTTTATGGCGCGCGACTCAATGACACCGCGTCATTTACTAATGGAATGGCGCCGACAATATTGACCACCTACTCTCCAGTACTTGGCCTGATATCGGTTGTAGGGACGCCGATGAACGAGACTTTTATGAATCGGTTGAACATTTATTCGGGGGAGTTGCAGCAAATCTTCGAACAACCAGCGCATACGACGATCATCGGCGGGCGAATCCAGTATGGGGATTTTGAAACGTCCAATCTCCAGCTTCCGCCGCCGATACTACTTGGTTCGGTCTTTCCATCATCACCGGCAGCAGAGCAGGACATCGGCTCGGTATTTAACCGTTTTAGTATTTACGGATATCACCAATGGCAAATCCTCGACCCATTACAGCTAATTGCCGGGCTCGATTACGATTATGTTAGATTTCCGGAGGTGTTTTCGACGGCTCCTATTTCCGGAAGTGAGAAAGTAGAACAACAATTCTCTCCGAAAGCCGGTTTTATTTTTACTCCATGGGACGGAACCGCATTGCGTTTTGCTTATACGCGCTCGCTGGCAGGTGCAAACATAGACCAGAGCTATCAAATTGAGCCTTCGCAGGTGGCCGGCTTCATTCAGAATTATCGGAGTATTATTCCCGAATCCATCGTAGGGGCAACACCAGGCGCCAAATTTTCCACTTATGACCTTTCACTGGAACAGAAATTCCACACTGGGACTTATCTGACCATTTCAGGCGAAATATTGAATTCCAAAGTCGACCAGGTAAACGGAATTTTTACCTTTGATCCTTTGACAATGCCAAATCCGCTGCCAGCGACGCTCGAAGAAAAATTAAACTATCAGGAAGAGAATCTGCAATTCACGGCCAACCAATTGCTCTCCAGAGACTGGTCTCTTGGTATGAAGTATCGCCTGAGCCATGCAGTGTTGAATGAAGATTATCCGTCAGTCCCAAATTCATTGCTGGTTTCCACCGGTTTCCAACCGCACCAACAGACGAAAGGCACTCTCAATCAATTGGACCTGACCGCCATTTATAATCATCCAAGCGGTTTCTTCGTCGAAGGAGAAGCGTTGTGGTATGACCAGAACAACTCGGGATACAGTCCGGCAGAGCCGGGCGATGATTTTTGGCAATTCAATGTGTTCGCGGGTTTTCGCTCGCCACGCCGAAACGTGGAAGTTGCGATCGGGTTGCTCAATATCGCCAATCAAGGATACAATCTCAATCCGCTCAATATTTACAATGAACTGCCCCTGACCCGAACCATCGCGGCCAGGCTGCAAATTAATTTTTAGGATCAAGGCCGTCGCTCCGGAAATCGCAAAGGACCTTTGACGCGGTTGACGCTGGGCTATCAGGGATTGAATCCGGAAAGTGTGATCGGATACGGATTCGTCGGAACGCTATTCGTGAAATAAATAGTAAACCTATAAGCTGGACTAGTAGGAGGATTTGGAACGGTGACGGTCGTCTGGTTGCAACCATTATCCATGTATTCGCCAACAAACACGACTTTTGTATTCGTCTGGTTATTGTCCGCCGCCGTAAAGACGGTATTGTTGTTGGTGGTATCGGCAGTCCAGCCCCATCCGTTGGTGTAAGGCTTTGAAAAATTTACATACCCGACATAGGAGCCCGGGCACGCGCCGTTCCCGCCATTACCTGACAATGGAAAACTGTAAAGCACCATCGGATCCACACCGGTTTTCGGGTCTATCCAATTCGTATAAACCTGGAGGAGGGCCGAGCGCGTGGGGACGGATTCGAAGCCTTTAAAAACGTCGCACGAATAATAACCGACGTTCTGGATTCCGGCATTTCGAATGACCAGGGTGCTGTTGGTCCCGTTCGCAATGGCATTTCCGTTAAATGACCACTGGTACCCGTTGGCATTCAAGGCTGTAACGGACAAAGTGGTGTTCGAGCCGATCGGCACGGATTGGTCATCCGGCTGAATAAAAATCAACGGATATTGCTGCTGCGGAACAGGAAACGGAATGCCGCCGGGGGCGTTCAATCCGGCGGTTTGGGAAAATGCATTGGTTTGAACAAACGTGACAATAGCAATGGCGATGGGAATAAAGGACTTTCTCATGGGGACTTTATGTTAAAGGTTTACGGTTTGGCTGTAGTTCTCCGTATTGACCTTTAGAACAGGAACAGCTGATTCACTTTCGCGCCGATCGATTTGACCGACATTATTTATACGCAGGTCGACGGATAATCTTACAAATTTTGTTTAAAAAACGACGTTTTCAATAAAGTAGCTTAAAATATGCCATGCTGGGCGCTTGCGAAAGAGGTAATCGCAAGAGTTTAGAGCGTTTTAAAAAATAATGTGGCCGTTCGGAGCGAGGATTTTTGGTGTTTTGGCGAGGCTTCAGCGAAGGAGCATGTTTGAAAACCCTGTGACTGAAGCTGAAACGACGCCAAAACCC
Source organism: Verrucomicrobiia bacterium (assembly GCA_036269115.1). GTDB lineage: Bacteria > Verrucomicrobiota > Verrucomicrobiia > Limisphaerales > UBA11358 > UBA11358. The sequence goes on along the minus strand of DATAST010000012.1, from coordinate 17 downwards.
AAAAAGACCGCTTCCCC
>DATAST010000011.1:0-8884 GCA_036269115.1 Verrucomicrobiia bacterium | reverse complement strand
GCCCGATGCGCGCTTCTTGATCCGTCGGCGTCCAGGCCAGTAGATACGACGCATGTTTTTCCAAGATGATGATCAAAAATAACAACGCTGTCGTAAAAGCCCACGTGGCAATCCGCCAGTTCCAAATCGTTCAACGCCCGGCGCGAGAGTTTAGGTTCTACAAAATTTTTGAGATCGTACCCCCAGAATCCGAAACATCCGCCGAGGGGAAAGGGCAAGTCCGGCTCGTCAAGAAGTTCGCAGCGTGACATAAGGGAATCCAGGATTTGCCAGGGGTTGCCAAATTGCACGTGGCAAACGGAGCCGCGCGTAATTTCGCAACGCGAACCGAACGAACGAAGAATCATGAACGGGTTTGCCGCGACAAAGGAGTAACGCGCCTGGGGGAAATCGCCGCCACCTCGCAGCAAAACCACGCCGCCCGGAGTTTTGCCGCAGGCCGCCAGCCAACCCGTGAGTGAGTCGGGGGTGGCAGTCGTTTCTACTTCATTGATCAGCGGACGCACCCATTAATTAAAGAGGAAAAAAGAAAAAGGAAAAATCAAAAAGTGGAACGGGCGTCCGCGCGCCATTTCAACGGTTCAACCTTTTAAGGTTCTCAGCGATGGAACCCGCCACCAAATCCTCCTCCGCTGTGAAATCCTCCGCTGCTGTGGAACCCGCCGCCACCATGAAATCCACCGCCGAACCCGCCATGGAAGCCGGGATGGAATCCGCCGTGCCAACCCCAACCCCAATAAACCGGCACCCCCCAGGACCAGGTGTTGTAATAGGCAGGGGCCGGATAATTCCAATAAGGAGCCGCCCAATTGTCGTAATAAACTGTCTGGCTGTCCGGGACGATATAGGTGGTGGAAGGCGGTGGACTGCTCGGCTGCGCCACTGCGGTTTGGTCATATGGAGCAGGCGCCTGAGGCTGCTGCGGTTGTTGCTGTTGTTGCTGGGCGGCGGCCGCGGCCATTGCCGAGCGTTGATTCAACATCGCATTAATGACCCCTTCCGACACTCCCTGCTGTTTCAAATAAACTATTTGCGACGCATCGAGTCCGTAAACCGTGCCGGAGTTTTGGATATAACTGATGATCGTACCGTCGCTGATTTTTGCCTGTGACAATTGGAGAACCTGGCTCTCGGCCGATGACAGTTGCGGCCCTGAAGCCGCCGGCGGCGCCGCTGGGGTCGTTTCGACCGGCGTGTTGGGCGGCGGCATTTCATACTGCCCAAATGCATTCGTATCCTGGGCGAGAATCTTCGCCGTTGAAAAAGCCATTAAGGCGGCGGCCAACGCTGCGCCTGGTTTATGGAAGCCTGTTGTTTTCATAACATCACACCACTTTCTGCATGCTATAACACCACAACCTCACTCTGGTTGCGCGGCATGTCAAGGGGCCTTAAATCAAGCAAAGGCCTGTGGGAGGGAGGCAGGGGGGCCGACCCGGCGCGCATATTCCAGGATGCAATTCACGGCTTGCTCCGGCTTGTCAACGATCGTGACAAGGTCGAGGTCATTCTTCGAAATGAAATTATGCTCATCCTGCATTTGCACCTTCGCCCATTTCAAAAGGCTGCTCCAATAGCTCTTGCCGTAAAGAATCAATGGAAATTGTGGGATGCGCCCGGTTTGGACCAGGGTGGCCACTTCAAAGAACTCGTCGAGCGTTCCAAATCCCCCCGGCATGAAAATGAATCCCAGGCTGTACTTCACAAAGCAAACTTTTCGCGCGAAAAAATAGTGGAAATGGATGGGGACATTCGAGAATCGGTTTGAAGACTGTTCGTGCGGCAATTCGATGTTGAGGCCCACTGACGTTCCGCCACTTTGCATAGCGCCCTTGTTGGCCGCTTCCATGATGCCCGGTCCGCCGCCCGTAATTACGGCCAGCTTGTGTTTTGCCAGTCCCTTACCGATGGCGGTGGCGGCGTGGTAATACTTGTCGTTCGGTTTCGTTCGGGCTGATCCAAAAATAGTCACGGCGGGCCCCACCTGCGACATCGTTTGAAATGAATCGACGAATTCGGCCATGATTCGGAATATGCGCCACGGGTCCTCGTGAATGAAATAATTGGAATCGCTCATGCGGTCGGGATTAAAAAGTAAAAGTGAAAAAATGAAAAGAAAAATACCGTTAATCCCTTCTGCTTTTCGTCTCCCGCTTCCGCCACTCCCGCTCCCGGCGCTTCGTCTCTTCATTCAGCAACTGTTCCGCCGACCACCCGCGGGCTTGGGCGAATGCCGTCAATTCAAACAACTCTTTCGCAAGGGCTTTTTTGTTCAGTGACTTTTTTGCGTGTTTCGATGCGGCGCCATTCTCGTCGAACGCTTTGCGCGCCTTTTTTGTCAGCTTTTCCGCGCGCTTGATCTGTTCCCAGTTCGCCCAGACTTCATCCACGTTGGCAACCTTCGCCTTGCCAAATACGTGCGGATGCCGGCGCACCAGTTTTTCAACCAGCAGCCGGCAGACGCGCTCAAAATCAAACGCACGGCGTTCATTCGCAAGCTGGCAGTGGAAAACGACCTGCAACAGAAGATCGCCAAGCTCTTCCGCCAATTCGTGGTCGTCCCGCGCTTCGATGGCGTCAATCAGTTCATACACTTCTTCGATCGCATGTCGGCGAAGGCTCATGTGCGTTTGTTCGCGGTCCCAGGGACAGCCCGTCGGCGAGCGCAGTCTGGCCATCACCTTGAGCAAATCATTAATTGCGGTTTTTTGAGGCATGTTTCAGGAGCATAAGCTTTACAGAATCACCAGATCGTCCCGATGGATCAATTCCACGCGCGCCGGCTTTTTCTGCCGGATTTCATCTGCGCCAAACTTCGCAATGCCGCGCGCGAATTCCATCCCGTCCAAATCGCAAATTCGCACAACGTCGCCGGCATCAAAGTCGCCCTCGCACCGCGCAACACCCGGCGGCAGCAAACTTTTCCCCGCCTCGCGCAACGCCTTCTTCGCGCCGCTATCGACGAACAGCGTACCTTTGGGGTGATGAAAAAACGCAATCCAGCGTTTACGGCCTTGTAATCGTGTCGGCGACGCTACAAAGAGCGTCCCTTCGTCCTTACCGGCCAGGATCTTTTCCAATACATCCGTTTTTTTGCCCGAGGCAATCACCAGCGGGATGCCACCCGAGCGTATTACGATTTTTGCCGCCTCGATTTTTGATTTCATTCCGCCGACGGCAGTTTCGCTGGACGTTCCGCCGGCGAGCTTTTCAATCGCCTCATCAATGCGCTCGATGACCGAAATCGTTTTCGGATTGGCCTTGCCGAAATTTTCCAGCACGCCGTCCACGGTCGTCAAAATGACGAGCAAATCCGCCGGCAGGAGCGAGGCCACGAGCGCGGACAGTCGATCGTTGTCCCCGAATTTGAGTTCGGCAAGGGACACGGCGTCGTTTTCATTAATGACCGGTATCACGCCGCGGCCCAGCAGTGTCACGAGGGTATTCCGGGCGTTCAGGTGCCGCTCGTGATGTTCCAAATCGTCGTGCGTCAGCAAAACCTCCGCAACGTGCAAGTTATGCTTCGCGAAATGTTCTGTGTAATGCGCCATCAGACGGGGTTGCCCGACAGCGGCGCATGCCTGGAGTTCGGCCAGTTCGGTCGGACGTTTCTCGTAACCGAGCAATCCCATGCCCGCTCCCACCGCGCCGCTGCTCACAATGACAACCTCTTTGCCCGAAGCCCGCGCGGCGGCAATTTGCGCGGCCAACTGGCCCAATTGCGCCGGATCAATCTGTTTCCGGCGGTCGGTCAGCACGCCCGTTCCTAATTTGACAACAATGCGGGCGACGGCTTTGAGTGAATCACGATGCACAAAATGAGGATAAGAAAAGTAATCCCGCCCGAAAACGCCAAAATTTCATCCGCCGGAACTGTCTGATCGATCTAGAGCGCTCCGCCCATAATATTCAGAACACTTTTCACCGGTGTGGACTTGACCTGACCGGAAACCAGCGGATCAAAAAAATGATTGCTCCTCAAATCAATGATCACAGCCAGCCCGGCGAGGTCTTTCGCTGATTTCACTTCCGGCACTACGCAGTTTTGAAGGCCAATTGTCTGCTCACGGTCATTGTGGCGATTCTGCAGGTCAATAAACTTCACTTTGTTGAAAGAAATATTGAGCGCGTCAATGCCTTTGAAGTCGTACCCGGTTTGTTTTTTTAGGGAGGGCATGGAGACTCCTCCATCCTTTTGAGGCAAATTGCCCACTTCCATTACGTTAAGGTCCCCTTTATGGCTTCGGACAATGTCCAACTCCTGAAGGTTTAGCCGAACCAGAGTCAAATGCAGTTCCTTTTTCGCGAAGCCGAAGCGATCGTATTCAATGTGGATTTCAGGGACGTCTAAAAACAGCGTTCCGCCAAAAGCGGGCGGATTATAAACTTTCAGGTCACGGATTTCCAAAGTGGGTTCGAACCAGCCGATTTCAACGCGCCCGACTTCGGCGTCCATGCCTGTTTGGGCGCGAATGTTGTGCTCAATCAAAATGCGAACGATCGAATTGAGCGACAACAACAGGATGATCACCAGCACCACCGCCAGAATGGCCAGCCGGAACATCCATTTGATAATCCACTTAATCATTTAACGAGTTTTAGATTCGCGCACTTCCGCATACCATATATGCAAAAGCGATAGAAGAATGCAAACTGCTTTCACTCCCCGGCAGCGCGGGTCACACCGTCACATCCTCCGGACGCACTTCCAGGCACTCATCCTGGTCTTCCCAAATGGCCGCAGGGTAATGATCCAACAATCGCGGCGCGAGGTCCTTGCCCGCGTGCGCGAGAAATTTTTCCGCCTGTTGCGCGGCGCTTTCAAACGCGGCATCGTAACTGCCGGCCCGCCGACGTTGCCGGTCGTCCCAGTGCGCGACCGCATGGACGGGTTCGTAGCCCTGCGCCCAAACCTGAAGATCGCCTCGTAGATCGGCCGGTATTTCATCAAACGGCGCAAGCGTTTCGCTGCAATGCAGGCAGACCAGCCCGGATTCCCGCACGTCACGTGTCAACAACGGCAAAGCCGGCGCGTGGCAGCAAGGGGCTTCCACATAAGCGCCGGGCATGGTTGCCAGGCGCTTTTGCCAGATCGATCGCTCATGCCCAATCTGTGCGCCGAGTCGATACACCACCGCCAATGGATGTGAAAAACGCCACACGCGTCCTTCCAGCTGGCTGAGTGTTTGCGAAAGCCAGCGCGCCAGCGTCAGGTCGTCCCAGTCCCGCATCCCTCGTCCGTATTCCCGCCAGAGTTGCTCCAGCGGCGATGTTTCGTGTTCAAATTCCATGCGTGTTCAAATTCGATGTTCCAGGCCTGGTGTTCAACCCTGCTGGTTGTGGGGTTGCTCCGGTGCAGCTGTATTTAAAACTTTTGCCACTCCGGTTTATTGTCAAACACCCACCGATAATATCGCTTCATCTTCAGCAGGGACGCCGCGTCTTCATCCAGGCACAGCGTTACTTTCGGATGCGATTGCAACGCCGACGCCGGGTTCATTGCTGTGATCGGGCCTTCGACCGCGCCGGCAATCGCGCGGGCCTTCTTCTTCCCAAACGCGAGCAGCAGGCAATGCCGCGAGTCCATGATCGTGCCGATGCCCATCGTAATGACGTGATGCGGCGCCTGCTCTTCGCTGCCAAAAAAGCGCGCGTTGTCCTTGCGCGTCTGCGGCGTGAGCGTCTTGATGCGCGTGCGCGAGGCGAGTGACGACGACGGCTCGTTAAACCCGATATGACCATCCGCGCCAATGCCCAGCAACTGCAAATCAATGCCGCCTGCCGCCCGGATTTGTTCTTCGTACCTCTTGCAAAAAGCGGGAACGTTGCGGGTCACTCCATCCGGGATGTGGATATTTTTCTTCGGGAGATTGACGTGGCGAAACAAATTTTCCTGCATGAAATAGTGATAAGACGCCGGATGTTCCGGCGCAAGGCCCACGTATTCATCCAGGTTAAAAGTCGTGACGCGGCGCCAATCGAGCTTCATCTGCGCCAGTTCATGATACAGGGGCAGGGGAGTGCTGCCCGTGGCCAGGCCGAGCACTGCGTCCGGTTTATCCGCCAGCAATCGCGCCATGATCCGGGCCGCCACTTTGGCCGCTGCTTCCTGAGTCGGTTGTATAACGATTTCCATTTATGAAAGTTCCATAAACACCAAAAACGCGAACCAAAAGCGAGAATTCTTTTCGTCACCCGGCTCGGCATGGGGCTCTCGCCATCTTGCCATCCCTGGGCCCCATCAGGCCTGTGGGTCTCATTTACCCCATTTGCCGTGTTTCCCCCTCGCAAAAACTGCTTGACAACAACACGGCTGATTGTTAAAAAAGTCAGGAACTCGGAATAATAATCGAATGAAAACCGTAAATAAACTCTTTGCAATTACCCTGGCGATGGCGTTGACTGGACTGGCCGGGTCGGCTTACGCCCAATTTGATTTCGTGACCAATAACGGCGCAATCACGATTACCGGCTACACGGGCGCCGGCCTCGCAGTGACCATTCCCAGTACCACCAATGGATACCCCGTCGTCAACATTGGAGCTTATGTATTCGATGGTTCCAGCATTACCAGCGTCTCAATTCCCGACAGCGTAACGAATATCGGAATCGATGCTTTCCCAAGCTCGAGCCTCACCAGCGCGACAATCGGTAACGGTGTCACCACAATCGGAGACAATGCATTCAGCGGTTGTTCCAGTCTGGTGAATCTCACCCTGGGCAGCAGCATTGTAACGATTGGAAGCGGTGGGTTTTACGGTTGCAGCGCTCTGACGAGTATCGCGCTTCCCAACACTCTCACCAGCATTGGTTCCAGCGCGTTTGACGATTGCGCCAGGCTAACCAGCCTGGCGATTCCCAACAGTGTCACGAACATCGGAAGCCAGGCGTTTTTTTATTGTACTGCCATAACCAGTGCGACAATGGGCACCGGCGTCACCAGCATCGGCACTTACGCATTTTACGCCTGCATCAAGCTTGCCAGCGTTAACATTCCCGCCAGTGTTGCCAGCATCGGAAGTTTTGCCTTCGGCAATTGCAATGTCTTGCCAGCGATACCAGTGGACCCCGCGAATCCAAATTACACGAGTTTCAATGGCATTTTATACAATAAGAGCATGACCTCAGTTCTTCAGTATCCAGGAGGCAAAGCCGGCAGCACTTATGTTATTCCCAACAGCGTTACCAATATCGGGGATGGTGCGATTTTATTTTGTACCAACCTGACCAGTCTGACGATTCCCAATAGCGTGAAGACCATCGGCGTGGCCTCAATTTACAATTGTCTTGGCCTGACCAGCCTGGTCGTTCCCGGCAGCGTAACCAATGTCGGAGCCCAGGCGTTTGAGTATTGCAACCATCTAACGGCTCTCTTTTTTCTGGGATCACCTCCAACCCTTGGTTCCATGGCGCTTGCGAATGATGCTAATTTGATCGTCTTTTATCTGTCCGGATTTTCGGGCTGGACTTCGCCGTTCGGCGGTGTGACCGCGGAGTTGTGGAATCCAAAGGGAAACTCCTTCGGTGTCACTGGCGGACATTTTGGTTTTAAAATTACCGGCCCCGCCAACGCGAACATTGTGGTCGTGGCCTGCACGAATCTCACGAATCCCGTCTGGCTGCCGGTGTCGACCAACACGCTCACTGGAGGTATGTCCACTTTTAGTGACATACAATCGTCCGGTTATCCTGGCCGATATTACCGCTTTCGGTCGCCGTAAGCGGGAGAGACGCGCGATCTCCTCCGTCTGTGAGCAAGGACTAACTCGACTGAAAGACCTTCGAAAAATTGTGGTTCATTGTCACAGTGTACAACCTATTGTGTTTTATTTTTGTGTCCGCATTGTGATTGCTCACAGTCCAAAAAGAATATCTAAAATCAGTTGACATTATTTTCGAAGTTTGGTGACTAGTGGGAATCAGTTGGTTGAGTTTCTGGTTAGAGTGGTTTCCACGCAAATATGCCAGCAGCGACAAGAGAAGGAGCCCGGGGAGGAGATTTCGCCGTTCTACTCGGCGGGTTGTTGCACACTATCCGAGGCTGGTTCTTCATTTTGAGCCTTGCCTCATTGGCCGGCACTACGACTTCCACTGCGACCAGTATTTCGTGGATTAACACCAGCGGCGGAAATTGGAATGTCGCCGCGAATTGGAGTCCCAGCCAGGTGCCCGGCAGTTCTGATACCGTCTGGATCACTAACAATGGGACTTATACGGTCACCGTCAGCGACAACGAAACAGCGGGAACAATTTCTCTTGGTGGCACCAGTGGTACGCAAACCCTGAATCTTTCCGGCGGCAATTTTACTTTGAGCGGTTCCTGTGTTGGCAATGCTCTATCGACCTTTACCATAACTGGCGGAACCCTGACTGGTGCCGGCACCGCGACATTGTACGGCGCCTTCAGATGGACGGTAGGCTCTATCCAGGCCCCAATCCAATTTGCGAACGGAACGATTGGCACTGGCGGGAACAAGTTTTTGTATACTTCGCTAATCAACAACGGGACGATGGCCTGGAACGACACCATCAACAGCCAATCCGCCGCGACCGTTATTTCCAATGCCGTGGGGGCGACGATAACGCTGGGTTCGGGTGTGGGGACGGCCAACACCGGCGGCGTGGTAGCAAATAGCGGGGCGTTCACCATGACCGGCCCGGGCGCTTCGACCATTAGCCAGGTCTTCAACAATGCGGGAACGGTCAACGTCAGCGGCACGCTCAGTTTGACAGGCAGCGGCACCGAGACGGGAGGATTTTCGATTCCGAGCGGTTCGACCCTTAGCTTGAACAACGGTACCTGGGGATTTCAGACCGGCTCGAGTATTTCAAATAGCGGTACGGTAAATTTGAGCAGTGGCACAATTAACTTCACCAGCGCGTC
>DATAST010000010.1:0-4518 GCA_036269115.1 Verrucomicrobiia bacterium | reverse complement strand
TGGAATGTGGATCCGCTTCGATGCTCGAGTTGTCAAAATGTTATGCGGATCGTTTCGGTGAATCCAAGGGCGATCCCAGGAATGCTGTATGGCTCGAATACGTTCATCCATCGCTTTAATTATTCCAAGCGTGCCAATCGCATCAGTGTTGGTTTCACGTGGGTCAGCCATGGTGTTGCAGTGAGACGGCGCTCGGATCGCAAACACTGGGGTTCCACCCGTGTGGTATTACGTTGGACAACTATGGCTTTGCAGTCGGAACCACGTTGCCAAGGCTATTGGCGAGCAAGACTAGCGACCGGATTTTGGACGTAAAGTTTCTATTTTCTGCTTCGAATGAAGATTCCGATATTGCCCTGGTGTCATGCCACACACGCGCTTGAACATGACACTCATGTATTCTGAGTGCTCGTAACCGCAAAGCCCGGCGATATGTTCCAGCGTAAAATCTGTCCCCGTCAAAAGTTCGCGGACACGATTCAATTGCACAGCCCTGATCTCTGCTTGGGGAGAGCGGTTCAACAATTGGCGGAAACGGCGTTCAAGGGTAGTACGGGACACGTTTACTTTCCGCAGCACGTCATCTACCGTGCAGCCAAGAAGCGCCCGCTCGCTAATGAACCGCATCGCCATGGCTATAGTGCGATCTTCGATGGCAAGTGATTCACTGGATCGTCGGGTGACCGTGCGCACGGGTGGAATGCGAACATGTTTTTCCGCATTCGCTCGACCATTCATCAAATTATCCAATAGCTCCGCAGCTCGATAACCAATCTGTTCCGCGTCCGGTTCCACGCTGGAAAGCGGCGGGTTGCAAAGTTCACAAAGGATTTCTTCGTTATCCACACCAATCACGGCCATTTCTTCGGGAACCAAAATGCCTGCGCGTGCAGAAACATCCAATACATGCAAACCGCGCACGTCGTTGCAGGCCATTAAAGCGAACGGCCGAGGTTGCGTTTTTAACCAGCTTTCCAGGTCGGTGAGGTCTTCATCCCAACGTCTCGCCCGCGGCCCGCGCCAAGGGGATTCATAAACCGATACTGAAAAACCCTTGGCTTCGACCGCGGTGCAAAATCCTTTTAGCCGTTGCGCGGCCCAAAATTCGTCGCTAAAGCCCGCGAAGGCAAAATGCCGGTAACCGCGTTCCAAAAGATGCAAAGCAGCCTGACATCCAATCTCAGCATGGTCCGATCCGACCCATGGCAAACCGAGGTCTTCAAACAAATCATTCAGGTCCACGACAGGTACTCCCATTTTGCGAAATTGCTTTGCAAGGATGGGATCAGTGGGGCGGCTCATGATTCCGTCCCACTTTCCGGACATCAACCACGCGGGGGGCTGTGTGCCTAATTCATGTTGTTCCAAAAATACCGACCACTGGGAATGATAACGCAAATAACGAGCGATACCTTTGACGATTTGTCGCCCATAGATAACGGAAGTTTCAATGATGAGTGCCACTTTTGGCTGCTGGCTCATGACCCATCGATAGTCAACCAATGCGAGAATCGCAATGACAAAGGTTCGTAAATGTAATTTATGGATAAGCAGGACTTGTTTTAACGAGCCGCTTTTTGATCGCTAGTAAAAAGCCTGATAATAAAGGGAAAAGTCCAGGAATGAAATTTGCGCTTGTCCGTATGAAAAAAGTGTTGCTGATAAATAAACTCAATAATGAAACGGGGAAATGCAGCGTCATTTTTTGACAAAAACCTGTCCCCGGAATGTGTTTTGAGAGCGCGGCCAAAAAATTTCGTTTTTTCATTTCTTTTCGATGCTTAGTTTTCCGAGGAGACCTCCGATCAATGTTCCTATGTAGTAGGGATGAGTTTCGATCACAAAAGTAAAACTCGATTGGGAAAGTTTTTTGAGCTGTGATCAAGTTAGCAGAATTTTGCGGTGGCTTTGGAACGGTCCGAATTTCATCCCAAAATCTCCGTTGAATACAAAGGCATTTTTGAAAACCTCTCGACACATGAAAAATTGAGAATCGCAATGGTCGGCAAAGAATCTCAAAAACGGTGTTGGTAAAGCTCATTGAAACAAACATTGGTGTCCCGGAAGATTCGCCACACCTTATGCTTGAATCCATACCCACCAGTTTCCGCGTTCCAGCTTTCATTGGGAATAAGAGAATTCAATTCACTGAAAAACCGGTTCCTAAACCTGGTAAAGGACAACTTCTCCTTCGGGTGCACGCTAACGCTCTGTGCGGTTCGGAAAGGCCGCAGTTTTTTGACGGCACCAGCACCACGCCGGGTCATGAAGGAGCCGGAACGGTTATCGCGGTTGGTCCCAACACAAAGACGAAAGTTGGCACGCCGGGAGTTGTATTCTTGATGGACTTCTGCGGAGAGTGCCGTTCGTGTCGTCTCGGTTTCACCAATCAATGCCTGCAAAAGCGCGGCGATATGGGATTCAATCGCGATGGCGGCTACGGCCAATATGAATTGATCCACGAGAATATTTTCTTCCCTGTGCCCGAAGAATTTTCCGCGACGGAAGGTACGCTGCTCCTGGACATCATGGGCACGGGCGGGCACTCCATCGAACGCTGTCAGTTAGTCCGACCGGACATCGAGTCGCTGCTCGTATTGGGCGCCGGCCCGATTGGATTGGGCGTGCTCGCAATGGCCAAGATCATTTTGGGCAAGCAGGTGAAAGTCTTTTTAAGCGATATTGTTCCCTATCGTTTGAAACTGGCGGAACAGCTCGGCGGACTTCCTGTAAATGTCTCCAAGAACAACTTGAACGAGGGTTTGAAGGCCCACGGCGTCGATCGCGTGGACATGGCCGTGGACACGAGTGGAAAACAAGCCGCGCGTCAGGACGGATTAAATGCACTGGCCCAACGCGGTTCTCTGATCTGCGTGGGTCACGGTGAGGGAATAACCTTGAAGATTTCGCCGGACATCATCGCGCCGGAGCGCAGTGTGGTTGGAAGTGAATATTTCCGTTACGACGAATTGGCGGACAATCTCCCCCGGCTTAAGGAAAATCGTTCGTATCTCAATCAAATCATCACGCATCGCTTCGATGTGGATGAAATTCAGAAATCCTTCGACCTGTTTTTCGCAGGCGAAACCGGCAAGGTCATCATCGAGCAATAAAATGAATAAAATCAAAGTTTGTCTCGTTGGAGCCGGTGGCTGGGGGCGTCAGCACGCCCGGGTCTTTTCCCAACGCAACGATGTGACGCTCTGTGCTGTCGCAGGTCGTCGCCCGGAAAAAACCAAGGCTCGCGCTGACGAGTTTGGTATCCGGGCCTACAACGATGTTCCGGAAATGTTGGCTAAAGAAAAACCGGATTTCGTCAGCCTTTCGCTGCCGAATCTGGAGCATTTCGATGCAACCATGCAGGTCATTCATGCGGGTTGCCCGTTGTTAGTGGAAAAGCCGTTTGTGTTCGATTTGAAAGAAGCCGACCAATTATTGGCTGAAGCCGAAAAGAGAAAATTATTCTTTGCCATCAATTTCAATCATCGCTATGCCAAGGCGCTTCGCCTCGCGCACGAAGCGATTTTGCAAGGTCGACTGGGAGAGATCATTCATGCCGTTTGGCGCTTTGGGGGTGAGGCAAATGTCAGCCCGCATCCTCACGCCAACCTGATCGAAACTCAGTGCCATGGTTTTGATCAATTGGAACACCTTTGCGGCCCCATTCAATCCGTCGCCGCCGAGATGACGAATAAGACTGGCGGCGGTTGTCGCACGGTGACGATGGCGCTCGGTTTCCGAAGCGGGGCGGTCGGCAGCATGATGGGCACTTACGATTCGTCTTACGCTTATCAGGACACTCATCTTCTGGAGATCAACGGAACCAAAGGCCGCATTCTCATTAATGACACGGTGAAGCGTTACAGTTTCCAGTCGGTCGGCAACGAAACCGCCGAAGTCTGGCAGGCGGGATATTTCAACGATTTCGACCGGGAATTCCATCGCACCTTCGACGTGCATTTGGACGCCGTCATCACCGCCTTCAAAAAAGGTGAACAGCCGCCGGTGCATGCACGCGCTGGACGCCGGGCGTTGCAATTAGCCTGGGCCGCCGTCGAGTCGTTTGAATCCGGAAAACGTGTCAAAGTGGAATAATTCTTGAATTCAGCATCGACAACACCCCTTGTCGGCTTTCGCGGAATCAGTAAACGATTTCCGGGAACCGTCGCTTTGCAGGGGGTGGATTTCGATGTCAAAGCCGGCGCCTGCCACGCGTTGATGGGCGAAAACGGCGCCGGTAAAAGCACGTTGGGAAAAATTCTCGCCGGAATTCATCGGCCGGATGAAGGGCGCATTGAAATCAACGGAGTTGCGCAACATTTCAAAACTCCCCTGGACGCGCAGCGTGCGGGCGTGGGAATTGTTCATCAGGAATTGTCGTTTTGCCCGAACCTTAGCGTCGCAGAAAATATTTGTCTCTCTCACTTGCCGAGCCGTGGCGGTCGGGTGGATTGGGCGGCGCTGAATCAAAAGGCGCAGGGGCATCTCGAAGAGATTGGAGCGGACTGCGACGTGCAG
>DATAST010000009.1:0-74152 GCA_036269115.1 Verrucomicrobiia bacterium | reverse complement strand
CGTCTTCAGCGCGACCAAGCGCAAGGCCCGCGGCTATCGTTCGACCACCCACCTGATTGCTATGCTTTATCTCATCGCCGGCAAACTCCGACTCCCACAGAGCTGACTTCCAATTCCACCGAAAACAGCGAAGAACCATTTACATTTGTATAAGTAGTTTAATGTGAGCAGTTTAAGTGTTTACACGCCATCCGAATTCTCACCAACAAATCGTTCAAGGCTTTGCGCGTATCGTCACTTGGCATTTCCGGCAACCGGCTCGCTTCGTGCGCGGCCTGTAATACTTCGCGCAATCGTTGATATTCTAATTCGTGAAACGCGACGTCGGCGTCTTCCAGCCTGGATTTTTCCGGCCCGGCCAATTTACGCGCGACCAGATCGCCAATATGCGGCAGTTTGAAATCCTCGTTCAACGTAACCAGATTGGCTTCCACCTCGCCCGTGCGCATCAAATGGACGCCGGTCAGCAAAACTCGATAGACGTAGAGCAGCGGCTTCACCCGCTGGGGCGATTCCTTCAGAAACAATTCCCATTGCGTCTCGGCAAATCCAAAATAGTGATGGGAATGATGCTTCGTAATGCATCCACACGCGATGGCCTTTAACTCTGCATGCTCCGGCGTCGTGTGAACGATGAGCGGCGAATAGAGCTGTTCAAGCACGTAGCCATTTTTCTTGAGCAGCAGCAAGCGCAGCAGGTGCATCGAGTGTTTGCATCGCACTTCGCCGCGAGTCCGGAGGTCCTGCTCCATTTTTTAAAACTGGCTCATGGCGTAACCGTTAAATGTCTGGAAAATCATTTGCGACAAAAAGCCCTGGCGCAACGCCAGCAGTTCCGCGCCCAACGGCGTGACACGTTCCACGATCGGCGAGTAAAGGCATTCCAGAATATTCGGGTTGGCCTTCAGCGCCATAATAAGAAATTTCTGCAACTCCCAAAAGCAGCTTTGCGTGGCGTTGTCTTCGAACTGTTCCGGCGCGCCGAAGAGCGACCATTGCAAATCCGCAGGCGCGAGATAGACGCCGCGCCGATCAATATCCGATGCGTCGTCATCCAGGCCATAGGCGCGCGAACCGACCACGCACCGGTAGATAACGAGTTTTTCCAGGTCAAAGCCGGAGTCCGGCATCCCATCGGTCATGTGATCCTTGAAATGTTTCAGCACTTCGAGCTTTTCGCGGGTAAGCGAGGCCTCGAAACCGTCGGGGAATCGCACCAGGAATTCGTTCTGGTCGCCGGTGGGAGTGCGGGTGACAACACCAACCGCGCCGCGGGAATGAACGAGAAAATTGTTTGTCCCGCGCACCTCTGCCAGCGACACGACTTGTGTGCCGGCGAAAATATTGTCCGGCTGGTGCGACATTGCTGGGGATGAGGATATGGGAGCGCTCGAGAAATGACGAGCATAGGCTGAAACTGGGGGCGAGACGCGCACGATTACAACGTCCAACTACGCTCGTTGCGCCGCTACACGCGGCGCGGACAGCGGTGGCAGCGCCACTCGCGAAGAGCGCTGTCCCTACCTGAGACGCCGCCGTAACCCGCAGGCGAGACGCGTGCGCCCGACCACGCCCCGCCGGTCGGAACGGCGCGCGCCATCGCGCGTTGAAACGAGCGCGGAGGCGCGTGCTCTCCCCCTACAACACAGAGCTTGACATTATCTCAACTGATGGTAAAAAGGGCGCTACTCTTTGCGAACAACCCGACAAAAGGAGTCAATGTGAACACAAAATCTTTCAACTGGCTGCAAGCCATCCTGGCAATTTCCGTCTTTATTTCTGCCGTCGCCGCGCGCGCCCAAACCATTACTCCCTACCAGCCTTCCGGCTGGTCCGACAAGGTCGTGGTCACGACTACCAGCGGTTCCACCACGGACACTTCGCCGCTGTTCACGACCAACGATCTTTACGTCGATTGGGCCATCGCAAATACGACCGGCACCCCCGCCAACTCGACCTTTTACGTTGATCTTTACACAAACTCGGTGTTCGTGAAACGTTGGACCTACGCCAGCCTGCCGTCCCTTACCTTTACAGATATTAAGGGATTCCACCTGGGCCATCTTCCGGTTGGGGTAAACACGATTGAGCTCGTCCCTGATGCCACAGAGGTGTACGAGAACCCGCCTAACACTTACACAAAAACAATCACCATCTTCGCTGCGACTCTGCCCAGCCTGTCCATCCCAGTTCTCTCCGGCCCCTCAAACGGCAGTACCGGCCAGCCCATCACTCCCGTATTTAGCTGGTCCGCGGTATCAAATGCCGCCTCTTACGAAATCATTGTGGCCACGAACGCGGCGGACCTGCCCACAGACACGAACGCCACGTCCGGCGGCGTTAGCGTCGTGATCAATGCCAACACCACCAATACAACGTACACTCCGCTGAATCCGTTGGTCCCGGGGACGAAATATTATTGGGAGGTCAACGCGCGGGTCGCCAATGTAGGCGGTCCGTGGTCGGCCACCGGGAATTATACCAGCGCGAATTCTCCTGCCGGCCTCACGATCCTGCCGGTGTTTGACAGCAGCATCACGAGCGATCCCCAGGCTGTGGCCATTGAATCCACCATCCGGGCTGCCTGCGCGGTCTATCAAAGCGCTTTTTCCGATCCCATTACCGTCTCCATTACATTCCAGGAAATGGGCAGCGGTCTCGGCCAATCGTCCTGGGAGTATTATACCTTTTCGTATACACAATTCCGCGCAGCGCTCGTTTCCAAGGCCACCACGCCGGACGATTTCACCGCCCTCGCCCATCTACCGGTCCAAACAGGCAATCCTCTCAACAATAATTCAACGATCAACGTCAAAACCGCCCAAGCCTATGATTTGGGTTTGATTTCCGGGACTTCCGGCGAAAACGTCGGCACCATCTCGCTTTATACCGGGATAATGAATCTGACCGACACCCAGTCCAATCCGAACAACTATTCTCTTTTCTCGACTGCCTGCCACGAAATCGATGAAGTCCTGGGCACCGGCTCGGCCCTGGACGAGGTCGCTCAAGGTCACAACACGACGACAGGACCGATCTTTGGCGAAGACCTCTTTCGTTACGACTCGTCGGGTAACCGAAACTACACCACGAGTTCCAGCGATACCTCCTATTTTTCCATCGATGGAACCACGGACCTGGCGCAGTTCAACCAGTTCAGCGGGGGTGATTTCGGCGATTGGTATAGTTATCAGGTCACGGTAGTCCCCGAGGTGCAGGATGCCTTTGCCACGCCGGGGGTCAGCCCGAACCCAGCCGTGGAACTGCGCGCACTCGACGTTTTGGGCTACCACTACGTGGTACAGGCGCCAACGCCCAACTTTGTGTCCGTCAAGCGTTCGGGAAGCACCATCAAACTCGTCTGGGGGGCCGCTGCCACCCGCAGTTATCAAGTCCTCTATTCGACCAGCCTGACTTCACCTGTCTGGAACGATCTTGGCAGCAGCATCACCGCGACCAGCTCCACCGCGACCAATACCGATACAATCGGAGGCCAGGAACGATTCTATAAAGTCGAACTCCTCGCCACGTCCGGCAATGCGCCGAGCGTCAATACGCCGAACATAAAGATGCCCCAATCACAAGTCGTCATCCCGCCCACCGGCTGGGGCACGAACGTATTCCATCCGCGTCAACCATAACCGCGACATATTCTGTTAAATGCGTAGCCGAGCGCAGGGCGGGTTATGAACTGGAAGGGCGCAAGTTGACACTCTCTAATTTCTGGCGATGGTAGGCGCGGAACCGCCCGCGATACAACGTCCTACTCCGCTGATTGCGCCGGTGGCAGCGCCACTTGCGAAGAGCGCTGTCCCCGCCAAGAACAACTGGATTACGCCAGGCTCCGACCAGGAGATCGGTTTAAAAAATACTGTAGCCATTCGGGAGGGAAAATAAGGGGAAGCGGTCTTTTTGGGTTTTGGCGTCGTTTTAGCTTCCGCCTTCGCTCCGAAGCTTCCTCCTGCGCCAAGACTACGGAAGACGGGACGGCGGACAGGCAGTCACAGGGTTTTCAAACATGCTCCTTCGCTGAAGCCTCGGCAAAACACCAAAAATCCTCGCTCCGAACGGCCACATTATTTTTAAAAACGCTCTAACGAACGCGCACTGGCCATAGACCGTTTGCGCCAAACGACGCCCAAAAAACCGAGTGAACCGAGGGCCAGAATGGCGTACGTGGAAGGCTCAGGCACAACCGTAAGAAAAAAGGTCTCGGTATCGGGAGGCGAAAGACTAAAGGAAAGCTGTCCGTTGGCAGCGTTGATGCCGTAAGCGGTCGAGTCCCCGGCCTTTCCGGTTTCGGCGGTAAATTGTGCCGGAGTGGTGGTACTGTCAAATGTGAACGTCGCTGAATTGCCCGACGCGAGGGCGGTACCGGAAGTTCCCAGGTATTGGATGGAATTACCGTCCAAAGTGCTGCTCCAACCGAGGTTGTTCCCGGGACTGGATGGACTGGCGATATTAAAACTGCCAGGGACCCAGCCTAACCAAAGGCTTTCGATCTCCTCGGGCCCAAGATTATCGAGCGTTAGCGTATAATCGTAGACACCGCCTGCCCCAGTCGCGTAGTTGAGACTGGTGCTAACGTTCACATTTTGCGCCTGGCCCGGGAGCGCGGATGCCGCCAAAGCCACGGCAACTGCCAGGGAAATATTACTTGGGATCAATTTCAGTTTCATAAACGTAGCGGTATTGTCGGTTTTGGTTGTCGGATAAAAGTATACGTGTCCGTTCACATGAGATGATCAAGCCGCGGAAATGTTCCAAAATAAGATTAAAACCCGGATTTTGCGTTGGGGTTTACAAGTGGTCACAGCCATAGCCGCATTTGGACGTGAATTCCAATCGCGTGGCATTAGAGCTGCACAAAACTGTTTTGGTGTTCGCGCTGAATTTCAGGAATGGCCGCAGATCAGATTCGCGCTATCGCGCGGTTTTACAGTTAGCGGCAATCGTTTGGTTGACTTTACCCCGGGCTGCGCTCACGGATTCGCTTGCCCGGGGCTACATCTATTTCACCCCTCTGGGGTTTCGGTTTGCGGCTTCGCCGACAGATAAGACCGGCTCACTGATTCCCGCCCTCAACGGGATTCCCGAGGATGACGATGACCCGCCTTCGTCTGGCTTCGGCGCGGCAGGCGATGAGCATGAGAATGAGCCCCAATCGCCCGCATAAACCGTAAATTTGTGGCATCACTGTTGCTGCAAAATACGGCGCACATGCTGGATCTTGAAGGCAAATGAAAGCAAAACATCCTACACAGAGCGAAATCAACCAATTGGGCGTATTCAGTTTTTTCGTAAATGATATTCGGGATATCCTGGAACAAAGCCGCAAAAAGTACGGCCGACGGCGCCTTCACGCCGATGATTTTGACCCGCACGGAAACCGCGTTGACCACGAGAAATGGCGTGTGTCGGGCGATATCCTGGAACTGATTAAGGATTTTTTCATTATTCCGTCCCTGCTCGACGCCACTCCCCGCAATGGCTTTGACCGGCAGGAGAGCCAGATCGAAGAACACATGACAAAAGTTCGGA
The DNA here is from genome assembly GCA_036269115.1 of Verrucomicrobiia bacterium. Taxonomy (GTDB): domain Bacteria; phylum Verrucomicrobiota; class Verrucomicrobiia; order Limisphaerales; family UBA11358; genus UBA11358. The sequence goes on along the minus strand of DATAST010000009.1, from coordinate 68,611 downwards.
CGGACAAAGCGATTCAATGGTCGAAATTGTTTGCCGACTGGCCGAAAGCCATGATGGATGCGCTGCCAAAAATAAATAAGCTGCTCGAAGGAAAGAATCGTACCCCGCGCCAGGCGGTCATTTTTTACTACGCCATGCGATATGACGTTCAACGGCATGCAAGTCCCGGCGCGAACACGGTCCATTTTTGCCAACGGTTTTGGACGGATGAGTTGCCATCACTGGCCGAAGAACTCCGTTACATATTGGGAATTGACGATATTACGCCCCAAATTATTGAACTCGCCAGGAGCGAACTGCGAGAATTCCTTCACCCTCTCTCTTTGTCACAATAACAGGGGCATAAACCGGTCATAACTACCCATATGGCATCTGGTTTTCGGTGTTTGGTTTTCCGGACGTATCGCAGGTTTCCAAATCGGCTGGCCGTGCGACGTCGTGCGATCAGCAGGTTTGGAAACCCGCGATACAGCAGACTTAGAAGTCTGCGCTACAGTTCCGCGTATTCGGCGTTCAGCGTTGGGCGTTGGGCATACAGCGTTAATGCCGCCCTCCTCGAGCTTGGATCGACTCCCTCCATTCGTGAGACTCTTCCTCCCCATGAACCGGAAGAACATTTCCTTCCGAAAGACTCTCCCTCACCCCTGCCCTCTCCCGCTGGGAGAGGGAGAATTGTCGTCCGATGGTTCGCAGACTGGACAGGCGCTCGTGGTTGGATGGCTGACGGCGAATTAGTCAGAGCCTCCTGACGTCGTCACCTACGGATAAATGATCCCCAAAAATCATTTTAAAAACGCTCCGGCATGTCCTATTGTAACGCTCAATGCGCAATCCATTGAACGCCGCCGTGATATGTGGATTGGCGATTTTGATCTTACCATTGTTTCATGCAAAAGCACAACAGCCTGATTCGCAGCAGATATATCTTCAATGCCTCACGAATTTTGAATCCTACGCCCAATCCATCTGGCACGCGAGCAGTACGATTCCCGATTCCGGTTATTGGGGCGACGGCGGCAGCACGGGCAATGGCGGTATCCGCGGCAACAGCGGCATCGCCCTCGCCTACGCCGTACTCTGCATCGCCCTCCCGAATGACCCGCAGTTTACCAATCGCCTCACCTATGTCCGGCAGGCATTGAATTACGATTACAATACCCACGTCACCGGCGCCTACAACACCACCGATGGCCATCAATGGGGATGGAGCGGCGACAGCACCGATTGGCAAACGCCGGAATGGAGCGGGTCAATGGGCCTGGCTTGCATCCTCGTTCAAGGCAATCTTCCGGCAGCCACTATCCAGGGCGTACGCCGCGTCGTCGTGAGCGAAGCCAATCATCGCGCGAGCCTTCCGCCTTCTTCGGGCCATGTGTCCGATACCCAGGCCGAATCGGACGCCTGGCAGGGCAACATCCTGGCCCTTGCGGCCGCGTGGATGAGCACAAGCAACAACGCTCCCACCTGGCTCCTCGCCGCAAAACAATATCTCGCCAACTCTTATACCATCGCCGGCACAAATGCCGATTCACTGTCAAGCTGGGTAACGACGACAAATCTTTACGACGATTGGGCGCTCGAAAACCACGGTTTCTTTCATCCCACATATGAAATGGTCGCCGGCATGTCGGAGGGCGATTCGCTCCTCATGGCCCGAATGGCCAACCCCAGCGTCGCCGCACAACTTCAACCGTTCGCCGAGCACAATGTCATGGCGGTTTGGACCAACATTCTTTCCGGCATGATTATGGACTCAGGCGATTTCGCCTATCCCGACGGCCTGGACTGGGAACTCCACGATTATGAGCAGTACAGCTATATCGCATGGCTGGCTGCGCATTTCGACGATCCCGTTGCCCGCTGGGATGATGGCCGTCTTGCGCAACTCACGCGTTATCGCCAGCAGATCAATGGCAACGGCGAATTCGTGGGCCCGAGCGGCGGCGGATTCTATCGCGAAGCAGTCGAAGCCCGCCGCGTCGCCATTTGTTGGTTGCAATGGAATTTTGCCGATTATCCAAACGGGTTCTCTCACTTGCTCGTTCCCGCTTTCGAAAATTTAACAGGCGTCGCCGCGCTGTCTTCGCGCGGCACAAATGGCTTTGTCTCGATCAGTTACGGCCCGCAGACAAATGGCTCGCCCGCGCGCATCATGGCAACTATCGAACCGCTTTCCGCCGTATTTCCCTCGAGTCCTTATGTCACCACCCCGCGATTGCCGGGCATCATCGGCCTGGGAATCATGGGCTCGCCCACTGGCGGACGGCTCGTCACTTTAACCACTAACCAAAACGGTTTCTTCGCCGAACTGCAATTGACCAACGGCCTTAACGGCACAACCGAAGTTTATTTCAACGACACCGGCGACAGCGTCGGCATCGTCGAAATCCCGCAACCCAAGGCCGGATTTGCCAACGGCGCAACGGCCAGTTTCAGCACCGGCATCGAAAATGATCCGCTCTGCGGCGGCTCACGCCTGCTGGAATGGAGCAATGCCTCCGCCACAATGGCCAACCGCAGCGGCACAAAAATAAATGTCACCAACAACTGGATTTGCGTCAGCGGAATTTACGGCATCGCCGCCGGCCCGGCGGGCAACTGGAATTACGCCACGGCCACCGGCTACAATCGCCTGGGCGCGGCCGAAGATACCCTGGCCTTTCTCTACACCAATTCCCTCGCACCGCGCTTTGCCGTTTATTTTCCCGGAAAGAACGCGCTGCAAACATCCAACCTCGCCGCGCAAGTTACGTGGACTCTTTCCGCGACCAACGCGTCCTTGACCTTTCCCGCAACCGGCGGCGTGGCGAGCATTTCCGCCATGGTGCCGCCGCCTGTCGTTTCGACCCTTCCACCTTACCAATTGGGCATCGCCGCCATCACCGCGTCGTCTTATCAATCTTCCTATCCGCCAACCAATGCCGCGGACAACAATCTGTCGACCTTTTGGGTTTCATACGGCACAAGCGCCGGCCAGGGGCCTGCCCCATCGCATCCAGAATGGTTGCGCGCCAGCTTTTCACGCCAATGCGCCGTATCCGAATTTCAGGTCCTTCCGCGAACACTCAACGGCGGCTACGGTCCCGCAAATGTACAGCTCTGGTTGAATGGCTCACCCGTCACCACCAACACAATGAGCGCAACCGCTACTTTCGATCAAAAAATGTCGCCGCCACTTTATGCCACCAACGCCGAACTCTATATCACCGGCTCATACGATGCCGGCAACACCAATTCCCCGCGCAATGTTCAAGTAGTGGAACTGGAGTTTTTTGAGCGCGCGCAACCCGGAACGTTCGGCGATTGGCTGTTGCAGCATTTCACTGATGTCCAGTTGACCAACTCCCTCATGGCCGCCGCCAACGCCGACCCCGACGGCGACGGCGTGCCAAACCTTTTGGAATTTGCCACCGGCGGTGATCCGCTCATTCCCGACGCGACCAACGCCGTCGTCTCCGGCACGCAAATTTCCCCCGGTCAATTTGGGATTCATTTCCAGGAACGCAACTCCCTCGGCAACGTCGTTCGGCAATTCCAAAATTCCCCTGATCTACTGAACTGGTCAAATGCCACGCCCGTCTCCGTTACGCCGCTGCATGGCCAGGGGCAAACGACGATTTATCAGGCAATTTTTTCCCTGCAACCGTTCCCGCAATTCTTTCGGCTCACCTACACCATCACGAATTGATGTCGTTCGATGTTCAGCATCCGCCGACAGGGCGGACGTGCCCTTCCGCCGGGCACGCACCCTGCAAGTTATGGCGGGGACAAGCTGTCCCCGCCCCTGAAGCTTTTGGCTGCAAATTCCGAGTGATGGCATCACCAGCCTTTTCCTTTTGCACCCACAAACCTCGCCCGGAATTTTTCGCGCCACTCGTCTTCCGTCAAGCTATATGATTCCTGAACAATTTCAGCGACGTCGCGGAATCTGCAATCCAGTTCGTAAACACGTTTGAATTGTTCCAGAGCGTTGTCAAATTTCTCGGCAAGAAAAAGACGGCGCCCTTCGTCATAAAGTTTTTCGAGGTCCATCGCTCTTGCAAAATCGTTCACACATTTCAAATGTCAAGCCTTCGATGTTCGGCGATGATCGCAAGTGTGGCTCCGACCGGACAGGGCGGAAGTGCTCTTCCGCCGGGCACGAGACATTCAATTATCTCACACACACTCGAAAGTTTCGGCTGCTGCGGCTGGTCTTCGACACAGCCGCGCTCCGGAAACGGTTCATGGAAAGGGATCGGTGGGGCGATTCCGCTCGCTCACGCGCGCGGCTCTGTTCAAATAAATTACGACAATCGGAAAGCGACGATGAGGATGACGATGAGAAGGAGAATGATTGAAAAAATGGCTGGCTGACGCGCCGCAGAACAGTCACACTATCAGATTTAAATGGCGAACGAATTCATCCCGGAAATCAGCTTTGTGGTTCCGTGTTACAATGAGCAAGGCAATTTGCGCGAGCTTTTTAAGGAGATCCGCGCGGTTGCCGAGCCGCTGAAAATTTCCTACGAAATCATCGTTACCGACGATTGCAGTTCCGACAATTCCTGGGAAATCTTAAAGGAATTTGCGGCGGCGGACAGCCGCGTCCGGATTTCGCGGCTGGCGGTGAACCGCGGCGGGTCGGCGGCGCAATGGGTCGGCCTGAAATCCGCCCGGGGGAAATACATCGTCACCCTGGACGCCGATTTGCAGAATGATCCCAAAGACCTGCCGAAATTTCTGGAAGCGCTCAAAAGTTACGATTGCGTTTGCGGCTCCCGCGTTGCCACCCGCGCACAGTCGGACAGTACGGTGAAAGTCATTTCGTCGCGCATCGCCAATTGGGTGCGAAATAAATTGTCGGGCGAAAATATTTCCGATTCCGGCTGCTGTTACCGCGCATTCAAACGCGAGTGCGTTGACGATTTGAAGTTTTTCAAGGGGATGCACCGGTTCATGCCGACGCTTATCAAAATGGAGGGTTATTCCGTCACGGAGATTCCCATTTCGAACAACCCACGTTTCGCCGGCCAGAGCCATTACGGCGTCTGGAACCGGTTGTTCGCGTCGTTTTACGATTTGCTGGCGGTGCGCTGGATGAAACAGCGGATGTTTAAGATCAAGGTGGCGGAAAAAATTAATTAGAGCGGTTTAAACCAGCGCCGTCCGAAAGCGGTGTCCCCCGAAAGCATTCGGGGTTGCCACCGCACTGCAGGACCATCCGGCTATACTTGCAGTTCGTGACAAGGCTGGACGGCACTCGTAGGAGAACGGGCGAAACGCGAAACAGTTAGAGCCTCCTCACGTCGGCTGCTACGCATCATTGTGTTTGCCAATAATTCCAATCCGCATTCGGAAAGATATTGTCCCGTGATTCGATTTCGTGCAGCCACTTTGAGTCAATGCTGGTGGACGTCAATTGCTCGTGGAGCGCGATAAAGCGCAGCAAATGCTCTTTGACCCGGCGGCGCGCGTAATCCGGGCTGGTGCCGGCGCGCAAAATGAACGGCCAATCGCTGGATTGCGCCAGCAAAAGTTCACGCGCGGCCTGGCGCAACGCCCTGCTTTTCACATCTCCGGGTTTTGAGCCATGTTTGGTCGAACCATGCACGTGCGATTTGTGAAATTGGTCCGCCAGCTCGCTCATTCGTTCCTGCGCGATTTGCAGGTGCGGCAGGATCCATTCGTTTTTGTCGTTCAACCACACCCGCAGGTAGCCCTCCTCGCCCCAGGTCGATCCGCCGGGGGTAGCGATTTGATTTGTCGGATGCCGGCGCAGGTATTCCGCCGGCGTAATCAATTCGAGGGTTCCCTGGTCGTAATATAATTTCCGCGCGAAGAAATTCAGAAATTCCACGCCCTCATGCCACCAATGCCCGAATAATTCAGCGTCATAGGGCGCGACCATGAGCGGCGGGCGATCTAAAAGCCCGGTCAGGCGCTGGACCTGGCCGACGCGCTCGTTCAAGAAATGTTGGGCATGCTCGTCCGCCGTGCGAACAGCGTCCTCGCGCTGGTAGATTTTCTTTTCGCCGGCGCCGGTGATTCGATAGTACTTGATGCCGGTAAAGCCCCGTATTTCCGGCGATGGCAAGTGCGGTTTGACGTAATCGAAATCGAGGTCAAAGCCAATGTCGCGGTAAAAGTCACGATACCGCGGGTCGCCCGGATACCCTTCGCGCTGGCTCCAGACCTGGCGCGACGAATCAAAATCGCGTCCGAAGGCGGCGATACCATTGGGCGTGAAAACCGGCGCAAACGTGCCGTAACGCGGGCGCGGATTGGCGTGCAAAATTCCGTGTGTGTCCAGGATAAACCAGCGAATGTTTGCCTCCTGCAAAAAAGTCTCCACGCCCGGAACGTAGGCGCATTCCGGAAGCCAAATTCCGCCGGGATCACGTCCAAAACAATTACGGTAGTCGTCGCGCGCTGTCAGGATTTGCGCCCGGATGGACGGCGGATGGTTCGCCAGCAACGGCAGCAGCGCATGGGTCGCAGCTGTCGTAATGATCTCGATACGTCCTTCATCCTGGAGTTGTTTGAAGGCATGGACGAGATTGCCGCCGCAGTTACGCCATGTATCCCGTACGCCGCTAAAGCGATGATGATACATCCACGCCAATTCGCGAAACGGGCGGTCCCAGTGCGTCCGGCGGATTTCCTTCGCCGCAAGATCGATCAGGCCGTCCAGATGCCGCTCGTAACGCCGGCACAGGAGCGGGTCCAGCAGCATTGCGCACAGCGGCGGGGACAGCGAAACTGTCACCGGCGTGTTCATTTGGTCGCGGCGCCAGCCCTCCAGCATTTGCAGCAACGGAACGTACGTTTCCGTCACGGCCTCGAACAGCCAGCTTTCCTCCAGAAATTTTTCGTGTTCCGGATGCCGCACAAACGGCAAATGCGCATGCAATATCAGGGCGAAATATCCTCGCATGGGTCTATTGAAACCAAACTTCCCGACGAAGGACAGAAGAATTGAGTTTGAGGTTTCAGGATTTTTCTTTACCTTCCGGCCGATGCTCGTCTTCAAGTTCCCCTGCCCCAAGTGTGGAAGCGAAGTCGAGTGCGACGCCTTTTTTGCCGGCACAGAAATCAATTGTTCTGCGTGCGCTGAGCGCATCAGTGTTCCGCGCGCCCCCACCCCGCCGCAACCACGTAGCGAACGCTCGGTTCAAATCAAAATTTCAACCCTCAAAAGGGCAGCCATCGCCGGTGTGTGCGTCCTGCTGGCCGCGGGATTGGCCGTGTTGGTCACGGCTAAACTAAACAGGGTGACCATCTTGAAAGGCTCCACTCGCCTTGAGACTTCACAATCGTATCGGCCGCCGGTGGAAATTACGGTCGTTGCCAAGACCGATTCCACAAACCTTCGTATGGGCTATGCCGCGGACCAAATTATTTTCAATTGGGAGGAAAACCCCTCGCAATTGCGGGTGGACGGCGGGCCCGCCAACGGCCGGCACAAAGACGGTGCCGGGCACATTCCACCGGACAAATTCGTGACCGTCAAATGGATCGTCACCACCACGCACCAGGCCATTTACGTGGACGACCAACTCCGTTACGAGAATGCGGCCGACTATTCCGGGATTGACCGCCCGGTCTCAATTTTTCCAGCCGAGGGCTCAACGGTCACCGTCAAATCCATCAAGATCCAATCTATCGCGGACACGGCTCTATAAACGGATATGGCAAATGATTCATCCATTGATAAGTGGACGCAAAAATTCATGGCCCACCTGGCCACGGACCGGGGTGCCTCTCCTTATACCCAAAAGAATTATCGGCACGCGCTCGAAGAATTTTCACGCTGGCATTCGCAGGAACGGCAATCTCCGCCTGCCTGGGACAAGCTCCAGCGCGATGATTTTCGCGCGTATTTGCGCTACTTGGGCCGTCACAACCTGAGCCGCGCCGCCACGTCCCTCCGCTTTTCTGCGCTCCGAACTTTCTATAAATTCCTGATCCGCCATGGATTCGTGGCGAGTTCACCCATTAAGAATCTTTCGCTGCCAAAACCGGAAAAACGGCTGCCGAAATTTTTGACCGTTCAACAAATGGAAGCCTTGCTGGCTGCCCCGCAAAAGCTGGCGCTGTCCCGCCAGGAAAAAAAGGGCGTGGGCCGTCCTGTCTCCATGGCCGTGGCTTTGCGGGACATGGCCGTTTTGGAAACCATTTATTCCTGCGGCCTGCGCATCAGCGAGCTCTGCGGCCTGCGAGCCGATGACATGGATTGGACGCAGCAAATCGTCCGGGTCCGGGGCAAAGGAAAGAAAGAGCGGCTCGTGCCCATCGGCAAACCGGCTCTGGCAGCCATCGAACGGTATTGGAAAACGCTGAAGATACCTCCGGCAGGCGCATCGCCAGTATTCTTCAGTGAAACCAAAAGCCACACACCGCTCCATCCGGTCCAGCTATCGCGCCGCTTGAAACAATATCTCGTCTTCGCCGGCCTGGACCCGAATTTGACGCCGCACAAACTGCGTCATAGCTACGCCACGCATATGCTGGACGCCGGGGCGGATTTGCGAAGCGTCCAGGAACTGCTCGGCCATGCCCACCTTACGACGACCCAGATTTATACTCACGTGACGACCGAACGGTTGAAGAAGGCGTATGATGCGGCGCATCCGAGGGCATAGAAAGCTCCAAATCCCAAGCACCAAGCGCCAGAGAATGTCCAAGCACCAAGTTCGCAAATTTAGATGTTGCGGCGACTAATTCTATGGACGTAGGTGCTTGCGCGCTTGGTGCTTGGGCATTTTTTGGTGCTTGGATATTGGAGTTTGGAGATTTTAAACCCGTTGCTTTTTCTTGAATCCCCCACGATTGTATTATGTCTAATTGGTGCTATGAAAAAATTACCGGTTCTGACGATCGCCCTGGCTGCCTCAGCCGTGGTGTTCACGGGTTGCGAGTATCCAAATGGCGAGCCTAATAATACGGGCACTGGCGCATTAGTGGGGGCGGGCGCGGGCGCTTTTATGGGCGCCGCCATGGGAGGACGCAATCCTGGCGCGGGCGCGCTGATGGGCGGCGCCTTCGGCGCCCTCGCGGGAGGTCTGATTGGAAATTCAATCGACCGCGAGCAGGAGGCACAATTGCGGGAACAAGCGCCGGTCACTTACGTTCACGTGCAGCAAAACCAGCCGTTGACAGTGGATGACATCAAGGCGCTCGTCCGGGCCAAAGTGAGCGACGACGTCATCATCGCGCAAATCCAGAATTCGCACGTGGTTTATCATTTGAGCGCGCAGGACATTATTGACCTGCATTCGGCCGGTGTCAGCGACAGGGTGGTCAATTTCATGATTGCCTCGGTGAATTCGCCGGCTCCAACCCCATCCACTACGGTCGTCACGACCGATCAACCCCCTCCGCCGCAGACTGAAACGGTGGTTGTCGCACCGGGTCCAGGTTACGTCTGGATAAATGGAGATTGGCAATGGAACGGCGTCGGTTGGGTTTGGGTCGGCGGCCGCTGGGCGGCTCCTCCCTGGCCGGGTGCGGTATGGGTGCATGGGTATTGGTATCGCGGCCCGCTCGGGGGATGGCGGCATACGCACGGGCGGTGGAGATAGAAATTTACGATTTACGATTTACGATTTACGATTTACGCGGGCGCCGCGAACAGGACGAATCAAACTACCCGTTGACAGGGAAGCGTTTTACGATTCCGGCCCTGGATAGACCATGAAGACATTCTCCTCGAAGCCCATAAAATGCCTCGTCGCTTTGTTTGCCGGTTGGATCGCCGCTGGAGTTTCTTTTGGGGTCCCATACACAATGCCCATGCTGTTAAAGGATGGAGACCATTCACTTGAAACGGTGTTTATCTCTTTCCTGTTCCCCGTACTGATTACAGGCGCACTGTTTGTACCATGCTGGCTGTTAATAGTTGTGCCGTTAGTTGCCTTTTTGCGTTCCAAATCGGATTTTTGGCGACCGCACGTCTCGATTCCATTTGGCGGCATTTTTGGACTGATAATCACCTACCCTGTTGCGCAGATTTTCTGGAGCGGAGTAGAATTCGATGCAAAGTCGGTCATTCTTTTGGCCGCATTTTCAGGGGCCGCCTCCGGCGCAACTACGCTCGGGGTAATCTCGTTTATGAATCGGAAAGACTTGAAGATCGCGAAAAACATGACCCTGCCCAATCCCGCGACAAATCCGGCGGATTGATCCAACCTAATGCTCGGTTCGTTGACGCAATTGGACCGGACCGGTATGATTGCATTGATGCCGCTGGTTCGGATATTAATCGACGGGTATTCTCTCCTGCACAACTGGCCCGAGCTGGCTCCGGGCCAGCCGCGGCATTCCGAGCGCGCCCGGGATGAATTGATTCGCATTTTGACGCAGTATCACGACGCTACGGGCGAGCCTATCACGATTTTTTTCGACGGCGCAGGCGCGCGGCCGTCCACGCAAAAGCCCGAGTCCAGCCGCGAGGTCGAGGTCCTCTTTTCCAGGGCCGGCCAAACGGCCGACGACATGATCGAGCGCGCGGCCCATCGCTTCCAGGAATACGGCCGGGTGCTTGTCGTAACCGACGACTTTGCCGAACGCGATACGGTTGGCGGGATGGGTGGCATGGTTTCCAGTTGCGCGAATTTCATCAATTCGATTGAAAAGGCGCTCACAGAGATGCAGGATGATCTTAGAAGTCATAATCGTATTGAGAAAAATCGCTTTAGACGTCCGCAATAAAAAATGAATATCCGAACAAAACTCATTTGTATTTGGGCAGTCGCGCTAATGGCGCCGGGCATTTTTTCGCCGTTGCACGCGCAGTCGGGCCAACGGCGAGTAGAGAACCGTCTTTTGTTGGTTTTTGATACGTCGTCCGCAATGAAAAAGCGCGTTCCCACGGAGGTAAAAGCCGTCGACCAGCTATTTGAACTTACCTTAAATGGCAAATTGCGGCCCGGCGACAGCGTCGGCATATGGACCTTCAGCCGGGACCTGCACATGGGACAATTCCCGCAACAGGAATGGAGTGGGGACAAAATAAACACTCTTCCGCCGCAAATCGCCGCGTTTCTCAAAAAGCAGCGTTACTCCAAAGATACGCGCTTCGACCAATTGATACCCACGCTCAACGAAGTGGTGAAAACGTCTCCGCGGCTGACGACCATTATTTTCTGCGACGGCGACGGCCAAGTGCAGGGCATCCCGGGCGCGGACACGATCAACTCCAGTTTCAAAGAACACCAGCGTCAAATGGAAAAGGCGCATGTGCCGTTTGTAATTGTGCTCAGGAGTCAGTTTGGAAAATACATTGGCTGCACGATCAGCTCGGCGGAATCGGTGAATTTGCCGACATTTCCGAAGTTACCGCCACCGGTGCCCGCTCCGGCTCCGACTAAAGCGGCGCCAGAGCCTTCAGGTCCGGTCGCGGCGCCCCTTATTGTCATCGGCACCCACACTGAAACGAACCAGACGCCGGCTGTGCCGCCGCCAGCTACGCCTCCACGACAACCTGCGCCTTTCGTCCCGCAACCGCCCGCTCCGGTTCCAGCACCGCCGGTCAAGCCCACTGTTCCGCCAGTCGAAGTGCCTCCAGCTGTTTCCCCTGCGCCGGCCATTCCAATGGCTCATACCAATTCCATCCCGCCGCCCGTAGCCCCGATACAGCCGACAAATGCCATGGTCGTTCCTCCGCCAGCGCCAGCCCAAACGCCTCCGCCAATTGCGGCCAAGGTCATGCCGCCTGAAAAAGCTGCCACAAACATAGACGGCTTCATTGCAGCCGGCGCTGGCCTAATCGTCGTCGTGGCGATTACTTTCTTCATTTTACGGCGGGCGCGCGGCCGTAATTCGGCCAGCCTTATCACTGAATCATTGAAAAAAGATAAAATTCATTCGTGACTTTTGCGCGCGCGCATGGAACATTTGCCGCCCATGAAAATCGTCCATTTAATTTGCGCACTCAGCCTGTTCGCCGGCGTCGTAACGGCCAACGCCCAGAAGACGCCCGCCTATGCCGATCCATCCAAACTGACGGCAACCGCTCCGGATAGTTTCAAAGCAGTTTTTAACACGACCAAGGGGAATTTCACCGTCGAAGTTACGCGCTCGCTCGCGCCCAACGGCGCAGACCGTTTCTATAACCTGGCCAAATCCGGCTTCTTCAGCGACATCGCTTTCTTTCGCGTGATTCCCGGTTTCATGTGCCAGTTCGGCATTCACGGTGATCCGGCCGTTTCGGCGAAATGGCGCGACGCGAATATCCAGGATGACCCGGTCAAAGCCAGCAATGCGCGTGGCGCCATCACTTTCGCCACTGCCGGTCCCAATACACGCACAACGCAATTATTCATCAATTTCGGCGACAATGCAGGCCTTGATGGCCAGGGCTTCGCGCCATTTGGTAAAGTCGTCGATGGAATGGACGTCGTGGACAGGATCTACAGCGGATACGGCGAGGGTGCTCCTGGCGGAAACGGTCCGGAGCAAGGACGCATCCAGGGGGAAGGCAATGCCTATTTGAAAAAAGATTTCCCCAAACTTGACTATATCAAGTCCGTAAGCGTAATTACCGAGAAGACCGAGAAAAAGTAAAACCAGGGAGATTATTGTGAACGAAGTAGCCGTTATCAATACAACCGAAGGAGACATGGTCGCTGAGTTTTTGGATGTAGCTCCAAATACCGCGGCGAATTTCATCAAACTGGCCAAACAGGGCTTTTACGATGGCACTTGTTTTCACCGCATCATCAAGGGCTTCATGATCCAGGGCGGCGATCCGCTCACCAAAGACCCGTCCAAGGAACAAGTCTGGGGCACCGGCGGCCCGGGTTATAACATCAACGCGGAATTTAACGACCACTCGCATCAGGTTGGCGTCCTCTCCATGGCGCGCAGCGCTGATCCCAATTCCGCGGGCTCACAGTTCTTCATCTGCGACGGCGACGCTTCATTTCTCGACCGCCAATACACTGCCTTCGGCCGGTTGATCAAAGGCGAGGACGTCTTGAAAAAAATCGCCGGCACCCCGGTTGGCGCAGGCGGAGGCGGTGAACGCAGCAAACCGCAGAAGCGAGTCAGCGTCAACAGCATCAAAATTGTGCCCGCGGACTCAGTGAAGTAACAGTGGGTTCGGTGTCCACCCTTTAGGGTGTTCCGGAGTACGCTAAAGCGTGGACACCATGCACTTCTCTTGCCCCGTCAAAGCATAGCACGGCGGGGCTTCCACAGCAGGTACGCTTCGACGGTTCCAACGTTTAAATATTTTCATTTTCGATTTTTCGTTGATAGACTTTTCGTTGTGCTTAACGACGCTGTCATTTGGAAGAACCTGAATTCGCCGCGACAACTTTTTCTAATCGCAGGCCCTTGCGTTATTGAAAGTGAAAAACTTTGCCTGAATGTCGCGGCAACATTGAAAGCCGCGTGCAAAGCAAACGGCGTTTTCTACGTTTTTAAGGCCAGCTTCGACAAAGCCAATCGCACGTCGGCAAAATCGTTCCGAGGCCCGGGCCTGGAGGACGGGCTGAAGGTCCTGGCGCGCGTCCGTGCGGAATACGAAGTTCCCGTCCTGACCGACGTCCATAATGAAGTCCAGGCCCGGGCGGCTGCCGAAGTAGTGGACATCCTGCAAATTCCCGCGTTTCTCTGCCGCCAGACAGACCTGATCGAGGCCGCGGTCACCACCGGGAAAATTGTGAATTTGAAAAAAGGCCAATTTCTATCACCGACGGAAATGGGAAACGTGGCCGAGAAAGCAAAACGCAGTGGCGCAAAACGGGTGCTTCTCACCGAGCGCGGCACGACATTTGGCTACAATAATCTCGTGGCCGACATGCGCTCGATTCCCATTATGAAGCGATTCGGCTGCCCCGTCGTTTTTGATGCGACCCATTCGGTGCAATTGCCCGGGGGCGGCGGCGACAAATCCGCCGGGCAGCGGGAATTCGCGCCGGTGCTTGCCCGCGCCGCGCTGGCTGTTGGCGCAAATGGCCTTTTTATTGAAACGCATCCGCATCCCGACAAAGCCTTGAGCGACGGACCCAACATGATCCCGCTGGGTGAGATGGCCGGCCTGCTAACAAAACTGACCAAGGTGTTCGAGGCGGCGAAAGAATGAAGCGTTTGTCCCCAAAGCTTCTTTCGCAACTCGCAAAAATTAAGTTATTTGTTTGCGACGTTGACGGCGTGCTCACAGACGGCGCGATTTATATTGGCGGCACGCGCGAAATCAAACGATTCAGCATCCACGACGGCCTGGGCCTCGTGCTCCTTCGCCGCGCCGGTATCAAAACCGCATGGGTTTCCAGCCGCCCTTCCCTGGCGACCACGATGCGCGCGCGCGAACTAAAAATCACTTTTCTTGTCCAACAAAGGGACCAGCTAAGCAAAGCGGCGGCGATTGAGGCTATTTTGGCCCGCGAAACGCTAAAATGGGAGAACGTTTGCTTCGTTGGCGATGATATTGTGGATTTGGGGCCGCTTGAAAAAGCCGGCGTTGGAGCGGCGGTGGCCGACGCCGTGGATGAAGCAAAAGGCGCCGCGCAGTTAGTTACGCGCGCTGCCGGCGGCCACGGCGCGATCCGCGAGATGACGGAATTGATTTTGAAGGCCCAGGGCAAATGGGATTCCATCATTGCTGGCTATAGGGAATGATATTCTAAAAGCGATGCGATGAGTGAAAAAAAGCCACATACTCGAAGCGCGAAATGCTTCGAAAGTCGCCATGACGCTTCGATTCCACGCTTGCGTCTTGGAGTGCGGTGGCAAGCGAAGCGCGACACCGCTTTCGAAGGCATAACGTCATTCATTAGGGATCTCCTCTCTGATTCCAAAGCGGTGTCACGGCCACCGCACTCCAGGACCGTGCGGCGATGTGTAGGGTGCACGAAAAGATTCGCTTTGTTGTTGACCGCAGCCGCAACCCTTTGCTCGCCATGCCTCGTGGCTCAGCAGCTTCCGATCGCCGGTGGCGCCAGCGATTTTAATTCAGTGGAATACTACGGGCCGCCGCATCAACAGGATATCAAACGCCTCTTTTCCGGCGCGGAAGCGCAACCTCTGCCGGGCGGACTGTTGGCCGTTAAAAACGTGAAAATCGAATTGTTCGATTTGACCGGCAAATTGCAACTGGTTGCCGAAGCGCCCGAATGTGTTTATGATCCGGTCAATGTCGTTGCAAATTCGCCGGGCGAAGTCCATGTGCACTCCGGCGACGGCCAATTGAAAATTGACGGAAAAGGTTTTTTATGGCGGCAAAACGATTCCATTTTCACGATCTCGAACCGGGTAGAAACGGTCATTGATCGAATTCCTAAACGATGAAATTTTACTGTCTTGTCATTTTGGTCCTTGCTTGCGGGGCCGCCGGGTTGTCCGCGCAAACGAACACAGGCACCAATGCGAGCGCCGGCACAAATGGCGTGGAATCCATCCTGGCCCTGGTCACGACCAACCGGCCCGCAACCTCGCCGGCCACGAACCAGCCGGCCACGAGACCGCGTGGACCGATATTTATTCATTCCTCCGGGCCCGCCGTCGTGGACATGGAAAATCATTGGGTCACTTATAGTGACAGCGTGCTGGTGACAAATCCGGAAATGAAGTTGACCTGCGAATGGGCCAAGGCCGATTTTCCGGCAAACTGGGAACAGGCCACAAACGTCGTCGCCCAAACTAATGTCGTGGTGGATTATATAGATCCCAAGGGCCAGAAAGGCCGTGCCCTCGGAGACAGAGCCGTTTACTTGTTTCAAATCGTGGACGGCTTGACCAATGAAACTGTAACTCTTACCGGTGATCTCACCAATCGGCCGCCCGAAGTTGAGGCAGGTGATAATTATACGAACCATCAGATTGCCGACAGAATTGTCTATGATGTCCGTACCGGCAAAGTGACTTTCGATAACCCATCCGGAATATTTTTTCCAGGCACGAGCACAAACGGCCCAACCGGGTCCAAATCACGGTCGCATTCCAATCTGCCGCTCTCGCAATAACAAGGACCTTTCGTGAGCGATACCCAGCCCAATCCTGAATTGAAAAAAAACGGTCCGGACCCCGCTGTTGCGATCGCCGTTGAGGAACATCCGCTGCTGGCCACGAATAAGCTCGTCAAACAATATAAAGGTCGGCGCGTGGTCAACGAAGTTTCCGTGGATGTTAGCGCCGGGGAAATCGTCGGATTGCTCGGCCCCAATGGCGCGGGCAAGACCACGACATTCAATATGGTCGTGGGAGTCGTCCGTCCGGATGACGGCTTCGTCTCGTATCAGGGCCGCAAAATCACCAACCTGCCCATGCACAAGCGCGCGCGGCTGGGCATCGGTTACTTGACCCAGGAACCCTCGGTTTTTCGCAAGTTGACGGTGGAACAAAACATCCTCGCAATTCTGGAGACGTTGAAATTATCCCGCGATGAACGCGCCGTGCGCCTCAAATATCTGCTCCAGGAACTCGACCTGACGCCCGTCGCAAAAAGCAAAGCGTACCAGTTAAGCGGCGGAGAAAAGCGGCGACTCGAAATCACCCGCGCCCTGGTAACCAGCCCGAAACTGCTGTTGTTGGACGAACCTTTCAGCGGGATCGATCCGATTGCCGTTTATGAAGTGCAAAAAATTGTCCGCCGCCTGCGCGAACGCGGGCTGGGCATCCTGGTGACCGACCATAACGTGCGCGAAACCTTGAAATTAATCGACCGCGGCTACATCATTCACAAAGGTCAGGTCCTGGTGGCCGGCAGTTCGGAATTTTTGGCGAATGATCCCAAAGCACGGGAAATTTATTTGGGCCCGGAATTCAACATGTGATGTTCGATTATGGCGCAAGTCACCGTAGAACAATTTTTTAAAGAGCACGGCGCGGCCCTGCAAATGCGGCTCGTCTCCGATGGCGGCAGCCTCAAGCGCTTCATTCGTGAACCCACCGTGAATCGGCCCGGCCTCGCACTCAGCGGTTTCACACGCTACTTCGCGCATAAACGAATCCAGGCCATCGGCCACGCGGAATCCTATTTCCTGCAATCGCTTCCCGCCTCCGAACGGGCAAAGCATTTGGCCGACCTGTTTGCCTTCAAAATCCCGTGCATTGTATTCAGCCGGAGCCTGAAGCCTGACAAAGAAGTCCTGCGAGCCGCCCATGCCGCGGGCGTGCCCATCTTCCAGACACCGCTGGTGACCATGAAATTCATCAACGACGCCACTCTCGCCCTTGAAATGATGTTTGCCCCGCGCGGAACGGAAATCGGCAGTATGGTGGACATCCTCGGCGTGGGTGTGCTCATCCGCGGTGAAAGCGGAATTGGCAAAAGCGAGGCGGTCCTGGCTCTCATCGAGCGCGGCTACAGCCTCGTGTCCGATGACGTCACCCGCATGACGCTCGTCGATGGCCGCGAAATTGTCGGCACCAGTTCGGACCTGACCCGCAGCCACATGGAAATCCGCGGTATCGGCATCATTAACGTGGCCGCCATGTTCGGCGTCAAAAGCATCCGCAAAGAAAAGGCCCTCGACCTCATTATCACGCTCAAGCCATGGGACGACGTTTCCAACGTAGACCGCCTCGGCCTGGAGCAGGAATTTATCAAAGTGCTCGGCGTAGACGTACCCCACATGGTCATCCCCGTCCGGCCCGGGCGCGACCTTGCCCGCTTAATCGAAGTCGGCGCTTTCCAAACGAAATTGAAATTATCTGGCTACAATGCCGCCCAGGAGCTAAACGACCGTCTCATTGCACATATGGGTGGCAGTGAAAAACCAACGAAGCGCTGAAACGGTCTCTGGACGTTGGTCCTTGGATTTTGGAGCTTACAAAAGGGCTTGGCTAACGCTTTGCCGTTGTTTAAGCTAGAACTCTGGCCGCATGAGCGCTAAGAAATTACTCAACGGCGAGTTTTTGGTAAAAGAACTCACCATTTCCAACAAGCTGGGCATTCACGCCCGGCCAGCCGCGCTATTTGTCAAAACCGCCAACCGGTTTGCCTGCGAAATTTTCGTGGAAAAAGACGGCGAAAAAATCAACGGCAAAAGCATTATGGGTTTGATGATGCTGGCCGCCGGTCCCGGCAGCAAAGTCATCCTGCACGTCCGCGGCGCCGATGCCGCCCAGGCCATCGCCGAACTCGAAGCCCTCGTCCAACGCAAATTCGACGAGGAATGACCTGTAGCGCAGGTTTCCAAACCTGCTGACTTGAGCGGTTTGGGAAACCGCAAAAGGGATTGGCTGAGCGAAGCGAAGACAAGGCCCCCGGGCTGAGTGAGCGGGAGCGAGCGAGCCAATCGCCGATTTCCAAATCGGCACGCCGCCCGAACGCGAACAGCCGCAAGCATCGCTTAACTCGCCCCTCAATACTTGACGTGCCACGCACCATCCCCCCACGCCTTTTCCACTTTCGCTTTCAAATCCCCGCCTCTACCCTACTCCCCATGGCTGCATCCGACCTTGACATCAAATACGTCGCGCACCTGGCGCGCATCGAGCTCTCTCCCGACGAGGAAAAAAAGCTCGCATCCCAAATCGGCAACATTCTCGGTTATATCGAAAAATTGAACAAATTGGACGTTTCGGGCGTGGAACCCACCGCCCATGCAGTCCCCCTTATCAATGTAACCCGCCCGGACCAAACCGGACCGTCGCTATCACAGCAGGATGCCCTCCGCAATGCCCCGGCGAAGGCCAACGGGCTCTTTATGGTGCCCAAGATTGTTGAGTAATATACTCAACCTAAGCAACTTATGCAGTTAAACGAATCCACTATTTCGGACCTCTCGCGCCGGCTTGCGGCGCGCGAAATCTCAGCCCGCGAAATCATGCAGGCGTGCCTGGACAGAATCGCCCGCGTCGAACCCAAAATTCATGCGTTTATCAGTCTGAACGGCCAGGATGCCCTGGCTCAAGCCGACGCGGCGGACCGTGTGTTGGCCCAAGGCACGACTCATCGCGAAAAGCCGCTTCTTGGTATCCCGATTGCTGTGAAGGACGTTATGGCCGTCAAAGACCAGCCTTTGAATTGCGCTTCAAAGATACTCGGCGACTTTGTTTCGCCGTACGACGCCACCGTGATTGAAAAAATGAGATCAGCGGGCGCGATTGTCTTTGGACGGTGCAACATGGACGAATTTGCCATGGGCAGCTCCACCGAAAACTCTGCATTCGGCGTCACCCGCAATCCGTGGGATACAGAACGAATTCCAGGCGGTTCCTCAGGCGGTTCGGCAGCCGCCGTCGCCGCGGACGAAGCCATTGCGGCGTTGGGCACGGATACCGGCGGTTCGATTCGCCAGCCTGCGGCGCTTTGCGGCGTGGTGGGCTTGAAACCAACTTATGGACGCGTTTCGCGTTACGGCCTTGTAGCTTTCGCCAGTTCGCTTGACCAGGTCGGCCCCCTGTCCAAAAACGTGTCCGACTCCGCCACGTTGCTCGGCGTTATGAGCGGGCTCGACCCGCGCGATTCCACCAGTGTCCCCTACCCTGTCCCGGATTATGTCAAATCGCTCGAGGGAAGCCTTCGCGGGCTCAAAATCGGATTGCCAAAAGAATACATGATTGGCGGCCTGGACCCGGAAATCAAATCGGCCGTGGATGCCGCCGTAAAAACACTTCAGGGACTTGGCGCGGAAACCGTCGAAATTTCGCTGCCCCATACGGAATATGCTGTGGCGACTTATTATATTATTGCGACAGCTGAAGCGTCAGCCAATCTCGCGCGATTTGACGGCGTCCGTTACGGCGCGCGCGCGGAAGCGGCCGACGTACGGGAGCTTTACAGCCGCACTCGCGGCGCAGGCTTCGGTCACGAGGTCAAACGCAGGGTCATCCTGGGCACATACGTTTTGAGCAGCGGCTACTACGACGCATACTACGTGCGCGCCCAAAAAGTCCGCACGCTGATCCGAAAGGATTTTCTCGACGCGTTTGAAAAAGTGGATGCCATTGTCACACCCACCAGCCCCACACCCGCGTTTAAGATCGGCGAAAAGGCCGATGACCCGCTGCAAATGTATCTGTCCGACATCTTCACCATTTCCTGCAACCTGGCCGGCATCTGCGGCATCAGCGTGCCGTGTGGTTTCACCAAAAACCCAAAACTGCCTATCGGCCTGCAATTGCTCGGAAAACCTTTCGGCGAAGAAGTGCTCTTGCGCGTTGCCCACGCGTATGAGCAGGAAACTCAGTGGCACAATCAGAGACCCGGAATCACTTAACGACAAACATGAAATCAGGAAAAAAAAGCCCCAATAAAATTCTATTTTGCCTTGGATTATCACTGCCACTGTTGGCCTTGTTGACCATTGGCTGGCTCGTGCGCGAAACCAGTGGCCGATATCAACAGTCGTTCTTCCAGGTAGAACACACCTACAAAGTCGTGAATCTGGTTCAACAAACGCAAATGCACCTGTTGGATGCGGAAACGGAACGCCGCGGGTATCTTCTTGCCGGCGGCTCCGATTATCTGAACTCATACGGCACCGCCATGGAATCGGTCCAGGGTGACGTCGCCACATTGCAAAGCCTCCTCGGCAAAAACACGCTGCAGCAAACCAACCTGTCGCAATTGCAGGATTTGATCAGTATCCGGCTGGGCATTGACCCGAATAAAATGAAAGAACCCGGCAGTTTGCCCGACGCGCTGGCCGTCTCACTCACGTCAGAAGGCAAAAACACCATGGACGAAATCAGCCGCCTGCTTTTCCAAATGAGCCAGGATGAGGAAAATCAATTGAACGACCGGGCATTGAGGACGGAAGACGACGCGATTTCCGGGCAGATCGCCACCGTCGTCCTGATCGGCACCGTGGCCGTTGCGCTCATCTTCATCATTTTCATATTGCTGCGACTGGAAAAACTTCAGCAATTTGTCACGATTTGCGCCTGGACAGGCCAGGTCAAGGACGGAGACACCTGGATCAGGCTGGATGAATATCTCGAGCGCCAGTTCGGCCTTTCAGTTTCCCACGGCATCTCCCGCAACGCCGCCCACAAAATGATCCGCGAAATGGAGGAACGCAAAAATAGCCCGGCCCAATAATCCAACAGAGCCGCAACCATGAGGGAGCGGTTCCGGACAGGTCGTACGCACCCCAACCGTTGCAACGTTTTAACATCTCAATGAATCACGTACAGTGAATTAGCTTGCACTTAAAGTAACTTTTTGGTTACTTATCCAGGTATGCCCGCCGCCCCCTTAAAGAAAAACCCGCCCCCGCCGAGAAACCCCACTCGTTCCCGGGAGCGCATCCTGTCCGCGGCGCTCAAAGAATTTGCCGCCAAAGGGTTCGCGGGCGCGCGTGTGGATAGCATTGCCCGCCGGGCCAATATCAATAAGCGGATGCTTTACCATTACTTCGGCGATAAAGAAGAACTCTTCAAAGCCGTTCTCCGTAGGAAACTCTCTGAACGCAGGTCATGGGCGGACGGATTGTCCGGCGATCCGGAAGAAACGCTGCCGTTTTGGTTCGAGGCGGCGTGCAAAGACGCGGACTGGGTTCGGCTGTTCCAATGGGAAGCGCTCGAAGGCCAGTGGCAAAAGGTCATTGACGAAAAGGAGCGCCTTGCCGCCACCGCCCAGGGACTCCAGCGCATTCGCCAGAGGCAGGAGCGCGGCCAGATTTCGCCAGATCTCGATCCCCGCCATCTGATGCTCACCATGCGGTCACTGACCATGTTCCCCGTCGCGTTTCCCCAACTGACCCGCCTCATTACCGGCAAATCCGTATTCGACCCGGAATTTCAACGGGAACGGTCTGAGTTTTTGAAAAAATTGGCCGCCGCATTGCGGCCCAAAAAAGACAAATAAAACGATATCCATTCCGCATTTCGCATTCCCACAATCCACATTAGCAAGTTCAGTCCCCGCTCCACTTATAGTCATACCCATCTGGAGGATCATAATACCAAGCCTCAATATGGGCGGTCGCGGTATTAGCGTCCCAATACATTGGGATATAATTGACATGACCATCCACAAAGCTGACGACACATCGGGCATTATTTACTCCATAGTTCTGAGGCGGATGTTCTTTCAGAGATTGATGCCAGGAATACGGGTCAAGCGAGCACCATTCGGTGACGAGGACTGTCTTTGCCGGGCTCTTAATCGTATTCAGTTTGCGTCCGGCAATTCCGGGGAACTGATGTTTGAAGGGGTAATCAGCCCGAAGATTCCCGGCATTAAACGCGTAGCTTGAATATCTGTACTTGGACTGCTGATGCCGTCCCTGGGCGGTCATTCGGACATCGTCCCAATAATATGAATCCGCAGGGCACGCGAAGAGCTTGTCTTTTGGAGAAGGAGGACCGGGCAGCCCGACGTAGCTTCCAATCCATAATCTATAATCCGTCCAAACATCCGGCGAATGATTTGTGCTGACCAGCGTCAACAGATCACCGTGTTCATCGGCATACAGACGCACAGCAACATTGATTTGCCTTAGGTCGTTTTGACAAGTGGCGCGCCACGCATTTCTTTTGGCGCTGCTCAATACGGGAAACAGAATAGCGCACACAATCGCGATGATCGCGATAGTCACCAGCAATTCAATCAGTGTAAACGCACGCTTCACTATTCTTAAGACAGGGCTTATGGCTCATCGTCATCGTCCTCCTCCCAGCCATCTTCCATCTCCCATCTCCTATCTTCTATTCTTCCCCGCCTCCGGCGGCCGCCGCTCCCAATCCCTCACTTCACCCTCAACAAGCCTGAACAGCGGATGATGTTCCGGCATAACTATAGAACGACTGGCTCGATACCTCGCAGTATCGCGCACTGCGAGCTTGGCCTTCAGATGCTTCCACTCATACAACAACTGTTCTTTGGTCTCGGTAATCTTGTGCCCACGGCGCAAACCCGCCGCGTCGATCTTGCTGCGATCAAAATGATACCCACGCCGCACCGATTCCTCATGAACCGCCTTCAGATAACTGGCAATTGCCCCCACCGGATTCCGCGTCACCTGAAAACGAAGCAACTGCGGGTGATGCTGATATCCCCGCGTCCGCCCCTGCAAAACCTTCTGCGCCAGCAACCCTTCCCGCCACAGCGCAACGAGACCTTTCGCGTCGAGATGTTTTGGATGAATCGTCCATAGGCGCATGATTTATTGGTTGCCGATATTTTTTAATCCGCAGATTTCGCGGATAAAATGAGATTGTTTGGTGTCCAGCCTTTAGGCTGTCCCGGAGCATGCTAAAGCACGTACACCTAACCTGGATATTCAACGTTCCGAACCAGTAGGGCGGCTCTCCCGCGCCGCCTTCTCCGCATATAAATCTGCGTTAATCTGCGAAATCTGCGGACAAAACTCCGCTCAGGGCGACACGCCGTTTGTAGAAGATGTTTCCCGCAGAAAATGGTTAAGGATCGCCAGGTAACCGTCCACCTCTTCACCCGCATCCGGCCCCATTTCCTTCTTAAACTCCTGCAACTGGTCGGCGGCGGACTGTGCCTGCGACCGCAACCCATTCATGTCGAGTTGTCCGCTGCTCAATTGATCCAGCAGATCGTTGAATTTATTGACCGCCTCAGGGCTGGCGCTCGCGCCAAGCACCTGCGCCTCGACTTCCTGCACCAGATTGCTGTGCTCACGCACTTCGCGAAACATCGACTGCAGGTATGAAGGCGTGCTCGGTGTCCCGGCTTCAGCCGGTTGATTCAACGCAGAATTCTTCGCCTGAGCGGCCAGGGTATTGGCCATAGCGAGCGGCGGCTGGGCCGCCGCCAATACACCGAACGTAATCTTCGAGACTTTGGTCCGCGGCAAAGTCAATGTCCCCAGGGTCTCATCCCGAAGCACGAGAGAATTCGTCGTCACAGACAACACCCTCCCGTTCAACATGTCCCCGTTCTGCAATGTCACTTGATCAGCGGACAAGGATAATGCCGCACCAGCAAATAAGCCGCCGACGGCCAGAAAAATCATGAAGCGCATTGAAGTTTTCATAATGGAACCATAATCCCCGCACCCGGATGCTGCAAACTGAAAAGTGCCGATGCTTTTTCGTCAGCAGATTTTCGCTAAGGTCAGTCTGTGCGTTGAATCCACGAACCGTTGCGATCTTCCGAAGTGTCAAACTAACTGACCGCTATTCCCCCTCTCCCAGCCCGTCCTCCGTAGCACCGCCCATTTCGTTGGTTTGTGAGCGCTTGTGTTGTGACGTCCTGCGGAGAGCCACAGAGGAACGATACTGCGGAGGGTGGACGGGAGATGGCCGTGGGTGAGGGAGAGCCTTCCGAACGCCATTCGACCGCTAGCCTGATCGGCAGCGTCCTTGACTATTTCCACAAATCCCTTCGAATTACATCTGCGAAATCTGCGGATTAACTTCTCTTTTTGCGCCTTCGGGCCTTTGCTGTTCAAACCGCAAATATCCGTATCGTAATCCTATGCGGAATATCGAACCTGGCCGGGGCAATTCGTCGCAATAAAGCCGCATGCTCACGGTCAAACGCTTCGGTTTGTTCAGCCGATAGCGCCGCCCCAATCCATCGACATGCCCGAATGCGTCCACGCCATGATTCGCGAGTAAATGGGACATTCGCCGTAAACTCGTGAAACGTCTTCAATCGGAGCCATTTCTGCGACCACCTCGGAACCACATCCGCATCCCACCGTCGTGCATTGGGCCGGGGCCTGGCTTCCCGATTATATTTCGCAATCAATTTATGGGTATGACCAACGACACCCTCATCATGCTTATCCCAAATCAAAGTGCTCACCAAAAGCAGTCCACCCGGGCGTAAAAGACGCGGCACCTCAATTTTCATCTTCTCAACGTCAAAATATGTCCAGCACATGCTCGCCGTAATGGCATCGAAAGAATGATCCAGCAGACCAGTATTCTCAGCATGTCCCGCCTTAAATTTAATTTTGTTTGCCACCCCATATTTGCGTGCCGTCACTTTTTGCGCAGCAAGTTGTCCCTCAGAAAGATCCACCGCCGTGACCCGCGCTCCCGCCCGTGCAAACGGAATTGCCAGCGCCCCAGTGCCCGAGCCCAGGTCGAGGATGTCCTGCCCTGCCGCCCCAATGCCCAACTGCCGTAGTAAAGTGAAAAATTGTTTCGGGTAACCCGGACGATACCGGAGATAATCGTGGGAAGTTGCGCTCCAGTTTAGGTTCAGCTTCATCATTCCAGCTTTTTCAATTTTAATTAAAATATTTTCATTGTTTTGACCACTGAAGGAAACGCAATTTCGACCGCCGGCCCAATGACCCGAACCGCCGAAAACGGAATACATTATATAAACGGGAGGATGCCCTTGTACCCCGGCGGCGTCTCGCCGTAACCAACGCGCCGCCGCGCAATGGCCGGCTCAATGATGTCCCGGCGGAGGTCAATCTCGGCATGAAAAATTTCGCGCCAAAGCCGCCGGGTGTTTTCCGGGCAGCGGTTCGGCATGTCTTCATCAAATGCGGGCCTGAACAAATCCACGGCGTTTTGAAGCTCGTATTTAAACTCGTCAGCCGTCGGATGGCCGGAGATTTCAATAACACGCTCGAACGCCTTCAAGTCCTTGGCGTCCAGACGATTTAATTTCCCGATGAGGATGTCAAGCGGATGGGGAAAAGCCAGACTCACATTTTTGCGTTGAATGATCTTTGCGCGCTGCCGCCAGTCCGGATTCGTGCGATAGCTCAATTTGAATCCCGGTTCGATGTAAATGTCGCCGTGGGTTTTGTCGAGCTTTGCCGCCGCCACAAAGCCCGACAAATCCTCATCGTCGTCTGAAAAAATATTTACGTCAGCGCTTAACAATTGCCGGTCAACCGTCAATTGCAGCGGGGCGGAGCCATAGACGGTGACGCGAAAGGACCGATCTGCGGGAAGTGATTTAACAAACTCGTCGAGCAACTGTCCCGCTGGCGCAGTCCAGTCAATTTCGCCCGTCCACCAACTCGAATAATTTTTTATCGAATTCATATTTGCGGGGACCGATACCCAAAAAGTAAAGGGCCTGTTGAATCAGCCGGTTGTTGACCTCCGGGTCACCAGCCAATCGGCATGCCAGGGCCCGATCGCGAGGGCGCAACGGACCGGCTTCCCGACGAAGCAGGAGACGCGCGGCAAGGCGTGACTTGCGCCACGCGTTATCGGCCCTGGTTACAGACTGATTCATTTCAAAGAATCTATTGCAATGCCATAGGCTTTGCAATCTCAGGTACCTTTCGACATTCCGTCCCGAAAAAACTCAATCGTCGCCCGCAAATTGTTCTCCCGGTTATCCACGGGAACAAATCCTTTGCCGGAAATTTTGTCAACCGACGCGCACGAATGCTTCACGTCCCCTGCCCGCTCGGGCGCATACAAGATCGCCGAACGGGACCCCGTCAGCTCACAGATCGTTTTTGCCAGCGCGCTGACAGTAATCCGTTTGCCGGATGCCACGTTAAAAACTCCTGTCTCGTTCGATTGCGTCGCAAAAAAGACATTTGCTGCCACCACGTCCTTCACATAGATAAAATCCCGCGTCTGTTCACCGTCGCCGTAAATGGTGATCGGCTCATTTTTTAATGCGCGGTCAATGAAGATTGGCACAGCGGCCGCATATTGGCTTTTGGGATCCTGACGCGGCCCGAACACATTGAAATATCGCAGGCACGTCGTCTCCAGCCGTCCTTCATCGGAAAACATTTTGCAGTAAAACTCGCCATCAAGCTTCGTGATGGCATAAGGACTTTTCGGCTCCGGCAGCATGTTTTCCAGTTTCGGCACAGTTGGATTGTCGCCATAGATTGCGGCTGAAGTGCTAAAGACAAGCTTCTTCACCCCGGCGCGCGCCGCTTCTTCCAGTACCACGAGCGTTCCCGTGGTATTGAGTTCATTGCACTCGATCGGCTTTTGCATGGACTCCGGCACACTAATCATTGCCGCCAAATGGAAAACATAATCCACGCCCTCCAACGCACGCCGAACCGCCTCACGATCAAGGATCGATGCTTCAATAAATTCGTGCTTCAATCCAGCAAGGTTCTTTTTAAAGCCCGAGCGCAGGTTATCCAGCACGCGCACTTCGGCTTTTCCCTGAAAATGTTCAACAATATGGCTGCCGATAAATCCGGCGCCGCCGGTAACCAGAATTTTCATCAAAGTTGCTCCACCAATTTATTCATTTGCTCTTCCTGCCGTTCAATGGATTCAACTAACTTGAACTGCGTCCGGCAACGGTCAATGTTATGCCCGTCGCGATGCACTTTAAAATACGTATCGCCCGCCAAAAAGTCGGTGAGAAAACGAACGCCGATCTCAAATGTGATCAGCTTTGCCGAGAAAGCCAGGAACTGTTTCTCGCGCGCCGTCAAAAAGTCTGAACCCGATGCCAGATAACCCCGGACCAGCGCCTCGAACATCGGAAATTGCATCGTGACTTTCAACAAATCCCTCTCGTCCTCCTTCGCCGGGCTCGTCGTCGTCCGCACCATATCTCCAAAATCGTAAAGTGCCAGGCCCGGCATCACAGTGTCCAGGTCAATCACACATACGCCCTCGCCCGTCGCATCATCGAGCATGACATTATTGAACTTGGTATCATTGTGAGTCACCCGCTCCGGCAGGTTCGCCTCAAGCAGCACACCGCAAATGCTCTTATGCCCCAATGCGAAATCGATTTCCGGTTTCGCCAGTTTTGCACGATCGACCGAATCCGCTTCGATCGCTTTTTCAAGCGCCACAAATCGTTTCGGCGTATGATGAAAATCCGGAATGGTATCGTGTAGGCGCGGCGACGGCAGATCGGCGAGCAGTTTTTGAAACTGCCCAAACGTTTTGGCCGCCTCAAAAGCCTGGCGCGTCGATTCCACAGCGTCATACGTCTTCGCCTTTTCAATAAAATTGTAAACGCGCCAATAATTGCCCTCTCCATCCCGATAATACGCGCTGCCTTCCCGCGTCGGGATCAACTTCAACGCCCGGCGACCGAGAATTGAATCGGCGCCAAGTTTCCTTTCAAGATGCGAAGTGACGCGCTGGACATTCTCCATTAACGCGACTGGATTTTTGAATATATTATGGTTGATACGCTGGGCGATAAAACGCACCCGCGTTCCATCGTGGTCGAACACCGCGGCGCATGTGTCATTGATATGCCCATTGCCGTACGGCTCGGCACTCAAAAATTCGCCGCGAATCTCGAAGCGACTCGCAACCTTCTGAATATCGTGCTTTAACTGTTTGATAGCCGTCAGTTTTCCAAATTGCAACCCCACCGCCAAGAGAGAAAACCTTTCTCTATTCAGGCACCACCGCCTCGGCAGGCGCTGAAAATTCCACAAGCAAAGCCGCGCCAATCACCAGTCCTCCGATAACCTGTCCCCAATGCAAAGATTCGCCCAATAACAGGACGGCTATAGCCGTGCCGGCAACCGGCTGAACAAAGATCGTCAGCGCGGCAATATTAACCTGGGTTTCCCGGATGACCGCAAACCAAAGCAGGTACCCGGCGACCGTGCAAATAATGGCCAGATAAGCCACCAGCGCCCAATCCCAAAATGACAGGGTTGTCACGGCGTGAAATGTAGAAATCCCACCCAACAAAAAATTGGTCAACGCCCCGGCCGCTATAGAGATCGCGAGAACTTTTAGCATTCCGTTGCGCTGTACGATTCCTTTGCCGAGAATAGAACAGGCGCTTTCGCAAAAGAGCGACAGAATAATTAATGTGTCTGCCATCAAGGCGGGCAATCGAAATCCAGGCCGCCAGACTTCTGCCACCAAAGTCACGCCAACCAATCCCGCCAGAAAAACGGCGCAACGCCGCGACCCGATGCGTTCCCGCAGGAATATTGCTGCGCACAGGGAAACAATGACCGGTTCAAGGGCGATCAATACCGCCGCATCCCCCGCCCTGCCCATCTGGACTCCCGAGACCTGCAGTAGCGGAGAAAATCCAAATGTGATGATACCCATCACGATCGTATAGGCCAAATCCCGCCCCCGCGGCGCTTTGCCAGGCAACCAATACCAAAGCAAAAATAAAATTGCCGCAGCCATTCCATAACGGAGCGTTGCGATTTCAGCCGCATTCATCACCGGCGACAACACCTTAAAAACCGAATACGTTGCCGCCCACAAGCCGTTCATCAAAATGAGCAGAAACAGATGCTGCGATTTCATCCTGTTATGTTGGGGATTCGCAGAGACTTCGGGGACCACCGCTGATTCTGTTCCTTTCATTTGTGGACCCGTACGTTAGAGACTTGAGCCCTGGGTGTAAAGTGTTCTGCCCCGGGCAGGGCGGAAGTGCCCTTCCGCCAGGCGCGCGTCGTAAGACGCGCGCCATTGAGGTCGATGCACCGATCACCTTCATTGCGCTGGTAAGGTTTATATTTGGACGGACGATTCTCCATCAATTTTCGCTTTCGTTCTCAATTAATTCAAATAAGCTTCCGCATTATGAACCGAAAGATACTATTGGCTCTTGCGGTCGCCGGAGGTTTGGCTTTTTCATCACAGTTGTTCGCTCAGTCGCCGCGCGTCAACTTCCCCGCCGCCAGTCCCGCTTGCACAGTCAAACAACGCGTCGGGTTGACCGACATCACGGTCGTCTATTCGCGGCCGGGAATGAAGGACCGAACCGTCTTTGGCGGCATTGTCCCCTACGACACCGTCTGGCGCACTGGCGCCAACCAGGCCACAAAAATCACTTTCAGCACACCCGTCAAACTCGAGGGCAACGACATTCCCGCGGGCACCTATTCGTTGTTCACCATCCCCGGCAAAGACCAATGGACCATTATCATAAATAAAGACGCAGACCAGTTTGGCGCTTTCAAATATAAAGCAGACGATGATCTCGTGCGGTTCACCGTCACGCCCAGGACTCTGACGGACACCACGCTCGATGCCTTTACCATTGAATTCAATCGCATCCGTGACGATTCGGCGCTTCTTATGTTGATTTGGGATAAAACTGTCGTCCCCATAAAGCTGCAGGTCGACGTCGTGAGCAAGGTGGTACCGCAAATCGAAGCTGCCATGGCCGCGCCCGGCAAAAAATTGGACGGCTTTTATTTCCAGGCCGCGCAATTTTATTATGATCACGGCCAGGATTTGAACAAGGCGCTGGAATGGATCAACGCCGGGCTGGCCGATAAACCGATGATCGCTTTCGAAATGTTGCACGTGAAGGCTCAGATTTTGGCTAAGCAGGGCGACAAAGCCGGCGCGATTGCCGCCGCCAAAGAATCCTCCGACCTCGCCATTAAAGCCGAAGGCCCGAATAATTCCTTCGTCTGGATGAATCAACAATTAATTTCCAGCCTGCAATAACTGCTTTTCCAAATCACAAATTAAATTCAACACAAACCGCCGGTAACTGTCATAGTTCCTATGAAAACGTTTCTATCCACACTTGCAATCACCGCGCTCGTCCTATCAGTCGCACTCCCGGTTTCGGCTCAGCAAAAGCGCATGAGCCCTCACGAAACCTTCAACGCCCGCATCAGCGGCGAACGCATCACCGTCACCTACGGCCGGCCCTACACCGTAAAACCCGGCACCACCGAACCCCGCAAAATCTGGGGCGGCCTCGTGCCCTGGGGTGAACCCTGGCGCCTGGGCGCGGACGAAGCCACTCTCCTCCTCACTCAGAAACCCCTCGTGTTTGGCGATAAAACCATTCCTGCCGGAGCCTATACCCTTTACATGATACCGCAGGAAAAAGGCCCATCACAATTGGTCTTCAGCAGCGCTCTCGGCGGCTGGGGAATCCCAGTGGATACCGATCACGACGTCGCCAAAGTGGATCTGACGAAAACGGAGCTGAATAAGCCCGTGGATCAATTCACCATGGCCATCACCCGAAATTCCGGCGGCGGCGTGTTGAAATTATCGTGGGAGACCACAGAATTTTCCGCGCCTTTCACCGTGCAGAAATAGATAACGGCAATTGAACGGGCAGAATTTCTATTCGTCGCTTCCGCGATGATTGCGCATGAGCATCAACGTTTCATCCGGAGAATTCAGACCTGACAGAGGTCGTTTCATGAATATGCGTAGCAGCGGACATGTGTCCGCTCTAACTAATTCGCACTTTGACCGTTCTACGTTCAACGCCGCCCAAAACATCAAACTCCCGGCAGACAATTCTCCCTCTCCGGGGGGAGAGGGCCGGGGTGAGATTTCCCCAAAGGGCGGTTCGCGCATTGAACCCCTGAACCGCTGCGATGCTCCGGCGTATCAAACCATCAGACGACCATTCTCCCTCTCCCAGCGGGAGAGGGCAGGGGTGAGGGAGAGTCTTTCGGACGCAGATATTCGAGCCACGGTTCATGGGGAGGGTGAACCGTCCGAGCCGCAGACGCATAAGGTCATAAGGAAAGGCGCATCCCTTCCAGGATATATCCTTGCCGCCACCCTCTGCCTCCTTTTCTGCTTCTCCGCTCCCGCTCAATCCACGAATTCCCCCTCGGGCCAAACCATCCTTCAGGACTTGGAAAACTTCCGCGAAATGGGCAGCGTCCTCTACGTCGCCGCGCATCCCGACGACGAAAATAACGAACTAATCGCCTACCTTTCTCGCGGACGCCATTACCGCACCGCGTACCTCTCACTCACACGCGGCGATGGCGGCCAAAATGTCCTCGGCCCTGTGTTCGGCGAGGATTTGGGCGTCGTCCGTACTGAAGAATTGCTTGCCGCCGGACGAATAGACGGCGCACAACAGTTTTTTTCTCGGGCGGTAGATTTTGGTTTTTGCAAAGACTATCGCCAGGCGCTGAAAATCTGGGACAAACAGGAAGTGTTGTCCGATGTCGTGCGTGTCATCCGTGAATTCCAGCCCGATGTCATCATCACGCGCTTTTCTCCCACTCCTGGCAACACACACGGCCATCACACGGCATCGACCGTTCTGGCGTTACGAGCCTTTAAACTCGCTGGTGATCCATTCGCATTTCCTGACCAACTGCGTGAAGGCGCGACATTTCCCAACCAAATGCGTGAAGGACCAACAACGTGGCAGCCGAAACGCATCCTGTGGAATATCGGCGGCTTCCAGAACCGTGATGCGAACGGCGCAAAGCTAATTCGAATCAATGACGGCGGCATCGACCCACTCTCGGGCGAGGCGTACACCGAAATCGCCGCGCGCAGCCGCTCCATGCACAAGACCCAGGGCCTCGGAAATTTTGCGGGCTTTGGCGGCGGCGGCAGCACTCGCCACGATAGCTTCGAACTTCTCGACGGCGAACCAGCCACAAATGACATCATGGACGGCGTAAACACAACCTGGTCGCGTGTCCGCGGCGGCTCTGAAATCGGAAAGTTAACAGACGATGTCATCGCAAAATTCAATCCCGACGATTCTGCCGCCAGCGTGTCGGTACTGCTCAAGATCAAAAAACGCTTGGACTCTCTTGCCGCTGACAATCCAGTCGTGATAGAAAAGCGTCCCCTGCTCGACCACATCATCCAGGAATGCCTCGGTCTGACTGTGCAAACAACCATCCCGCAAGCCGAAGTCGTCCCAGGCGAAACGTTGCACTTGCATATGACGGCTTCGATTCGATCAGATGCTTTTTCGGTTCGCTGGCAGGGTGCGAATTACAATCTCGTCGACGGCGGCTCCACAAGGGTCGGTGATTCTAATATTGGCGCTAACCTGACCCCAAAAGCCCCTGTCCTCCGTGATTTCGTCAAGAAGCTGCCTCCGTATACCCAAACCAGCCAGCCGTATTGGCTCCGCGAGCCTCATACTGCCGGAATGTTCCGTGTAGACGATCCTGCGCTAATTGGCCGGCCGGAAAATCCGCCTGCGTTCCCCATCTCACAGGTTTTTCTCATAGACCGCCAAACACTGATTGTTCCTGATCAACCAGTCCAAATCACCGCTGCCCGCACAAAAAACGAGCCAAGTGAATTGCATGTCATCTCTCCCATCACCCTCAAATTCAAAGATGACGTCGAATTGTTCGCTCCCTCTGCAACACGCCCAATCACAGTCACCGTCACCTCCGCTCGACCAAAAACCACGGGCGCCGTGCGGCTTATCGCACCCGATGACTGGAAGATTTCGCCGCCGGAACAATCATTTCGCCTGGCCGACGCCGGAGACAAAGCGGAATTCACATTCAACGTCACCGCGCCCGCCAATCCAGCAACCGCCACTGTCGGCGCGTCCGCAAAAGTCGGCCGAAGAAACTACGACAACGAACGCGTGGTCATTAATTACCCCCACATTCCCCTCCTGTTGTTGCAACCACAGGCCCAATGCAAAGCGACCTGCCTGGATCTCACCACACACGGCCGGCGCATCGGTTACCTTCCAGGTGCCGGTGATGACCTAGCGCAGTGCATGGCAGACATGGGCTACGACGTCAGCACCCTGGTTGATTCCGATTTGACCGCGGACAATTTATCGAAATTTGACGCCGTCGTCATCGGCGTCCGCGCCTTCAACGTCGACAAAGAACTGGCGTCCCATGCCCAGGCACTATTCGATTACGTTAAGGCCGGCGGCAACGTCATCGAACAATACAATCGTCCCGGCTCCAGCCTTCAGGCGGACCAATTGACACCGTACAGCCTGCACATTTCCGACGAACGTGTGACGGACCCCGCCGCGCCGATGACATTTCTCGCCCCCGATAATCCAGCCTTGAACACGCCGAATAAAATCACCAGCGCCGACTTCGACGGTTGGGTCCAGGAGCGTGGAACCTACTTTCCCGACCAATGGGACAACCATTTCACGCCGATTCTTGCGTGCAACGACGCCGGTGAAGAACCGCTCAAAGGCGAATTACTCGTGGCGCAATATGGCAAAGGTTATTTCGTCTATACCGGCCTGGGATTTTTCCGGCAACTGCCTGCGGGCGTGCCCGGCGCGTATCGACTGTTCGCCAATCTCATTTCGATCGGCAAATGAAATCCACGGAGGATAACGCGGACCCGGTCGAGCCTTCGCGACGGGGACAACTTGTCCCCGGAATCGAACCCTCTGCCGAAAACCGCGAGGAACTAACCGGATTGCCCGGCCTGCGCACGTGGCGTGACGTTTACATTTTTGTCTTCGGTTGTTTTCTCTTGTGGGTGTCTTTGCTTCTGCTCCTCACGGTGTTCTATTCATGAATTTCCTGGATTTCGTCGTTCTAATCGGGAGTTTAATTGCCATCGCCACCTACGGAGCATGGCACACCCGCCGGCATCGAAACCTGGACCATTATTTGCGTGGCGACGAAACCATGGGCTGGCTGACCATCGGTGTTTCCGTGGCCGCCACCCAGGCCAGCGCCATTACCTTCATCTCGACCCCAGGCCAGGGATATGAAAATGGCCTGGACTTCGTGCAAAATTATTTTGGGATGCCCCTGGCGCTCATCGTGATTGCTGCCGTGTTTCTCCCAATTTTTCGCCACTTAAATGTTTATACCGCTTACGAATATTTGGGACGCCGATTCGGCATGAAAACGCGCCTTCTCGGCGCGGCCTTATTTCTCCTGCAGCGCGGCCTGGCCGCCGGCATCACCATTTACGCGCCGGCCATCATCCTGTCTACCGTACTCGGCTGGAATCTGAGTCTCACCATCATTCTAACCGGTCTGCTCGTTATCGTTTACACGGTCGCCGGCGGCAGCCAGGCGGTGAGTCTCACGCAGAAATGGCAGATGACGATCATCTTCGGCGGAATGCTCGCCGCGTTCGCCATTCTGCTCGTGAAGATCCCCGCCAGCCTCTCCGATTCTTTTACTATCGCGGGCACATTTAAAAAAATAAATGCGGTCAGCTTTTCCCTGGACCCCAGCCGCCGTTATACGTTTTGGACCGGACTGCTCGGCGGATTTTTTCTTTCGCTATCCTATTTCGGCTGCGACCAGTCGCAGGTACAGCGTTACCTTTCCGGTTCGTCCGTTCGCGAAAGCCGCCTCGGGCTGATGTTCAACGCCGTGCTCAAAATTCCGATGCAATTTTTTATCCTGCTCCTCGGCGTCATGCTTTTTGTCTTCTATCAATTCGAACAACCGCCGATCTTTTTCAACCAGGCCGCCTGGCGCGAAGCCGTCAGCCGCGACCCGGGCCAGACGCTTCAGTCGCTTGAACAACGATATAAACTCGCGTCCCGGCAGGAAGAGCGGCACATCGTCCAATGGCTCTCGGCTAAACGCGCCGGCAACATCGCCGCCGCGGAATCCGCGCGAGGCATTGCGGAGGCTGACATGAGCCAGGTGAACGCCATTCGCGCCGAAGCCGCGAAAGCCATGCAAAAAGCCGACCCTGGCGTCAAAAGCAACGACTCCGATTACGTCTTCGTCACATTCATTCTTAACCATTTGCCGCACGGATTAATCGGGCTGCTCATCACGGCATTTTTCGCCGCCGCGCTCCAATCCAAGTCCGCAGAATTAAACGCCCTGGGCACAACCACGACCGTGGATTTCTATCGGTACCTTCTAAAGGGCGAGGCGAACGACGCCCATTACGTCGCCGCCTCACGCTGGTTCACATTCATCTGGGGATTGGTCGCCATCGCCTTTGCCCTCTTCGCGAACCTTGCCGAAAATTTGATTCAAGCCATTAATATCGTCGGCTCGGTTTTCTACGGCGTGTTCCTGGCGTTGTTTTTAGTCGCATTTTTCCTGAAACACATCAGTGGAACCGCGATTTTCTGGGCCGCGGTGGTCGCGCAAATTCTCGTCTTCATTCTCTACTTTTCCCTCAACATCAGCTATCTCTGGTACAATCTCATCGGCTGCGCGGCCTGTGTGCTGCTCAGTCTTGTAATCCAGCTTTTTCTCCGACCGAACGCGCAAACATCGGAGCGCTCCACATGAACCCATCGTATCGCCGAATGGTCTTGGAGTGCGGTGGCAAGCGAAGCGCGACACCGCTTTCAAGCGACACGCGACTTTCGAAGTTGAATTTGAGGACGAATAGGCAACAGCGCACAAAAGCGGTGTCACAGCCACCGCACTCCAGGACGCAAGCGCGAAATCGGACGTTCATGGCCCAAGCGCATATTTTCCCATGAACATCCCCGTCATTTGCTTCGGCCAGCAACCGTGCGGATTCTTTCCGAGACGATTCCTCGTCTCAAAAATCCAAACCGCCCGGAAACTCCAATCTCAAATCGGCGGAGAAATTGTTTTCTTCTGCCACGACAGCGACCACGACCCGCGCGAAACCCAGACCATCCTTCGGCACCGTAAAACCGGCGAACCTGCGATGTTGAATTTCTCGTTTAAGAACCGAATTCAAAGAAAATTTTCTCCGCAATACCTCAAACACATTGCCGATGGCTGGCACGAAAAAACAATTCTTCAACTGCCAAATTACGTCAGTCATCCGTTGAGTAACCTCTTCAAAAACGTTGAGGCAGTCACAGTGGCCGATTTCTGCCTGGAAATGTATCGGCGCCTCGGCTGGCTCGAAGGCGTTCGTGTGGTTCGCTCAAGTGATCTGGCGGTCCGCCGCGCTGCCTGCGATGTTACGGAATTCTTTGCAGACGTTCCATACGAAGGCGAAACTGTCCGCGCCCGCTGGATCAACGGCGCATTTCAGCTCCACGAAGGCGGCAACTCTTTTGTCACCGTCCCGCCGACGGCATTCGGCAAAGAGCAAATCAGTCCGGCCCGCGATAGCCGGCTGCCCTGGATGCAATCGGTCGTCCATTGCACGCATTACGTTGCCGGGCCGGGAGAAAAAGCCTATCTTCGCCCGGAACAAACGCCGGAAATCACTTTTATAGATCGCGAAACCATTGACCGATCCGATGAAGCCTGTATCGAAATGTCTTCCTAAAGCCGGCGGAGCCGCCCCCCCGGCCGGCCTTGGCAAATCACCAAACCATCGACCACCCCGATGAAGCCCCCACCGAAATCTTATTATGACCTGCCGCCATTGCTGGTATTTGGCGCGCATCCCGATGATATCGAGTTCGGATGCGGCGGCGTTATTGTGAAGGAAACTCGCGCAGGCCGAGATGCGCACTTCGTTATCTGTTCGAATGGTGAGTCCGCATCCACCGGCACACCTAAACAACGTATCGCCGAAGCGAAAAGAGCCGCAGCCGTACTCGGCGCTACGATTGAGTTCATCGAGCTTGACGGCGACGCGCATCTCGAAATTCGCGCCGTCCACTCCATTAAATTGGCAGCCGTGATTCGCCGTCACCGGCCCGAAATCGTCCTCGCGCCCAGCCTTGCAGAAAACCAGCATCCGGACCATTGGCGGCTGGGCAAACTCGTGCGCGACGCGTGCCGCCTCGCGCGCTATGGCGGCATTCGCGAATTGCGCAAGGCGCCGTCCCATGCAATTGGCCAATTGTTTTATTATGCGGTGACGCCGGAAGCTGAACCGACGGACATCATGCCGGTGCTGATTAATGTTTCGGCGTCGGATATTCTCGATTCATGGACCGTATCAATGCAAGCGCACGAGAGCCAGGTTTCTACCCGCAATTATGTGGAACTGCAACTTGCGCGCGCGCGCTTAAAGGGACTGCGCGCGGGAGTAAGCCATGCCATCGCATTGTATCCAAATGATCCGTTAGTCTTGGATTCACTTGCACAGGCGAACCGATCGTCACGACAGTTTTAAAATGTGTTTGGTCTCCCGGCTTTAGCCGGTTATTCACGAGGCAGGCACAAGAGAGCTTTACTATGACCACCAGCGATTTATTAAAAATCGGCATTGCCTGCTATCCCAGCGTGGGCGGCAGTGGAATCCTGGCGACAACCCTTGGCGAGGAGTTGGCCCGGCGCGGCCACGACATCCATTTTTTTAGCTACGAACGCCCGTTCCGCCTTCCGGAAAATGTGCCCCGGCTGACGTTCCATCCCGTGGCGGTCAACGATTACTCGTTATTCAAATATCCCGACTACACGCTCCCGCTATCGGTAAGGATGGCTGAAGTCAGCCGCCGCGTTGGCCTCGACGTCATTCACGTTCACTATGCCGTCCCACACGCCACGGCCGCCATCCTTGCCCGCTCAATGCTGCCGCCGGACACACAACCGCGAGTCGTCACCACCCTCCATGGAACAGACACGACATTGCTCGGTTCCGATCCTGGTTACGGTCCGGCTATCCATCACGCCCTCACCCATTCCGATGCCGTTACTGTCGTGTCCGAATTTCTGAAGCAAGAAACGCGGCGCGTTCTCGGCTTCGACGGCACACTCGAAGTCGTTCACAATTTTTTCACGCCGCGCCCGCCGCGCCGTCCGCGTGAAGAAGTACGTCGCGAACTGGGCGTGGCGGAGAATGAAGTATTAATTCTGCACTCGTCAAATCTTCGCCCGCTCAAACGCATCGATCTGCTTCTTGAAACTGTCGCACGAATCCGCCCGCCCGATTTGTTCAAGCTATTGGTTCTCGCCGGCGCAAGTTTCGAACCGTTTATCAAAGACGTTGAACGTTTGAAGCTGACCAATCGCGTCGTCGTCCGCGAGAAAGTCTTTGATATCGAGGAATATCTCCAGGCATCTGACATTGGATTGTTTACATCCGAAACCGAAAGTTTCGGTTTAAGCATCCTCGAAGCCATGTTTTTTGGCTGCCCAAGCGTGGCCCGGCGGGCAGGCGGCATCCCGGAAGTCGTCGAACACAATGTCAGCGGAATCCTCGTGCCCTCCGACAATCCGGATGACCTGGCGCGCGAGTTGAGCAATTTGATTCACGACCCTGCTCGCCGCGCTTTCATGAGCAAGGCCGCGGAAAAACGCGCCCGCGAAAATTTCTCCAGCGACGTCATCGTTCCGCGCTACGAATCCCTGTATCGCCGCTTGTGCTCCAAACTTTAAGTGGTAGGGCGGCGCTCCCGCGCCGCCAGTTCCGCCAATCCGTCCCATAGGTCCCATCCGTCCCATTCTTTCGATGTCCTGCGCAAAGCCAAAAATCCTCTCAGCGGCGGTGTCCAGAGTTTTTTAACGGGCTGCTAATGATTTGACGCGAGACATGCAGTGGGTATGCTCTGCCACACGGACTGAAACAGTCCCATAACTTAAAAATTCTGGAGGCAGAGCGAATATGCCAAAACCGGTCATTTGGACCATTGACGATGATCCTGACGTATTGCGTGCCGTCGAACGGGATTTGCGGCGGCACTACGGTGACCGTTATCGCGTCATCTCGGCCGACTCCGGGGTTTCCGCGTTGGAAGGCGTCAAGCAACTGAAGTTGCGCAACGAATCCATTGCACTTTTCCTCGTGGACCAGCGAATGCCACGCATGTCCGGCGTGGAATTTCTCGAAAACGCTATTCAATTATATCCGGACGCCAAACGTGCCCTGTTGACCGCTTATGCGGATACGGATGCCGCCATCCGCGCCATCAATAGTGTTCACATCGATCACTATCTGATGAAGCCGTGGGACCCTCCCGAAGAACGGCTCTACGGAGTAGTGGACGATCTTCTGGATGATTGGCAGGCGGCATCGCACCCGGCATTTGACGGAGTTCGCGTCATCGGCCATCGCTGGTCGCCTCAATCCAACGATATCCGGGATTTCCTCGGCAGAAATTTCGTGCCGCACCAATGGCTTAACGTCGAAGGAGATGAAGAGGCAAAAAAACTTCTCGATAGCGCCAATGCGGACGCTGCCTCACTGCCGCTTGTGGTATTCGCCGACGGGTCCTGTTTAAAAAATCCGCCCATCACCCAAATCGCGCAGAAACTGGGGCTGAGGACAAAAGCCGAATTTCCGTTCTACGATTTGGTCGTCGTTGGCGCTGGTCCAGCCGGATTGGCGGCAACGGTTTACGGCGCAGCAGACGGCCTCCATACGTTGCTCATCGAAAAGGAAGCTCCTGGTGGCCAGGCCGGACGCAGTTCGCGCATCGAAAACTATCTGGGTTTTCCAACCGGGCTTAGCGGCACGGACCTTGCCAGGCGCGCGATTGCCCAGGCACGGCGATTTGGCGCTGAAATTCTTGCGCCCCAGGAAGTCAAAAGCATCCGCCTGGAAGGACCGTCCCGCGTGCTGACCCTAGGCGATGGCTCGGAAATCGGCACCAAAGCCGTCCTCATTGCCACAGGTATTTCCTTTCGCAGACTGGAGGTGCCCGGACTGGACCGATTGTGCGGCTCGGGAGTTTATTATTATGCGCCGATGTCTGAGGCGTTTTCTTATCGTGACGGCGATATTTACATCGTGGGCGGCGCAAATTCAGCCGGCCAGGCGGCCATGTATTTCTCCCGGTTTGCCCGCCAGGTGACCATGCTCGTACGCGGGGCGGCCCTGTCCGATACCATGTCGCAATACCTGGAAAAACAAATCGCGGGCACAAAAAATATCCACGTGCGATTGCACTCCAGCATCACTAGCGTTGACGGTTCGGACCGCTGTGAAAAACTCACGATTCATAACAGTAAAAGCAAAGAGGAGGAAACTGTAACCGCCAGCGCGCTTCTAATTTACGCAGGCGCAGTGCCTCGGACTGATTGGCTGGGCTCGATGGTGGAACGCGATGCCCAGGGATACATTATCTCAGGCCAACACTTGATGCTGGAAGGAAAGCGTCCGACCGGTTGGACCGCCGATCGCGACCCATTCT
This sequence comes from Verrucomicrobiia bacterium, assembly GCA_036269115.1. GTDB lineage: Bacteria > Verrucomicrobiota > Verrucomicrobiia > Limisphaerales > UBA11358 > UBA11358. The sequence goes on along the minus strand of DATAST010000009.1, from coordinate 28,173 downwards.
ACCTTGAAACCAGCGTCCCCGGAATTTTCGTCGCCGGTGACGTCCGGCATCGCTCGGCCAAGGGCGTTACTTCAGGTGTGGGAGAAGGCGCCATGGCCGTCAAACTCGTTCACCAATACCTCGGATTGTTATGAATCTGACCCCGGAAGAAATTAAGGAGGTCCGCTCCACTTCATTGTTTGCCCACCTTCCGGATCACAAACTCAGCTGCCTCGAACCAGGCAGGATCATCGATGTGCCCGTCGGAACTGCCCTGGCAACTGAAGGTGAAGTAACGGGCCTCTTTCATATCGTAATCGAAGGAGAGGTGCGCATTACCCGCACCTACGAACGGCAAACAGTCCTGATGCGAGTAGGAAAAGCCGGAACGTACTTCGGCGAAATCCCGATCCTGCTGAACATTCCCTCCGTTGCAAACATCCGCTCGAGCAAACCGACGCGATTGTTTGTCCTGGACGAGGCCGGCTTTTGGCAGATGATGACGCATTGCCACGCGATTGCGCAGGAGGTCTTTCGGGCCGCCGCGACCCGCATGCGGAATGTGGAAGGCTACACCCAACAGCGCGAAAAACTCGCGTCCCTCGGCACCATGGCCGCGGGCCTGGCCCACGAACTAAACAATCCCGCCGCCGCCGCGCGCCGGTCCGCCGCCCATCTGGCTGAATCGGCTGATAAAGCGCAATCGCTCCTGTGCCGGCTAAGCAACTCCCTCTGCTCCGACGACTGGCAATATCTCTTGAGCTCTGAGCTTCAGGCCGTGGGGAAGATGGCAGCGCTTCCCCCTCTGGATCATCTCGCCCGCAGCGACCGCGAACAAACGGTCGCGGAATGGCTCGAATCGAAGGGCGTCGCTTCTGCCTGGGAACTCGCCCCGACTTTTGTCACGTCGGGAATCGACACGGCATTGCTCCAGGAGATCGCCGGCAAACTTCCTCCACCGGCGCAATCCGACGCCCTCGCATGGCTCGAAGTGCGCCTGGGTTTGAAATTGCTATTACGCCAGATCGAACAAAGCACCAGTCGCATCGCCGAACTGGTCAAAGCCATCAAATCCTATTCGTACATGGACCAGGCTCCCGTGCAGGAAGTGGACATCCATGAAGGACTTGAGAGCACGCTCACGATGCTTGGTTACAAATTGAAGAACGTCACACTCATCCGGCAATTTGACCTTTCCATCCCTCGCATCACCGGTTACGGCGGCGAACTCAATCAGGTCTGGACCAACCTGATAGATAACGCAATTGATGCCGTCAAAGGCGAAGGCAGAATCTGCATCGGCACCTGCCGCGACGCCGACGACGTCGTCGTCGAAATCGTCGACAACGGCCCGGGCATTCCTGCCGAAGTCCAGTCACACATGTTTGAACCATTTTTTACCACCAAATCCGTCGGCTCCGGCACTGGTCTTGGTTTGGTCATCAGCAACGCCATCATCGCCAATCGACATGGCGGCGAAATTGAATTCGAATCGCAACCCGGCGAAACCCGATTCAAAGTCCGCCTCCATATAAATCCGTCTACCCCAGTAAACTCGTTCAAATAGCTTGTAGGAGACGACGTAAGGAGACTCTGACTAATTCGAAGCTTAATCGTCCGATCTCCCGCGCCGCCGTTCGATGTCCTGCCCTCCGTCCCAAAAAGCTCCAAACACCAGAGAAACCACAAACCTGAAGCCAAGATTGCCAAATGACGAAGACCGTATTTTTGCGAGCATTTTCCAAAAAGGAAATTCCAAACCTATGCCGGACTCGAAGTGCCGGACAAATTCCAATGTCGACGCAAGGACTTGATCGTTGGTGCTTGGAAATTGTCTAGTGCTTGGAGTTTGGAGATTGGAGCTTTTTCTGCGGTGCTTGGAAATTGGAGATTTTTCCGCCTCCCTTTATCATTGCCCCATCTCAACCCCCCGTGTATCTCGTGCTCACCAAATCGCAAATCGCAAATCGCAAATCCAAAATCGAATGAAACCCTTAATACTGACCCTTTCCATTGCTTTTTCACTAACCCATCTCCACGCCCAAACAAACATTTGGCAGCCTTCCTCCGGCCACACACAAATCCCCATCTGGCCCGGCACACCTCCAGATGCCGCAGCCCAAACCGTCCCCGGGCCGGAGTTTGTCACGAACACGCCATCGTCAGAAGGCCCAATAACCTGGGTGCGGAACGTGACGCGACCGACGCTGACCGTCTATTCGCCAACAAAAAAAAGTACTGGCGTGACAATGGTAGTCTTTCCCGGCGGCGGCTACAACGAGCTGGCCATGGACCTCGAAGGCACCGAAATTTGCGATTGGCTGAACTCACGGGGCATCACCGCGGTACTTCTGAAATATCGCGTGCCCCTCAAACATATCGGACCATACCGGGAAGGGCCGCCGGCATTGGAAGATGCGCAACGAACTTTGCGGCTCATCCGCTTTCACGCCGCCGATTGGGGCATTAACCCAAACAAGATTGGAGTCATCGGCTTTTCTGCCGGCGGACACATGGTAGCCGCCACCAGCACTCACTTCGACAAACCATCTTACGCGCCAGTTGACGAAGCCGACCAGCAAAGCTGTCGCCCCGATTTTGCCGTCGCTTGTTATCCCGGACATCTCTGCAATGACGAGAACGTTATGAAACTGAATCCAAACATTCCGGTCACCATAGACACGCCGCCGACCTTTCTCCTCCAGGCCGAAAGCGACCACGTAGACGGCGTCCAACAAGCGCTCGCCTATTATATTGGACTCAAGAACGCCGGCGTACCCGTGGAAATGCATTTATACGCCCAGGGCGGCCACGGCTTTGGCCTGCGCCACCCCGAACTCCCCATATCCGCGTGGCCTCAGCTGGTAGAAACATGGCTGAACACAATCGGAATGACATCTCCCCGATAGAGCGGCGCTCCTGCGCCGCCGCCGTCCTTCGGCACTCGATGTTTGGTGTCCACGCTTTAGCGTGTTTCGGAACGGCGCCGCCCGGATCGGGGTTATCAAAAAAAGGAGCAGTTGCACATTTTTTGTGTATACCCAAGTAAACGAGTAAACGGGAATGAAAAACACGTGAAACGACCCGTCTTTATTAGCACATTTGTAATTTTTGGGATATAAACCGAAACGATGATTTCTCCTTCTCCTCAGAGGAGAATGGTCGGGACGAGGGCGATCTCTCTTTAGCCGAGGAACGAGGCTCTAACTGAAAGCCTTGGAAGGGCGGACGAGTAGCCCGGGGCAAGCGAATCCGTGAGCGCCGCCCCGGGTGAGTTGATCCAAAAGATAAGCCGCTGACTATCAATCCGCGCGACAGCGCGAATCTGATATGCGGCTCTCTCTTAAATCTTGCTCCCATACGATGCAGATTGGTGGTTATTTCGAATTTTCTTTGTATATGTAAGTGAACGAGTAAACGGAACCGAAAACCGTGCAAAACGGCCTGCAAATTTGGATGTTTAATTAGAAACCCCAAGCCTCAACGTCCAACATCCAGAGAACTTCCAAACATCAAGCTCCAACATTGCGGGCTTGATGCTTGAACATTCTCTTGTGCTTGGTCCTTGGGATTTGAAGTTTTCTTTTCATCACTCCTCCCCCATCTCCGTATTACTCACAAACGCTATCTTCTTACTATCCGGCGACCACGACGGCACGTTCATTGATCCCTGCCCGCCGTAAATGTACGCGATCACCTTGGGCGTGCCGCCCTCGACCGGCATTAGCCGGATATAACATTCCTTGTAATACGGATGCGAATCCGGATCAATGTCCGGCGGGAAACTGATGAAGACAATCTTTTTGCCGTCGGGCGAAATATGCGGGAACCAGTTGTTGTATTCGTCATCGGTCATTTGCTGCTGGTCCGCCCCGTCAGGTTTCATTCGCCAGATCTGCATTTTGCCGGTGCGACTCGAATTGAAGTAAATGTACTTACCATCGGGCGTATATTCCGGACCGTCGTTAAGGCCTTTGGCATCCGTCAGCCGAATTTCCTGCCCGCCGTCTGCGGGTATTTTATAAACGTCGAACTTCTTGTTTCGGCTCCCGGTAAAGAAAATGAATTTGCCGTCGGGCGACCATCCATGCGCATAGGACGGCGTAGCCGTCGTCACCTGCTTTGGCACGCCGCCGGTCAGCGGTACGGTAAAAACGCAAGACCCGCCATCATGTTGACTGCTGATGGCCAGGGTCTTGCCATCAAAGGCGATAACGTGGTCGTTATTGTTCCTTTTGCAAAAATCGGTGTTGATAATGGTTTTCTCGCGCGTCGCCAAATCATAACGAACCAGCGCTCCCCAATCTTCGGAACGCCCGCTGATATTATAAATGAGTGCCTTGCCGTCATGCGTCCAGTTCGGCGCTTCAAACGGCTGAGCCGAAGCAAACGGCGTTTCCATCTGTCCGCTCTCTACATCCAGAATGTGCAGGACGCTGCCGAGATAATCTTTGTAAGGAACAAAGCCCGCTTTGGCAGGTCGGATAATCTGGACGTCATGAAAAATGGCGGTCTCCTTCACATCCGGATTATGCGCGCAGGCGAACAGGCCCACGAAGAGGTCGTCCGGCGAATTCGCGCTGGAGAAATTGGTCCGGATAAAAGTCTCACCCGAATGCGCAGCCGAAAAAATAAAATCCGAACCGCGTCGCTCGAATTGAATGATGTCTGCGTTGGTAATGGGCAAAACGATTCCATCCGTATTGCTGCCCGCAGCCAGGCGATATTGCAGCGCCGTCAACCCAACCCAATGTTCCACGGCATCCACATATGCGGCATCCGAATCCAGGCTCGACCGCGCCATCCAACCGATCTTCCGATGCGGCTCAACCCCCTGTCCTACAAATTCAACCCGCGCCCGCACGATAAAATCCCCCGAAATCTTCTTCCACAGAAATTGAAACTGATCATTGGTGCTCCACATGTTTTTGCCACTGCCAGTCAATGTGTAGTTCCCGGTGGCGGCATCATAACTCGACGAACCGGAGATCTTCGGCGAACCCACATCACAGGCGCCATCGAACTGCCCGAGCGGATTGTTGCTCTGCCCCAAAGCCGAACCAATTCCTGAAAATGATAAAAGGGCCATAACAGTGAGAACGGCAAATTTCATAATGAGTGCGTGAACAATTGATTGAATTGAATAGTCAATTTTCCAACACGAGACAACCCATGTCTCGTCCCGTAAACTGGGGACACCTGATATGGTACGGCGTTGCTGCCGCAACGCCCAAGGCCCTGTAAGATTTCCCCGAAAGCTATTTCGCGGATTGAACACTTCAACCACCGGCAATGTTTAGGCATATCAAATTATCGGACGAAAATTCCCTCTCTCCTTAGGGAGAGGGTCGGGGTGAGGGAGAATCGTTCGGAAAATGTCACGGCGCTCATGCACTGCTCACGGCTATGCCACGCACGATCTCCGCCCCTTCAAGTCTTTCGAAACTTGGGCAGGAGCTTCTTTGCCATAAGCAAAAGAATGAACACAAGAAGCACAATGGCCGCCACCGGCGCAACCAAAGCGAGAACACTGAGCAGAACGGAGCTGCCGAGTTCAATCGTCGATAAAATCGGATTCGCGAGTCCGCCTGTCGTAGCCGTTGATGCGCCGCGCGTGATTACTGTTGTTCCTTTAACCACGCCCGCCGCGCCGCCTCCAGCGATGACGGCCAGTGTCCATTTCAGATACGGACTCATGCCGCCGACCATCGAAGACGTGATGATAATACCCGCGATGATCGCCGCAGGCGTGGCGATGACATCAAGCAAGTTATCTACCCACGGAATATAATAAGCGCTGATCTCAATGACCGTTGCGATCGCGAACGTCCAAAGTGCGATGTCGCCACCAATCCATTGAAACGCCGGCAGGAGCGTTAAATGCCCCGTTTTTGCGGCGATGCTCATGATCAATAGCGGCACAAAAACACGAAAACCACACGCCGCGCTCAGGCCGACACCGATGCAAAGGCTGAGTAAGAGTTCCATATCGTTTCCTGTTCCAACAACCGTACAAAAAAGCCGTAAGATGTCAAACGAACGCCCGCATCCTTTTAAAACACTTTGGTCTGTCTGCGAGCAGCGAAAATTCAATTAGAATATTTCTTGCAAAATGGGACGCTGCATCCAAATTGGATATTATAAATAATCCGTGAGTTTGAAATGGGAAATGAGCTTTCTGAAGAGTTGAGACAATTTATCAAGGAGCATATCACGTCGCTGGAGCTGCTAGAGATTCTTTTGCTGTTCCATAGCGCGCCTGATCGGTCCTGGACAGTTGGAGAGGTATTCAAGGTGATACAGTCGAATCCTCATTCTGTCGCTGACCGCCTCAAAAATCTGACGTCATTGGGCTTCTTAGTCACTGAGGGAGCCGCCAATCCAATTTTCCGTTTTCACCCAAGAACTTCGGAACTCTCACAACGAATATCAGATTTGGCGAAAGCTTACGGATTTTCGAAATACAAAGTCATTGAGGCGATATTTACAGAAAAGCGCGACCAGGCGCAAAAATTTGCCGACTCATTTAAGCTTCGGAGGAAAGAATGATCGAAAAAATTGTTTATCTTATTTGTGCGGTTATCACGACCTGGTGCGCCATACTCCTCCTGAAAGGATATGTTCGAAATCGTGGAAAGCTCGTCTTTTGGGGGGCGGTCTTTTTCGTCTTTTTCGCTTTGAGTAATATCGTGCTCTTTTTCGATTTAGTCGTCCTGCCGTCAATTGACTTGAGCACTTACCGTGATGGATTGACTCTTGCCGGCTTGATCGCCATGATCTACGGATTGATAAAGGAAGGAGGCCGGCCATGATCAGCCAATTTATTTCAGGATGCGTCTTTTTGGGATTTATCATCGTTGCCGGTCATTTTTTCAAATTTTGGAGATCTACCAGCGACAGGTTTTTCCTATGGTTTTCCATCGCGTTCTTTCTCTTCGGTGTGGAAAAATTCTGCGTCGCCTTGATCATTGGCGCCGAGACCATTTCGTTCATTTATGTTGTGCGATTATTGGCTGCTTGTTTCATACTCGCAGCCATAATCGATAAGAACCGAAAATAGGAGTCTCAAGAACGGCCACAATTCGAGGCATTCCGGCGACATAATTGAACAGGTCTTCAATTTTTGATATATTCTACTTGCATCCCTTCATGCTCGATAAGCAGAAGGCCGCTGAAAAGCTTGCCGGTTCATTTGTCCCAATGACGCGATGGGGAATTTCCATCCGAAATTTGATCACACATTCATTCGCGATTCCTTTTGTTCCCAAATTTCTGAGATCAAGCCTGCTCGATCGTGTTGCCCTGCCAGATTATTCCGAAATCATGCCGGCGAATGCCTAGATGCTCACGGCTCGCGCTCAAGCTGTTTGATTGTGGCAAGGAGCCTTGGTCTTTCTGTGTCTTGCCAGTTCACGTTTTGGCCGCCGGCCTGGAAAATTGCGCGCATCCGCGAGTGATTGTCCACGACCACAAAAATTGTTGGATGCCGTGCCGACAGAAATCTCCAAAGAATTATTGAGAAATTTTGCTAGGCTCAATAAATCGCTTTGGATAAAATCTATTTGCGCGAGAGACATTGTCCTCGGTGCTTTGAAGGGTCCGGCGGTGAGTGCTGTCGGAGGTAAATAGGGATGGTCGGGCCGCCATCCGGTGAAGCGCGCTGTCACTTGTTTAGTGACACGTGTTTATCCGATAGCATTTGCATGCGGCCAATAGTCGTTTCCAATCGTTTGCCATTCACGGTTTCATTCGTTGAAGGGAAGGAGCAGTTTTGAGTAATCCCCCCGGCCGGCCGTCGAATGCTCCACGAAATGACTGAACCAAATCCACCTCAACAAGGAACACAATGAATGCTGGAGAAATTCTGAATCAAATGGCATCGGGCTTAAGCTCTCTGATTGCCGGCGCTCTCCACAATTTCTTTGGGGCCAATTTCAACCGTCCAGCATTGGGCCCAATTACGCTATCAGACTTGTGCGTCACGAGTTGCCTGGTGATCTTATTTTTTGCGCTGCACGCCATCGCGGCGTTTTCTTTTAAAGCCAAAACCGGCAAGGCGATAACTGATGCAAAATTCCTCAAGGGCAAATTCTTCGGCGCGCTTGGCAAACCGCTTTATCTCTTAATTTGGATTTTTGGTGTTTATATTTCCATCACGCCGCTGCTGTTGCGGATTCCGAAGCAGCAACTGGATTTCATTCGAACAGTCGCTGATGCAATGTTCGGCATGGGACTTTTTGCCGTCCTGATTTGGTTTTTTTTACGGCTCAGCCGCGTCATCGAGGCGCATCTTGCGGCTTGGGCGACAAAAACCGAAAGCAAATTGGACGATTTGCTTGTACCGTTGGCCGGCAAAAGCCTGCGCATCCTTACGCCCGTTTTGGGGATTATTTTTGCGATTCCCGTTCTCAATTTGCCGCCGAATTACGCTGAGGTCATCACCAAAGGCAGCAGCATCCTGCTGATCACAGCCGTAGCTCTGATTCTCTGCCAATTGGTGAACCTTGGCGAAAAATACCTGCTCACGAAATACGACATTGGCGTTGCAGATAATCTCCAGGCGCGAAAACTCTACACGCAAGTCCACGTCTTGAGCAAAACGCTTTACTTCATCATCTCGCTATTCGCTGTAGCCTCGATGCTAATGTTGTTCGAGGAAGTGCGACGGCTGGGCGCAAGCATACTTGCATCCGCCGGCGTCATTGGCGTCGTCCTCGGATTCGCCGCGCAAAAAACAATTGCGAATTTGTTCGCCGGATTTCAACTGGCAATGACGCAACCGATTCGCCTGGATGATGTCGTTATCGTCGAAAATGAATGGGGGCGAATCGAAGAGATTTCTTTGACCTATGTCGTCATTCACATCTGGGATGATCGCCGGCTTGTTGTGCCGTTAAGCTATTTCATCGAAAAGCCGTTCCAGAATTGGACACGGGCCACATCCCAACTGCTTGGCTCTGTTTTCGTTTTCGCGGATTATTCCTTGCCGCTGGACCAGGCACGCGAAGCCCTTAAAGAGATTATCGAAAATCATCCCCTTTGGGATAAACGCTTTTGGAATTTACAAGTGACCGATGCGACAGATAAGACGATGCAACTGCGCGTTCTTGCAACGTCTGCCGATTCCTCCAGGTCATGGGATTTGCGCTGCGATATCCGCGAGAAATTTATCGCCTATATCCAAAAGACACATCCGCAGTCGCTACCACGCGTCCGGGCGGAATTCAATTCCGCCGAGTCCGGAAATGAATTGAAACCGGCTGTCCACAAACTGGCCGGCAACGAGTCGCTCGTGAACGGCTAGCGCCGGTTAAGCATCGGACGAATTCCGCATAATATGAAAAAACAAGCCCTTAGGAAATTGGTTCACCTGATTGCTTTTACGCAGGATGGCAGGCAGGTGCATGAACAGTTTTTGAATGTCGATCTCTATTATGAAGAATCGCATCCCTTGCTCGATGAAGCTGAATTCAGGAGAGTACGCAAAATCATCCGTATTTGTGGAAAACAATTTGACGCGACAACCGCCATCGTCGAAGAATTCGAGCTTCGATATAATGCCGCAGGCGTATTAGTTCGCGAAGGGTCCCGCCTGGGCGACGGGACTGTGATAGGGGATTGGCACGAATTGGCAGCCGGCGGATAAGGCCTCGTCGAACTCGTAACTCGATAGAATGAACGCCTTCAACCTTATCGCCCTCGTGCTGACTCTTGCGGCTGTATCCAGCTATGTCAATCACCGCTTCATTAAGTTGCCAGTCAGTATTGGCTTGATGCTGATCGCGCTCGTCTGCTCGCTGCTGTTGATTCTCGCCAACCATTTGGGACTGCAGATTGCCTTCGCGAAAGAGATCGTGGGCGGAATCAAGTTTGACAGGACATTGATGCAGGGAATGCTAAGCTTCCTTCTTTTCGCGGGGGCCCTCAATGTGGACGTGGAGAGCTTGTTGAAGCACAAATGGACCATAACCATTTTTACGTTCTTCGGTGTCATTGCTTCGACGGTGATTATTGCGGTTTTAGGCTGGCTCCTCTTTGATTGCGTCGGAATAAGATTGCCATTCGTTCAGTGCCTTCTGTTTGGAGCGCTAATATCACCAACGGACCCGGTTGCAGTGCTGGCGCTGCTCAAGGAGTTGCATGCACCCAGGACCCTTGAGATCAAGATTGCGGGAGAAGCTCTTTTTAACGATGGCCTGGCCATTGTCGTCTTTATCACCGTCGCAGGAGCGGCATCCGGCCATAGCCAGGTCGACATGGCGAGCGTCGGCCTCTTATTTTTTCAGGAGGCGATCGGCGGGGTTTGTCTTGGTTTGGTGCTTGGCTGGGTGACGTACTTTTTGGTCAAAAGCATTGACCAGTACCAGGTGGAGATTCTACTCACGCTGGCGCTGGTCACAGGTGGCTACGCCCTTGCGAACGCCCTAAATACGTCCGGGCCACTGGCCACCGTGACAGCCGGAATCCTGATTGGCAACCGAGGCCGCCGTCTGGCGATGTCCGAGACGACGCGCCAGCACTTGAACATGTTTTGGGAATTAATTGATGAAATCATGAACGCCGTGTTGTTCATGCTGATTGGCGTGGAAGTGTTGGACTTAAGCTTTGAAAACAGATATTGGCTGGCGATCGCGCTCGCTCTGCCGATCGTGCTGGCCGCTCGATGGGTCAGCGTGTTAATACCCGCCCTCGTGCTGCGGACGGGCCGTTCGACGCCACACCTCGTTACGATCATGACGTGGGGCGGGCTGCGCGGCGGAATATCCGTGGCACTGGCGCTCTCCCTGGCTGACAATCCATATCGGAATTTCATTGTAACCATCACATACGCCGTCGTCGTTTTTTCCATTTTGGTGCAAGGTTTAACAACGCCGATGCTTCTGCGGCGTACATTGAATTCATATAGGCCCCAATCTTGTCCCTGAGACACCGTTTCAAAATTGCCGTCCGCGCGGCCGGATCAGTCAGGCTCAACGCCTCGCCCGAAATATGAAACAGCGCCTCATGCTTCAAGTAAAACAATCCGGTGCTCCGCAGGTCGCCAGCGCTGCGTCACGCTCTCGAATTGCGTCCCACGGCATTTCCCCATCCACGTAAAGCACCCGCCGATGCCCGTGGATGTTCCATTCCCCCAACCCGCCCAGGCCTGTGCCCTCGGCGCACTTGCGCGCATCAACATCGCCCAGCCAGGTCTTGCCCAGCCCGCGCGGTCCGCAGATAAACCCAAGGTCCCCTTTCCGAAACCATTTCCCGATAATCGGTTCCCGCGGCGGCACCGATACACCCACCACTCCGCCTCCGGGACCGATCGCTTTGTCAAAAAGCTCCATCCATTTTTGTTCAAACGCTTCCGCCGCTTCGAGCCGTTGTTCGCCTCGCAGGATGTTTTCAATCGCCCCTCTTGCCTGTGCTGTCGTCATGTTCATAGTTTCAGTTTCCTTTCATTTTTCTTGTTTATTTTTTCACTTGCATCGTTTTAATGCGCGACCACTATCAACGGGAGGGTTGGACATTGGCTGTCCATGTGAATAACTTTCTACAAGGCCCAGGGCAATCATCGCCTGCCCATCGTCCTGTCCGCAGCCGCAGCGGCGACGGCGGAAGCCTTGGCGAAGTTGGGTCCTCGTCCTCCTCACCCAAAACTCGGAATTCCACCTTGACGGAATTCACTTTGTGACACAAAGTGAATTGCATGTGGATTTCGCTTCTCGCTTCGACACCTGTCTATCTCATTCCTTTTGCTTTAGGCATTGCCGTCGCCTGCCTCGCAGGAGTTCAAAAAATACGGCCGGTCGACGGCCCTTCCATGGGGATAACCAAATCGATTCTGTGCCTATGGTTCGGTTCCGCTGTTTCATCAGCCTGCGCTACCTTTCTCTTTGGCGCGGAACACGTCGAGAGCTTGATCCTGAATAGCGGCGATTATAATGGTGGCGACGGGCCGTTGAACATCTCGATCAACCTTCCGCTTATACTTGTGGTATTACTCGGCGCCAGCGCCGCATGTGTTGCTTTGACGGGTTTTATACTCTCGTGGACCCTGAACAAACAGCCATTTGGGTCTCGACCCCATCTTGCCTGTTTGTTGTTCCTTTTACCTCTCGCACTGGGTCTGCTGGTCCGGAGCGACTTCTAAAAATCCCACTCGTATCATCCCTGGCGTTTTCTTGGCCGTGCGACTCGCGCCGTCTTCGTTGTTAAATACCTTTCTAATCTGCGCAAATCTGCGAAATCTGCGGATAAAAAGCTCAGGGCCTGCCCGCCGTAGCCCCGCAAAGCGGGACGAAGGCGGGTTCTAAAAAGTGACAAAAGGTGGCAAATAAACCCTTTGAACATGGCCTGGGCGCGTGAGAAAATGCCATTGTGAAGCATGCTGTTACCAGTTTTGTGTCTGGTGGAATCCAAGTGGACTCTGGACTGCCTGTCCTCCGTAGCCTTGCGAAGGAGGATGGGCTCGGGACTGTGGACAGGGGGACTCCGAGTTTTGCCGAATTCTATATCTTTCCCCCATCAATTCTTCACCATTTCGAACTGTCCCGGCCCAATATCAAAGGGACAGTTAAAAACTTACTGCAAGCACTTCAAACCCAAACGGTTGCGAAACCCACATACAAATGGACTGCAAAAATATTTCCTCACGGATGGGAGGACAATTAACCGCGTCAATCTCCTGACAAAAAACCAAAGACGATCGGCCCGATATGTCAGATACGCCAGATTCAATCCTTGCTCATTGGCACTCTACCCTCCGCAACACCAGTAATTCCATTCCTGCCTTCCTGCTTTCCTTATTCGAAATCTGCGGACCCTAATACCACAAAAACGAAGCCAAAAACCCCCTTTCGTTTCCGCCCGCTTTTCACCCGGTTATGCCCCAAAAAAAACGCTCCATTCTCAAATAAAAGTGCACTTTTTATTTCCACAACCCAACCCCCCGCCCTCCTCGTTCCCGTATTTTTACATAGGCACAAATTTTTGGAAACAACCTAACCTCGCCACTTTCTATAATATCCTGTCTTCTTTTAATTATGCTTTATGTCAGAGATCCCAGATTCCATCTCATCAATCCACCAATCCATCAATCCGCTCCCCTTTCGCCACGTTTTCCCTTTTTCCTTTCTACTTTTTCCTTTTTAATTATCCCATGGCTTTGCCCGCAGATTATCACATGCACACACCGCTGTGCCTCCACGCCACCGGTGAACCCGACGAATACGCGCGCCGCGCGGTTGAACTGGGCCTGCCGGAAATGGGCATGTCCGACCATTCGCCGATGCGTCAGGACAATTTTGACGAATGGCGCATGAATTTCGATAAATTGGCCATTTACGTGGACAAAGTCCGCCGCATCCAAAAGGATTTTCCGCAACTGCCAATCCGTATGGCCCTCGAAGTGGACTATTTTCCAAACGGCGAAGATTGGGTACGCGAACTGGCCGGTATATATCCATGGGACTATTTTATCGGCTCGGTCCATTATGTGTCGGACGACTGGGCCATCGATGACCCAAAGAAGAAAGTTTCGGGATGGAAAAACCGCGATTCTTACGAAATATGGCAGATTTATTTCGATCGCCTGACCGCCGCGGCGGAATCCGGACTGTTCGAAATAATTGGCCATGCGGATCTGCCAAAAAAATTCGGCCATCAACCGCCGGAAAATGCCGGACCGCTCTATGAAAGGTTTCTGGAATCGGCGAAAAGAGCGGGCTGCGCAGTCGAATTGAACACCGCCGGATTGCGAAAAGACTGCACTGAGATTTATCCAAGCCGCCAAATCCTTCAACTCGCATTTCAAAAAGACGTGCCCATCACGTTCGGCTCGGATGCCCACGCGCCCGGTGAGGTCGGCATGAACTTTGTCGAGGCCGTGGTGCTGGCGCGAAGTGCCGGCTACACAAAATGCTGCCGTTTCGAGCAACGTCGAAAGCGAATCGTCCCGTTTTGATTCATGCAGACGGCTGAAAAAAAATGGTTCATCGCTATCTGCACTTGCCTGGCGATTGGGACTTTCCTCTTATATTTGCCTGTCATTCATAACGGCTTCACCAATTTCGACGATGGCCTTTATATTCCGGAAAACAGCCACGTAGCGTCGGGTCTGAGCTGGCAAAACATCGTCTGGAGTTTTACCCACGTGTATGCCGGGTACTGGATTCCATTGACATGGATTTCCCATATGATCGACTGCCAGCTGTTCGGTCTGAACCCTGGCGCGCATCACTTGATCAACGTTCTATTTCATGCGGCAAATACGGTGCTGTTATTTGTTCTTCTGGTCCGCATGACCGGCGCCCTATGGCGCAGCGCTTTCGTAGCGGCTTTATTTGCCTGGCACCCCCTCCGCGTCGAATCCGTCGCCTGGGCCTGTGAAAGAAAGGACGTCCTTTGCGCCTTCTTCTGGATGCTCACGCTGTTGTGTTATTCCCGCTACGCCCAAGGCCAAGGGGAATCATCGCCTGCCCATCGTAGCCTTGGCAAAGTTGGGTCATCCTCATCCTCATCGTCATCCTCAAAATCCTCCGCACGCTTTCGATTTCTAAGCTCACCCTCATACTGGCTCGCCCTCCTCTTCTTCGCCTGCGGCCTAATGTCCAAACCGATGGTCGTAACGCTGCCATTCGTCTTGTTGTTGCTGGACTTCTGGCCGTTTCAACGTTGTATCGCAAGTGGCGCTGCCACCTTTTTAACGTTTCAACGGCTTCTCATCGAGAAGCTCCCTTTCCTCGCGCTTACATTCGCATCGTCTATTCTGACATATTACATCGACAGGCATTCAACGACGGCATCTTCTTTTGGTTTGGTAAACTCTCTTTCTCGATATCTGCGTTATCTCGTTAAAACTTTCGCGCCGATAAATTTGGCCGTGCTCTACCCCTTGCCCGCCCATGCGCCAATTATCGAAGCCATCGCAGCGGCGGTGATACTTCTGGCGATTACCCTGGCATTTATTTACTGCTCCAGGCGGCGTCCGTACCTGCTGGTCGGATGGTTTTGGTTTTTGGGTACCCTCGTCCCGGTCATCGGACTTGTCCAGGCAGGTTATCAATCCATCGCGGACCGCTTTACTTATCTTCCATGCATCGGCCTCTTTATAGCAATCACATGGGGCCTCGCGGATCTTTTTCAATCCGCTCGCGCGAGGCCTTTGCTCGCTGTGGCCGCTTTTGCCTCGCTCAGTGCCTGTGCGGTTCTCACCTCCATCCAAATCCAGTATTGGCGCAACAGCATTACATTGTTCCGCCATACTTTGGCGGTTACCAAAGATAACTTTGTCGCTTGCGCCTGCCTCGGCCAGGCGCTCGACGCCAACGGCGACGACCAGGCTGCCCTGCCCTACTGCAAAGAGGCAGTTCGCCTGAATCCGGAGTATGCGCCCGGCCAACTTTATTTGGGCATGGTCCTTTCAAATGATGGCGATATGACGAACGCGCTCATCCACTTGAACAAGGCCGTGCAACTGGATCCGGATAATTTGCGCTTTCGATATAACCTTGGCAAAATTCTGCTCGACCACGGCGGCACAGACGCCGCCATCACTCAGTTTAACGCCGCAATCGCTCTCGACCCCGATTTCGCCGAGGCACACAATGCCCTGGGCAAAGCATATTTGAAGGAAGGCAATCTGGAACACGCAGCGGACCAATTGACTCGCGCTGTCACGCTCTCCCCTAACAACGCGAACTTCCATTATGACCTGGGAACAGTCCTCCTGCGCAGATCACAATCGGCTGCGGCGATCGCTCAATTCAGGGAAGCGGTGCGATTGCAGCCGGATTACGCAGTCGCCCATGAAAACCTTGCCGTGGCCCTGGCCAACGAGGGCAATATGGCCGACGCCATAAACCATTTCTCTGTGGCGGCCAAATTGCAGCCCAACGATCCGGAAGCCCATTTCAACCTCGGATTTGCGTATCTCAACAACCATCAGCCCGATTTGGCGGCCGAACAGTTCATGGCGGAACTGCGCCTGACACCCGATGAATCAAAAGCCCACTATCGCCTGGCCCAGGCTTTGCGGGACCAGAACCAAGTGCCACAGGCAGTGAATGAATATCGCCAAACATTGAAATTGGCCCCCGGGTTCGACGCCGCTAAAAAGGAAATGGACGAAATTCTCGCCGCGCATGCGCAACTTCGATAATTTGGAACTGCCCGACTAAAAATGCTGAACCGTTCCAAAACAGATTTTGCCCTGTGGCCGGCAGCGCCACATCTTGTGCTGTTCATCGGGACTCTGTTGCTCTATGTCCCCTTACTGTGGCATGGGTTTACCAATTATGACGACCCGGATTACATTCTGAACAATCCCCACGTCAATGCCGGCGTGACCTGGTCCGGAATCGTTTGGGCATTCACGCACGCCTCCGCGGCCAATTGGCATCCGCTCACCTGGATTTCGCACATGTTGGATTGCGAACTCTTCGGCCTAAGACCGATGGGCCATCATTTAATAAACGCTCTCATTCACAGCGCGAACGCTTTGCTTCTGTTCGTTCTTTTACGGCGCATGACCGGCGCAATGTGGCGAAGCTTCTTCGTGGCCGCGCTTTTCGCCTGGCACCCGCTCCACGTCGAGTCCGTGGCCTGGGCCTCCGAACGCAAAGATGTTCTCAGCGGATTCTTCTGGATGCTCACGCTTTTGTGCTACGTCCGTTACGCCCGGAACTGCGGGAAATCATCCTCACTTGCCGCGCCGAAGCCTGGCGAAGGCGGGTCCTCATCCTCAAAATCCTCCGCACGCTTTCGATTTCTAAGTTCACCCTCATACTGGCTCGCCCTCCTCTTTTTCGCCTGCGGCCTAATGTCCAAACCCATGGTCGTAACGCTGCCATTCGTCCTGCTTTTGCTGGACTTCTGGCCGCTTCAACGCTTTGTCGCAAGTGGCGCTGCCACCGCTTCAACGCTTCAACGCTTGATCTTAGAGAAACTCCCCTTCTTCGCCCTCGCAGCCGCTTCAAGTGCCATCACCTTACTCGTCCAACACAATGCAATGTGGTCGACGGCTTCCCTGCCCTTTGGCTTTCGGCTGGCAAATACGCTGATGGCTTATGTCCGTTATCTGTCAAAAATGTTTGTCCCCACGAACCTGGCGCTGATCTATCCGTATCCGCACTCATGGCCGTTGCCGGGTGTTATCGCAGCCGGAACAGTGCTTCTGGCGCTCACGATCGTTTTTGTTTTGCAGGCGAAGCGATTTCCTTATCTCACCGTCGGCTGGTTTTGGTTTTTGGGAACGTTGGTGCCGGTGATTGGCCTCGTCCAGGTCGGAGTCCAGTCCATGGCCGACCGATATACCTACTTGCCGTCGATTGGAATTTTTATCCTCGTGACCTGGGCCATTAGCGACCTCGTAGCCTCTTCGCAGAGGAAATTCGAAACGTGCGCTATCGCCGGCGGCTGCGCTCTTATTGCATGCCTTGTCCTGACATCCATTCAACTGCGTTATTGGCGGGATGACATTTTACTTTTCTCGCACACCGTAGCCGTCACCACGGACAACTATGCCGCTTACGATTGCCTGGGCAAAAGCTGGCAACAGCGCGGCAATGTGGACCGTGCGAATAAATGCTATGAAGCAGCCGTCCAGCTTGAACCCGATTTCCCTCTGGCCCAATTTGATCTGGGCATGAATCTGGTTGCGCTGGGCGATCCAGCCGGCGCATCCAATCACCTGGCCACCGCCATTCAACAGTGGCCTGGCAACGCCGTCCTGCAATACGACTTCGGCGTGTTTCTCTCGAAACATGGGCAGGCACAGGACGCGGCCGCTCATTTGAAAGCCGCCCTTGCCATTCAGCCCGATTTCCCTGAAGCGCGACAGCAACTGGATGCGCTGGAGGCGGCGATGCGGTAGTCCCTCATGCGCGCCTCGACACCAAAAGTTAAATCTGGAACAATCGGCCCGTGAAACAATCAATTGTCACCCTCGACATGGAAGGCGTGCTGACGCCGGAAATCTGGATTGCCGTCGCCGAAAAAACGAAAATTCCCGAGCTTCGCAGGACAACCCGCGATGAACCGGACTACGACAAGCTCATGCGCGGGCGCCTCGAAATCCTCGACCGTCACAATTTGAAATTATCTGATATTCAAGGTGTTATCGGTTCCCTGAAACCCCTCGCCGGCGCAAAAGAATTTTTGAACGAACTCCGCCGTCAGGTGCAAGCAATCATCCTGTCAGACACGTTTGAACAATTTGCTTTCCCCCTGCTGAAACAGCTTGACTATCCGACCCTCCTTTGCCACAAACTGATCGTTGACAATGACCGGATTACGGACTACGAATTGCGAATCCCGGACCAAAAGCGGAAGGCCGTCGCCGCGTTTAAGCAATTGAATTATAACGTGATTTCAGCGGGCGATTCCTACAACGATACGGGGATGTTGCTGGAAGCCAACACGGGTTTCCTGATTCACGCGCCGGACAATGTGAAACGGGATTTCCCGCAATTTAAAGCCGTGGATTCCCACGCGGAATTGTTGGCTTTGATCCTTGAAACCTTGAGGGGTTGACCGCCGTCGCCAGGCTGCGGCGCGGCGTGAATGTTGAGCGCAGCAGGGTTCAGCAGCCGATTGGAATTAATCTAAACCGTAACCGTCTAGAGCCGTTGCCTTGAGCATACAAACTCCGGGCGACCGGATCTTGGGCAAACATTAGAAGAGACTCAAAATGTTGCAGGAATGTCACAACATCGACGAGCGTTTAATGTAAAATCAACAGGCTGAAAGATGAGAATCCAAAATTCGCGGGCGTTTACTTTGATCGAACTACTGGTCGTCATTGCCGTCATTGCCATTATCGCGGCAATACTGTTGCCGGTTCTGTCGTCAGCAAAACGAAAGGCGCAAAGCGTACAATGTCTCAATAATCTGCGGCAATGGGGAATTGCATTTCATATGTATTGCGATGACAACAGCGATTATGTGCCTGAAGAAGGCAATACGACGGCAACGATCAACGATGGCGGCAATAGCACCGGCTCATCCACGCCGAATTATTACGCGGCATGGTATCAAACCTGTCCGCAATTGGTGGGAAGTCCCACATTGTGCGACCTTTACGGTGCAAACGGGCATAAATACATGGCGCCACTACCTTCGCTTCATTCCATTTTCTCCTGTCCTGCCGCCGCGCTCCCGGATCCCAAACAAGGGTTTCAAAATCCGTTAAAGTTATCCTTTGCATATTTCATGTACGGAGAAAACGGGCGCTTGTGCGTCAACTGGAGCACTCGATTTAGCTCCAGTGGGCCAACCGGCATACAGCAGACCAAGCTAAGCAGGATCACAAAGCCGACGGATACAGTTTTTATGGCGGAAGTAAACGGCAATAACGAAAACAACTCGGCGAATGGTATCATGAACGCGTCTTCAGGCATGCCAGACCCGGCCGACTCAAATGTAAACGGTTTTTACGCAGTTGCACGGCATAGCGGTAATAAACTTGGCAATTTCACCATGTGCGATGGCAGCTCGATATGGGCGCGTACAAATGATTTTGCCGAAACGTCGCCGGTTGCGAATGGAACCACATCCTCGCCTGCGGATACCGGAGAAAAAGAGTGGGAATCAAACCGAAAAATCTATTGGTACCCATCGGCAAAAACACCAAACTAATTTGGGGACAGTGGCCTAATCATTAATCACAACAGACTGAGCGACCATGAATATGAACATTCCCAACACAATTAAAAAACTGGCCATCGCGCTTTCGATTCCCGCGATTTCCATTTTGTCACACTCACAGGCAAACGCCGCACCGTTCACCCTTGGCAACATAGCTGTTTTACAGGAAGGCGATGGCGTTAATTCCTTAAGCGCCACTTCCGCGCCGGTCGCCATTGTGGAGTTTACTCCGGGCGGCGGCCTTGTGCAGACGATTAATATTCCTTCCAGCGGAAGCACCCGGCTGACCCAATCCGGAAACAGCGCCACTGAAGGTTATCTTTCGCTCTCAATGAATTCCAGCAATCTTGTATTTGCCGGATACGACGCCAATGCGGGATTGAGTGGCGTTGCCGCCAGCAATTCCGCCTCCGTCAACCGTTGTGTCGGTGTGTTGGATGCCTTTGGGAATTATACGCGCACAGCGGTGTCTTCATCGGAATATAGCGGTGGCAATATTCGAGCTGCTACATCGGACGGCACCAACTACTGGACGAGCGGGAGCACCGGGGGCATCTGGTATTCGGCCAATGGCGGAAAGCCTGTTCAAATCGGAAATGAAAGCAGCAGCAGCGGGAATTTGCGCGTGTCAAAAGTCTTCAACGGACGACTTTATTACACGACAGGTTCCGGGACCATCGGGCTCTTTGTTATGACCAACGGGCTTCCAACCTCCGCCACCAACGCGTTCGGCAATATCATTGTGGACGGTGGCTCCAGTCCGAGCCCATACGACTTTGCCATAAACGCGGCAAGTAACATCATCTATTTGGCAGACAGCCGGGCAACGGCCAGTGGAGGTGGCATTGAAAAATGGACAAATAGTGTCACTGGTTGGGGGCTGGCCTACACGTTTGGCTCCGCCGCCGGACTCACCGCCGGATGCCAGGCGATTGCCGTGGATTTTAGCAGCCAGAATCCCGTTATCTACGCGACTACTTCCGATTCGTTGCCCAAATTACTTGCTATTGTCGATACCGGCTCGTCCGCCCCCGCAATTACATTGGCCACGTCAGCGACAAATACAGCTTTTCGCGGGGTGGCTCTTGCGCCGGGCATCGCTCCCGCCGCGCCCGTCGTCAGCAATATTTCTCCCCTGGCTACCACCAACACCGCCGGTTCCAGTGCTTTATTCAGTGTAACCGCGAGTGGCAGCCAGCCCCTGGGTTATTACTGGTATAAAGAAATCCCGGGCACGAGCACGAACCCGGTTCCCGGCGCGACGGCTCCCATATTGTATTTCCCCAGCACCGCTGCAAGCGATACCGCGTTCTATCAAGCCGTTGTTTCAAATTCATTTTCGCCTCCCGCAACCAGCGACGTGGTTTATTTGCTCATCACAAATGCTCCGCCCGCAGTCGTCAATATTCAACCTCTGGCCGTCATCACCAATGCCGGCAACGACGTGTCATTTACAGTCACCGGCAGCGGCACTCCGCCGTTGAGCTACGCCTGGTATAAAGTCATCAGTGGAACACCAACCCTCATTCCCAACGCGACGAATGCAACGCTGCTTCTTCCAAGCGTCCTGGGCGGCGATTCGGCCGGCTATCAGGTTGTCGTCGGCAATCCGAGCCCCTTGACCGCCACAAGCTCTGTTGTCACGTTGACCGTCCAGAACGATCCACGCATCACGTCGCAACCTTCAAGCGCATTTGGATTAATATCTCAGTCGGTCCAATTTACCGTAGGAGCAGTTGGCACTTCGCCCGCCTATCAATGGTATTATACGGATTCCGGCGGAAATGTGATCGGACCTGTGAACAATGGCGCCCAGACGGATGGGTCAATCATTTCTGGAGCGAGTGGAAGCACACTGTCCATCGCCAATTTGCAGCCCGGTGACGCCACCAACTTTGTGGTGACTGTAACGAGCGCTTACGGAGGCCCTGTCAGCAGTTCGGTAGCCTCCCTGCTTTCCGTGGGTAATACGGAGGAAATGGCGTTCTGGGATTTCAATGGCCCGGAATTTACGAATAATGCCATCAACCCGACCTGTGTAAATAACCCGACGCCCTATATCGGCACAGGCACCGCGGGCCCGGTTGGTTCAGCCTACGCTCCAGGGGGAACTTATCCGTTTACTTCAACCTCATTCTCGCCGTTCTCTGGTTCGGTGGACGGAAACGATGGTTTGGGCACTACGTCCCACCTTCCGCCATTCTCTTGGGGAACCTCTCAATATCCGACCAACGGAAATCCCGCGCTCAACAAATCGGCGGGCGTACAATTCAACGTAAGCACCCTCGGCGCGAAAAACGTCAAGCTGTCCTACGAGTCCCGGTTTTCAGGAACCGCCAGCAAGTATGAGCGGTTGCAATACACAACGAACGGCACCGATTGGATCGACTATCCAGCCAGCTCCAGCTGGCCTTCAACGACAATTACCTACTATCCCTTTAGCTATGACCTTTCCGGCTTCCCGGGCGTCGCCAACAATCCTGATTTTGGCGTCCGCATCGTCACTGAATACCAAACCACGGCTACTTATGGCATTGGCACAACCAATAATTTCGTTGGAGCAGCCAATACTTACGGAACCGGAGGCACGTTAACCTACGATTTGGTGACCTTCTCCGGCGATGCGATCACCAACAACAATGCGCCCCCAATAATCGGCGGCATCATGGATACCAATATGAAGGATTATCTTCCCCTGACAAATACCTTCACCGCTTCGGACGATACGACGCCTTCCGCTTCGCTGCACCCTTCGGCTGTGTCGCTCAATCCGACCAGCTTCGATCCATCTTTCAGTTTCCAATTCCTTGGGGGGACAACATGGCAGATGATAACATATCCCAACAGTATTTCGCAGTCCGTCGCAGCTGCCCCGATTTTGGTCAGGGTGACTGACGCCAATGGAGATTCGACGGTTTCATGGTTCACGATGTCGGTAACCTCCTT
Source organism: Verrucomicrobiia bacterium (assembly GCA_036269115.1). Taxonomy (GTDB): domain Bacteria; phylum Verrucomicrobiota; class Verrucomicrobiia; order Limisphaerales; family UBA11358; genus UBA11358. Next base: position 5,619 of record DATAST010000009.1, on the reverse strand, counting down.
GAATCTGCCGCCGACAAACACGCTCACGAGCCTTGCCGAAACGAATACTTTGGCCAATAGGCCACTCACCATTCCTTTTGCGGTCGGAGACGATCGCACTGCTGTCAGCGGATTGACCTACTCCGGCTCGTCGGGAAATACGACTGTGGTTCCGAACGAAAATGTCGTGATCGGGAATCAGGGTACGGCCAATCCGACCGTTACGATAACGCCCGGCAGTAATCAACTCGGCGTCGCCACCATAAACGTCACGGTCAATGATAACGATTCGCAATCTCCAAAGAGTACCACGGCAACGATTCCGGTTATGGTTCGGCCGAATACAAACGTCGTCGCAATTGATTACTTCAATTACGATAGCAGCGGCGCCCTGGATGCAGTCTCAAGCGGACTCTGGCAACATTTGAGTGGTAATGTGGGCCAAATGCAAGTTTCTGGCGGCGCGGTGAGGGTGGATACCGCGAACAACACCGAAAACCTGCAAACTCCGTTGCTTGGGGCGCCATACGCGGCCAATAGCGCCACAACTTTGTACTTTAGTTGTGTCGTCAATGTGGATCCCATAAGCCCACCCGGCAATAACGGCACTTATATTACGGCCTTTAATGACGGAACTCTTATCACTGCCGATGTCGAAGATCTGCTGGTTGTCGGCACGAACGGCGCGGCCCCCGGCGACTATCGGGTTGGCATCGCAAACACCGTTGGCGCAACTGCCGCCAATGCACAGATGTTCCCTGTGGACCTTCAGCCCGGAAACAACTACACGATCGTTTCCTCACTGACGTTGTCTAACGCATTCTCGACGCTTTGGGTCAGCCCGAGTGACCAAACATCGCCGAGCGTGACGGATACCACCACGGTTTCAACGACGTATCCCATCTCGGACTTTGAACTCCGGGAATCGGGCGCCAATGCAGGCGCTGTCTATGTGAGCCAACTGAAGGTTGGTACCACATTCGATTCGGTGTTCCCCTCGCTGCACGTTCAGCAGGCGGGAACAAACGTGATCGTCAACTGGTCCGATCCTACATTAGGCATCCAATCATCGACCAACGTCAACGGGCCGTATAACGACATATCCCCGACGACGCCTCCCTATACGAATAACGCCGTAACCAACGGCACAGTGTTCTTCCGGTTTGGAAGATAATAGATAATCGATTCAAAAGCGGGCGGCTTGAAACAGCCGCCCGCTTTTTCAGTCAATTCCTGATTTCAAACCTGGCGCAAGAGGGAGCGCATCTTGAGGACTTTTGGACGTGGTAGGGACGGCGCGCTGCGCCGTCACCGCGCGTAGAGCGCGCGGAACAGCCCGCGATACAACGTCCTGCTACGCTCATTGCGCCGCTACACGCGGCGCGGACAGCGCAGCGCGCTGTCCGCGCGCTGTCCCTACCATCGTCAGCTTGGATCCATGGCATCATCCGGCCGATCGGATGTTTCACATTCACGAAGTGTGAATGGCTTAGTCTGCGAAAACGAACGCCATCCGCGTTCACCCGTCGGATCGCCGTTTCCCAAACACGATTCTGTTTTCCGTTCCGGCAATTAATCTCTGAATATTTGTCCTGTGTTTTAAAATCGCCAAAACGCAAAGGGCAATCGTGACTATCCTCAGAGTCAGGTCCTGCTGCGTCAAACAGACCACGAGCGTCAATACTATCGCGGCGAGCATTGAGCCGACCGATGTAATTCGTGTGACCGCCACTCCTGTGATGAAAGCAATCAACCCAAAAAAGACGGACCAGGGCGCCAGGGCCAGGTAAACACCGGCCGTGGTCGCGATCCCCTTCCCGCCTTTAAAGTAAAGCCAGCAGGTGTAGTTGTGGCCGAGCACGGCAAAAATTCCCGCGACGACGCGGTAATGGATTGCCGCGCCAGGATCGGTGACGCCAAACATCGGCAAAATCAAATAACACAACTTGACGGCCACGAAACCTTTAAGCGCGTCCATGAGCAAAACGAAAATGCCGGCGGACTTTCCGATGGCGCGGAACGTATTGGCTGCGCCAATGTTGCCGCTGCCAACGGCGCGAATGTCAATGCCCTTCGCTTTCGCAACTAAAAAACCGGTCGGGATTGACCCAAGCAAATAGGCCACGATGGCAACGGCAATGTAGGTGACAACGGACACCCCGAAATTCTAACCGGTGGGTGTTTTCAGTTTCAAGTTTTCGTTTTGAACCTGAAAAGTCCGCCAGCATCATTCCAACTGGTCGATCCGGGCGGCGAGAATGAAATCGTTTTCGGTCAGGCCCTTGACACTATGGGTCCAAATCTGAATGCGGGCCTGGCCGTAGGTAAAATAGATGTCGGGGTGATGGTTTTGTTCTTCGGCAATTTCGCCCACGCCGTTGACAAATTCCAGGGCGTGCCGAAAGTCCGGGAACTTGTATTCCCTTTCCAGGCGCTGTTCGTCAAGGACCTTCCAACCGCCGTTGAGCTGGTTTTGCATTTGTTTCAGCGCATCGCCTTTGAGCGGCGGTGTTTTTCCGTCGCATGGCTTGCACTCCTTTTTTGCGAGGTCTGAAGTCATAATGGTTTCCTGATACTAAAAATAAATAAATTGCCGGTTTCAAGCAAATACCCTTATCGCCGCCCCCTGGCGTGTCCACCGCGCCGTCCGCCCTTGCGAGCCGGCGAAAGATTGACTTTCTTTCCGCGGCCGGAACCGGTGCGCTTGCCGCCGCCAGTCATTTTGTTCACGGTCGCCCATGCGCGGCGTTTGGCCTCGCCGGAACGGGTGCCCCGCTTTTCATAGCCGCGTTCGATGTGTTCGGCCTGGCGTTTTTGTTTGGCAGAATAGCTGCCTTTATCTCCACGTGGCATAGCGGAAAAGCTTTTAGCCGAAACCGTGCCAGCGCTTTTGCAGGCAAAGAAAGTCCAAAATAATGCAGTTTGCATTTCATGTCTCACCAACCATGCAAAATGGAACTTTTCTATTGGGCAAGAATTTCCCGTGCGGCGCGCTGCCCGGTTTCCAGGGCGCCAAAGACCGTGCCGGTCTGGGCGTCGGTCACCGTGGCTTCGCCGGCAAAAAACAGCGTGCCTGCCACTGGGGCCGCGAGGAGTTTTGGCAAATCCAGGCCATTCACAGGAATGTAGCTATAAGCGCCACGGACGTCTGGATCACCGGCCCAGTTGTAATAGTGGACCGCCAACAACCGCTCCCGCAGGACGGAAATGGATGTTCCGTTAAACAGAATTTTGGAAAGTATTTCCAGGCCCGTATCAGAAAGCCGGTTGGTCGAATATTTCAAAAGTGCGTCGGCGTGTGTTCCACCAGCCCAGCCGGTCACGATCGGTCCGCGCGCGTCGCTCCACCAGGTACGAATCGGCGCGTCCGGGACATGAATAAATCCAAAATCGTTCCACGATAACTCTTTGAAAAGGAAAATGACCTTGACGACGTTGCCAAATTCCAGCTCGTTGGAAGCTTCGATTTTTTCCGGCAACGACGGTTCAAAGATGACGTCACCGGTTTTTAACACACCAACTGGCAGCGTCACGACAGCAGCGGCCGCCTGAAACGTTTCATCCCCATTATCCCGCCTGGAAACGACTTCGACCTTTCCCGGTTCCCAACGAACGCGCCTGACCTTTTCGCCGGTTAGCAAACGCCCTCCGCGGGCCCGGATTTCCCGAATGAAGTAATCGACCAATGCCGAATAGCCTTCGGCCACGCGCATTTGTTTGTCCAAGCCCATTTGTTCGCCGGAATATTCCGCACGCCGGCATGCGTGGGCGCTGATGCGGTCTGTGTGGGCGGCATCGAAGCCGGTTACGAAATTTCCAACCAGACTGCGGGTCTGGTCATCCAGGGGTTGCCGGGCCAGAAAGTCATCGATCGAACAATCGGGCTCGCGAGGGTTCACACGGTTCAAAACGTCTGAAATAATGTCCCACATTTTGCTGTCACGGAATTTACCGTCTTCAAAAGTACGGTTGGTGTCGGGAACCGTTTGTGTGGAAAGGTTTGCGTGCTCAATTGCCTCGAGTAGCGGCTTGCTTCGTCCATGAATGAATTCGGCGCCAAGCTCGATCGGGATGTCACCCTGACGGATGGTGTGAATCCGTCCGCCGAAACGGTTTTTTGCCTCTAATACAGTTGTCGGGACGCCTTTTCGCGCAAGTTCAAGCGCCGCAGCCAATCCTGCGATACCCCCGCCGATAATGACAGCCGACCCCGGTTTCATCGGCCGTTATTTAAACGGAAAAAATGGTTTTGGGGCGCGGACCCTGGCGCCGACGTCTTTGGAAAGATTCCACGTCAAATGACAATTTTCGCAATAGGCCTCGTGCTCAATGACCCGGAAGATGATCCCGGCATGGAGCAACAGCGTCGGAAGGAAAAAACGCCGCGTCATTTGCGGATAATTGACCCGCAACGAACCACACGACGGACAATGAATCGCCTTCTCCAAAATCTCGGGGTGGCTATCGTCCATGGCGTGGACCGCTTTATCAAAGTGATCCTGGCGCACCTGGACACGGTGCGTGACGTGCGGCGGGCACAAAAACAAAAAAAGCTGGAGCAGCTTGTCATCGTAAGTCCGCGCGTCAATCTCGCGGTCACGGAAGAATGTTTCGAGAATATGACCGTCCTTGATCTCCTCAAAAACGGCCACGTTGACCCATGGCTTGTGCTTGTGAGAACTCATATCAACCTATCGCCCCGTAATCTCCTGGCGTCAAGCGCGAAAAACCTGGCCAGAGCGGGGGGCCCGCAACCGAGGTCGTTGTGTATGAACAAAACTCCCGTTCACTTAAACGTAACATTTTTCCCCTTGAAAATGAAAAATCGGACTATAAGATGCCCAAGTCAGAAGATTAGCCCTTAAATGTGAGAACCCCTGAGCTGCCTCCAACGGAACAACTCTCCATGTGTCAGGGACATTAAATCAGAAGCACCAACCACATGATAAACAAACAGTCGATCGCAATCGTTCTTTCTATTTTGACCGTTTCGACAATGTCACTTCGGGGACAGAACAACACCAATTGCGAAAACGTAATTACGCTGACGAATAATCTGGTGTATTCGGAAAATACGGCCAATGGCGGATCGCCGGACAATCCCACTACTGACCCCAGCGGCAGCCCAATTAGCCACGGCGTTTGGTTTGCCATCACCACTCCGCCTTATAATGTCCGCCTCAATGTCAGCACCTGCGGCAGCAGTTTCAACGGAAATGGCAACGTCAATCTAATCCTCTACACCAACGCCTGCGGCGGCAACCCCGTCACTTGGGTAAACGGCGGAGGCCCCTTTGGCTGTGGCGGCGATGGCGGCGTGAGTTTCAGCGCCTCCAGCCTTCGGGCAACTATGGGAACTCGGGCACACTCGACATCACAGCCACTTTGTCGACACCTCCGACAAATGATAACTGCGCCAATCCCATCGTACTGACGAACGGCGTGCCCTACGTGGAAACCAACTTCAACGCCACCGAGTTCGGCGAACCCCTTACTGACCCCAACGGGAGCCCGATTGGCCGCGGTGTTTGGTTTGCCATCACCACTCCGCCTTACAATGTCCGCCTCAATGTCAGCACCTGCGGTAGCAGTTTCAACGGAAATGGCAACGTCAATCTAATCCTCTACACCAACGCCTGC
>DATAST010000008.1:0-1538 GCA_036269115.1 Verrucomicrobiia bacterium | reverse complement strand
TTATCGCGGACGGCGCGGCGTTAGTGTCCGCCGCCTCCTTTTGTTTCAAGGCGAGATTTTTTTCGAGACGCGTTTTCAAATCGTTGTAAATCGGATTGGAAACACGGTCGAGATTGTGGCGGGCTTCAGCGAACCGCCCGGCATTTAATTGAAAGCGCGCGAAGTGAAGATAAACGCCTTCGCGTTCCACATCCGTTTCCGCGATTTTCAAGGCGTTCGTCCAGGCATTAAGCGCCTCATCCGTGCGCGTGGGGCGAATGCCGTAATACGTCTGCGCCACGTCCTGGGCCAATTCGAAATTATTCGGGTCGAGCTTCATCGCCTGCTCGTAAAGCTTCATCGCCTTGTTATAAATCTCCTGCTCCGGCAGGTGGTAGTAGGGGACGGAATTGCTGCGGAATAAATAAATTGTCGTGGCGAGATTTTGATAATAGATGGATTCGGTAGGATCAAGTTGAATGGCTTTCTCGTAATAACCGAAAGCCTTGTCCACCGGACCGCTGTGCGTGTACTCGTTAGCAAGCTGATTGTAAGGTACGGGATTTTTTGGATCCAGTTTCATCACGGTTTCAAATTGCACGATCGCACCGTCTTCATCCTGGGAGTCATTCAGAAAACTTCCATATGCAAGATGCGCCCCAATGTGATTGGGATGTTTCGCCAGAAAATCTGTGTATTCCTGCTTGATGCCATCGAAGCGCCTGCGGATTTTTGCGTTTAACTCGTTCGGCTTGATCCCGCCACCTTGTTTGGCGAAAGTCTCATTGTCACGAATCCATCCATCCACTTCGGCCTGAGCGGCGTCATCGTCAGCCGTGATTTTGTGATATTCCTTTTCAACCGGGTCATTGGGATCGGGAATGGAAACCGTTAGGCCCGTGGTTTGGGTCACCAGATTGCTGACGGCGGCAGGTTGATTCGTCGCCAGCAAAGCGCCCAACAGTCCGATAAGGAGATCGCTCACAAAAACAACGTAACATTCTTTAATTGGGAGTCGAGTGCAGAAACGGCGCGTTTTTGGAAAAAATCATCCAGAAATCCATTCAAACGCATTTTGTGAGAAAAGACCATTGTTACTTGGCGCGAACTGGTTATAATCCCCGACCCTGAAGCCAAGATGTGCGGCGCAAAATTCGCGCAACTTTATTTGGTTTCGGTTGTTAAGCATATAAGAACAGTAGAAAAATCGGAAAATTGATGGGTTTTGCGTCAATCAGAGAGTTTTTTGCCCAGGTGGCCATGATCACTCCCGCGCAGTTCGAGGAGTGGAACAAGGCTTGGCGTGTGGCGGCCGAAAACGGTTCTCAGGAATCGTTACTCGCCTTTATTTGCCGTGAACGCGGCGTGCCCGAAGATGTTTTCCTGCAACAACTCGCGAAGGCGCTTGGCTGGCCTTTCCTCGAATTGGCTAAGCTGGATGTCCCACCGGAGGCGCGCCAAAAAGTTCCAACGAAAGTCGCATTTCAATATTCAGTTTTGCCCACGCGTTTTGAGGGCGGTGAGCTTCAAGTAGTCATCAGCAATCCTTTTGACGCGGC
>DATAST010000007.1:0-89200 GCA_036269115.1 Verrucomicrobiia bacterium | reverse complement strand
CGTCTTCAGCGCGACCAAGCGCAAGGCCCGCGGCTATCGTTCGACCACCCACCTGATTGCTATGCTTTATCTCATCGCCGGCAAACTCCGACTCCCACAGAGCTGACTTCCAATTCCACCGAAAACAGCGAAGAACCATTTGTTGCGGTTTAAGTCGTTGATGTCGAACGTTGTAGCGGATGTTGCGGCTTTCCGGACCTCATATCATTATTGTCCTCGATTAGAAGGAATCAGCCCCTTAAAAAACTGAATTTCCCGTTTAAAACTCTCCTGCGAATCCGAGGCATGAATCAGATTGAACACAAATGTGTCGTCGCCGGGTTGCTGGAATTTGGCCCGGTACGGCGCATTTGCTTCCACGGCGCCCGGCCAGAAATCGCCACGGATACTTCCGCGTTCCGCCAGCCACGGTCGCGTCGCGCCCAGGATGCCGCGAACCTTGCGGATGGCGTCTTCGCCCCTGAATTGAATGACCTTCACCGGACCGTGGGCCATATATTTGGACGTTCCGTCCAGGCGCTCTGGTTTATCGCCGATGGCCGGAAAATACAATTCCTTCCACCGAGTTTCCGAAAGATTTTCGCCGTCGGCCAGGGTGCATCCCGCCACTTTTTCCAATCCCAACGCGTTGACGCGCCCCTCCACCACGCCGTCCAGTTGACGCCAAAACGCATCCGGTTTGATGATGACCAACGTGTCCTCTTCACTTGATATCATGTCGAGACAGTAAAGCACTTGGCGGCTTTTCATAAAATAAATTCTTTGAAGCGTTTTCATTCTCGGGCATTCGTTACAGCAGCAAAGAACGAGGATGAGGATGACGATGAGGATGATTCCCCTTTGCCCGTTCAAATGGACACAAGGGAGTTTTTTGTTAATCATTCCCGCATGACGCAAGCCGAAGCTCAGAAACGACACGCGCAATTGGCGACGGAATTACGGCGGCATGACCATGCCTATTACGTCGAGGCCAGGCCCATTGTTTCAGATCGTGAATATGACCGGCTCTATCATGAACTATTGGACCTGGAAATGGCGTTCCCGGAACTGGTCACGCCGGATTCTCCAAGCCAGCGAGTCAGCGGCGTGCCGCTCAAGGAGTTTCGGCCTGTCCGGCATTTGATGCCGATGTTGAGTTTGGATAATACATATTCGCAGGACGAGGTGCGCGATTTTGTGAAGCGGGTGCAAAAGCTCATGCCGGACGAAACGCTGGATTGGTCAGTGGAACCCAAAGTGGACGGCGTGGCAATGAGTCTGCGCTACGAAAACGGGCGGCTGGCAATTGGCGCGACACGCGGGGACGGGACCACGGGCGATGACATCACGACGAATTTAAGAACGATTCGCAGCGTGCCGATGCGATTGCATAAGCCGGAAAAAGCGGCGAAAGCGAAACAGGCAAATCTGTTTGAGGATTCGGAACAGAGCGTTCCATCGTTGCTCGAAGTGCGAGGCGAAGTTTATTTGACGAAGTCGGGGTTTCAAAAATTGAACGCTGAGCGGACCGCGGCCGGTGAGGAGGCATTTGCCAATCCGCGCAATGCCGCGGCGGGTTCGCTCAAGCAGCTTGACGCGCGCCTGGTGGCGAAGCGGCCGCTGGACGTGGTTGTTTATGGCCTCGGAAAAGTGGAAAGCGGCGGGCTATATCCCGCGACACACACCGATGTTTTGGATTGGCTCAAGACGCTTGGTTTTAAAACGCCCGAACGCATTTGGCACTGTCATTCTTTGGACGAACTCATAGAGGCCATCAACGAACTGGACAAAATTCGGCACGATTTTCCTTATGAAACAGACGGCGCAGTCATCAAATTGAATTCTTTTGCGCAGCGGGAGCGAGCGGGATTTACCTCGAAAGCCCCGCGTTGGGCCATGGCGTATAAATATGCGGCGGAACAGGCGCGGACAAAACTGAATGACATCACTATCCAGGTAGGCCGAACGGGCGCGCTCACGCCAGTGGCTGAACTCGAACCGGTTTTTCTGGCGGGCAGCACGATCAGCCGCGCCACGCTCCACAACGAGGACGAAATCAAGCGCAAGGACATTCGCATCGGCGACACAGTGATCATTGAAAAGGCCGGGGAAGTGATTCCGGCGGTAGTGGGAGTAGTCGAAGCCAAACGGCCGCATGATGCCGCGCCATTTGATTTTGTGAAACATCTCCACGGCAAATGTCCGGTTTGCGGCAGTTCGATTTCGCGCGACCCGAAATACGTGGTGTGGCGTTGCGAGAATCTTCAATGTCCAGCGCAAGCGACGCGGCGGCTGGAGTTTTTTACCATGCGCGGCGCGCTCGACATCGAAAGCGTGGGCGGCATTGTGGCGGACAAACTTGTGGAACGCCACCTGGTACGCGAGCCGCTGGATTTGTTTCTGCTCAAGGTCGAACAACTGGCGACGCTTAACCTCGGCGACGACGATGCCCCGCGCATTTTCGGGGAAAAGAATGCGACCAAAGCCATCCATGCCATTGAACGGGCGAAAACGTTTCCGCTGTCGCGCTGGCTGTTTGGGCTGGCGATTCCCGACGTGGGCAAAACGACAGCGCGCGACCTGGCGCTCTTCCACGACACGATTGAAGAAGTGGCGCAGTCTCCCCTGCTCCGCGGCGTTTTGGATTATCACGAAATGACGGGCCGACTTTCCGCGGCGCGGAGGGAAGACCCGGCGCAATTTGAAAAACTTAAAAAGGAGATTGGAGAAATCGCCAAACAATTGATTGATTCAAATTTCGCCGCGCCATCGAAGAGCAAAGCGGAAAAGGAATTGGGCATCGTGACCAAGGTTGGCCAGGTTGTGGCCAAAAGCGTTTTGGATTTCTTTTCGAGCGAGAACGGCAAGCGGATTTTGCGGCGAACGAAGGAACTGGGCATCCATCCCGCCAGCGAAAAAGTTTCCGCCAAAAAGGCATCGGCTCTGCCGTTTTCGGGGAAGACTTTTGTCCTAACCGGGACGCTGCCAGGGATGAAACGAGAGGAAGCGGCGGCGAAGATTGAATCGCTGGGCGGCAAAGTGAGCGGGAGCGTGAGCGGAAACACAGATTTTTTACTGGCGGGCGAAGAAGCCGGCTCCAAGCTCGACAAGGCGCACGCGCTGGGCGTAAAGGTTATTGGGGAGAAAGAGTTTTTGGAGATGCTTCGCGACGTTGAAGCGTGATGCGTAGAACTGTTGAAGTGGGATTCACTCTCGTTCAGACGATTCTCCCTCACCCTGCCCTCTCCCGCTGGGAGAGGGGGAATAATCGTCAGATAGTTTTACAAATTGGAGAATCGTTTACGTGAGACGACTGAGCCGCGATATAGTTAGAGCCTCCTTACGTCGGCTGCTACGCAGATTAAGGAAACAATCCGCGGATGGTTTTGGCTTCGCGGACGCGTTGGATGCCCGCGCACAGGGCTGCCGTGCGCATGGAGGTTTTACGGTCGCGGCTGCTTTTCAAAATGCGGTCGTAGGCCCCGTCCAGGATTTGGTAGAGCTTTTGCATCACTTCAGTTTCGCTCCAAAAGAAACTTTGCAGGTCCTGAACCCATTCGAAGTAGGAAACAATCACGCCGCCTGAATTACACAGGATGTCAGGCAAAATACAAATTTCGTCGCGTTGCGCGAGGATGGCGTCTGCCTCCGGTGTGGTTGGGCCGTTGGCAGCTTCGGCCAGGATGCGGCATTTGATTTGGGCTGCGTTTTTTTCCGTGATTTGTCGTTCGAGGGCGGCGGGCACGAGGATGTCGCACGGCGTGAGAAGCAGTTCCTCGTTTGAGACGGCGTCGCCTTCGGTAAATCCTTTTACCATCCGCTTTTCGGAGACATGCCGCGCGAGTTTTTGCAGGTCGAGGCCGCGAGGATTGACGACTCCGCCGGAGACATCGCTAACGGCGGTGATTTTTGCGCCATAATTTTCCAGGGTTTGGGCGGCGATGGATCCGACGTTACCAAAGCCCTGGACGGCAACGGTCGCGCCTTTAATGTCCATGCCTATCGTGTCGGCGGCGCGCGCGACGAGGTAGGCGACGCCGCGTCCGGTGGCTTCGCGGCGTCCCAGCGAACCGCCAAGCGTGACGGGTTTGCCGGTGACGATGCTTGGCACGGAATAACCGGCGTGCATGGAATAGGTGTCCATCACCCAGGCCATGGTTTGTTCGTCCGTGCCCATGTCCGGGGCCATGATGTCCACTTGCGGTCCGATAAACGGAATCATTTCCTGCGTGTAACGCCGGGTCAGGCGTTCGACTTCGAGGCGCGACATGTGATGAGGATCGCAGGCGATGCCACCTTTGGCGCCACCATAGGGCAAGCCGGCCAGCGCGCATTTCCAGCTCATCCACATGGCAAGGGCGGCGACTTCGCCGAGGGTAACTTCAGGATGATAGCGCAGACCGCCTTTAGTCGGGCCGAGAGTCAAATGATGCTGGACGCGATAGCCGGTAAAGACATGCGTGGAACCGTCCTCGAGGTTGACCGGCAGCGAGACGATCATGGCGCGCTTGGGAAACTTAAGGCGCGAGCGTTCGGACTCGGAAATTTGGAGGTGATCGGCAACCTGGTCAAACTGGCGGCAGGCCATTTGGAATGTCGGGTGGTCGTAGGCGTCCATGGCGGAAGGATAGCGGCAAACATGAGTGCGGCAATGGATTATTGGGATGTGGCCGGGCGCATCTTGCGCTGGCCTCGCCGCGTGTAGCGGCGCAACGAACGTAGTTGGACGTTGTTTCGCGAGCGGTTCCGCGCGCTTTACGCGCGGTGACGGCGCAGCGCGCCGTCCCTACCATCGCCAGAAATTAAGGATGATTCCAGGATACGCCCGAGAAATTAAAAAACGGCTTGACTTGAGTTTGTGGGGACAACATGATAGCTACACTACAGGCATGAGCGGAACACTATAAACCATTTTTCTCCTTCATACTATGGGCGTTATCTATAAAAATCTCGGCGGGAGCAAACGACTCCAGGAAATCGTCTTCGCGGGAAGCCACGACGCTTCCATCACGGACAAATCAGACAGCGCCGCACAGACGCAGGATCTCGACGTTGGCGGCCAGGCGGACGCCGGCGTGCGCCTGTTTGACATAAGAATCCTGGCCAAGAAGGACAGCGGCGGCGGCGCATCACTAGTCGGCTACCATGGCAGCGGCGGCGGCAAATCGACCAGCCAGTTTGCCAGCCAGCACACCGGGAAAACGCAGAACGTCACGACCAACAGCAAGATGAGCTACGGCGTAACGGGGGAGAAGTTGTCAAAGATGCTCAACCAGGCCAAGGCGTTCGTGGAGAAGACTGGCGAATTTTTGATTTTCAAGTTTGATAAGTCCACGAACTATAAGCTCATCGCCGACTATTGCATAAAATTGCTTGGCGACAATATCTACAAACCGATTGGCCTTGAATTCTCAAAGCTGTCGCTGGATAACCTCTCGAAAAAAGTCGTCTGCGTTTTCAACGACAAGGCACTGAAAGAGATGAAGCCCTACACCACCAAGGACGGGATTCTTGGATTCAGGAGTCTGAAAGGAAAAGACGGCATGGGAGTTTACGAAAAGGATTATCCCGGCCTGCAGTACTACGGCAAGGGCGGAACGGCCTGGTGGAAAGTCTATCAGACCAATAAAATGAAGATGAAGGATAATGAAGGCATTCAAAAGAAAATGTTGCTCGCCATGGCGAGACAAGAGGATGACTTTGCGGCAAACGTTCTTGGAATGATGTATTGGACCTCGACAGGTTTCACCTCAAGTATCCGGGATAGAAACGAGAACGTGATGTGGGGTGCCACTGGAATAACCCGAATGGGCGAATTATGGCGCCAGGGCCTGGAGTCTTCCATTTCCACGCAACTCCAAAGGGACCAGATCAAGGTCCTGGAATTCAAAGGTGTCAAACGCATGAAGGCGTACTTTCCCAATATCATCATGATCGACTTCGCCGATGAGGACAAATGCAAGACCATTTATGATTTGAATACGGTTGCCGAACAGAGGCTTGAGGCGGCATATAAAAAGTATACTAAAGCGAAAGGCTAGAGCCGCCCTCCACCGATAGCAGGGTAGGGACCGCGCTGCGGCGTGCCATTGCAGTTTATTGAAAGTTCCGGTGGTTCCGCAATCATGATACCGGGGCGCGGCTGTGTCGGAGACCAGCCGCAGCATATTCCCGGCTAAGCTGGGGCATGGTCGTTGGTTGTGGTTCTTTGGGCATACGACGCTGCTGCGGCTGATCCCGCCGAGCGGGACACAGCCGCGCTCCGTGCTCCAGCCCGTACCGCCAATGCGTGAAGAAACTATCAACCGTGAGATCACGATGAACGACATCGAATCGCCATACCGGCCGGAGTCGGACGACGGGAACTTTCGGGTGGTAGATGAATCCGGAAGAGTGGCGCTCAATTGCGGAAGCTTCGCGAGCGCCGAACAATACGCGGCCCTGCTCACCCAGGCGTTTCAACGCGGATTCAAAGCCGGTTTCCGAGCTGCTAAACGGAAGACTTCAAGCTGAGCGGCACCGAAATCTCAGGCGATAAACAGGCCCAGTGCAGCAAGACTGGCAAGGTTGGACTCGAGCTGGGCGGCCAACTGTTCGAGCGCCTTTTTTGGCTCGGTGATAGGATTGCCATCGGCATAGATTACCGTCGCGCCGGATTTTATCATTTTGCCAAGATCTTCGAGCAATGCCGCGCGATCGCGCGTCCCATCCAACAATCTCAAGAGTTCCACTCCCAGCGTGTCCTGGATTTTAATTGCCTGGTGTCGAAGCGACGAAACGGTTGGGCCGCGGCGGATTTGCCAAAGAACCAGCGGGCTGGCCATTGGCCGTTCCGAAACTTTGGCCACGAACGTCGAGGGATACGAGTGGAGATCAACGAATCCCACGGCATGGCATCGGAGCAAAAAATCAGCCAGTTCCCGCCGGTCAGAGTCCAGCGTGGGCTGGCTCGAAGTTTCGTTGCGACCGGCGCGTTCTCGGGCTTTCTCCAACAATTCGCCGAAGGGCACACGCCGCGGCCAGGCCTGGTTTAAAAACATCAGGGCCGATTTGAGCACGGGCTGGCCGCTGGCGATAACGCTCGCGCCGCGCCGAAAATCCTCCATGCCCGGTACGGACGGATTGGCCTGGGCATTCATCGGAGTTGCATCCGCGGCGACCAGCATATTACAGATCCGTTCTGGATCCATGTCGCGGGCCAACTGGCGGTCTTTGTGGCACAGCAACGTTTGGCGGAACGTACGGCCCTCGATAAAATCCAGGTATTGTTCCCGGGCGATACGGTTTAGCCCTTCCATCTGTCGCACCACACGCATTGTCTCTTCGGTGAGGCCGATCGGCTGCATGTCCCTGAAATCCGCCTCACCCAAATACTGCAGATGCTGTCTGGTGGCGGCTTCCATGAATTCGTGAAAATAGAACGGCTGGTTGATGGCGCTGAGGTCATCATGGAAAAAGCCGGCGTCTATGTATTTTTCGACCCGGTCATATTGATACCGGAGAATCTCCTGCCAATGGCCGGGCTGGGATTTTGCTTCGACTAAAAATTTAAGGAATGCTCGAGCCTGTCGAATTTGCTCGGGCGGTTCTGAGAATTGACGGACGTGGAACTGCATGATGCGGCGCGCCAGGTCGCGGATATGGTTTCCCGGGTAGGCGTTGTAACTGATATACGCAACGCCGTTCTCGGCAAGGTGATCATGGCAAAGCGCCAGGATCTTTTCGCGGACAGATTCCGGCACCCACGAATATAATCCATGCGCAATAATGTAATCGAACGTGCCAAGGTCTCCGGGGGCTTCCAGGAGGTTCATTTGGCGCAAGGTAACGTTTTTCAAATCCAGCGCGGCAACCAGTTCCTTTCCACGGCGAATCGGCTCACCGGCGAGGTCCAGCCCGTAAAACTTGCTGTTGGGAAGTGTGCAGGCCATGGCGATGATATTGTTGCCGTCGCCGCAGCCCAGTTCGAGCACCCGCGCCCGCTCGATATTCGCGGCCGGCAACCCCATCAGCATGGCAATAACCGAGAGCCGATCGGGGTGAGTTTGCCCGTACACGGCGCTGGGATACGCAAATTTATCATATTCGGTAACGGGGGGCTCTTGCATAAGAGGTGGAAGTTAGTGGAACGGACCATCGATTGAACAGAAAAAGATTTGCGGGAGAGCGAGAACGAGGAGAATTCCCTACGACCCGAACGGGAATGAATCGAATGTAGAATTGTTGCTGGACAGGCAGAAAAATTCCGGCATCTTCAAAACAAACAGGCGAAAGAATTATGATCAATGCAGAAGAATTACTGAAACCGATTTCTGACGAGAAACCCTGCGGCGAAGATCTTTCTTACGACCCGGGCATTCAGGAATTGGAGACCCTCATGAAGGGCAAACCGGAGACACAATTTTCGGCCGCGGAAGCACCGGACTGGAAAACGTTGTACGACCGAAGCCTGGAATTGTGGGAACGCTCCAAGGACCTGCGCGTCGCCACGACCCTTTCAGTGGCATCCTTAAAAACAGACGGGTTGCCGGCGTTTCGCGAAAGCCTGGCGCTTGTCAAAGGATTGCTCGACCGATATTGGGAGACATTTTATCCCCTGCTGGATCCGGCCGATAACAACGACCCGACGCAACGGGTCAACCTCATCGCGGCGCTGGCCACTCCATTGGCCACGTACGGCGACCCGATGCAGTTGCTCCAACGGTTGCGCGAAGCGCCTCTCACGGATTCGCGGCAATTGGGGCGATTCAGTTTTACAGACATCGCCAACAGCGAAACTGGAACAGCAGGCGCGGATGGACAGCCGGCAATTTCAGCCGACCAAATCGCCGCCGCCTTCCGCGACACAAGCCCGGAAACGCTTCAGCAATTGAGCCAGGCTGTGGCGGACTCGATCCAACTGGTCAAAGACATTGACACGTCACTGACTGCCAAAATCGGAGCGGACAATGCGCCGGACCTGGCTGAACTGCCGAAGCAGCTGTTGGAAATTCAGAAACGTTTGGCTCCGTATGCCGGCGGAGCGGGAGGAGAAGCAAACGGCGATGGCGCGGCGGCGGACGGCTCGGAAGGCGCGGCGCCGGGAGCTGCACAAGCCGCCGGCAAAGCGATTTCGGGCGATATTCAATCGCGCCAGGATGTTATTAAGATGCTGGGCAAAATTCGCGAGTACTATCAGCGCCACGAGCCCTCGAGCCCGGTGCCATTTATTCTACAGCGCGCACAACGGTGGGCGGAAATGGATTTCATGTCGATCATCGGAGATTTAACTCCCGATTCACTGGCAGAAATTCAGAAGGTCACGGGAGATAAACCCAAGACCGAATAGCACGCAGTTCATTCGGAAATTGCGAAAAACAGGTGCGAAAAACAGGTGTTGACAACAAATGACCAAATGCGAGACACTTGACGTTACAGTGCGAATTGAAAGAACGTAACAGGTTCAATTCACGTAGATTTAGAAACCAACTGGCATAAATTGCCCAAACAATAAAAAGCCTATGGCCAAAGCGAGCAGTCAAAAATTCATTCAACGCAACCGTGCCCCCCGTGTACAAATCGAATATGATGTCGAACTGTACGGAGCGCAGAAAAAAATCGAACTTCCTTTCGTCATGGGTGTCATGGCCGACCTGTCCGGAAAACCGGCCGATCCGCTGGCGCCTGTGGCTGACCGCAAGTTTTTGGAAATTGACGTGGACAATTTCGACGAACGAATGAAGGCCTGCAAACCGCGCGTGGCTTTCCAGGTCCCCAACACGCTGACCGGCGAAGGCAACATGAACGTGGAACTGACGTTCCAAAGCATGGACGACTTTTCTCCCGCCGCCGTGGCGCGCAAGGTGGACTCGTTGAACAAACTCCTGACCGCCCGGACCGAATTGGCAAACCTGCTGACTTATATGGACGGCAAAAGCGGCGCGGAAGATTTGATCGGCAAACTGCTGAGCGATCCTGAATTGCTCAAATCGCTGGCAGCCGCCCCGAAACCCGAAGAGAAAAAGTAATAGAGGACACGATTTATGGCTGAAGCAAGCACACAATCCCAGGCCGCGGGCGCAGCGCCAGCGGAGTTAAACGAATTTGACTCGCTCCTGAATAAGGAGTTTAAGCCGAAAACAGATGAACGGAAATCCGCGGTGCAAACCGCGGTGCGCACTCTGGCCGAACAGGCCCTGGGCTCCACGACACTGATCTCGGGCGACGCCATCAAGTCCATCGAAGCGATTATCGCCGAAATTGACAAGAAGCTTTCCGAGCAGGTCAACAAGATCATCCACCATGACGACTTCCGGAGTCTCGAAGGCTCATGGCGGGGTCTGCACCATCTGGTCAGCAACACTGAGACGGATGAGATGCTCAAGATTCGTGTCATCAACATTTCGAAGAAAGAAGTCGGCAGCACGATTAAGAAATTTAAGGGCACGGCGTGGGATCAAAGCCCGCTGTTCAAAAAACTGTACGAAGACGAGTTTGGAACGCCCGGCGGCCAGCCTTACGGCTGCATGATTGGTGATTATCATTTCGATCATTCAGCCCCGGACGTTGAAATCCTGAGTGGAATGGCGCAAATCGCCGCGGCTGCGCATGCGCCGTTCATCACTGCGTCCGCGCCAGGGCTCATGGGCATGGAATCGTGGCAGGAATTGAGCAATCCGCGCGACCTGACCAAAATCTTCCAGACCGCGGAATATGCGGCCTGGCGTTCGTTGCGGGATTCAGAAGACGCCCGGTACCTGGGACTGACTATGCCGCGCTTCCTGTCGCGCATACCGTACGGCGCCAAAACCAATCCCGTGGATGATTTCGCCTTCGAGGAAGACACTGAAGGGGCGGACCACAACAAATACGTTTGGTCCAATTCCGCATACGCCATGGGAACGAACATTACGCGCTCGTTCAAGCAATGGGGCTGGTGTGCGCGCATCCGTGGAGCCGAAAGTGGCGGCATGGTGGAAGGATTGCCCGTTCACAGCTTCCCAACGGACGACGGCGGAGTGGACATGAAATGTCCGACTGAAATCGCGATTACCGACCGGCGCGAGGCTGAATTGGCCAAGAACGGAATGATGCCGCTGTCGCACTGGAAAAATACAGATTACGCGGTATTTGTCGGGGCCCAATCGTTGCAGAAGCCCGCAGCGTACGATGATCCTGACGCGACGGCCAACGCGAATCTGGCCGCGCGTATGCCGTATCTCTTTGCCACCTGCCGTTTCGCGCATTATCTCAAGTGCATGGTCCGCGACAAGATCGGCGGATTCAAGGAGCGCGCTGATATGGAGCGCTGGCTTAACGACTGGATCAAACAGTATTGTGTAGATAGCAGCACCGCTTCGGAAAGCGATAAAGCCCGCCGGCCGCTGGCCGACGCCGAAGTCAAGGTGGAGGAAGTACCCGGCAATCCCGGATATTACTCATCGAAATTCTTCCTGAGGCCGCATTACCAGCTTGAAGGCTTGACGGTATCGTTGCGTCTTGTTTCCAAGCTGCCGTCAGCCAAGGGAGGCAAGTAACCGCGAAAAGCGAGAAATGCAGATTAACCAATAACCAAAACACACTAACCAAACTAAGGAGACACCGATATGGCAGTTGACATGTTCATCAAAATCACCACCGTGGATGGAGAATCCAAGGACAAGACACACGCCAAAGAAATTGACGTGCTGGCATGGTCCTGGGGAATGTCCAATTCCGGTTCTGCCCATATGGGCGGCGGCGCAGGCGCAGGCAAGGTAAATGTCCAGGACCTCAGCTTCACCAAGTATGTGGACAGCGCCTCGGCCAAATTGATGCTGGGCTGCTGCAAGGGCACTCACTACGACGAAGTCGATTTGACCGTCCGTAAGGCTGGCGACAAGCCGCTCGAATACCTCAAAATTAAACTGACGGAAGTCATCGTCACGTCCGTTTCGACCGGCGGCTCCGGCGGAGAAGACCGATTGACTGAAAACGTCACGCTGAACTTCTCCAAAGTCCACGTTGATTATGTCCCGCAGAACGACAAAGGCGCTGCCGGCACCACAGTTTCCATGGATTGGGATATCGCGCAAAACTCACAAGACTGATTTAATCAGCATTGGGCGCCGCGCTTTTGCCAGCCATTATGGTTGGCGTCACGCGGCGCCGACACTTGGAACAGGAATTAAATGAACGCTGAAGAGCTCCTCCAGGCCGGGCGCGTGGAGGAGTCTTTAGCCAGCCTCCAGGACGCAGTACGCAAAAACGCGGCGGACCCCCGCCTCCGCGTTTTCCTCTTTCAAACCCTCAGCGTGTTGGGCCAGTGGAAACGCGCGCTTAACCAGCTCGACGTCCTGTCCAACATGGGTTCGGACCACATGATGATGGCCCGTATTTTTCAGCCAGTGGTCCAGTGCGAAGTGTTGCGCGAACAGGTCTTTGCGGGAAAACATACGCCCATCGTCTTCGGCGAACCCGAGCCGTGGATGAGCTGGATGGTCCAGGCCAATGAGCTTGTGGCCCAGGAAAAATTCGGAGCAGCGAGTGAACTGCGGGAAAAGGCCTTCGAGGCCGCCCCGGCATCCACCGGAAAATTGAATGACCAGCCCTTTGAATGGATTGCAGATGCGGATTCCAGGCTCGGACCGATGCTGGAAGCGATTGTCGAAGGCCGTTATTATTGGATCCCATTTTGCCGGGTTAAATTGATCCATTTGGAGAAACCCGCCGACCTGCGAGACCTGGTATGGATGCCCGTTCAGTTTGTCTGGACCAATGGGGGTGAAATGTCCGGGCACGTCCCCACCCGCTATCCAGGCACGGAAAAAGCCAACGACAACAAGCTCCGCATGGCACGCATGACAGAATGGACCGAATGCGCCGACGGTTACAGCCTTGGCCGTGGCCAGCGGATTTTGGGGACTGATGGCGGAGATTATCCATTGCTGGAATGCCGGAAAATTGAATTTACGCCCGCAAGTTAGAACGATTTTTGCCCGTACCATCTGAACGCCGTATGCCCGACTTGACTCCATTCGAAAAATTGCAGCCGTGTCTGCTGGACCGGCTGACTGACGACGAGCCGGACAAGAAGGAGGAGAGCCGCAACCAACGGGTGATTTCCCAGTCACGCTACAAACGGGGTGTGCTGCGCGACCTCGAGTGGCTGTTCAATTCCAGCGCCCACCTGCCCGAAGAAGGCCGCAAGCAATTCAAGCTGAGCGATTATCCGGAAGCGTACCGGTCCGTCATTAATTTTGGGACGCGCCAATTATGCGGAATGCTGTCCCCGCACATGGAGGAGCTTGAGCGGCAGTTGGCGGCGGCTGTTCGATTATTCGAGCCCCGGATCATCAACCAGACGCTCACAGTCAAGGCGACCGTGGAACGGCATCTTGTGACCATTGAAATGAACGGTGAACTGTGGGCCAACCCGGTTTCGGAAAAACTGTTTATCAAAACGAGCATCGATTTGGAAAACGGACAATGCAGTTTGGGAGACGGCGGACATGGATGAACGTCTCCTGGAACATTATAATACCGAACTGCGCCATTTGCGTGAAATGGCCGGGGAATTCGCAAACGAATTTCCGAAAATAGCGGGGCGCCTGGCGCTGGACAAGGACGCCAAGGAAATCTGTCCCGACCCGTATGTAGAACGACTGCTCGAAGGCTTTGCATATCTCGCCGCGCGGGTTCATCTAAAGCTGGACGCCGAGTTTCCCCGGTTCAGCCAGTCGCTGCTGGAGACCATTTATCCTCATTACCTTTCGCCTATTCCGTCCATGTCAGTGGTTCGTTTCGAACCGTCAAGTGACCCCGCATTGGCCACGGGCGTTCCGATTCCCCGCGGGACGCTCCTGCGCAGCAATTTGGGAAAAGGGGAACGAACGGCCTGTACTTTCCAAACGGCGCACGCGGTTCGCCTTCTGCCGTTGCGAATCGCCGAAGTCCGGTATTTTACCCGGGACGTCGCCGAGTTGGAATTGCCCGCCGAATTGAAGGCTAAAGCGGCCATCCGTTTGCGCCTTGCCTTAACGGTCCCCGTGCCGTTTAAAGAACTCGCCAACGTGCCCCTCACCGTGTTTCTCCGTGGCGCCGACGAACTGCCCGCAATGATTTACGAACAAATCCTGGCGCATAAAGCGGGACTGGTCGTGCAATCGCCGGCAGAACGAGGCAAGAGCCTTGTTGTACTGCCGCCCGAAAACGTCCGGAGGGTGGGGTTTTCCGAATCAGAAGCCCTTTTGCCTGCAAGCCCGCGCAGTTTTGAAGGCTATCGGTTGCTTCGGGAATATTTTGCCTTTTCGCAACGTTTTTTGTTTTTGGGTTTCGAAGGATTTGGCGGTGTCATGGGCGAGATCACCGGGAACCAAATCGACCTGATTGTGCCGTTGCGCGAAGCAGATACGCGGCTGGAGAACCGGGTCACTTCATCCTCGTTTGAACTCTTCTGCACACCGATTATTAATCTTTTTCCGAAGCAGTTGGACCGTATCGAAATTTCAGACAAGTTCAGTGAGTTTCACGTAGTGCCCGACCACAATCGGCCTTTGGATTTTGAAGTGTTCGAGATCCAATCGGTGACCGGTTATGGCGCGGAAACCGGACAGGAACAGGAATTCCGGCCCTTCTATCTGGCCCGGGATACGGACACGGAGCGAGCGGCTTTTTACACGCTCAATCGCGTGCCCCGGATGCTCACGGCCAAAGAGAAGCAATTCGGCGGCAGGTCTACTTACGCTGGAACCGAAGTTTATCTCTCGCTGGTGGATGCTGCGTCGGCTCCATACCGGACCGATCTGCGGCAACTGGGAATCCGGGCGCTGTGCACGAACCGGCATCTGCCAATCCAAATGGCAACTGGCCTTGGCTCAACCGATTTCACGATGGAAATCAACGCGCCAGTCGCCTCCATCCGCTGCCTGAGCAGCCCCACGGTACCCCGCCCTTCCTGGGCGGAAGGCCGATTTACGTGGCGGCTGATCAGCCATCTATCGCTTAATTACTTTTCGCTGATCGAATCGAAAAGCGGTGATGGCGTTGCCGCGCTGCGGGAAATGCTTCGGCTCTACGCCGACGCAAATGACCGGCAGACGCAACGGCAGATTGAGGGCCTGGTAAAAGTCCAATCGAAGCCGATTGTCCGGCGCGTCCCCGGCGCGGGGTCGATTGCCTTTGCGCGCGGGGTGGAAATCACGCTTACCTTCGATGAAATCGCTTTCGAAGGTACCGGCGCATTTTTGCTTGGCGCGGTGATGGAACAATTTTTTGCCAAATATGTTACGCTTAATTCCTTCACAGAAACCGTTGTGCGCACACAACAACGCGGAGAGATCATGCGATGGCCGACCCAGATCGGAAAACGCCAGATAATCTAGTGGACGAACTGGCCAAGCGCCCGTTCTCCTTCGATTTTTTTCGGGCCGTGCGGCTGCTGGAAAACCGCCGGTGCGATTTGCCGCGCGTCGGCTGCTCATTGTCGCCCGCGCAGGACGTGGTGCGGTTTGGCCAGACGCCTTCGCTGGCATTCTCGCCGTCGACGCTGGAGAGTGTCGAGAAGCGCGGATCCGATGGCGCCAAATTTTTCGTGCGTTTCTTCGGGTTGTTTGGCCCCAATGCTCCCCTGCCCCCGCACCTGACCGAATACGCGCACGACCGGAAGCTGCACCATGGAGACAGGACCTTGCAGGCGTTCATGGACGTATTCCATCACCGTCTGATTTCTTTTTTTTACCGGGCATGGGCGACAAACCAAAAGACGGTTGATCTGGACCGGCAGAACGGGGAACGATTTTCATTGTTCGTGGGCAGCGTTTTCGGCCTGGGCGGGGAGGCGCAACGGAACCGTGATTCGATCCCCGACTGGGCAAAGTTGCATTTCGCGGGACGGCTCGCGACCCAGGTGCGCTCCGCAGAAGGGCTGGAATTCATCCTGCGCGAATACTTCGAAGTTCCGGCTGAACTCCAGACCTTTGTCGGCCATTGGATGGACCTGCCTGCTGACAGCATCTGTAAACTGGGCGAGACGCGGCAAACCGGCACCGTCGGCGCGAACGCCATCGTAGGTTTGACCGTTTTTGACGCGCAGCTAAAATTTCGAATCCGGCTCGGCCCGATGAAATACAAGGATTACGAGCGGCTGCTGCCCGGCGGAACGTCATTCGAGCGGATCCGCCAATGGGTGTTGAATTACTGTGGAGAACAATATTTCTGGGATGTACAATTGGTGCTGGAGGCGGAAGAAGTCCCGTCCTCACAGTTGGGAAAGGCCGGCCGGCTCGGCTGGACCACCTGGCTGAAATCCCAACCTTTTACGCGGGACGCAGACGACATCATTTTAGTACCCTCTTAAAACCTAAAAAACTCATTGTGCAGAACGCTCAATTGAATTAAAACAACAACAACCCGGCATAAAATATGGCTGAGATAAAACGAACGACCCTTTTTGGCAAGTTAAACAGCATTGGCTACAAATCCATTGAAGGCGCAACCATTTTCTGCAAAATGCGGGGCAACCCGTACGTGGAAAGCGTCCATTGGTTTCATCAGTTGCTCCAAAACCAGGACAGTGACCTGCACCGTATCTTCAGGCATTTCCAGATTGACGGCTCGCGCCTGGCGGCTGACCTGATTGCCGCGCTGGATCGTCTCCCTCGCGGCGCCACAGCCATTGCCGATTTTTCTTCGGACATTCCCAATGCGATTGAGCGCGCGTGGGTTTACGGGACGCTCATGTTCGGCGAATCCCAGGTCCGTACGGGGCATCTGATGGTTGGTTACCTTAACAGCGAGCTTAAGCACAAGTTTCTGGCGGTCTCGCGCGAACTGGCCAAAATCAAACTCGAAACGCTTACGGACAATTTTGCCCAAATCGTCTCCGGCTCGCCCGAAGACGCTTTGCGCGCAAGCGACGGCTCAGGCCTGAGCGCCGGCGCCGCGCCGGGAGAAACCAGCGGGGCCATTCCCCCGGCCGAAATGGGCAAGCAGGAAGCCCTCAAACGATTCACCACCGATCTTAACGAGAGGGCGAAAAAGGGAGAAATCGATCCCATTATCGGACGCGATGAGGAAATCCGGCAATGTGTGGACATCCTCATGCGACGCCGCCAGAACAATCCCATTCTCACCGGCGAAGCCGGCGTTGGAAAGACCGCGGTAGTCGAAGGCCTGGTGCACCGCATCCTGGCCGGAGACGTCCCGCCCTCTTTGCGTGAAGTGACCGTTCGCGCGCTGGACGTGGGCCTGCTCCAGGCCGGCGCGAGCATGAAGGGTGAATTTGAACAGCGTCTGCGCGGCGTCATCGATGAAGTGCAGGCTTCACCGAAGCCAATTATTCTTTTCATTGATGAAACCCATACGTTGATGGGCGCCGGTGGAAGCGGAGCCAGTGACGCAGCCAACCTGCTCAAACCGGCACTGGCGCGCGGCACGTTGCGCACTATCGGCGCTACCACGTGGGACGAATATAAACGGCACATTGAAAAAGACCCTGCCCTCACCCGCCGCTTTCAGGTTGTGAAGGTTGAAGAACCGGGCGAAGACAAATGCGTCCGCATGTTGCGGGCAGTGATGGTGCCTTTCGAAAAGCATCACAAGGTCCAGGTGCTCGACGAAGCAATCGATTCCGCAGTGCGGTTATCTCATCGCTACATTGCCGGACGCCAATTGCCGGATAAAGCGGTCAGTTTGGTCGACACGGCGGCCGCGCGCGTGGCCGTGAGCCAGCACGCTATTCCGCCGGCCGTGGACGACTGCCGTCGCCGCATCCAGGGCCTGGAAACGGAAGCCGGAATCCTCAACCGTGAAACCGCCAGTGGCATGGACCACACCGGTCGTTTGTCTGAGATTAAAGAGACCCTGGCCAAAGAGAAGGAAACACTCGCCAGTTTGGAGAAACATTGGACCGAGGAAAAAGAACTTGTCGGTAAAGTCCTTGAGCTGCGCGCCAAATTGCGCGCGGCAGGTTCAACCATCGAGGCGGCGCCCAATAAAATGGAACCTGCCGACCCGAAACAGGCCATCACGCCCGAGGAACGCGAAAAATTGCTGGGCGAATTGAAAAAGGTCCAGGATAAACTGAAACAGTTCCAGGGCGAATCGCCGTTGATATTTCCGAGTGTGGACGCCAGCGCCATTGCGAGCGTCGTGGCCGATTGGACAGGCATCCCCGTAGGCAACATGGTGAAGAACGAAATTGAACGGGTGTTGGGCCTGGCGGATATCCTGGAGAATCGCGTCATTGGCCAGCGCCACGCGCTGGAATTGGTGTCGCGCCGCATTCAAACCAGCCGCGCCCGCCTGGACAATCCGAACCGGCCCGTGGGCGTGTTCATGCTGGTCGGACCGAGCGGCACCGGCAAAACCGAAACCGCGCTGACTTTGGCCGAAGCGCTTTACGGCGGTGAACAGAACATGATTTCGATCAATATGAGCGAATATCAGGAAGCCCACACAGTCAGCACCCTCAAAGGTTCGCCCCCAGGTTACGTCGGTTACGGCGAAGGTGGTGTGCTTACCGAGGCGGTGCGGCGCCGGCCCTATAGTGTCGTGTTGCTCGATGAAGTGGAAAAGGCCCACCACGACGTCCATGAAATGTTTTTCCAGGTATTTGACAAAGGCTGGATGGAGGACGCCGAAGGCCGTTACATTGATTTCAAAAACACGATTATCATTCTCACCAGCAATGCGGCCCAGGATGTCGTCATCAACATGTGCAAAGACCCTGAGCTGATGCCTGATGCCGAGAGCCTTGAGAAAGCGATGCGCGCGCCGCTCACGAAAATCTTTCCGGACGCGCTGCTCAATCGTTTAGTGGTGGTGCCATACTATCCGATCAGCAAGGAAGTGCTGCACCGCATCATCAAATTGAACCTGTCAAAAGTCGAAAAACGAGTGAAGGCAAACCATAAAGTGCCGTTTACCTACGACAACAGCGTGCTGGACTTGATTGGCCAGCGCTGCACCGAACTCGAGCGCGGCGCCCGCATGGTGGATGCGCTCATTACCAACACGATCCTGCCTGAAATCGGGCGCGAGTTTCTCGGTCGCCTGGCGAACGGCGCACCCGCACGCCGCGTACATGTGAACGTGGCAGACGGCCGGTTCGCTTATTCGTTCGATTAAACCCGACCTACAACATGTAATCCTATGCCAACCCAAGACAACCGACATTTGGCCATTGCATTTGATGGCCAACCGGCCGACAAACTGCTGCTCCGGAGTTTTTCGATTAACGAACAATTGGGCCGGCTATTTGAGATTGAAGTGGGACTGGACAGCCAGGATAGCGACATTAATTTCGAGAACGTTGTAGGAAAACTGGCGACGGTGCAGTTTACCAATCCGAAAGGCGCTATTCGTTATTTTAACGGCGTCGTGAGCCGTTTTGTCCAGGAGCAACAGGGAAAGGTGCCACGCTACCAGGCAACGCTGTCGCCCTGGCTATGGCTGCTAACACGCACGGCGGATTGCAAGATTTTCCAAAATCAGAATGTGCCTGACATCATTAAGGCAGTATTCACGGATCATGGAATCGCCAGCCAGTCTTTTCAATTCAAACTCAGTGCCAGTTACGGTGTGCGGGAATATTGCGTGCAGTATCGTGAAACGGCATTTAATTTTGTGAGCCGGCTGATGGAAGAAGAGGGTATTTACTACTTCTTTGAGCACTCCGATGACAAACACGTCATGGTTCTGGTCGATGCGCCTTCCCAGCATGACGCATTTCCTGGTTACGACGATAACCTGGAATATCAGGCCACGGGGGCGCCCAGGCAGGAAACTGTGACCGATTGGATCGTTCAAAAAGAAATCCAGACGGGCGCGTACACGTTGAATGATTACAATTTCACTAAGCCCAGCATGGATCTCAAGGCTAATGACCAAATCCAGCGCAAGCACGAACATTCATCGTACGAAGTCTATGACTATCCCGGCGGCTACACCGCACCGGCAGACGGGACAACCTATGCCAAAATACGCATCCAGGAATTGCAGTCGCAATATGAAATCGTGCATGCCAACACCACGTCATGCGGCATCGCGGCGGGCTACAAATTCACGCAGGAAGGACACCCGCGTTCAGACCAGAAAGGCGATTATCTTACGACCCGGATGACGTTGCAGAT
The DNA here is from genome assembly GCA_036269115.1 of Verrucomicrobiia bacterium. Taxonomy (GTDB): domain Bacteria; phylum Verrucomicrobiota; class Verrucomicrobiia; order Limisphaerales; family UBA11358; genus UBA11358. The sequence continues at coordinate 69,131 of DATAST010000007.1, read as the reverse complement.
GACGGCGGCGTCCTATGCGAGCGGCGGAGGCGGCGGAGGCGGCGAATTTTCGTGCAACTTCTCCGCCATGCCATTGGCCACTCCCCCCCTGCCTTTTCGGACGCCGCGCACCACGCCCAAGCCCATGATCCGCGGACCGCAAACCGCAATCGTCACAGGGGCCTCCGGCGACGAGATTTGCGTGGACGAATACGGACGGATCAAAGTGCATTTTTATTGGGACCGCTCCGATAAAAAGGATGACACAAGCTCCTGCTGGATCCGCGTATCACAGTACTGGGCTGGCGCGGCGTGGGGCTCCATCCATCCTCCTCGCGTTGGGCAGGAAGTCATCGTCGAATTTCTTGAGGGTGATCCGGACCGCCCCATTGTCACCGGCCGGGTTTATAATGGCACTAATACCGTGCCGTACGCTCTGCCCGCGAATAAAACTCAAAGCGGGATCAAAAGCAACTCCAGCACAGGCGGCGGCGGATCCAACGAAATCCGATTCGAGGACAAGAAGGGCAGCGAAGAAGTTTATATCCACGCCCAGAAGGACCAGAACATCAAGGTCGAAAATGACGAAACGACGTCGATCGGCAATAACCGAACGGAAACCGTTGGAAAAGACGAGAGCATTACGATAAACGGCAACCGAACTGAATCTGTGGCCAAAGATGAATCAATCACCATCAGCGGCGGAAGAACTGAATCGGTTTCGAAAGATGAAAATATTTCCATCGACGGTGGTCGTACCGAAAGCGTGGGAAAGGACGAAAGCATAACGATCGATGGCGGCCGTACAGAAAGTGTGGGAAAAGACGAAAGTATTACTATTGACGGCGGCCGAACGGAAAGCGTCGGAAAAGATGAATCAGTCAGCGTGACTGGTGGGCGCTCCGTATCCGTTGGGAAGGATGACGGACTCAATGTGACCGGCAACCTGAGTATTCAAGCAGATAAATCCATCACCATCACCTGCGGCTCAGCCAGTATCACCATGAATAGTGATGGAACCATCCAGATCAATGGAAAAGACGTCAACATCGAGGGTTCCGGCAAGATTCAAGCCAAGGCGTCGAGCGATCTGATTTTGAAAGGCTCGTCAATCGCCGGAAACTGAGTTATCAAAAAAAGGCGCGGCCGGATACATATTTTCCCATGACAACCCATCTTCACCGAACCGAAAGGACTGGCGCCCAGGAACGCCAACTGAAATCAGAGGCGGCCTCACAAGAATCTGCATCCGATGTGCTGCGCAGGATTCTGGACGCCCCCTTGTCCCCAAAGAATCCGCCAGGCAGCCAGGTCATAACCGGTCACCTGCAGGGGATTGACGACGAAGGCCGCGTCCTTTTTGCCGCTGAACAGGGAGACGGCTCGCCGGTCCCGGTCGCGATTGGAGCAGCAATTTCAGACGGCGTCCTGATTCCGGCGGCGCGCAACCACCAGCGCGCGCTCGTCGTGCGAACGGACGATTCTCCGTCACGCTGGGTATTGATCGGCCTCGTGCGGGAACGAGTGGCGTCGGCCGCCCGAGATGCCGCGCCGGGCGAACTGGAAGTTAAGATGGACGGGGAAACGTTGCGACTGACCGCGGACCGGGAGATCGAGTTACGTTGTGGCAACGCTTCTCTAATTCTACGCCAGAGTGGACGGGTCATTTTGAAAGGCACCCACGTGGTCACCAGTTCCCGCGGACCGCTCAAAGTAAAAGGCGCCACCGTCGAAATCAACTAGTCCCGATGGCCCCAGCCGCAGCGAACCCCCAAACTGCACTTGAAACGACCGGGCCGGGCCGGCCAGCCGTGCCAGACGTCCTGCATGAGCATATTGAGGAGATCGCGTATCTTTCGGTCCAGCGGCGCAAAATGCTGTTTTCTCCAGAAATTCCGTTACGACGTCTGCGGAATCACGCCGGGCGTATTGAAGCCCACTTAGATGGTCTGCGGGTTGGCGTTCCGGCCAGCCTGGACATTGCGGAGGCGAAGCTCGAGGGAGACGATCCATGGTTCGTATCGGCTGCGCTCAAAATTTGGGTTGAGTTAGGGCAACCGCAAACAGCAATCCTCCATGAGCGATTGGCGAAGCTGGCCCCGGAATTGACCGGTTCCTGTAAAGAGGCTTTCAGGCAGCTTCCTGCGAGTACGATCGAACGCACGTTTCCCGAGAAAACCGGTGCAACTCCCGATTCACTGCTCGAGCTCGCCACCGATGCGCGTGGCTGGCACGGCATGATTCGACCTGAAACCGGATCGCAATTGGCGGCATCACCGGACCCTAAAATCCGGCGCGCCCTGGCTCGTCATGTAACGCAGCCTGATCTCGTTTCCAGGTTGCTGACGGATAGCGATCAGCAGGTACGCCGTATGGCGCTCTGGAGCGTGGCCAAACAAGACTCGCGCACGGCACTCGACCGAAGCCGGCAGCTCGCCGCAGGAGCTGAACCGGATGTGTTTGCCCTGCGACTCATCGGGTTATTTGGCGACGACGCTGATAACGCACACCTGCTGCCATTCCTCCGGCATAAGCCTCTGGCCGGATCCGCGCTCCTGGCTTTACGCGATCTGGCTTATCCGGCACTGGCCGAAAGTGTTCTCGATGTTATCGACAGCGACGATTCAGAAAATATTCCTTTGGCAAAAGCTGTTTTCGAATCGCTGGCGGGACGGATACCGAAGCCCAATCCGGAGAAGCCACTGCCGACGGGCATGTCCCCTGCCCGCTATCACTGGCAGGAAACCCGGAAGCGCCTCGACACTTCCAGGCGAAACCTTCACGACAAGCCATATCCGTGGCAAGGAAGCCCCGCAGACGAACCGATGCTTTGGGTCTGGCGCCGAAGTCTGACGAATGCCGCAGATCTTGGGTGGCTGCGCCGGGAAGTACCGGATGGCTTCTTCACCGGACGCGCGGCCGACGAGGCCATTCCAGGCGAGTGAGCTTATGAAAGTCGAGAATCAAACTCCCTTTGCCGACGCCTGGCTGGTGCCGCTGGACAAGCAGGCCGCGGAGCATTTGGTCTTTGTCCTGAAAGCCACTTATACAATCGTCGAAAGCGGCGGCCTCGAGATCGCAAAAAAGCAGGCGCCGGTTCGCCCAGTGGATGAATTCTGCGGTGAGCCGGGCAAGAGCAGCATCCGTTACGAAGCCGAACTCGGCCCGGCCAAACCCGCGACAGACGTGGTGCTCGTCGGCAATGCTATCGCGCCAAGACCGGGGACTACGGAAATGGACGTTTCCTTGCGTGTCGGGCCGGTATCCAAAGCTGTGCGTGTATTCGGAGAACGTCGTTGGAAAGGCGGCCTGTTGGGTTATTCGATTTCCAAGCCGCTCCCGTTTGACCGCATCTCCCTCGCCTATGAAAATGCTTACGGTGGAAAGGATGCTTCTTCTAAAAACCAGAAGAACCATGACCAGGAGTCCCGCAATCCAGTGGGACGCGGGTTTCGTTCGAAAAAGTCCGATCTTGAATTTGCGGATACGCTGGCGCCGAACATTGAAGATCCTTCCGATTTTCTAAAGCGTCCGGGTGATGGCGTGGCCCCGCAAGGATTTGGCTTTATCGGCCGGGATTGGCAGCCCCGGCTGCAATACGCCGGCACCTACGACGAGAAATGGATGCAGGAGCGCATGCCATTACTGCCGATGGATTTTAACGAACGCTTTCACAATGCGGCGCATCCTGACCTGACCGCCAAAGGTTATTTGAATGGAAACGAAATCGTTGAAGTGGCCGGATGCACTCGCCCCGGACGGCTTTCGTTTTCATTGCCCGGCATCAAACCCGTTGCACGAGCGCTCTTGGCTCGAAACAGCGTAGCCATCCCGCTAAATCTTAACACGATTTTGCTGGATACCGACGCAATGACCATCAGCCTTCTTTGGAAAGGGGACATCAACATCCATCAAAAACTGATGCAAATGAAACAGATCGACTGCCGGTTGGCTTAATCAAATGGGTTGACGGGCGTTCCGTCGGGCAATTCGAGCAATTTTCGTTTTCCGAATCCGAGACTTTGGGGCTGGCGATCCCCGGGCAAATTAAGAAACGGGCACGATTTCGGGTCGCGTCCATCCACCACATGCATTGCTTCGCCGTCACCTTCCGTCCAGCGGAGTTTTCCGCTGCTTAACCACGGTTCGAGATTAAAATCCCAAACGTCGTTTGCGATGAGCCAGCTGGATTTACCATCCTTTTCGAACCAATAATCCTGTCTCAGCCAGAACTGGTGCAATTTTGGATGAGGAATTTCCTCCGGCGAAAAATACGTAACGGGATAGGCAGTATCCCCGGTCTCGAGTTGCAAACGCGACACGACAGCAACCATTCCCGGCAATGACAGCAGCCGCGGAATGACGAAAGGCACTTCCGGTCCGGGAATGACGGCGTCGCGCACTTCCGTCGGCGTGCGGCCTTTCATTGCGAGCGCTCCCTGGAGGACTTTGAACGTGGGCGGCGGCGCGGGTTCTTCAATGGTCACCTCGCGGTCCATGTGCCACCACGGACCATCCAGGCCCCAACGGTCGAAAGATTTTTTAAACGGTTTGCCCGTGTGCGGGCACACACTAATGACCTGTCGCGGCAGGCGGTCCGCATACTCGCCAAGAGCCAGGTAGTACGACTCACGCAGCATGGACGCCTCCCTGCCCTCGGGCCTTTTTGAGCCATCCTTGGGATAAAGCTTTGCGTCAAGCCCCCAGGCTTTAGCCAGGAGAGCGGATCTTTCAGAAGCGGTGAGGTCTGACATAGTCGGTTATTTTTTGTCACACTCGCGGCATTTGAGGGCCGTCAGGGTATCGTCCGGTTTCTCAAGAAACACAACGCCGGCCGGTGAAATGACCGTCACTTGATTGTCCACCACATTCATTGCGCTTCGACCGGGGATTGGGATCGTCGCATTCGGATTATTGGTTTTTAATGCGGTTCCAAGCGCAGCCGGAAAGCTGATATTGGGGGCGCCTTGCGCCAACTCATGCGGATCTTCGCTCGGATTCCACTGTGCCTGCGGGCCATGTTGGATCGCATCCCACGCGCACGCCTTGTTGATCGCCTTTTTAATCTTCGTGAAACTCTCGCTCTTTTGGTCCACCTCCTCGCATCCTGGCTTGGCGTGAAGTATCTGGAACAGATCATAGTCGCCCGTGATCCATTTGCTGGAATAGTCGTTGCCGCTGCCCTGGTCGGGAGCATCCACCGCTTTCAACGGCTTGCGGAATCCATCGCCCGCGGGTTCCCCCACGATTCCGGGGTATTGATTGGCATCCGTGTGGTACACCACATTACTGGCGATCAGCACGGCAGAACTATTGATTTGCGCCGCCACTCCAGCCTGGACAGTAACCTCTTTAAAGCCTTTTTCCCGCATTGTTTGTGTCAATTCGCTCTTGAACTTGTTAAGCCAATTCTGCACTTCGGGTACCATGCCGGACTTGATAGTATTGGCCTTGAATACCTTATGCGGCTTGGGCTGGTGCTTTGCCGCAATCCATTTCTCGCAAAGTGAATTCGTTTGCCGGAAGTAGAAAACCACCTTCATCTCTTTCGCAATGTCTCCAATCGCGTCAAAATGAGGTCCGTACATGCCGGAATTCTTCTTGGCAATCTCTTTACCGTCTTCCTTCTTCTCCTTTACCTTTTCACATTCTGGCGAATTGAGGAATCCCGGCGGTTGCGGCGGCTGCACTTCGCTCGCTGGCGCAGTGCCCGGGCTGCTGCAGTTTTGAAGCATCATGTCCGTCAGGCGAAAAACATTTTTCCCATCCACCTTTACATCCTGGGAGTAAAGCATGGGCTGCGCTTTGCCTTTGATCTTGCTGGAAACAACGTTATTAGCCGAACCCGCTTCGTCGCCCGTGCTGGTTTTAAAAGTCGAATCCTTCAGCATAATTGGGTTTCCATCCACCTTGACAGTGCTGGATCCATTATCCGTATCTGAGGATTGCGCGACATTTGGATAGGGAATGGGGACTGGCCCTGCCGGAGTGGGTGTCTTGCACACATCCGGGAACGCCGTGGAAATGCCACTGCTGCCGGAATGAACTACGGTCAGATTGTTGACATTGAGAGTTGCAGGCATAAGTCAATTAATTTTGGCCGGCTAAAAGAGCAGCGGCTCGCAACGCGCCATCGGACGCTCCCCATACCAGCACCTGGTTTACCAATGAATATCCTTTGCGCAGAGCTTCGACCGCCCAGATTAAATCTACCAATCCGGTCGCGGCCCCGCTGTCACCAATACAATCTGCGGGGTGCCAGAGATCCCCACTGGTAGCCGCGTCCGGCTTTTCGTGAACACTTCCAAATGCCCTGGTATAGGCCAGCCCCCACTCCAGCGCCCGGTAGCGGTCGCCGTTTAGATCGCAGACGAACAAAGGTAAATGGGAAAACGTAGCCGCATTTCGCATGGCCCGTAGAACGGCGGTCAGGCCCTGTGCCTGATTTGGATTTTCGGTGCCCGCAGTCGGTTCCTGGCCGGTAGCGGTGGCCGCGAGGGACGCCATGGCCTTATTGCGAACCGGCTGTTTTTCCAAAATACAAAACGCGGCGGCTTCACCCGGCAAAACCCCGCGTTCGTTCGCCGGGCCTCTCAAGATGCCGGCGGATTCCAGTTTATCATAAACAGCCGGCCGCACCAGGGAGTCCACGCCACCAACAATCGCACCGGCTATTTTGCCGTCCGCAATCGCGGCGGAGGCACGAGACAACGCAGCGAGGCCCGCGGCCCGCCCTTCAGCAACCACATCCACGAGCGCCGGCCGAAATCCACCCAGCGCTACGGTAATAGCCGCGACCAACCGCTGGCCTGTGCCGGGTTCTTCACCCGTGCCAATGCCGAGGAATAATCCCCAGTTTGCGGGCGGAACTGAACTTCCCAGCGCACATTGGACGCTCTCCACCGCAGCCGGCACAACCAGGCGCACGAGGCGATCGGCGCCATTTTCAATCAACAGAAATTCCGGAAGCGGGAGCGGCACTTCAAAACGTTCGTGCCCCGGCCATTTTTCGTCTTTCGGACCGCCATCGAACCATTCCAGCGGAACTCTGCCACCCCGGCGCGGCGGCACGGCCCCTTCGGGCCCTTGTTCCGGGCCGACTTGAAGACTCGTCATCCGCGAGATGCTGGCGCGGAACGCCGCCGCACTCGCCGCCGCAGAAAGCCCAACCGGCGTGACGGCGCCGATACCAGTGATGGCCAGGGCATTCATATTCAACGCGTCAGGGTTTCAAGTCTTTCTCTCAGTGCGTCCTTCGCGGTATTCACCGAGTTCAAATCGATCAATTCAATAAACGCGGGCACTCCTGAGAATGCCGTGGCAGCGGCAATCATATCGTCGGGCGGACGGAATGAGGGCAGGTTTGAAGCAATAGCGACTACCGGCAGACCGGCCAACTCGGCGGGCGTTTCCGTTTTCAATTCGTACCGCAAATCGGCAAAGAGTTGCACCAGGCCCGGATTCTGGGCCAGCACCAACTGCAATACCAGCGCGTTGACAACGAACATTCGAAGGTATTCAGGCCGGACGGTTTCCTTGCCGGCAAGGGCGTTTCTTACCTGGATTAAATTATAGTTGGTCCGGTAGTTGACAACCCATCGCAAAGGCGAAGTCATCGTAATCGGCTTGCCCTGGACTTCATGCGTGTATTCCCACGAATGCAACTCAAGCGAACTTCCAACCAGCGACAGCCAATTCTTGTCAAAAGCATCAGAAAGATCATAGGGCTTTTTTGTGAAGCTCTTATAATTTTTTTGCAGCTCGTCCAGGGACCTTTCCGCACTAATCACTTCGCTCTTGCCGCCCGCGTACCGGCCGAACAGGCGCTCCGGGGACAGCAATGGACGAAGCGTTTCGAGGTGTCCGGCGATTTGCTGTTTCAAAAATTGGGAGACAGCCTCAGTTTTGCGCCGCAGGTCGGGAAGTTCCTGGAGCGTCAAGGGTTTATTCTGTGATTCATTCATGGCCGTCAATAACGATTTATGTTTTCTTCGATGGCTCCAGCCAATTTCGTGTGCGCATCGTCCATCAATCGATACTGATTGAGCAATTTGACCCAGCCATCAATTTGATTTTTGTAAGCATTTGCCGTGCTTGGCGCCATGTTGCCCTGGGCCAATGGCGACGCTTTTTTTGCCATGGCAAAGGTGGCGTTTTGCGGTTTGATTACACCAAACCAAACGGCGTAAATCTCAAGTTCGTTATAAACTGAATCCCGCAATTTTGCCTTGATATCGGGTTGATCGGAAGAGGTTCGCAGCGCGAGGTTGGCGTGCTGAATGACGGCATTGAAATCATTTTTGTCCCAGGCCGCCTGCACAGCGCTGTTTTCAGGTTGATTTTGCAGGCTTTTTTTTTGAGTGTCCTGCGCTGACGTTGAACTGTCCCTCAATGTCATGGCCGCCGCGTCGCCTGGCCTGGCCGCCAGCGCAATGGCCGCCTGCTGGGCGGCGATGTCATAATTTTTGGTATTGAAAGCCGTTTGCGCCGCGTGCATCGCTGTCTGGTAAGAGCCGTCCGCAGTTTGCGCGGTTTGTGCTTTGGACTTTAACGCGCCGGCATCGGCGTCGCCCGGCATAGCCGTGAGCGCGGCATCGGCGTTCTGAATAGCCAGGCTATAGTTTTTGGAGTTGAACGCCTGATTCGCCTGCAGCATGGCACTGTCATATTGCTGCTTTCGCTGCTGGCCTGTTTGCGCATTAAGCGCTTGCGTCATCAAACTCTTCGCATCGCTGTCACCGGCCTGAACGCTTAACGCTATTCCGGCCTGGCGATTGGCCTCGGAATAATTTTTGTTGGCCAGGGCTTCACGCGCGCGGGTCATCGCAGCGGAATATTGCGCCTGCCGGGATTTGGCGTCCGCCTGCTCTGCGATGCCTCGCTTTTTGTTCGTCGCATCCGTCTTGATTTGTGTCGCCGCCTGGTCGCCCGGCTCCGCATCCAGGGCAATATTGGCCTGGCGAATGGCGTTGTCGTAATCTCCTTTCGAAAAAGCGTCGGTCGCGGCCTGAATGGCAGAGTCATACTTTTTTCCTTCTGCGGCGACGGGCGAAACTGCCAGCGCCGGAGCAGGATTGGCGGCCGCCTGGGGAGCGGCCTTTGGCTCCGCATTTTTACCCTTCAAAAGAAAAACCAGCGCAACTGCGACCAAAATCACAACCAAAATCAGGCCAAACACAAGAGCCGTCCGGCCGCCACTTTTTGGCGCAGCCGGAACGCCCGACGGAACTACGGGAATCTGAGTCGGCGGCCGCTTGGATTGTTTTACCGGGGCGGCGCCAGGCAGGCCAAGGCGGGCGGCAACAGTTTCAAGGGTGGTCCGGGTCGCGGACGAAATCTCATACGGTACCTGCGTGGTCAGGGGCAACGCATCTGTCGCGGCTTGAAAACAAAAAAAATCCGAACTTACCGGCTCCCCGATAATAACGTCCAGAAATGCCAAGTCGTGGCGTTTGATAAAGAGCACTGGAACTTTCGGCGGAACTACGCACCTGAAAAATTCAACCCAGGGGATGAATGCATCCGCCGAAACGCTGTTGATGACCGGCACCCTTAAATGCTTCGCCTTTTGAGCCCCCTGCTCTGTCGACAATTCATGCAGAACCCTCAGGAAACCCTCGCGATCCGGGGACAATTCTGCGCAATCAAGGAACTGTTGCCGCTCCGCACCGCTTGAAAATGGTTCAGCCCATCCCTCCTGCGCCCTTTCGAATATTCCCCTTAACCGGCCTTGTGCCGACCGGCATTCAGCAGTCACTTCATCGGCAGTCGCGAGGCTCTTGCACGTGTCGCGCAGGCGTTCCAGTTCCGGTTTGGCGGAGGCAAGCATGAACCCCGGGGAAAAACCATCGCCTTCGGCGCACAATATCATTGGATATTTTGCGCGGCCGATACGGTCGGTGGAAGACCACATCAGGCCCAGGAGCGCAATTCCAGGACGCAGCCAGAGAAATGTGTGATCAAATCCCTCCAACCGCTTGATCTGCTCCATTTTTTCCCAGGCACCGGAGTCAATCTGGCCGCGAATGCCATCGAAATAAAGCGACTGCTTCAAACCGGCCAATGCTTCAGTATCCACGCCAATACCGGGTATATGATCCTCCCATCCCGGGTGCTTCCCAAACGCAGCGAGGTAAAGGCTCGAAGACACGCTTCCCGCGGAGGGTCTTCCCACCCGCTTGAACCATTCGGTCATGTTGTCGGTTTTGGGAATCATCGTTTTGCCCAGTCTTCCGGTTTCGGCAGAGAATGGTCGGGCACGATCTTGAATGTCACATTTCCGTTGTCACCCTGTCCGTCGTTCAAGGGCACCTGCAACGTCCATCCGGACCCATCCTCCAGGCGGGTAACCTTGCCATTCAAAATCAAATTCACGAGGCCCCAGCTGTCAGATTGCACCGGCGTCTTCTCGGTATCTTTGGCGCTAATCAATCGCCGAAATGAAATGGAAAGGCTGTCGGCGATCGTCCCCTGATTCAACAGCAACGGCTGGCTATCTCCCATGTGTTGAGACAAATCCGTCCATTTCGATTGATTTTCTCCCACCGTTACACGCACCGCCCTGAAGATGTTGACGATGGTTGTATCCGAACCACCCGTAACAAAATAAACCTTAACGCCGGCCAAACTGCCGTCATCGTTGACCAGGGAATCAAGGACCTTGTTGTATTGTTTACAATTGGCGAGACATTGGGCCACCTGATTCTTGTCTGAAGCGCTCAAGAGGGCGGTCCAGGCCGGGTCCGACAGCGCGGTCGACAGGGACGCGACTATTTTTTTCAGCGCGACCACGTCTTCACCGCTCATCGGTTGACTCTGGTTATCGTTCAAGATAATCGGGAAACCGCTCTTTGCCTGCAGGCCGGTCATACCCTGAAGTAGGTTTTGACTGACAAGATGATGACAGAGGGCGGAAACCTGATCCTTCAGGGGTCCTTTGTATTGAGCCAACTGGGTGTTGAGTGAATCGTAATTGTCTTTGAATCCCGAAAAGCGCCGCCATTGATCGGCCATCGCCACGTCTTTCGCCGGAGTGGTCTTATCGGCAAGGGCGCATGCGTTCGTATAGAGAGACCATCGAACCGCATGGGCGATACCCGCGCCGGGCAGCCACGCCATTTGATCCCGGTCCAAAGTCTTTATCTCGTTCTTCTTTTCGCCATAGCTCACGTCAACCGTCTGCGCAGCCTTTTCACGAAACAGAGCGAGCTTTGAGAAAATATCGCCAAATAATCCTGAATTCACACTAGCGGCGGGGATGCTTTCACGGATTTCAGTAAACGCGCCGGATGAGGCGCCTTCCGCCGCGCTCCTCAGGATCGAAAAATGTGCTTCCAGATTCGTCAGGGGCAAATCGGTGAAGTTGGTTTCCAATTCCAGCAGCGAAATATTCTGGTCCACTTTTATTTTGGCCTCATTCAGCGAACCGCCCGGTTCAACGTCGGCGATCGAGGAGTTTTCACCGCCAGCAAGCCATTGCGATTCTTTTTGGTCATAATCATACAGCGAATCGGCGAAACTGCTCAGGACCGCGACTTCACCCGAAATCATTTTCTGGGTCCTCTGGTTTGCCTTGTTCATGTCATTGAGACCTTGTTGAATGGCTGGATTGCTTGCCAGGGAATTGCCGCCATTAGCGGGCAGCAGAGCCGATGGAGGCCATTGAGCGTGCCCGCCGGCCTTCGAATAATCCCACTGAAGAATCGAGACCAAACTCGGATCAGCCACCTGGTTGGTATCCGTCAGATAGGAGACAAACGCGCCAAGGTATTTGGCCGCGGCGTCCGGGGCATTTGAGCCGTTCATCGAACCGCCATTTGCGATGCTGTCTGCCTGCAATCGTATTAACGCCAGCAACGCCTCGCGATAACGGCTGACCGCCCTGGGATCGTCGGGAGCCAGGTCCACGTGCATTATTTTATTTCTTGTGGCCGTGACCAGCGGCTTTAGAACAGAGCTGGTAAAGATGGCTTCCTGGGCTTTTTTTCTGTTTAAATCTTTTCCGGACGACACCCACGTGATGGGCCTGAATACCCAGCTTATCGGCAGGGGTTTTTGCACCATCGTCATCAGACGGGTCTCATAGTCAACGAGAGACATTCCGTGGGCGCCGGGCAGACTGGTGTCCCCCTGGTAGCTGAAAGTGTACGGAGTGTCCCCGACGGGTTGAACAATGGGAGTAGACCATTCGCCGTTGTTCAGATTGTTGGCGCCGATGCGCCACAAGCTGGATTCTTTCATCACACTCTTATTGAGGCTGTGGTATGAAAGCATTGAAAGAATGAGCAGCAACACCATTGCTCCGATGGTGACTCCCATGATCAAAAGCTGCCGCTGCCGAAGCAGCGTCAGGGTATTCGTGGCACGAGTGACCAGCCCGGATTCGCGGAACACTTTTTCCAAAAACAGGTCCCGCATAAAGTATGACCGATTTTTCTCCCAATCACGGTCCTCCGGCAACTGGTCCAGCGGCACGCCCGTGGCCAGGGCCATGGCTTCGTCCAACGCCCGCCCTTCGCGCATCGATGAAGTGAAATAAATGCCGCGCAAGAAGACGGGTTTGGCCGACCATTCGCCTTCTACAAAAACCGTTTCCAAATAACGTCGCAGCCGGGGAGCCAGCCTGGTAAAGCTCTCAGGCAGAGCGAACATCGAATCCAAAGAGTCCAGCCGCCGTTTCGGACCGCCACCCGTCCCGCCCGCTTGTTGAAACGGTGACTTGGAGAAAAATTGAGTGTCGCCGAATTGCGAACTTCCGCTGCCCTCTTCGCGCACCAGGGCCAGCCGGCGGCGCTTGATTCGATCGGCAACGGTCTTAAGATGCTGCTCCACCTGCTCCGGTTTAAACGGCGTATCCAATGGTTCGGGATTGGACCATCCGAACATCTGATGCTGCAACAGAGGGTCGTCCACACTGTCCGAAAACTCCCTGAAACCGGTTAACAAATCGCACTTGGTCACCAGCAGGTAAACCGGGAAGCGCACGTCGAGAGTCTTTTTGATCGTTTCCAGCCGTTGGGAAAGGCGGCTCGCTTTTTTAGCGATTTTATCCGCGGAATCTTTGATGAGGCTTTCCACCGAGAGCACCAGAAACAAACCGTTGATCGGGCTGTGAGGCCGCGCCTTTCGCAGAAGGCGCAAGAATTCCAGCCACTCGGGCGATTCTTCGGCATCCGTCTCATTGAAAATCATCGAACCTGCCGTGTCCAGGATGATGCTGCGGTTGGTAAACCACCAGTCCATGTTCACCGTGCCGCCGGACCCCTGCAATTCGTCCTGCATTCCGGGCGGGAAATCGATGCCGGAATGGCGGATGGCTTCAGTTTTACCGGAGCCGGGCTCGCCAATAATCACGTACCATGGCAGTTTATAAATGTCCTTGCCGCGGCTTTTGAATTCCTGCATTCCCTTTTGGAATTTCTGCCGCAATTTATCCAGGGCGGCACGCCGGTTGGGGTCGCTGATGGCGCGGGGTGACGCAGCTGTTTGCGCCTCAATGGCGCCCTCGAAATCTCTGCTCTTCTTTTTCTTTCGCGCCCGCAGGACAAGGAAAAAGCACCCGAAAATAATTACTGCAAAAATGATAATCGCCAGCGCGACCCAAATACCGATTCTGGGAATCGCCACCGCGGAGGCCACGGCCCCGAGGCCGAGGGCGCCCATGCCATAAACAAAAAATTTCTTTTGCGTTGATTCGTCGTCCATATTTTTGCTCAGGGATTTGCCTGATGAATAATTTGGTTCACCGAAGCAGTGAGATCGGCGGACGCTTTGTAATACAACCCGTAGCAGATAGCCATAACGCAGAGGATGAGAAAAATGAAGCCCGCTACCAGCAAGGCGATTTTATCATTGGGCGGCTCGGTCAAGGTCCGGGAGTCGGTGCAACCGTAAGCCTGCTCAGTGATTTTGGACCGCTCGGAGTCCGTCCACTGCCGGATGCGGGGAAAGATTTGGTCCATGTACCTGCGGATTTGTTCCGGTTGCCCCTGATACATGCCGCTGAACCCGAGGCCCATGCAGACGTAGTAGACGGCGAGGCGTTCCGCGGCTTCCGGGCTGGTATTGACAAGGTCCTTCTCGAGGAAATCGACGAAGAATCCTTCATCCCCCGCCAATTCGTTCCGCTCGGCCGCCAGGCGTTTTCCCGCCCATTGCGAGGCAAAGTTCAAACGGCTCGTGACAATCATGTTGTCCACGAAAAAAATCATCGGCGCCTCCAGCTGTCGCACCTGGTTTGAAAGCGCCGGGTCCGAGGCGGAAGCGCGGCTGATATCATCAAAGAGGCCCTTAATTTCCGCGCGCACCCTGGAATAGTCCGGATGCGTTTGTCCTTTCGCTGCCCGGTTCAGGCGGCAGACATATTGAAACAGGCCTTCATATAATTCTAATAGTTTCATGCGCCGGAAGTTGATGACAAGGTCATGTACAAGGTGAATGCAGCATCGGAAAGATCAAACTCGGCGTTGTTCCACACCAGAGAAATGCCTTTATCGGCTTTGACTTGTTCCCAACGCCGCTGGTTGGAGGTGGGCACGAGCCGGAAATAATGCAAATCGCTTTGGCCGGGCAGTTCGAGCGGTGGATAGCTCTCTTCCTTCAATTCGACTCCGAAGATGGCCACCTGCTCCATGCTGCGCGGCATGCATTTGAATTTATTGCCATCGTTTAGATAGAGGGCGAGCTTGGTCCGGTCGGTACGCGTCTTGACACCCAGGTAGTAACCGGTCGGTCTGTCAAAATGTTGCTGCTCGAGCGTAGCGCGCAATAAGCCGGGGGTTCCGGCAAAAGCAACTTTCAAGGGCTCTGCGGCGCGGGCCACACGGATTTCTTCGCGGATTTTTCGATCCAGTTCCCGAAAAGGCGGCAATGGATCAATATGATTATACGGCTGGCATTCGAATAATTTGTCAGCCGGGTGCAGCGCCAAAAGTTCGCCCAGGAGGCTGCGCAGTTCCTGGTAAATAATAAACGGCGGCACGTTTCCTTCTTCGACCACCGTTGTCCATGCGGCGCAAAACCGGTTGAGAGCGGCGAGGCGCGTGGTGATTTCCCATTTAACCTCAATGCCAAGGCCGCCAGTCGAAACTTTAATCCGCGTTTGTTCACGGCTGGCATTTACCTGGGCCGTTAATTCCCTCGCCAAATCGTGCAACGTCGGCGCGGAGCGCAACAAGACCGAGGGCGGAACAAATTCGGGGTCCGGCCGGGGCTTTCCGGCGTCTTCTCCCACGGACCGCACCACACGCAACAAAGGAATGGTTTCCACGTCGGACATATCCTCGCTTTTGAGCATCAATCTTGCGTTGATCTTGCGGAGGGGAATGGTTTGCGGATTTTCCCCGGAATTTTCGTCCGCCGTTTCCCGGGCTTCCGTGGGAATATAAAGCAATTTGACGCGCGGATCCGGCGGCTCTCCCACACGAAAAGCGTTGGCGCGATTTTTGACCCACAGGGGAACACTCAGGAAAATTTCCATTTGGCCAGTGCCGCGGGAAGCTTCGGTGCGGATGTCCAGGCTTGGGAGTTGAGCTTCCTCCGGATAGCGCACCTCCTGCCCGCCGGGCATGATCACATGAAGTCGCTCAAACCGCAGGCGTCCGTTTGCCAGGTCGTCGTAGGACAGTTTGGCCTCTACGACGCCGTAGGCAAAAGGAAATAACAGGGAACGCAAGGCGCGAATTTCCGTTTGCGTCGCGCGTTGCATCATTTGTAGATGATGCGGCTGCAGAAACAGCCCTTCATGCCAGTGCACGTTCATAGTTTAATCGAAAAAATCATCCAATCCGCGTGCGGGCTTCCACGAATTTACCCAGGCAATCCCTCACCCATTTGTCCACCAGATCGGGCGTGGCGATGTCTTTTGATATCGTTTTGTATTTTTCCCAACAACGATCGGTTTTGCTGCGCCCAATGCCCGGAATCAAGGAACCGCCGCCTTCGCCTTCCACCACCTGTTCGATCGCCGAAGGAGCGTACCTCTCAACGAATTGCCTGCCAAAGTCGCGTCCCCCGCCGAGCATCGCTGCGAGCATTCCACCCAGAAGGGCCTGTACTGTCCGAAAAAAAGGTTCAATTTCCTGAATGTCTCCAGACATATATTGTCCCGGAGCCCCCCAAAAACCCTTCGCACGATTCAAAAGTGCGGCGCGTGGGTTCAACTCCTTAAGCGTCAACATCGCGGCGCGGTCGAGATCGTGCATTGTCTGGAGCAACAAGGCTGTGACTTCCATGAGCCGCTGCAGGTTTGGCTCGCGGCCGGGCTGAACCCCCAAACGCTGCCGCATGGCGTCGGTCACTTCGGGTCCCGGTCCGGCGGGCGCTTTGCCCGTGTCAGAGGTCGAAATGAATCCAGCCTCGGCGAGGCTTTTGGCAAACGCCGCTTTCTCCTGCTGCGGCAATTGAATCGCCATCGCCAGGAATCGTTCCAGCAACGCCTGTGGAGTCTCAGGAGGAGCCACGGCAGCCGCAGCCGGCTCCGCAGTCACGGACATCCGGCCGGCCGAAGGAAACCGGGCCGATAACGCCTCCAACAATCGCTTCCGATTCGCAGGACTTTGATCTTTAAAGCTCTGCGAAATTGCGTCGTGCAGATATTCACGCCTTCTTTCCGGCGACAATGTCGCTGAATCACTTTGAATCAACCTCAGGCGTCCGGCGCATTGGTTGACTTTATCCAACTCATCGTCCGTCAGAGTTGTGGTAAACTGGCTCATTCAGAAATCCTGTCACCACAGCCTGACACAAAACCGAAACCGTCACAAGCCTGTTTTAATTTGTGAGACGGAAGAATTTAACCGGCGGATTTGTATTGGTGAAAGTATATGAATTGAACGGCGCCGTAAACACTGAGCCAGTGGAAACGCTCTTCCAGACGATTGGCGGTGTCAGATTTGTGGCGGACAAAAGCTTCAGATTGCCCGGCCATTGAATGGTGCCTTTTCCAGTGCCCGCAGTAAGATTAATCACCGGCGAGTCGGTGCAATCATACAAGCTCAAGGTGGCAAGGACCGATCCGGTGCTGGCCAGTCCCGAGATGGGATCAACTGCCTCAGCGGCGAACTGCCACGTGCCGGCCGTCGAATTTGTCGGCGCAAAGCTCGTCCCTGTCCCGGCGGGCGTTCCGCTTGAGGGAACCGCGAACCAATCGGCTGTCTGTCCATTAGTGACCGTCACTGTAAATGTCGGATTGGAAACTTCGGTGCAGTTGGTTTGATTGAAAGCCCCCACGTTCGTCAGCGCCAGGGGCGTCGCGGGAACGATGGCAAACACGACCGTGGTCCGGTCGGAGCTCACCATCGGCTGACCCGACACGGTGTTCAGCGTCATAGTTTCAGCCCAATTTGTGAAAATGCCGCAAGCCACATTGTTGGGCGTATGGAAGAAGCGATTGCTCAAATTGGTTTCGGTGCCATTGTTCAAATAATTTACGCTGTTAGAGCCCGTGGATGTGGAATACCAATTCACAACGAAGCTCGACACTGGATAATCCAGATTCGTCAACAAATCCACCCAAATGGGCGCGTTGGTTTGGATGGCGCCGGTGAGAACGTTGGTCAAATTCACGATTGAATCCGTCGGCGCGGGCGGCAACAGCACAAATGTCACCGGAGTCAGGACCGGGCTCACACAATCCAGGCAACCGCAAGGAGATGGATCGATGACACGAGCCCGGGCATAATAGGTATACGTGCCACATTGCCGGTTGGTTGGGAAGAATGCTAACGTGTTCGTCGCCGGAATCACTCCGCCGCCGGAAGTCCAATTGGGATCAGCCGCGTTGGTTGCAGTGTAAGCATTGGTCACCGCCCCTGAATCCATAAACCAATCCACCGTCACCGGGTTCCCCACATTCGAATTGGCCGTATTCACGACCAGCGGCGAATTCGTCTGAAGCGGTCCGGACAGCACGCTCGTCGGCGCAACCGTGATTGCGGGCGGCTGCGGCAATGGATTAATTTCGAAAATGACTGGAGTCCGGTTTGTGCTCACCTGGCCACTCACGATGTCCTGCGCCTCCGCCCAGTAGGTATACGTGCCGGGCAGGGTATCGGTGGGGCTATAAGTCGGACCACTTGTCAGCGGAAATCCACCGGAAGGAACATTGTACCAATTGATCACCTGCCCCGGGGGAACGCTTGCGGACAATGGGCTCGGAGACGTGTTAGCACAATTGGTTGCGCCCACCGGATTAATTGGCGCTGCAGGAACAACAGAAAATGTTACCGGTGTCCGGGTGCTGCTCACCAGAGAAGCGCCGGATGGCGGGGTATTGGTTGCCATGGTTTCCGCCCAAATCGTATAAACGCCGCACGCGGTATTGGTCGGAGTGTGGAAAAACCGGTTGCCGGTTCTCGTTTCACTGCCATCGTTCAAATAATTCAGACTATTGGAACCGGTCGGATCGGTATACCAATTGACCACGAAGTTGTTATTGAACGCATTGACAAGCACATCGACCCAGAGCGGATCGTTTGGGTTACCCAGGACTTCTGTCACGCCGCTAACGGCATTGGTCGGGGCGGGCGGAATGATTGTGAACACAAATGGCGTTGCACGCGTGCTGGCAAAGCCGGTCCGCAGGTCTCGTTGAAACACCCAATTGGTGAACTCTCCACAAATGTTGTAATAGCTGGCAGGTGGCTGGCAAAAAAACGAATTTGTCGCCAATTCGACTCCGTTCGTTGGAGCAGTATACCAATCCATGCCGAGCACACTGGCTGGGTGGTTGATGTCCGAAACCATATTCGCGTTATTGTTCGTGCCGAGAATGTTGTTTACCTCCGGCTCACTCAGGACGTTTGTAACGAAATTGCCGTATGTGGGCAACGGCGAGAATGGCGGAATTCCGCCAACCACAACGGTTCCGTTGTTGCCAACGAGTAATGCGATGCCCTGGAAGAAACCATTGTTTGCAAATGAAGCGCCGTTCAAAGCAGGCAGATTGTTGCTGTCGGGAGCCAAGTTCCCATTTTTAAACGTCCAAAGATTCGTTTGCCGCGTCCATGTCCAGTTGTCGCCGTTTAGAAAATCCGGAGCCATGACGATCAATCCATTTGCGCCAAGCGTGCCCACGCCCAAAAAGGAATCGGCCGCCGAACTGAAGGCGACCGCATCGAAATCGGTCACACTGCCGGCCGCCCCAATATTAAATTTAGTCTGAACCGCCCAGGTCGCACCCAAACCGCCATTGGTACAAACTTCAATAAGACTATTATCTCCTGCACAGACCAAATAATCTGCCCCGTCAGAAGCCACTGAAAGGAGGGCCGGAAGATCCAGGTTGGCCTGTTGGCTCACCGTCCAGTACTCTCCTCCATTGGTTGAAATTCGAATATCTCCCAGAGCGCCGCAAAGGGCCATATTGGGTCCTCCAAACGAGGTGATTCCACGGAATGATTCGGCAAACGATTGATTCTGGAAGCCAGCTGCCGTCCAACCGCTCGACGGGTTCGCGGTATATGACGCTTCATAGACTGAAAGTGCAGCGGCATAAGTGCCCGAAACCGGATTGTATGTAACCCCTTCGGCAACGTAGGACTGGTCACCTGATGGCAAAATAGTTCCTGTCTTTGTCCAATTAGAGCCATCGGCCGACGTATAAACTGCGTTGGATGCGCCCGCGGCAATATAGCCATTTGCCTGAGTCGCGATGCAATCGAACCAATAGTTCTTCGCAGTCTTGGTCCATGCATTGGAAAACAGCAGGTATCCGCCATTAGCAGTCGCGTTCTGAAAGAGGACAAAGCCATTGGTATTGACCTTAAGGACTGGCGAATTCTGGGCGCCCACGCAGACAAAAGTATCCCCGTTATTGGCAACAGCATTCAAATTAACACCGGCCGTAACGCTATTGGAAACAACCGCGAACTCGTAAGACGGCAGAACTGCGCCGGACACGTGGCACGCGAATTTGGCGACTGCAATCCCCAAAAAAAACAATTTGCGACTCATAAATATGTTCAGGTTAATTTTAAAATACGAAACTCACACCAGCCTTGGCGTAGGGGCCATACAACAATTCGTCTTTGGTCCCGGAATCAGGGTAACTCACGAAACTATATTTCGTGGAAACGCCGATATCACCGGTCAATTTCCAGCGTCCCGTCTGGCCCAACTTATAGTCTGTGTGCAATGTCAAACGACCGATGGCGCCGTAAACGGTATTGTTGATCGTTGTGCTGCCATTCGCGCCGGAGGCTGTCTCGTTTATGTCCTGGGAACGGTTCCCCCCAAAGCCTTCGCCTTCAAGTTGTAGGCCCATTTTCAATCGAAAAGTCGAATGAAGCGAATAAGTAAGGCCGAATCCAACGTTGCCTAAAATATCGAAGGTTTTATCGTGCTCGGAGTAAAAGGCTCCCGGCGCATAAAAAGGCAAACTGGCGTTGGCCGTGGTCAGCGTTGCATCGACCAAGCTCAAGCCGCCCCGCAAATACGCCTGAAAACGCGAGCCAGCCAAAAAATTTTTCAAATTGTACCTCAAGTAAGCCTGATACAATGTGTCGTTGACGTTGAAATTCGCAGGAAACGAACCAGCGCCTAAGCCTCTCGTTAAATTCGGCACAGTAATACTCGTGCTGCCGGTAGACCTTCCGTTTTCGCCCGAAATATCCAGATACCAGGAACGTCCGTAGGAATACGAAATAGTACCGCCGTAATAAACGGTTGAACGGTCGGCGGAAACTGCGTTTACGGGAAATGATGCGCCTGGGAGACTATTTGCTTTGAGTCCGTACCCAATTGGCACCGTTATGGTGCCCCTGCCATACATGAAATCTGCCGAAGCACTTAATTCGTTCTTGTAAACCGCAGGCTGTGAAATCGGCAATCCGGGCAATGCGAGGTTCGCATCGGCATTCGCATCAGCGCTTGCCGCAGGCGTAGCGGAAACCGATGGAACGCTGGCCACATTTACATTGACCGACGAACTCGGCACGGGCGTTGCCGGCGATGGATCCGACGAATATATCGGGGTTTCCGCAGGTGCCAGCGGTCGCGATGGCCATTGCGAATCCGCAATCATATCGTTTAGGCCGGGGAAGATCGCCGGTGGCGAAAGTTGCGCTATTTCTCCAAGCGTCAGGTTCGACGTTTGCGGCGCGCCTGCGGCCGATTGGGCCGCAGCGCTTTCGCCTGCCGCAACGCAAATGAGCGAGCCTGAAACAGCTAGAATAACCGAGCGATAAAAATGTTGCCGCGCGCCGAGCTCATTTGCGCCAGAGATAAAATTGGATTGAAGATGGCTGACCGATTGATTGCTCGCGCTTACGGGATATTTTTGTTTCATGGATACGCCTCTGAATCGGTTATTTATCAAGGTTAAATAGAGCACACTTTACGTCGTGCAGTTTACTACAAGTCCGCTGTTGAACATTCACGCCCAGAAAAACTTCTGTCCTGACACCTGTTTCCGTGAACTATTATGCTTATACGAAATTTATCGCTAACATGTCAATCAGCATTATGGTCATTCTTTCGGCCTGTCCGTTATCAGTTTTGGGACATGTTCATTGTTCCCACTATTTGCGAGTAAGTGATTTCAAATTACCGTAGCGATCACGAAAAATTTTCTACTGAAACTTCTACGTGAACTGAACAACATTTTTGTTTCACCGACTTGCCCTCACTATGAACTTGAACTGCGGGCTCGAATATTGACGCCTGGCAGACTCACACTGAGAGGGAGAATTGTCGTGCGGTTTTAAATAGCGTATCCAAAAAAAGGGACTTTTTGGCGCGACTTGACAATTCAGAAGCTTGAGCCATATTGACGCTTCTGATTCATAAACTGTAATGGTTGCGCCAAAATCCAGCTTTCTCGACAAGGTCCTTGGCCGGATCAGCCGGCTTGATAACCAGGAACTGCAGACGGTCGTCCAACGGCTGGCGCGCGAACGGAATTTTCTCGAAACGCTCTTTAACACTATTGAGGATGGCGTGCTGGTGGTGGATGAAAACGGAAAAGTGCTCTACTTTAACCAGGCGGTAACCCGGCTCATCGGGCTGCATTCCGATAGCGAAGGCAGGCACATCACTGATTTTCTTCCGGAACTCGATTGGGAAAAAATCTCAAAAGCGGACGCCGCAGGCGAGCGGGTGGCGCGTCACGAGTTTGAAATCCATTATCCGCGGCCGCGCTTCTTACGGCTTTATGCCGCCCCTTTGGACGGCAACGCGATTGGCAGCACGGGCGTGGCGCTGATTTTGCACGACGCCACTGAAGCCCGGCAAGAAACCTTTGAAGCCATCGAAAGCGAGCGTGTCCAGGCATTGACCCTCCTTGCCGCGAGCGTCGCCCATGAAATTGGCAACCCGCTCAACGCCCTGCACATCCACCTGCAACTCATGGAGCGCGGCATCAAAAAGCTCAAGAACGAAGGACCGGAAAGAAAAGGGGCGGTCGATTCTTCGTGGCGCGAAGTGTCAGGCAAACTCGAGCAATATTTAGATGTTTGTAAAGGTGAAATCACCCGGCTGGACTATATCATCACTCAGTTTCTGCAAGCAATCCGGCCCGCCGCATTGCAGTTGAAAGTGGCCTCACTCAATGACGTTGTGGTCAAAACTCTCGATCTGCTTCGGCCCGAACTTGAGAATCGCGGCCTTACCGTCAAGACCCGCCCGGCGCGGCATCTGCCCGCGACTCCCATTGATGCGACGCAAATGCAACAGGTTCTGGTGAACCTCATCAAGAACGCCATGCAGGCGATGTCGCGGGGCGGAACCTTGACGTCGCAAACCGGCGAAGGTTCCGACGGCGTTTGGGTGAGCGTGGCGGACACAGGCGGGGGCATTCCGCAGGAACAGATCACACGGATCTTCGAGCCGTTTTATACGACGAAAAAAAAGGGCAGCGGCCTGGGACTCATGATTGTCCAGCGGATTGTCAGGGCGCACGACGGCAAAATCGAAGTGGAAAGCCGGGTGGGCCGAGGAACCACCTTTCGCATTTGGCTGCCCTCGCACGAACGCAAGCCCAGGCTCCTCCAGGAAACCACCGAGGCTCTTTAGACTATCATGGCGGAAAAACCGACACTATTAATTGTAGACGACGAAAAGCCGACGCGCGACGGTCTCCGCGCCGCGTTGGAAGAGCGTTACGACGTTTATGTGGCTGACGATGCGAAATCAGCCATAGAATTGCTGGAAGCCGAAAACTTTGACGTGCTGCTCACGGATTTTCGATTGCCGGGCGAGGACGGCGTCAAACTCATTGCGCGCGCCAAATCCCTGGCCAAGCCCCCGATCTGCATTTTGATGACCGCCTACGGATCCGAAGAACTCGCCGTAGACGCCATGAAGCGCGGCGCCGACGATTACATCGCCAAGGGTCGGCTTCAGATAGACGAACTGGAAATGCGCATCGCCCGCGCGTTGCGGCAGCAAAATCTCGAGACCGAAAACATCTCATTGCGGCAACAATTGGCGACCCAGTTTGGAATGGAAAACATCATCGGCAATTCGCCAGCCATGAAGGAAATCTTCGACGTCGTGCAGCAAGTGGCGCCAACACGGGCGACCGTTTTGCTCCTGGGCGAAAGCGGGACGGGCAAGGAAGTTTTCGCCAAAGCGATCCACCAATTGAGTCCGCGCGCCAAACAGCCTTTTGTGGCGGTCCATTGCGCCGCGCTGTCCCCCACCCTGCTTGAAAGCGAGCTTTTTGGCCACGAAAAGGGCGCATTTACCGGAGCCCACGAACGGCGTATCGGACGATTCGAGCAGGCGCAGGGCGGAACGTTGTTTCTGGATGAAATCGGCGAAATTGACGCCGCGATTCAGGTCAAACTTTTAAGATTTCTCGGTGAGCGGACTTTTGAGCGGGTCGGCTCCAATAAGACCCAGACGGCGGACGTGCGACTAATTGCCGCGACCAATAAAAACCTCGAAGAGCTTGTCAAAGCCGGCACATTCCGCGAGGATTTGTTCTTTCGGCTGCGTGTAGTGGAGATCGTATTGCCGCCGCTGCGGGAACGCTCCAGCGATATTCCACTGCTGGCGCAGAAATTCTTGAAGGAATTTGCCGCGGAAAACGAAAAAGCCGTGAACGAATTCACGGCGGATGCTCTCGAATTGCTAATGCATTATTCCTGGCCGGGGAATGTGCGGGAATTGCGCACGGCCATCGAGCACGCGGTGGTTTTATGCCGGGCTGGCAAAATTTCGGCCCGGGATCTGCCGCCCTCAATCCGCTCGGGAGCCGGAGTCGTTGCCGCCGCCCCGCCGGCACAATCGTTGGCGGCGAACGATTTGACGGTGAAAGAAGCGGAAAAGCAGTTGATTGTGCGCGCTCTGAAGGAAACCAACGGTAACAGGACCCTGGCGGCTGAAAAAATCGGCATGAGCCGCCGCACGTTTCATCGGAAGTTGCACGTTTATCATCTGGAAGGATTTTAGCGCTGTGACATATTAGTTTTTGACGTAAACCATGAATTTGCAGGACATCATACATTATATCGAAGTGGGAGCGGGCAAACGGTTCACGCGGTTCCTGCTGCCGTGCATTCTGGTCCTGGGACTGGCCCTCCTTTACAATTTTCGCGTTTGGAAGGATTTTTCGGCGCCCGAGGCCATGGACTCCGCGCAACTGGCGCGCAACATCGCCCATGGCAAGGGCTACACCACGCTGTTCGTCAGGCCCTTAAGCGTTTATCTGGTCCAGGCCCGGAACCAGGGCCAAGGCGAGGCGTCGTCAATCGACCAAACTCCCGATTACGCTCGCCTCAAGGCAGGCCACCCCGATTTGGCCAACCCGCCGGTTTATCCTGTCGTCCTGGCTGGCCTGATGAAAATCGCGCCGTTCCACTATGCCATGAATCTCACAAGCGCATTCTGGGCAAATAATGGGTTGTTCGCGCGTTATCAACCGGATTTCATCATCGGTATTTTCAACCAACTGCTCTTTCTGTTCGCGGTTGTCGCGGCCTATTTCATCGCAAAGAGACTTTTCGACACGGGTATCGCGCGCCTCTCCGCCATCTTAATGCTCACTTGCGATTTGCTCTGGCGATTCAGCACCTCAGGATTGTCCACCATGTTGCTGATGCTGGATTTTCTGGCGTTGTTCTGGTGCATCCTCAAAACCGAGGAACTCGCGCGGGAAGAGGAACCGGACACGGCGCGCATTGCGTGCTGGTCCGCTGGCGCCGGTATTTTGGCCGGAGTGGGCGCGCTCACGCGTTACGCTTTCGGCTGGGCGATCATTCCCGTGATACTGTTTCTCCTTTTATTCAGCGGGCCGAAGAAATGGCTGAACACCGCGGCGGCGTTCGCGGCATTCGCCATCGCCCTGGCGCCATGGATTGCCCGCAACATCGCCGTCAGCGGCACCCCATTTGGGACGGCCGGCTACGCTATCTTCGATGGAACCGGGGCGTCGGCGATGCCAATTGAACGGTCGCTGCACCCGGATTTGCTGGAAGTGCTTTGGCCCCCGATCTACTGGCATAAATTTGCGGTCAACGGGTTGCCGATTATCCAGGAGGGGCTGTTAAAAATTGGCGGAACGTGGCCAAGTCTTTTATTTTTTTCCGGACTGTTACTGGCATTTAATCGTCCGGGTGCGCGGCGCATGCGCTATTTCCTCCTGATGTGCCTCGTGACGTTCATTGTCGTCCAGGCTTTGGGAAGAACGTCTCTTTCCGACGTGTCGCCGGATATCAATTCAGAAAACCTCCTCGTGCTCACGGCGCCTTTTGTCATCATGTTTGGAACCGCGTTCTTTTTCATTCTGCTGGATCAAATGTCTTTGCCCGCGGTGGAATTGCGTTACGTCGTCATCGGCATTTTTGTCCTGTTATCGAGTTTACCCCTGCTCTCGGCACTATGGTATAGATCATCGCCGGTCTCCTACCCGCCTTACTTTCCGCCGGACATTGCGCGGACCGCCGCCTGGATGAAAGAAAGTGAATTGACCATGAGCGACGTGCCCTGGGCTGTGGCGTGGTACGGCGACCGTCAATGTGTCTGGCTGACCGAGGATGCCCAGGACTCATTTTTCGAGTTGAACGATTACATGAAACCGGTCAACGCGCTCTATCTGACGACACAAACCATGGACGGCCATTTGCTCACTGACTGCTTTCGCAGCGGAAAGGGCAGTTGGGGAAATTTCGTCGTCAATGCCCTGGCAAAAGAAATGATTCCGCCTGGGTTTCCATTGCACCACGCGCCTTCCGGCTCGGCAGCCGTTCAATCAGGAATGTTTTTGACCGACGTTGACCGATGGAAGCTCGGTCAGATGAATGCTATGAATGAACATCCATGAGCTTTCGCTCAGGATGCTGCGCGGCGCAGCCGGTCAGTAATCCCGGCCCATTCAGGAGCCTCCGGCGGCGCTTCGATAATTATCGCCTCCGCCCCGGCATCGTCGCAATGGTGCAATTCCCCGTAAATGGCCCGCGCAAATGCTTCGGCATCGTGCGGAATCACGCTCACGCGCGCAAACGGTTCCGGCGATGGAATTTGCGAATGCGCAATGACATGGCACTCGCCGGCTATGAGATTCGACCTCTGAATTTGGTGTTTCAAATCCGCGGCGTCGTTCCACTTCAAAATGAGCAATTTTGCCTTCGGCGCATAATGCTTCTTTAATTGCCCGGGACTTTTAAGCAATCCAGTTTCATCAGAGGCGCCGGCGTGGGCAACCGGAAAACCGGCCGCCTCGAACGACTCGCGATGAATCATGCCCGGCCGCAAAATTTTCGGCGGCGAAACCGTCAAATCCAGGACTGATGATTCAATACCAACGGACGCCTGGCCGCCATCGACAATCGCCGAAATTTTTCCGTCGAGCTGTTTGTGAACGTGCAACGCATTCGTTGGCGAAACCTGGTTGGACAGGTTGGCGCTGGGCGCTGCCAGTGGAAAATCGCACTCACGAATGACCGCCTGAATGAGCGGATGCGACGGCCATCGAACACCCACGGTTTGGCCGCCCGCCGTGACGATCTCCGGAATGAGGCGCGCGCGCGGCAAAACCAGCGTGAGTGGCCCGGGCCAAAAGGCCCTTGCCAGTCCGTCCGCCAGTGCCGGAAACATCGCCACGCAACGCTTCGCCATTTCGGGGCTGGCCACGTGAACGATGACGGGATTGTGCGCCGGACGTCCTTTTATCCGAAAAATCTTTTCCACGGCGGCTTCGTCGAGGGCATTTGCCGCCAGGCCGTATACTGTTTCTGTCGGCAAGGCGACAACCTCCCCTGCGCGCAATAATTCGCACGCGCGGCGGACGGCTTTTTGAAACAACTCCGGCGTGTGCGCCGGGAGGATTTCCGTCTTGTTATTCATACCGCAAGGCGTCGATGGGGTCGAGCCGGGACGCTTTGCGCGCGGGATAGAAACCAAAGAAGACGCCGACGGCGGCGCTGACAAAAAACGCGGCGACAATCCACAGTATTGGAGTTTGCACCGGCCAATCTTTTTGAGCGGAAATGATTTTGGAAGTCGTAACGCCCAGACCGATGCCAATCAGTCCACCGAGCGCGCTTAACGAGACGGCCTCAATCAAAAACTGAAGCATGATGTCCGAGCCACGCGCGCCCACTGCCATGCGAATGCCAATCTCACGCGTCCTTTCGGTGACGCTCACCAACATGATGTTCATGATTCCAATGCCCCCTACCACGAGCGAGACACAGGCGATGGCGGCCAGCAAATACGTCATGGTGGTTGCGGTGGCCGTAGCCATCTCGGCGATTTCCTGCTGGTTGCGGACGGTGAAATCGTCGTCCTGAAAATTGTGCGAATGATGCCGCTGGCGGAGCAAACCCACAATCTGGTCCTGGACCGGCTGCAAGAGCGCCGGCGTAGCCGCCTGGATATCCATGGCGCGCAACGAATTCGCGCCCAGCACGCGTTTCATTGCGCTCGTGTACGGCATAATGATGACGTCGTCCTGGTCTGATCCCATAACCGAGAGTCCCTTGGGCCACAGAACGCCGCAAACGGTGAACGGCACATTCCGGATGCGGATAATCTGACCGAGCGGATCCGTATCGCCAAAAATCTGCCGGGCCACGGTTTTGCCGATGACACAGACTTTGCTCATGGCGCGAATGTCGTGCGGCCCAAATGGGGCGCCTTCAATAAGCGGCCATTGCCGCAGGTCAAAATACTGGTCGGACTCGCCCATGACCGTGGTGTACCAATCCTGGTCGAGCGCGGCCACCTGCTCGTAGCCACGGACCTCGGGACTGATAATGGTAATGCCGGGAATCTCCGTTTGAATCGCCTGGGCATCCTCGAGCGTCAACGTGCCGGCGCTGCCAAAACCGCTATGATAACCGCCGCGGGTCACGTTGCCCGCCCACACCAAAATTACATTTTGACCAAGACTGGCGATTTGCGCCTGGACCTGGGCCTTGGCGCCGTTGCCGATGCCGACCATCGAAATGACCGCCGCCACGCCAATGATCATGCCCAGCATCGTCAACAGCGTCCGCATCTTGTTGCGCCGCAGCGCGCGCAACGCGATTTCCAATATGGCAAAAATTCTCATTGCTGGAATTACGGTCTGTTAAGCCAGTTTTACGGCCTGCTGCGCCTGGCGCAATTGGAGCAATTCCCGCTCGGCGATCAGCCGATCGCCAACCAACTCGTCAGTCACAATTTTCCCGTCGCGCAAAATCACCATCCGTTTGGTGTAACGGGCGATGTCCAATTCATGCGTGACCATGACGATGGTGATGCCCTGATCGTTCAATTTTTGAAAAACGCCCATGATCTCGATGCTGGTCTGGCTGTCCAGGTTGCCGGTCGGCTCATCGGCCAGCAACAGCGAGGGACGATTCACCAGCGCCCGGGCGATGGCCACGCGCTGTTGTTGTCCGCCGGAAAGCTGGTTGGGATGATGCCCAGCCCGCTTCGCCAACCCGACCAATTCGAGAGATTGCAACGCTCGCTCGCGTTGTTCGCGCGAGGGAATGCGTCGGTGATTATAAAGCATCGGCATCTCTACATTTTCCAGCGCGGACGTGCGCGACAGCAAATTGAACCCTTGAAAAACGAACCCGATTTTTTCGTTTCGGATCACGGCCAGGGCATCGCGGTCCAAAGTGGAAATGTCGATTCCGTCCAGCCAATAGCCTCCTCGCGTCGGACGATCCAGGCAACCGACCATGTTCATGAGCGTGGATTTGCCGGAACCGCTCGAACCCATGATCGCGATGAACTCGCCACGGCCAATCTCAAGTGACACGCCTTGAACAGCATGCACATCCACTTCGCCGGTGTGGTAAATCTTGTGGATTTTATCGAACCTGATGACGGGATTGTCCTGCACGGCGATTCCAATATTTTACCTGAAATGGCGAAAACTTCCTCCGAACGGATTCTCCGATGGGTGGGAACCCGACGTGGCCATAATAAAGTCACCGCTCACCACCTGCTGCCCCTCCTTCAAGCCGGAGACAACTTCCGTATAGATGCCGTCACTGATACCTGTGTGGATTTGGACCGGCTTTAATTTAGCGTCGGGGCCATCGCCCGAAAGCACGTACACTGTGTGGACCGACTGCGGCGGCGCCTTTTGGCCATGCCCGTGGTGTCCGCCCGCGGGAATGCCGGCAAAAGATTGGGCAGATTCGGGACCGGCTAAACTATTGGTATCGTCGTCGGGATGGAATCGCAATGCCGAGTTGGAAATTTTCAGCGCGTTGTGGCGCTGAGCGATCACGATATATACCGTGGCCGTCATGCTCGGACGCAGTTTGTAATCCGCATTGGTCACATCAATCACACAGTCATAAGTAACCACGTTGTTGACGATGGTCGCGGCATAGCGCACCTGCCGGACTTTGCCGTGGAACGTGCGGTCGGGATAGGCTTCCACGGTGAAATTGACATCCTCGCCATCCTTAATTCCGCCCATGTCCGCTTCGGCCACGTTAGAATCAATTTGCATTTCCCTTAGATTATTGGCGATCTGGAATAATTCGGGCGCAGTGAAGGTGGCGGCCACCGTTTGACCCACCTCGATGTTGTTCACGATTACAACGCCATCAACGGGCGAATAGACTTTGCAGTACCCGAGGTTGATCGTGGCCATGTTGACGGCCGCCGTGTCCAGTTGCACCGTCGCGTTCGCTTCGTGAAGGGTCGCCACCGCCGTGTCGTAGTCCGAACTCGAAACCAGCTTGTTGGTAAACAATTCGCTCTCGCGTTTGGCCTGGGCCTGCTGCAATTCCAGGTTGGCCTTCGCATTGGCCAGGTTCGCCTCGGCCTGTTGCAACTGCGCCTTATACGTCGATGGGTCCAATTCGGCGATCAATTCACCCGCTTTGACGACCGAATTGTAGTTCACGTAGATTTTGCGGATGGTCCCGGACACCTGGCAGCCGACCAGGACATTGGTAAGCGGGTTCAGCGTTCCCGTGGCGGTCACTTCCTGCGAGATATCGCCCCGCTCCACGGCCACAGTCTGGTACTGGGGATCGTCGTTCTGACCACGGTTAAAGAACCAAATGCCGCCGCCAATGACCGCCGCGGCTACAATCACGCCGGTGATCCATTTGCCCCTGCTGCTCTGTCGTTCTGCCATAAATATTTTCTAATCAATACGCACTCTGTCATTAGACAGAATGCGCATCATCCAAGTTACGAAAATGTCCCTGAAATCAAAAGCGCGAAAGTCTGAAAATTTTCGCGTTTCGCGTTGGGCGTTTAAATTGTAAATTTTCACGTGCTTCAAAAGTGGATCGAACAACTCAACGCCGGGCGCCCCCTCAATGACGACGATGCGCGTGAAGCGGTGGAACAGCTTTCTGATGAGAAAGTGCCGACACCGCTCAAGGCGGATTTTCTTGCCGCCCTGGGCAGCAAGGGCGAAACGCCGGCCGAAATCGCCGCTTTCGCCAGCGCCCTGCGCGACAAGGCCGTGGAACCGCCGCTGGATATAGAAGTGCGCTCGCGAGAGATCCTGGATGTCGTGGGCACCGGCGGCGACCGGCTCGGGACATTCAACATTTCCACCGCCGCGGCGCTGATTTGCGCAGCCACCGGCGTGACGGTGGCCAAGCACGGCAACCGCGCCGTCACTTCGCAGGCCGGGAGCGCCGACGTTCTCCAGGCCCTGTCCATTCAGATTCATTTGACGCCGGAGGAAGCCGTGCGTTCATTGCGTGAACGCAATTTCGCCTTCTTCTTTGCCCCGGATTATCATCCCGCGTTTAAAAACATTGCCCCGGCGCGCAAGCTCTGTGCCGAACGCGGCGTGCGCACCATTTTCAACCTGCTCGGGCCCTTGCTGAATCCCGTGCGCCCCTCGGCCATGCTTATGGGCGTCCCCCGGCCGGAGCTATGCGAGCCAATGGCCCGCGTCCTTCAAGCACTGGGCGTGCGCCGCGCCATGGTCGTTTGCGGCAAAGTTTCGGGAATCGGCTTTCTCGATGAATTATCCACGCTCGGCGAAAATACCATCGCCGAGTTCTACCAGGAACGCGGTTTCGCGCTCTCCAACCTCCCGCCCGCCGATTATCCTTTGCAATCGGCGATGCTGGCGGATTTGCTCGGCGGCGATAAAAACGTGAACGCAAAAATCGTGCGCGACATTTTTTCCCGGGCGGACCGCGGCGCAAAGCGCGACGCGGTGTTGTTCAACGCCGCCGCCGCGTTGTTTGTAGCCGGCAAAACGAGGACGTTGATGGATGGTTGGGATCTGGCGACCGAAACCGTGGACAGCGGATTGGCGCAGGCGAAACTCGTGGAATTGGCGGACGGATGAATCGGAAAAGCCCCAAACCCCAACATCCAATCACCAGAGAAACTTCAAACTTAAATCCCCAATTTTGCGGCCGTGGTCTACGAATTACCGGAAGATCAGAGTTTGGAGTCTATTGGGGCGTTGGATGTTGGATCTTCCCTGGCCACGTCGCGCCGAAGCTGCGCCGCGGAGGCGGATGCTTGGAGTTTGGGTTTTGGAGCTTTTTCTCTGATGCCTGGATGTTGGGATTTGGATGTTCAAGCCTGCTCTTCCGCTTCCTGCTCTTCTGCTCCTTCTTCCGAAACCTCCAATTCCTCCTGCGAAGCATAGTGGAGACCCAAATTGTGCTGCGCGGTTTTATCGCCCTGGCGCGCGGCGCGAATGAACCATTTCACCGCTTCCTGCGAATTTTGCGGCACACCGCGTCCAGTTTGGTAGCACAGTCCCAAATTGCACTGGGCCGGCGCGCATTCCTGTTCGGCTGCGGCCAGATACCATTTTACCGCTTCTTCAAAATTTTGCGGGACCACCTGTCCCTGTTCGTAAAAGACGCCCAGGTTAAACTGCGCGGCGGGGTAATTGCGGCGGGCCGCCTCACGGTACCATTTCAATGCCTCGACATAATTTTGCGAGACACCCTGCCCGGTTTCATAAAGGACGCCCAAATTGAACTGCGCCGCCGGGTCACCCTGCTCCGCCGCCTCGCGCAGCCACTTGGCCGCTTCGCCCAACTCCTGAGGCACACCGGCGCCGTTGAGAAAACAGACGCCCAAATAACATTGCGCCACGGCGTCGTTTTGTTCCGCCGCGCGGCGAAACCATCGCACCGCCTCGGAATAATCCTGCACGACGCCCTGCCCATTTTGGTAGCAGACGCCTAAATAACACTGCGCCTGCGGGTCGCCTTCTTCGGCGGCCTGGCGCATCTCCTCAAATGTTTCCCATGAGCGGCGACTAGAATTCATGAACTGCCTTTCGCACGTCCTTAAAGGTAATTTATGCGCCCACGAATTCAAGCCCGAAGTGGGACTTCTGATGTGCCATGAGTGAACATGAATGCCACGAGTGCCAGAAACGCGCGCCGTCGGCGCATGCGATTCCAACTCATGGCATTCTTGGCACTTACGGCGCTCATGGCATTGATTCTTGTCTCCTTCCCCTGCCCCTGCTACAAACGCTTATGGCAACACCATTAAAAATCGGGTTTCTTGGCGCGGGCAAAATGGCCACAGCCCTGGCCAAAGGCTTTGTTCACGCCAAACTCGCCAAGCCTAAACACATTATCGCCGCGGACCCGTATGAAGCCGCGCGAAATCATTTTACTGAGGAAACCGGCGCTAAAGCCACAGCATCCAACGCCGCTGCCGCAATTTTCGCGGACTTATTGATTTTGGCCACCAAGCCGGACCAGGTCGCGACCGCCCTCGCCCAGGCACACGACCCGCTCAAGGCAAAAAAGGAATATCTACTCATCTCCATCGCCGCGGGCGTGACAATTTCGAAATTGGAAAGCGCGCTTCCCGCCGGGGCCCGGGTCATCCGCGCTATGCCCAATACACCCGCGCTCTTAGGTGAATCCGCATCCGCTTTCGCACCCGGAAATAGCGCCACCAACGCTGACGCCGAACTGGCGAAAAAGCTCTTATCGTCCGTCGGCATTGCCTTTCAGGTGAAAGAAAGCCTCCTCGATGCCGTAACCGGCTTGAGCGGAAGCGGTCCCGCCTATGTGTATCAATTCATCGAGGCGATGAGCGACGGCGGCGTCGCCTCCGGCCTGCCCCGCGATATTGCCACCCGACTGTCGGCTCAAACCGTCCTCGGCGCGGCCCGCATGGTCCTACAAACCGGCCAGCACCCCGGCGCGCTCAAAGACCAGGTCACAAGCCCCGGTGGCACAACTATCGAAGGCCTGCACGAATTGGAAAAAGGAAAGTTGCGCGGTACGGTGATTAGCGCGGTGCGGGCGGCGACGGAGAAATCGAAGAAATTGGGACAGGGTTAAGTGAAACAATCGAATTTCCAAATTCCAAGCGCCAGGCTCCAGAGAATATTCAAAAACCAAGCACCCAAATTGGATATTCGAACCTTGAGGCTCCTCTGGATATTGGCGCTTGGAACTTGGAGCTTTTAAATATGCAATCGCTTGATCCAAAGGGCCGCTTCTCCAACCGCGTCGAAAACTACGTCCGCTACCGGCCCGGTTACCCATCTGAAATCGTCACCCTACTACAGAAAGAGTGTGGCTTAATAAAAGATTCCATCGTAGCCGATATCGGCTCGGGCACCGGAAAACTCTCGGAACTGCTTCTGAACGCCGGATGCCAGGTCTTCGGCATTGAACCGAACAAAGAAATGCGGGAGGCCGGCGAACGCATGAATCATCCCAACTTCACCAGCATAGACGCTTCGGCGGAGGAAACGATGTTGCCGGGTCATAGCGTTGATTTTATCACCGCCGGCCAGGCGTTTCACTGGTTCGATCTTGACCGCTGCCGGCCCGAATTTCAGCGCATCCTCAAACCCGGCGGATGGCTTGTGATAATTTGGAACGACCGGCGCGACGATATCACGCCTTTTCTCGTGGCTTACGAACTACTCCTCGAAAAATTTGGGACCGATTACGCCCAGGCCCATCATCGTCGAGCAGATAAACCCGAGGTCATTCGCGCGTTCTTCGGCAAGGAACCGCATTTCAAAAACTTTCATAACCTCCAGCAGTTCGATTTTGAAGGACTCAAAGGCCGGCTGCTCTCCTCCTCCTACGCACCGGTCGCGGGCCATCCGAATTACGAACCGATGCTCGCGGAGGTAAAACGGATTTTTGATGCCCAGCAAAAGAATGGAACGGTCGCGTTTGAATATGATACGCACGTTTATTATGGGCGGCTGGAGTAGAAGCACCAAATTTCAAGCCCCAGGCACCAAAGAATGTTCAAGCACCAAAATGCGATGTTGGAGCTTGATGCTTGGAGTTTCTCTGGTGCTTGGGGCTTGGTTCTTGGAGCTTTAAACCGGTGCCTGGAATTTCAATGTTTGGCTAACCACAACAACTGTGGACCCAGGACTACAGACTAAATAACGAATCCACTTTCTTCCGCACCGCCTCATCCATTTTGATTAGCGGCGGCCAATTGCGTTTAAATCCTTCGCCGGGCAATTTCCTGGTCGCGTCTATGCCGAGTTTGGTGCCGATGGCGATTTCGCTGGTCGCGTGGTCCAGCACGTCTGCCGGGCCCTTAGTAAAGATGGAATCCCGCTGCGGGTCTGTGTTGGCGGTCAGGTGGAATAACACCTCGCTGGTGTTATGCACATTCACCTCGGCGTCCACGATCACGATATATTTGGTGAACATCATTTGGCCCATGCCCCAGAGGCCGTGCATGATTTTATACGCCTGCATGGGGTAGGTCTTTTTGATGCTGACAAACACGAGGTTGTGAAACACGCCTTCCGCCGGCAGCGCTATGTCCACAATCTCCGGAAAATTCATTTTAAATATCGGCAGAAACAATTTTACGCTCGCGCTGCCGATATAAAAATCTTCCATCGGCGGAATGCCCACAATAGTGGCCGGATAAACCGCGTCCGAACGATGCGTGATCGCTGTCACATGAAAAACCGGATATGGCTCGGGCAAGGTGTAATATCCCGTGTGATCGCCAAACGGCCCTTCTTCCCGCAACGGCTCGGTCGGGTCCACGTAGCCTTCAATCACGAAATCGGCGTTGGCGGGGACTTCCAAATCGTTGGTCTCGCATTTGACGAGCGAAATCGATTTTTTGCGCAAATAACCCGCAAGCAGAAATTCGTCCAGGCCATCCGGCAACGGCGCTGTGGCGCAAAAGGCAAAAACCGGATCGCCGCCAATGAATATGCTCACCGGCATCCGCGTGCCCGTCTCGTAATAACGGCGTCCATGCCGTGCGCCCACTTTCTGCAACTGCCAATGCATCCCCGTCGTCCGGTCATCGTAAATCTGAATCCGATACATCCCTACATTTCGTTCGCCGGTATCGGGGTCCTTCGTGACGACGCAAGGCAGCGTGATGAACCGGCCGCCGTCTAATGGCCAGCATTGTTGAATGGGGATATTCAGGAGCGTAGGCTGACGTGGGCTCTGGCGCTGCGCCGCTTCAACACTTAAACGCTTCAACGCTTCAACGTTCGGGGCAGCCGGCCATGGTTCTTTGCGGCTTGGAGGTGCGTCAAATCTGTGGATGACGTCCTTGCACGGGCCGCTGCTGACGATTTTTGGTTTTGCATGGCGCAAATCAAATGCGGTGCCCAAGAGCTTGATGGCTTCGCGAAAACCCGTGGGCGGTTTGGCTTTCATGAGCGAACCCAGTTCGGCGGCGACGGCTTCCACGGATTCTGCGCCCATGCTCATGGCCATGCGGCGCCACGAACCCATCGTGTTGGTTGCCAGAGGAAATGGCGAGACCTCTCCGTTTACGGTCGGCCTTTCGAACAGCAGCGCCTTGCCGCCGCCCGGCGATTTCATCTCGCGATTGGCGATCTCCGTAATTTCCAATTCAGTGGCGACCGGCTGCGAAATCTTTTTCAATTCGCCCGCGCGCTCAAGCGCACTGACAAATTCGCGGAATGAATCAAAAGCCATCCGGTTAAAGTAAAAAGGAAAAGGGGAAATTGCCAGTCTCGAAGTCCTGAGTCTCCAGTCCACAGTCCGGAGTCTCGGGTCGAACAATAGCAATGACTGTGGACTCGGAACTGTGGACTGGAGACTAAAAAGTCACGGCGTTTGCGCCTTCAACTTCGCCGTAAACGGCACGGTCCCATTCACAGGGTCCTGCGCCGTACCCGTAAGTATCGCTGTGGTCGTTTCCGGCGCGCTTCCGATCATCATCCCAAATACAAGCGTATTCGTGGTTTGGTCGGACTGCGTTTCCAGCGTGAGCGGTGGGCTAAAGGAAACGGTGATATTTGTGCCGTCGGAGGACGCGGAACCGAGGCCGAGGCCAGCCGGGCCACCGGCGATGACTTGCCAGACCTGATTGCTCGCGCGCTCGGAAAACGAAAAATAACTCGGCTGGCCAAACTGCAGGACCAATGAATTCACCGTCACAATGTTTGTATCCGTGGTCACTCCATTATTATTGATCGTGACCTGATACTCGTAGCCATATTGACCGCTGGTGTCTTGCGAAGTCCCCGGAAAACTGCGCGACATCAAAACGACCGTAGCGGCCACGTTGGTCGGCGTGAAGGATTCCGATTGCCCGTTGGCCGAAACCTGGCAACTGGGACTGAAACGGCAATAAATGCCCGGGTAATTTGCATTGATGATTGGCAACGATTGAGCAATCACACCGGTGGCGAGGACACAGGTGACGGCAGCAACCAAAAAGGCGTTTATTTTCATAATTCAATTACCCGGCGCAGCTTTTTTTGGCAACGCCGGGTTGTACGAGCGCAATCCTTTGGGGATTGCCGCAATACTCGCAACAGGGCAAAAACAGCATGCCGTGTGCCACAAAGACTCGTTGCCCTGCAACAACATTGCACTTTATGGAACGTAAAAACCGCGAAAAAACCGTTGGGCCAGGTTGGCATTTGTATCGGTACAAATGAACGGCGAATGGTTTGTCATCAATGGCGTCCAATCGATCAAATTCGTGGAAGTCTCGACGGTGTAGGTGAATCCAGGAACGCCAGAAACGGAGAAACCGCCCTGTCCCGGTGAATGAGAGAACACACTGAGCACTGGCGCCGCGGAAGTGTAAACGGAGAGAAGGACATTCGAGCTCATTACAGTACCCAGGACGTTGCTGACTTGGACGGCATAGTAGCCACCGTCGGTTAAATTGATATCTGCAAGCGAAAGCACATCGTTGGTTGCGCCGATGATATTTGTCCCGTCAAAGATCCATTGATAACTGACAGAAGGAACACCCGAGGCGCTTGCGGCAAAATTGGTCATCTGCCCTGCCAAAACTGCCTCATTCGACGGCTGGGCAGTAAGAGATGGCGCGGTATTGGAATTCATAACAAGCGGAGTACATGGCGGCAGCTTGCTTAGACTTACAAAATTTGTATCGAAAGACCATTCTCGGATTGGGGCATCATAATAATTGCCGGTCTGCCGCCACCGATTTGTCGCGTATTGGCTGGGAAACATAACGGCGATGGATCCGCTGTAGTAAAGATTGCCCCAACTCTGAAGCAATCGCAGAAAATTCTCAACCCCGCCGCTGTAATTGGAATTGTCGGCGCCGGATGGAAGGTTGGGGTCCGATGGAACAGTTCCTTCAAAGCAAGCCGCGTGAATCGTCGTCTCCGGACCCGATGCCGGGAGTTTTGCCACCACACTATCGTTCCACGAACTGGAAAGAACGGTGATGGCGTCGGCCAGCAGCGATGCCGGCCGGGAGTGCGCGGTACTCATAGTACCAGAATCGGATTCGCCGCTTCCGTCAGTCACATTGAAATCGCCCAGCACGTAAAGAGGCATCGGCGTTGCAACGCTCAAGCCGTAACTATCAGGGAGCTGGCTGCCATGGATAATACGCACCGCCGGCAATTGAGTCGTGGACAATGGAACGCCGTTCCAAATGTACACCGTGCCAATGGGATGGTTTTTGTCAGAATTGCAAAGAGAATTCAAATAACCGCCCCCATTAACGGCTGTATTAGTCTGCCAGATACCAAATTTCGATATATCAAATTGAACCGCACGAACAGATTTTCCTTTGCCCGCATACCCATTTCCTCCGTTCCACCCTTCGCGCCAATCGTAAAACAGGACGTTTGTCAGAAACGAATAGCCCGCATACCAAACCTGATATGTGTTCCCTGAACTTGTCCAACTGGATGCAGGCACATAGTTGGTCGCAGCAATCAACACGTGCATCGTCACGTTTGAGACAATGTAATAATCGTTTGTCACCCAGATAATCGATGAACTCCAATTTTTCGAGTTGCTATTACGCGGCTGCATCACGTCCTGATAATAAACGAAGAAATTTGTTCCTTTCGAAACCCCACCGGTCCCATTTGTCCCGCTTACTGAGTTTGAGATAATCAAGTCGGCAAAATTCGCCACGTAATTGGCGCCCTCCGGAGTATAAGCCGCGGAGCTGCCCAGCGCACAGGTCGGCGGCGGCCACTGGAGCACGGCCTCTGCGTTCGTAATACTCACACCACCAGCCGGAAACGTGACCGGAATCACGCCCGCAAACGGCCCCGTGCCGGGCCGAAACGTCGACGCGCCAGCACTATCATAATCTGTAAATGGATCGCTATCACTGGCAGTCACCGTCCCCACAGCTTCAACCGGTGACAGGAAGGTCACATTAGGCGATCCAGCCCATATTGAAGCATTGCAGAAAACCGGTGCATTAAATTCAAGCACGGATGCCGAATTCACTTCCAGATTCAAGTTGTAAAAAACCTCATATTGAAAGATAGGTACGTAAGGATATGCCCATTGCGAATAACATCGTGCCGATGAAGTCAGCAGGATCAACAAAGCCGTCGAAAAGACGGTAATCGAGCGATATAGTTTATTTGCCATGGCCATTCCGATTTTGATTTTATGCCGACGGGATTTCTAAAATATTTTGACGACAGAGGCAAGAGAAGCAAACGTTGTGCCATTAAGTCTCATCCACTGAGCGGTAGTGTGGCCATTACACAACACGCCTGATAGATGAAATTGAAAACCCGGTTACAACCCAGTGGCGCAGGCATCTTGCTGCAAGGTTCATGGTTGTACTGTGGGCTTTCTCGTTCGAACAATGCTCTCGCCCCGTGAACCGTGGCTCGGATATCTGCGTCCGAAATACTCTCCCTCACCCCTGCCCTCTCCCGTGACAAGAGCGGGAATTATCGTCCGATTCTTATGACGACGAAAGGTAATATCAGTTCATCGTCTCAATGCATGCGAAAACCGGAAAAAGGCTCACGAACCATTTCCGGAGCGCGGCTGTGCTGGAAGCCAGCCGCAGCACGTCTGGTAGAATTAGGAGGCAAGTAGAGTGTTGCTCGCAGCTTCGACTGTCCTGCTCCGAGCAGGACACAGTCGCACTCCAAAAACACTCCAGCCGACGCCATCACTTCGGCAACAAGTCCATCACCAACGAGCGTTCTTCCTTCAATTCATTCACCGTCGCATCGATCCTCGAACGGCTGAACTCGGCAACCGGAACACCCTGAACAATCTCCAATTTTTTACCGTCGCTGCGCACGGGGAACGAGCTAATCAAACCTTTCTCGATTCCGTAGCTGCCATCGGAGCACAGGCAGACACTGTGCCAGTTGCCCGGAGCCGTAGGCTCGACGATGGAACGAACACTGTCCACAACGCCATTGGCCGCGCTGGCCGCGCTCGATGCGCCGCGCGCCTTGATGATTGCCGCACCGCGTTGTTGCACTGTCGAAATAAATTCGCCTTTCAACCATGCCTCGTCCTTGATGACTTCCGCCGCCGGCTTGCCGTTGATTTTGGCATTCGTAAAATCCGGATACTGCGTCGCTGAATGGTTGCCCCAAATGGCCATATTGCTGACTTCGGTTACATCCACGCCCGCTTTTCTGGCGAGCTGTGCCTTTGCCCGATTTTCGTCCAGGCGCGTCATCGCGAAAAACCGGTCGCGCGGCACGTCCGGAGCGTTGTTCATGGCAATCAGACAGTTGGTATTGCAGGGATTGCCCACCACGTGAATGCGAACGTCGCTGGCGGCATTGCGTTGGATGGCCTGGCCCTGGCCGATAAAAATCTTGCCATTAATGCCCAGCAAGTCTTTGCGCTCCATTCCCGCCTTGCGCGGCACGCTGCCCACGAGCAACGCCCAGTTCACGCCACGAAAACCTTCATCCAGGTTCGCCGTCGGGACGATGCCTTTGAGCAACGGAAAAGCGCAATCATCGAGCTCCATTACCACCCCGCCCAGCGCGGGCAAAGCCGGCTCGATTTCGATGAGATGCAATATCACAGGCTGCTGCGGCCCGAACATCCCGCCTGAAGCGATGCGAAAGACCAATGAATATCCGATTTGCCCGGCGGCGCCGGTGACTGCGACTCTAATAGGCGTTTGATTCATAAAAATAGACGGCCAGTATAGATGCCGTTCGGCAAGGGGCAAGACCGATTGCGGCGGTTTGCACCGCGGCAGACGGATGAGTGGATTATTGGGATTCGGCTATCGTCGAGGCACGGCTTACAACAATCCATCCGCCGTGCAGGCGGTGTGCCCTCACTTGGCGTTTTTGTGGTTCACGCCACCGGGAGTAAAATCGTAAAAAGCCAAAGAAAACAAACGAACAATCCTAATCCAGCCACGATTCGATATTTCCTCCAGGACAACACGCTGGCTAAAAAGACCACTGCTATCAAGCCGTCACAGAAATACGAAATGCCCTCGCGCCCAAAATGCGAATAATAATATCCGGGCCGCCACAATCTCATGCTCAAATATGCCGCAGGCACGAGCGTAAAAAGCGCTGCTCGTGGAATTTTGGAATAGCCCGGGTTTGTCATGTGATCTAGTACACTGCGTCTACGGACGATCCCGCAAGGCCGGACCATTCAGAGCCGTCGGACAACTACATGCTCGGTCTGCAATGGCGCAGACTCAATTCGCATGTATGCAAATTCTGGCGAAACGGATCCGCGTAGCGTCGCCTCCAGCGTCACTTCATCGCCCGCCTTCAGTTGCGGCGAAGCCGCCTCCGCCAAAGTACCGGCTTCGGTAGAGAGCCATGCGCGGGCCCACACCGGCGCGCCTTCCGGGCCGTTCAGCTTGGCCTTAAAAACCGCGAGTCCTGGATTCGCCATATTGAGTT
This sequence comes from Verrucomicrobiia bacterium, assembly GCA_036269115.1. Taxonomy (GTDB): domain Bacteria; phylum Verrucomicrobiota; class Verrucomicrobiia; order Limisphaerales; family UBA11358; genus UBA11358. The sequence goes on along the minus strand of DATAST010000007.1, from coordinate 27,655 downwards.
GAATCGCACTTAACCAATAGCCGCGGGACGCCGGCAAAATGTCTTCAAATGAGGTCTCATTGGTGGTCATCATCGTCCTTTCGGCTTCAACATGTAGTGAATGCGGGCATAAAACAAAGAATGCAAAGTCCCAGTGCCAAAAAACCAAATATAACATTCAAAACGATACCAATCATCAAATACCAAAAAAGTTCGCGCCCCGGAATCCTCCAGAATCCGGGCAAGCCGAGCACCCCCAAAATGGCGCTACTGAAATATACACCGCTTGCCGAGGTAAATAGTAAAATCGGATGGTGCATGTCACTAAGATGTCCAAGCAACAAAAACAGTGTAAACGTGCCGACGGTCACCACGAGCGAACAATATGATAAAGCAAAATAGCCAAAGGCACGGGAGGCCTTTGTGGGTTGGGTTTGATTAACCCCTTCTGTCACCATGACTGTACAAAAACAGCTTTGAAAATCCTGTCAAGGGACATTGAGCCACCTGAATTCCAGCTGCGGAACAGCGCGCGACAATAGCCCACAGTGACAACTGTGGGAAACGCCAAAAACAATTTCATTGAGCCCCCGGACGGGGCGAAAGATCTGCGAAAACGCGTTTCCACAACCCTTACCTAAACAGCGGACATAGGGCGGTTTTCGGTCGCCCCTCGGGCCGGTAAACCCCAAGCGATTTTATTAGGTTTATTAGACCATTCAGTATAAACTTTGGCATGAGGAAGAAAACGTACGTACGCCGCCCTCAATTACAACCTCTGGCTAACGGACAAGTCTGGCGCATGCCAGAGGCGATTCTCCGGGTGACAACGGTGGGCAAACTGCTGGTGCATTATAAGCTGGGCAAGCCTGACGCCATCCGCGTTTCCAACTCGGTCAAAAGCATCGCCACCATCGAAAAATATCTAAAAGCCAACAAGGCTGTACTGGATTAAGCCCCGGATTTATTTCCCGCCAATCATTCAAACACGCCACATTCAACTGATGCGGCAAGCATAGAATTGGCATCATTCACTATGGGGCATGCTGCACATTCGTTTCCGTCACTAACTCCCCCGCGTAGCCTGTCACATTAATATTTGCAAGCTTCGCATCCGTGACATTTGCCAGCGATATGCCTTTCGCGCATGTGCCCGTGACATTGGAGAGCATGAAACCATCCAATGGCCGTTCCGCCGTGATATTGCGCACATCGGCCAGGGTTGTGCAATTTGTTAGGCGCACGTTTGAAAAATCGAAATTCTTTCCCTGCGGATAACCCGCCAACCCGGGGACCGGGTCATCCGCCGTGTTGGAATTTCCTGCGCCCGCCAGGTTAACGCGCAAAAAGCCTCCGCCCAGGACGTCCAGGTGGTCGCCGGAAATATTCTCAATGATGCCGCCACGGCCGATTCGTGTCTTGATATAAATCCCACATGAACGCGCGGTAAACCGGCAATGGACAATGCGCACATTACGAATGCCGCCGGAAGTCTCGCTGCCAATGCCGATGCACGCGAAGTGATGGTCCACAAGGGTGCAACCGCTAATCACAACGTCTTCGGTAGGCCGGCCAATGGCCACAGCCTGCGCGCCGCGGCCGGATTTGAGACTGATAGAATCGTCGCTGGTGTTGATGTTGCAATCGGCGATCAGGACATTCTTGCAGGAATCGACATCGATGCCATCGCGCCTGCCAGTGATCGTCAGGTTGCGAATGACAACATCGCGGCAATAAACCGGATGCGTGGCCCAATTGCCACCTTGCGTGATAGAAAAGCCGTCCCACTTGACGCCCCGGCATGAAACGAACTCAATGACAACGGCTCCGCGCGGGTTTTGCGGCGCCGCCACTTTGGCATTTCCCGCAATCAACCCCGGGCCGGCGATTGTGACATCATCCGCGTTCGTGGCATAAATAAGCCCACGATGTCCCGGCTCCCAACGCCCTTCCCAGCGCACATCGGTCATCGGATAGTCATCCATGTCAGCGCTGCCTGTGACCACGCTGCCCTCCTGAAGCATTAGGATCGTATGGCTGCCCATCTGCACGCTGCCGATGAGATAATTCCCCGGGGGAACGAGAACTTCTCCTCCGCCACCGGACGCACACGTATCGAATGCTTTTTGAAAAGCCACTGTGTCCTTGTTCGTACCGTCGCCAGTCGCACCAAAATCGCGGACGTTAAAGACCGAGCGCTTTGGCGCAGCTGGCCCGCTTTCGCTTTTACATCCGGCAATCGTAAGCGCGAGCAACAGAATTAATAGACCACTGAATCCGCGCTTGCGTCCTGGAGTGCGGTGGCTGTGACACCGCTTTTGCACCGAGTGAGACCCGCGTTTCGAGTGGCGCAAGTGCATCGAAAGCGTTCTTCTCCGGCAGCTTTCGGGGTTGCCACCCCACTCCACGATCTTGCGGTTGCTTGAACAGCTTTTGAATAAAAACAATATATTCATTTTGCCACGCTGTTGGTTTCATCCTCAGCAGGAAATTCATCAAACTCGCGGTGGTGGTTGATCCCGCGCAACTGTTGGTCGGCAAAATCCAATGCCGCACCCCAATCAGCAGGGGTCAACATATGCCGATGTTTTTCGTAATTGACGCCCACACGGTCCGGACTCACACCAAGGAACAAATAAATCGGTTGAGCTGCCAGGACAGTTTGTTTTACGGCGTTAGGCACGCAATTCTGGTCGTCTGTACCTTCAATTGAGATCCATGCGCGTGGCGCGGTGAGCGCCACGTACCAGTACGCGTCAAACGGCAGCTTGTACATTTGCCCCGTGAACTCTTTGAGCTGCGGTACAAAATAATAACCAAATTTTCGCGTCATGTCCTCGATGCCTTCCTTGCCGCCGCGGCCAGGTCCGCAAAAACGATAGGCCCCGGTGCCCGCGCCGCTGGATCCCGCCGGCGCGCCAAGCGAAATCCGTTCGTCAAATGCCGTTGCGATCATGGCCAGCTTGCCCAGGCGTGAATGACCCAGCACGATGATTTTTCCTTTGTCGGCAAATTTTTGCGTTTCCACATAATCCACCACGCGCGAAAGCCCCCACGCCCAGCCCATCAATTCTCCCCAGTCATAGCCGGGATACGCCGGATAGAATGAATTGGTGCGAAAATTCGGATTATCCTCCCCGCATTGGGTATAGCGATAAGTGATAACCGCATACCTGCGCGAAAGCTGGTTCGAATAGGCCAGCGCAGCCCGCTCCGGGTCCACGGGTGTCGTGAACAAATGTGCTGGACGATGTGCGACCGTGGCCGCAGCTGTATCGATGCGGTCGGTCGGAGCGTTCGTGAAATTCACTCCGGGCGTCATGAAGAATGAAGGATTGATGATCGTGGGAAACGGGGCGCCGCCGGCGGGCGTAAAAATGGCAATGTCCATTCCCAATTTACGATGTGGGCCAAAGCTGAGACGCACCAATCGATACTTCACTGTGCCGTTGAAATAGTCATGCGTTTGAACGACCTTTCCCCTTACATTGCCGGGAGGAGGCGGTGGATGGCCCAACTCATAATGTTCCAATATTTCCTTCACTTCCTCCCGACGCGCCCGCCACTGCGCCAATGTAGCGACCCGTGTACCGTCATCCATAATCATCACGTCCGGCATATTTGTTTGGACCGGCAGATCGCCCACCTCCGGGAACGTACGCGACGCGGCGCGAAGGCAGGAAATACACACGACCACGACGAAAACCCAAATGTATACGCGCGACATTTTCATTTTGGGACTGCGAATCGGTTGCAGACTCTCGCCGGGATGACGGGAAGTAAAGGAAAAGTTGGACTGAGTATTAGTTTTTTACAACCCTTCCCGGTCAACGACCTGGGCGTCTCGCACCTGGAGCTCGATCGTCTGCTTGCATGGCATTCAGCCTGGTGCGGGCACTGGAATATTCCGCGAAATCCATTTCTTTTGTGTCCAGACAACGTTGAAAGAGTTTTACCGCTGCAGTCCGGTCACCGGCCAGGAAACGCAGCATGCCCGCATAATAATTGGCCTCGCAAAGTTGTTCTTCCTGCACGAGCGTGCTAACTGTTGAACCCATGGCTTCCTTGAGCAGCCCATTTTCCGATATCCTCCCTATTAGAAAACCACCCACTTTAGCCGACCAGTCATTGGTTTTTTGGAGCGGGAGAGTTAATAGGCGATTTTCCAATTCGCGTTTCGCGTCGTTTCCTTGACCCAATTGGGCCCGAACAAGGTAGACACGATACCAAATATAAGGGTCAGCAGGATCGAGTTGTTCAGCCATTTCGAAGTTTCTCAACGCTGCTTGAGGTTGCTGTGTATCCTCCTGCAGAAGACCTAACCCTATGTATGCACCGGAATTGGTCGCAGCGAACTGGATAGAATGATCAAAATCCGCGAATGCGTTTTTGCAATCATCCATGTACCTCCAGGCCCAGCCACATTCAAAATAAACACTCGAAGAAGCGGGCGATAATTGAATCGCATGATTCAGGTTCGTCGCAGCGTCGGCCGGCCTGCCCAACGCGATCATAACTTTGGCGCGGCGCGCATAGGCAATTGCATTTGTCGGTGACAGGCTAATGATTTTATCGTAATCGGCGGTGGCCTTTTGATAGTCGAATTGACGATTTTCCACCCTGGCTCTGTCGGAATATTCATCGACGTTGTTGGTGTCCAATCGAATGGCCTTATCAAATTCCGCAATCGCCGCCGGATATTCCTTAAGCGAATATTCGATCTCACCTCGGTTGCGGTAAAAAAGAGCTTCGTCCGGATTGAGCGCGATTGCCCGCGAAAGATCTTTTAAGGCGGCCTGGAAATCACCAAGTCCTTTTTCAGCCATCGCGCGGTCGTTAAATGCATCCGGGTTATGCGGTTTTAGTTGAATAGCCCTCGAATAGTCCGTAATTGCCACTGGATATTTCTTCTGGAAGGACTCGAACCAACCTCGCTCAAAATAAGAGAACGCAAAGTTCGTGCTCAACTCGATAGCTCGTGAACAATCAGCCTTGGCCCCATCTAAATCCCCGCAAATATACTTGGCTCCAGCGCGAATGTCATAAGCCCTGGCATTAACCCGGTGCACAGCAAGTCCGGCGTCGAAGTCGGCAGCAGCTCCACTAAAGTCCCGCAACTTCCATTTGGCGCAGGCGCGCTCATAATAAGCGTCCGAATATTTCCGAGACAACTGGATGGCTTTGTCAAAATCAGCCATTGCTCCGGCATAATCCTGCGTTCCAAATTTTGCAATTCCCAAATCGCTATAGATTTCCGCGGCGCCTCTCTTAATGAGACCTTTGTCAAACCGTGGATTTTCCCGGATATATTCATTTAGAAATGAGATAGCTCCAGCATAATCCTCGAGCGCGAGATCAAGCCGGGCAATCTCGACTTGCATTTGCTGAACTTTCAATTTGTCATCGAAAACGCCAGCCGTCTCGATTGCCATTTCATAATTCGTCACCGCTCCCGCATAATCGCCCGTACGCTCTCTATTATTGCCTCTGATTGTGTAGATCTGCGATTCCGTACAGGATACGCACGTTACGACCAACATCCCAAAAAGGATCAAATTTAATAGCCGAGGATTCATTAAAATGAGGCAACAATGATTTAATCACGGTCACACTTCAAGTCATGATTAATTGCCATATCCAGAACCGCCCACTTTCTTGCCGAACATGCCTAAACCGCTTGACAGACGGCACGATCGGAAATGTACAATCATTCTTGCAACCTTTTGCAGCCGTTTCCGTATTAATAGCTAAAAGAAAAAAGGACCCATGAAACTAACGGTAAAAACCGCCCTTTCGCCGGCTGCGATTTCCATCCTGTCGTGCGTGGCGTTGCTCCTTTCCACCATCGCGTCCCGCGCCTGCACCGTATTTTGCGATAGCCAGGGCGATACCGTTTTTGCCGGTCGCAGTTTTGATATTCCTGACGATCCCAATTTGGGGTTACTGTTGGTGCCTGCCTCTGCCAAGGCACACGGGTGGATTTCCGGCGGCCGCTTTGGCTCTCCCTGGGCCGATGGAATGAACGACCAGGGGCTGTTCGTCGCGGTAGCCGATGTGCCCACTCCCCACGTAACAATATCATCACGCCAACCGGCGGACCTTCAAACGTTTCTCAACGGTCTGCTGGGCAACTGCGCATCAGTGAATGAGGCCATCAGCTGGTGCAAAAAACAACCCACCCCCTGCCTCGACGCGGATTCCGTTCACTCAAAGGGCTATTACACGTTTAATACGCCAGAACATATTCTGGTTGCCGATCGCTCGGGCGATTCGGTCGTGCTTGAATGGTATGAGGGCAAGCTCAAGATGACCCGCAAGACGGGCCGCTACCAGTTAATGACCAATTTCCTCCTGAGCGATCCTAAAGCGGGGAACTATCCCTGTCCTCGCTACATGGCCGACTCGAAGATTTTCGAAGGGGCCGCCGGGCCCTCGATGCAAACCTCCAGGCAAGTTCTTGAGACGACTTCAGACGGATTCACCCGCTATTCGCTGCTCTGTGACCTGACACACGGCGACGTCCAAGTCTTCCTGCGGCGGCGCTTCGAACAGCCCAAAACCCTTCATCTGGCGGATGAATTAAAAAAGGGCCGGCACGAACTGGATTTGGATCAATGGCTTGGCGAGCCAAAACCGGAGCCATTGTCCCCGCCGCCGGTGATCGCTCGCTCAACTCGCTCGGCCGCGGAAGTTCTCCAGCGCGCCCTGGCCGCTCGCGGCGGCCCGGACGCCGCCGCAAAAATCCATTCCATCCGCGCGAAAGGAACGGTTCAGTTGGTTGATGCGCCATCCTACGCCGCATTGTCCATCGAGTATGTTGCGATCCGGCCTAACCGGTTTCGGACTGCCACGGATATTGTTGCTTCGACGGGTCCGAACCTGGGTCAATACGTCGAAGGATTCGATGGTCATATCGGCTGGAACACGGATACAGACCGGGCGTGCCATATTCTTCGGGGCCAGGAGTATGAACTGCGGAAGGACGATGCTAATTTCTTTGGCTGGTGCGATGACTCTGGCAGCAATGACGTGTCGAAAGAGTGCATTGGCGAAGTTAAATTTGCCGGAAAATTATGTTACGATTTAAAGATCGTCACCCCATCGCATCACGAAGAACATGAATACTATGACACGACGACCTTCCTATTAGTCGGAACATTCTCACATGACGTATCACTGGGACAAATGAGCTGGCTAAAAGGCAGCTATGGCCATTATCAAGCGTTTGACGGTTTTTTAATTCCGATGCACATCGAATCGCAGGATGATTGGGGACACTATCCCCTCCAGTTCAGTTCCCTTGAAATCAATACGGTCACAAATTTCCCCGCCGCACCGATTTTTGCCCAGGTTGATCCGAAAATATTCGCCAGGTACGCGGGACAATATCGGAAGTCGCTCCTTTTTGGATTGCTTCACCTTGGCCCAACCCTCAGTGTTTCATGCGTGACGGATAAAATCCTGGGTGACCACCTCGTCGCCTCCGTTCAGGGCTTGCGCGAATTCCCGTCCGGCTACAACGCCGGCGATTTCCTCCCGGTGAAAAGCGACAGCTTTGTAGTAGACCCCGAAATAACGGACGAGAAAATACAATTGACCTTTGGCCGTCTCCGGAACGAGAAGGCGACACGCCTCATGGTCAACTGGAACGGCAAAACAGTCACCGGCGCGCGAATCTCAGATAAGCCTGTCCTCTAAATTGATGACTTCGCCATATTTCGGATATGAGCTATATTCGTCTGGTTTATGCATTTTCCACGCCTTCCCTTTCGATCGTTATTGTTCCTGCTGCCGCTGCTTTTTTGCGCTGACGCGCCAGCCCAGGCCAACCTGCCTATCTATAAAGGTTACCTGGTCAATGGCTTTCAAAGCTACAGTTGGGCGGCGGTAAATTTTTCGGCGACGTACAGCGGCAGCAATTGTGTAAGCGTGATCAACCGGACCAATTATCAAGCCGTTTATTTTGGTCACGCCGATTTCCCCACCGCCCCGTACCACGCACTGGATTTCTGGATCAACGGCGGCCCCACCGGCGGCCAGGCAGTGCGAGTGGGTGGTCCTCTGGACGGCAATCCGCCGGTGTCGGATGATCTGGGAACGCTACCAGCGAATGTGTGGCAGCACTTCACTATTCCCCTCTCAACCCTGGGCATACCAAACGCCACCAATTGCAGCGGTTTTTGGATTCAAGGCGCGAATAATAACCCGCAACCCGTTTTTTACGTGTGCGGAATGCAATTACTCGCCAGTCCGGCACCGGCCACAGTTCACCTGAATGTCAACGCCGCGAACGTCATTCGAAAAGCCGATACCCGTTGGTTCGGACTGAATTCAGCGGTGTGGGACTCCACTTTTGACACTCCCACAACATCCAACCTGCTCAAAACCTGCGGCTGTACCACCCTGCGTTTCCCGGGCGGCTCGCTTTCGGACTCATTCAATTGGATGACAACTTCCAATAACGGCGACGGCTTTGTTTGGGGCACCTCGTTCGCAAATTTTATTCACATCGCCACCAATATCGGCGCACAGGCTTTCATCACCGTGAATTATGGCACCGGCACGTCCAATGAAGCCGCCGCGTGGGTCGCCTCGGCCAATCTCACGAATCACTGCAATTTTAAATATTGGGAAATCGGCAATGAAGTCTACGGCACTTGGGAAGTGGATTCAAATACGCCGGCCAACGATCCTTATACTTACGCCACACGCGCCGCAGGCTATATCCAATTGATGAAAGCGCAGGACCCAACCATCAAAATTGGCGTCGTGGCCGTGGCTGGCGAAGACAGCTACGTGAATGACACGTTGCATTCGGCAATCAATCCCGTCACCGGCGTAGCCCATTACGGCTGGACGCCCGTGATGCTCTCCAGGTTGAAGAGCATGGGAATCTATCCGGATTATCTCATCTACCACGATTATCCGGAATACACGTCGGGCGGCACCAGTTCCACAGACAGCGACCCGCTGCTGTTGCAAGTCGCGGACGATTATTGTCCCAGTGCTCTGTCCGATTGGGCGAGCGCCGCGCAAAATATGCGGATGCAATTGACCGACTATCTTGGCGGGCCCACCGGCTCCAACATCGAACTTTGCGTGACGGAAAATAACAGCGACGCCGGCTCGGAAGGCCGTCAAATCACGAGCGTTGTTAACGGGCTTTACCTGGCGGACAGCCTGGGCCAGCTCATGCGCACTGAATTTAATTCCTACATCTGGTGGGACCTGCGGAATGGGCCCAGCACAGGCGGCGATTTTGACTCCACCCTCTATGGCTGGCGCCCCTTTGGCGACGAGGGAATCACCTGGGGCACTACGAATTATCCAGTGTTTTACGCCGAAAAATTGATGCAATATTTCGTTCGCGCCGGCGATTCAGTGCTGAACACATCAAGCGATTATCAGCTGCTCTCGGATTATGCCGCGCAACGAACCAACGGTGCGCTGACCCTGCTGGTCATCAATAAAGACGTCACCACGAATTTTAACGCGCAAATCGTGCTGACGAATTATTTGCCCGCGTCGACCGCGACCGTTCAATCCTATGGCATCGCACAGGACGAAGCCACCCGCACAAACGCGCCCGCGGCACTCCGGGACATCACAGAAACCAACTTCCCCAACGCCACGACGAATTTCGCTTATTCGTTCCCGGCAGGTACCCTTACTCTATTCACTTTCGCGCCCGCGCCGGTAAAGCTGCATTCCTCATTCATTTCCCCGGCAAAATTTGTACTTCAGTTTCAAGGCCAGGCCAACGTTCCGTACGTGCTCCAGGCGTCCTCCAATTTGATAAATTGGATTTCTGTTTCGACCAACAGGTCGAGCAGCCTCCCCTCAGCCGTGACAAACACGGCCTCCAGCGCGCAGCAGTTTTGGCGGGTCGTCTGGCAGCCATAGACCTTCTCTCCCGTAGGAGCCGACGTCAGGAGGCTCTGACTAATTTGCGGCTTAGTCAACCGGCCTCAGATGCCGGCCCCAACTTGTCCAACCATCGGAAATAATTCGAATAAAATCAGAGCTTCCTCACGTCGGCTCCTGCCGCAGATCCATCAAATATCAAAAATCATATTGACTGTTTGCCCCTATTCGCCTTGATTTTTGTGTGCACGGGAAATCCACCTCAGCGGCTACGGCCTTTAAAAATGAATAGCAGCGCAAATTCCATCGAAACAAACAAAACCGGCTACAACCGTTTTCTCCTCTTGGTCGCCGGATTGGGAGGGCTCCTGTACGGAATTGACGTCGGCATCATCTCGGGCGTTTTGCCTTATTTGGAAGCGACTTTTACCCTGCCCGGCGGCGGCCTTCTCAACGCTCAACAAAGCTCTTTCATCGTTGCCGCGGTTTTGCTCGGAACAGTGATTTCAACATTGTTCGCCGGCTGGCTCGCGGATCGCCTGGGACGCAGAACGATAATGACTTTGAGCGGCCTTTTGTTCGTTTTTAGCGTTCCCATGATTGCGCTGGCGCATACTTACGATTTGCTGGTCTGCGGCAGGATTTTGCAAGGCCTCAGCGGTGGTCTTATTGGCGTGGCGGCCCCCCTCTATCTGGCCGAATGTCTGGGCGCATCCAATCGGGGCAAAGGCACGGGTGTTTTTCAATGGATGCTCGTTACCGGCATCCTCGCGGCCTCCCTCGTAGGCCTCTTCTACAGCTATCACGTGGATGCCGTGGCAAAACTGGGCGATGCCCAAAAATTGTTCGCGGCAAAAGAGAGCGCATGGCGCAGCGTTTTTTGGGTTTCGCTCCCGCCCGGAATTCTGTTTGTCATCGGTGGTTTTTTGGTCGCCGAATCGCCTCGCTGGCTGTTTCGTCGGGGAAACGTTGACGCCGCTCGCGCCGCGCTCTTGCGCTCGCGCAGCGCCGACCAGGCGGAAGTGGAATTGAAAGAAATGGAACAAGCCGTCGCGGAAGAACAACACGCCGCGGCCGGAACGGGTGAGAAGGTCCGTGAATCGCTGCTTCGACGAAAATACGTTATTCCCTTCCTGTTGGCCTGCGTCATTCTTTCCTGCAACCAGGCGACCGGCATCAACTCCGTCATCGGCTATAATGCCACCATCCTGATCCAGGCCGGATTGGGCGACCGGACGGCGCACCTGGGCTCAGTCATTTTTAACCTCGTCAATTGGAGCTTCACCCCAATCGCAGTGTTTCTCGTAGACCGCAAAGGCCGGAAATTTTTGCTCTCGGCAGGCACAGCCGGAATCGTGGTCTCGATGACCTGCGTGGGATTGCTGTTTCTTCACACGGAAAGAGCGCGCGTGGACGTAAAAGACAAATTGCAGGCCATGGTCACAACGAACCAGACGCTAACGCTGACGTTTAACCAGGAAACTGCCACGAACCTTTTGCCTGCTTCGGTGGTTCAAGGATTAAACGCCTCAACGCCTTTCACGTTGACTGTAATTTATTCCTACGGCGCTTTCAGCGCCGCGACTCCGGCAGAGCGTTCGGACGATATTTCCACCAAACCGATCGAAATCACTCGCGACAGTTGTATTCCCGCCAACAAAGTCATCTCGTTTTTTAAAAATCCGTCGGCCAGCCTCGACACCGCGCGCGTCGCTCCGTTGACAATTGATAACGCGATCATTGCGCCCGTCCCGAGCGCCCGCAACGGTGTTCTGACGGCAACTGCTATGTATGTGTACATGGCGTTCTTTGCCATCGGTCCAGGTGTCATCGTATGGCTTGCCCTTTCGGAACTCATGCCCACACGAATTCGCTCCAGAGGCATGAGTATCGCCCTGCTGATCAATCAAACAGTCTCCACTACCATCGCCGCCGTTTTTCTACCCACCGTCGGCAAGCATGGTTATTCCAGCATGTTCTTCTTTTTTGCGGGCAGCACCGTGATTTATTTCATTACTGCTGCGTTCTTCCTGCCGGAAACGAAGGGCAAAACGCTTGAGGAAATCGAAGAATATTTTGAAGGCGGCAAAGCAGCCGCGAATGACGCCCGTGAAATGGTGAAAAAATAAAGCCACTCATGAACCGAAGCATCGTAGCGCAGGTTTCCAAACCTGCCGTATCGCCGATTTCCAAATCGGCTAGTCGCACGACCACCAACGGCGGGCAGGTTTGGAAGTCTGTGCTACGGTTTTTGCGCCGCTTATGGTTTCTCGTCCTCACCGCCATCATTCTTGCTAGCAATGTATGCCTGGCCGCAGACGATTCATCGACCGTCCGCGCTGCTGAAGCTTTGATCTCGCGCGTGGTGCCGGACGCGGCGCGGCATTTTGTCGTCGAATCCATTCCGACGGACAATGGCCATGACGTTTTTGAGATCGAAAGTCGCGGAGATCAAATCGTTCTTCGCGGCAACAACGCTGTTTCGATTGCGTCCGCGCTGAACTGGTATCTGGAAAACTCCTGCCATTGCGAAATCTCATGGAACGACGGCGACCAACTCAGGTTGCCCCGGCCATTGCCGTCGTTACAGAAAAAAATCCATGTCGTGAGCCCGCACCGGTTGCGTTACGCCTACAATTTTTGCACGTACGGTTACACAATGGTTTGGTGGGATTGGCCGCAGTTTGAACATGAACTGGATTTCCTGGCGCTTAAAGGAGTGAATCTCGCGCTGGTCATCGAAGGGCAGGAATCGGCCTGGATTCAGACGTTCAAGCAGTTCGGCTATTCCGACGAAGCCATTCGCCAATGGGTTGTGGATCCGGCGCATTTGCCCTGGATGGAAATGGACAATATGGAAAGTTACGGCGGCCCTCTCTCGCCGCAGCTCGTCGCGCGGCGTCTCGCGTTGGGAAAGAAAATCATCGCCCGGATGCGTGAACTGGGCATTGAACCAGTGCTGCCCGGCTACTACGGCATGGTGCCCCCGGATTTTCACGAAAAATATACAAACGCAAACGTCCATTTGCAGGGTGATTGGGTAAAACTCAAGCGCCCGGACATTCTGGATGCTACCGATCCGATGTTTTCCAACGTCGCAGCAGCCTATTACGACGCCGAGCAAAAGCTTTTTGGCGGCGCCGGCTATTACGACGCCGACCCCTTTCATGAAGGAGGCGTAACCAATGGCATCGACGTCCCGGCCGCCGGGCGTGCCATTCAAAAGGCCATGGGCGACGCGACCTGGGTCCTGCAATCGTGGCAGCTCAATCCGCGCCCGGTAATGCTCCAGGCGTTGGATCGGAATAAAACTCTGGTGCTCGATTTGTATTGCGATGATCTAGAGAACTGGCGGCTGCGGAATAATTTTGACGGATCGCCCTGGCTTTGGTGCGTCATTAACTGCTTCGGCGGCAACATGAAAATGGGCGGGCGCCTGTCCTGGATGGCCCAGGGACCTGACGCCGCCCTGACTGACCCAAACAAAGGACGCATGTCCGGCATAGGCGCATTGATGGAAGGCACCGGCGTAAATCCGGCCCTGTGGGAAATGTTTTGGCAAAACTCATGGCGTGCAAACGTTCCGGACATGGGCTCGTGGGTGAACTTCTACGCGGAACGACGGTACGGCGCAAAAATTCCGGCCGCGGAACAAGCCTGGAAAATCCTGCTCGATTCGGCCTACGACGAACCGCCCGCAGGCACTGCCCACGTCGTCAAACCGGCCGTTTGCTCGCGCCCAACACTCGTTCAACCGAAGTTGCCCCAGGCGATGCCGCAGCCCATTCAAAACCGGCCCATCACCCAATTGCACTACGATCCCGTGCGCCTGGTTGAAGCGTGGAAATTGTTGCTGGACTCGGCGCCGCAGGCGCAAGCATCGGACGCCTACCGCTTTGACCTTTCTGACCTTGGCCGGCAGGTACTTGCAAATTTGAGCGCCATTTATAATCAGCAAATTATCACAGCGTTTCACGCGCATGACACAAACAGTCTTCGCGCCGCCAGCGATAAAATGCTTGGTCTGATCCGGGACATGGATCAATTGACCGGCACGCGCCGCGAATGGCTCCTGGGCATCTGGATTGCCGATGCGCGAAACTGGGGCGCAAGCCACGAAGAGCGCGACCAATGCGAACGCAATGCCCGCGAATTGCTCACCACTTGGACGCGCTACGATAACATCACCGATTACGCAAACCGCCAGTGGAACGGATTGCTCGGAGATTTTTATTATCATCGCTGGCAAATCTGGCTGGATGCATTGAATGATTCAATTGCCAACAATACCCCGCTGGATGAAAAGGCGGTCAATGCCAAAATCCGGGATTGGGAAGTGGCGTGGACGCGGCAGACAGGCAGTCGTTATTTAACCAGACCGCAGGGCGACACCGTGGCCATTTCACAAAAGTTGTATGAGAAATATTCTCGTGATGCTTCAATGCCGGCCTATTAAACTTCCAAGCACCAGGCACCCGAGCATGTTCAATCTCCAATCACTCAAAGTTGGATGTTCGTGCATTGGAGTTTCTCCCGATGTTGGTTCCTGGAAATTGGAATTTCGATCTCTCCTCCTCTTCCTTACAGTCGCGATGCTCCTGATTTCCACAGGCTGTCGCAACACTCCGCCAGGCAAATCGCACACCGCTCCGGCAACTGAAACCTGGCGCGGCGTGCATGTACCCGTACGGGACGATCAACAATTGGACGTAGTCGAGCATGAGCTTTCCCAGTTTGCCGCCGCCGGCGTCAACGTGATAGTCATTGAAGTGAACTACAATTTCGACTTCAAATCGCACCCGGAATTGCGGTCCCCCAGCTTCATTACCAAAGCAAAAGCCCGCGAATTTACCGCGGCAGCCAGGCAGCTTGGCATTAAGGTAATTCCCGAATTCAATTGTCTCGGTCATCAATCCTGGGCGGGGACGATTGATCCGTTACTTACCAAATATCCGCAGCTTGACGAGACGCCGGGAAAATTCCTGGATAACAAAGGCATTTATTGCCGAAGCTGGTGTCCGCAAAATCCAGAGGTTTATCGCATCGTTTTCCCCCTGATTGATGAAATTGCCGACGCTTTTCAGGCCGATATGTTTCACGTGGGCATGGACGAAGTGTTTATCATTGCCGATAAAAGCTGTCCGCTCTGTCACGACCAGGACCCTGCGAAACTCTTCGCCGAATGCGTCAATAAATTGCACGCGCACATTGTGGACGATCGCAAAATGCAAATGTTGATGTGGGGTGACCGGCTTCTGAACGCGTACACCATGGGCGATCATATGTACGAGGAATCCATGAATGGCACGTGGCCAGCCGCGGATATGATTCCCAAAGATATTATTATTTGCGACTGGCACTACGACTATCACACGAATTATCCGTCCGTGCCGTATTTGCTGGGCAAAGGTTTTCGCGTTTGGCCCTCGGGCTTTCGCCCGCTGGAAGCGACCGAAGCCTTCAGCCAATTCTCGCTGGAACAACGCCAGCACAACAAAAACCTGATTGGCTATCTTTGCACCACGTGGAGCGTGGCCCTGACCAATGGCGCCAGCGTAGGCGCCTGGCCGCCCATCACGCAAATTTTGCCGGAATGGAAGAACAAATGATGCTGTTTCTCGTTTACGAAGACGCCATTTAATAATTTGGAGATTCACCAGTAATTAATTAATCTAGGAACCATGAAACGCAACTTTACGGCTGTCATTAAACGGGACGAACGATGGTGGATTGGCTGGATTGAAGAAGTCCCCGGCGTAAATTCACAGGGTAAAACCCCCGTTGAATTGTTGAAAAATCTTCGCTCTGCTCTGAAAGAAGCATTGGAATTCAACCGCGAAGATCTGGTGTGAAAAGGCGGGAGCTAATCCGGCACCTAACTGCACACAGTTGCGTCCTTATCCGCGAAGGCAGCGATCATTCATGGTGGTGTAATCCCGCAACTAATCGTCGTTCCGCAGTACCGGGACATACCGAAATAAATAAATTTCTCGCCCGAAAAATTTGCCGTGATTTATGTGTTCCGCCGCCATAAATACTGACTGGTATGACTCAAAATGATTGGTTGCGTTTATGATCCATGCGTGCCGCGTTTTTGCTTCTAATTCTTTCACTTGCCGCGACGGCCTTTGCCGCTGACGAAAAATATCTGGGCCTGCCCCTGACAACGCCCGGTTCAAGCGCGGCCCCACCCGCGATTCAAACCCATTATGGCCTGCCTTTTATCGAAGGCGCTTTGCCGTTGGAACAGGCAGGATCAGCCAGCGTCACGGTGGGCGGCACGGTTAACCGTGTTTTCCTGCTGGGAATGACCGATCAAATCTCCGAGGGACAACGCACCGGTCATTCAAAACGCGCGCCATCTGAATTGATTCGCCCGGCTGTTCCGGTTGATGCCTGGACAGACCCGCTGGACCAATCCACACGATTCTGGGTTGGCGATAAACTCGGCGAAATTCGGCTGGAATACGCCGACGGCTCGACCCAGGTTTATCCCCTGATCCTGGGCCAAAGCGTTTGGTGGGGACGGCTATTTTACGATTACTCCGAGCCATTCGACACTGATACGCAACTTCGCGATGCGTTTACTTCCGCGATTCGGCTTTATCCGCCAAAGCCTGTTGCCGACGGCAATTATGTCGCCGTGATCGAGCCCAAAAATGTCCCTCTCCAACGCATCATCGTCGAAGTCTCGCCGGAAAAACGAGGAACAATTGGTATCAGGGGAATCACGCTCGAAACTTCCGGCACAAATGCAATCGCAAACACCATATCTCTTCCGCCGGGCGACCTTTCATCGGATTTTGTCCAATTTGCAATGGAAAAAAGCCTCCTTCGTGCGGACGAGAATGACAAACAAACGCTCCGCGAGTTGCAGGCCCTTCGGCTGGCACTTTACAGCACGGAGAAGACATTCAAGGGACCCGTGGTATCGAGTCTCCCTCCCGGCTATACCGGCGCGCGCGTCACGTTCAAAGGAGATTTCTCCGCAGACGTCCTGACGGAGGCTTTCTATTACAACGTGCAGGATATTCGCAATAAGATTGACGAGGAAGGAATGTATCATACGTCCACTAAAGACGCTTTGTCCTGGGGCGGGTATAAAGGCATCGGGACATTTCGTAAAAATCTCGGACGCTATTACGATACCGCCTATTCGCGCGACATGGGGCGCAGCCTCCAGGAAATCACCATGCTCGGTTACACAAACGATGCCTTGCGCTGCGGCGATTGGGCCCTCCAGGTTGCCCACCGGTGGGAAACCGATCCGGGCCTCGAAATCGACGGCTCGGCCGTGCCGCCGCACTTTAGCATGTTCGTGGACAGGCCCAACCGGGGCAGTTATGAGAACGACGGCCACGGCCTCACCACGCTCTTTCTCTTTAAACTGTGGCAACGGTTGCCCGATCGCGACCAATGGCTGCGCGGGCACTGGACCGAAGTCAAAGGACTCGGCGACTGGATACTGTGGCAGTTCGCTCATCCCGAAATATCCGAAGCCACCAACGGCCTGCTGCACACCATCAGTGAAAGTTCCGGCGGCAATGGCTATTCCGTGTATCCAGACAGCATCTGCATGTACGCGTTGCGCGGACTGGCCGTAATGGCTGGTTCTATTGGCGAAACAAATTCGGCGGCACTATGGCTCGCCCGGGCGGACAAAATGCACGACGCGATTACGGAACATTACACTATTAACGACCCGAAATACGGCCGTGTGTGGACGCTGGAACATTCCGGCTGGCCGAATAAAAGCACGGTCCTCGGCCCTTTGATTTTTCTGGCAGACTACGAAGGTTGGGCTCCGGAGGATGAGCATGACGGCTGGCGCGCGGTCAACGAAGCATCCTATCAACGGCTCGTTGACACATACCGGCCCTTTGGATTTTACGGACAGGCCATGGGTTACGGACAAGGCTTTGTGACGCAATCGGCGATGCTCCTGGACCGTATGCGCGACGCTACAACGATGCTCGGATGGGCGGCGCGGGAGATTTATGACCCCCGCTTCAATCAGTACGACCATTTTATCGTTCCCGAAGGCGTGCAAATTTCGCCCTCGGGAAAATATTGGTATCGCATCGGCGACCTGGGTAACGGCGTGCAGGAAGCCGAGATCGTCAAAGCTTTGCGCCTCGTCATCGGCGTGGATGACACACGCCCCGAACGTTTGCAGTTTTATCCGCGAATGCCTTACCACTGGAATGAAATCGCTGTGACGGACTATCCCCTTCTGTACGAGAACGCGGGGAAAATGACCGCAGCCCATGTGACCTACAAACTCAAACGCGCCGGGTCACGGATGAACCTGGAAATCAAGGCCGACAACGAACTCGGACCGGTCCCGGTGCGGTTGGGGCCGTTTGCGAAACAACCGTCCGCTTCGAATGTCAGGGTTAATGGCAAAATACCGGACGGAGCAACGGTCGAGCATAGCGGAGATTCGTGGTGGATTAAGTTCGCGATTCCGGTGGGACCTGGAGCGTAAAATCATTGTCATCGTCATCCTCAAATACTTCGTAGTGGTACGTGGTGCGTCAAGTATTCAGGGTCAACGCATGCCAAACGACATTCAAATTCATAAGCGCGATTTAAAGTTTCCTAAAAAATTCCTTCGCAGTTTGACACGTGGCTGCGCTTAATTCCTCCAGAGAACACATTTTCGCCTGCGCCACGGTTTCGGATATCTCTTTCACGTAGGCCGGTTCGCAGCGCTTGCCTCGATACGGCACAGGCGCCAGATATGGGCAATCCGTTTCGAGCATGAATTTGCCGAATGGCGCAGCCGCCACTGTTTCCCGAACGTTATGGCCATTTCTAAACGTGACGATTCCTGTGAAACTGACCAGCGAACCCATTTCCAGGATCTGTTTCATCCGTTCCACGCTCTCTCCAAAACAATGAAAAACGCCCCGCACGCGTTCGGCGAACGGTTTGAGTTGCGCGAGAGTGTCGTCAAAAGCGTCCCGCTGATGGATCACGCAATTCAGCCCGAACTGCGCCGCCACTTCCAGGTGCTGCTCAAAAAGCGCCGCTTGCCGCCGTTTGTACTCCGCATGCGCCGAGACGTCCTCCGGAAGACGATGATAATCCAGTCCGGTCTCGCCCACGGCCGTGACTTTGGGATGTCTTGCCAACTCTCGCAATGCGGGCCGCAAATCATCCGGAGCGTTGGACGCTTCTCCCGGATGCCAGCCGATGACGGCATAAACATTCGGAAATCGCTCGGTTAATTGGATCGCACGCCTGCTGCTCTCCAGGTTTGTGCCAATCGAAATGATCTTTGATATTCCCACCGATTGCGCCCGGGCGATGACATCGTCTATATCCTGCGCGAAGTCGGAATAATCCAGATGCGCGTGAGTATCGAAAAATTCGGTCATTTCTTGCTGGAAATCTTCTGCTCCAACGCGGCGATTTTACTGGAAATTGGACCGTCCCCCGGGAAGGTGGGTGATTCTTCGATGATGGCCCGGTAATCGGCGATGGCCTTGTCGATTTGATTTTGTCCGATAAGCTCTTTGGCGAGTGCCAGGCGGATCTGGATTTTTTGCTCAGGCGACGGATCCAACTTCAGAGCGCGCCTGTAAAATTCGATAGCCGATTCCGGTTTACCCTGCAAATCGCATAAGTCCGCCAGTTTTTCGGTCAGCACCGCGCTGGTCTCGGTGACGGGCTGACTTTCGAGGTAACTTTCCACCTGAAACAACGGCGCCCCTTTGGCCAGGGCAAAATTGCTGACACGCCAGTGATACCATTGAATATTCGGGCTGTGCGTCCGCGTCAATTGACGAAGGATATGCTCCGGCGATTTTCCAAACGGACAGTATAGCGGGTCGCCAATGACAGTAGTTTGCCAGGACAACGCGGGCTGCGCAGCCCAGGCGGCCTGCCCAAACGTAAACCCGTTCAATATCCAGCGGGCAAGGAAGGCTTCGACGTTTGGCGTGAATTGAATGTAGGGTTCATCCACGCAACCCATCGTGCAGGTGGCCCCTTTGGCCAGGAGCGGACCGCACCAATGTTCCGTCGTGCTCCGGAGCGTGGCCGCGCTGAAGGAGTGCAGATGATACGCAAAGGCTCCGGGCATAAATTCCACCGTCGGTTGCGCAAACGGACCATCAACGTTTTCCGAATACCAGCCGGCATAAATCGCAATCTGGCTCATCGGAAAATCGGCCTGAAAAGTGGCGGGATTGGTATCAACAACCGGATCAAGCCCCACCTCGCCGCACAGTTTCGCCGATCCTAAAATCCATTCATCTCCCAGTTTATAACCGCCGTCCGTTATGCCCCGCGCGTCAAAATAGGTCCGCCCCCAGAGTCCGTCCCGTTCGGCGTCGAGGGATTTTTTCACCAACCCCATCGCAATGTCAGGTCCCGGGCCGTCCAATCGCGTCACCAGCAATATGCCATTGGTCGGCGAAAGAAGCGCCGCATTGGTGCACCCGTATAACCGGTTTATCATTGGCCCGGTCAAACGTTCGGTGTTTTCAATCAACGGCAGCCATGCCAATTCAGAATCCACCGAAGCGCCGTTAACCTGAAAGACGTCCGGCATGGTCTTGTCTTTCGGTTCCCGGATGCCCGGGTCAGGAGCGATTCGAAGCGGAACGCCATAGCACAGCACCGCGTACCGGATTTTGGATGCGGTTACACACTGGATAAAATGAACTGGCACCCCATTTGCGCCCTGGATGGTCGTTTCCCCAAATTTCCACAGCCCGGCTGACTGCAATTTTTCGGCCAGAGGCAATTGCAATTCGCTTTTGAATTCATCTCGCGAAATCACTTCAGTATCCGGCAAATGGAACCCGAAGACCTGTTTGGATGGAACGTTCCGCATTTTGGCGTAGTAATCGGCCACGTCCTTTGAACTTGGGACATTTTCATTGTAGATGACGACCACTTCATCGCCGCCGGCCCGCGCAAAGAGCGGTGCCAAAGCCAAAAGCCATAGGGCCAATCGAAAATACACTTTCATCATTTTCCTGAAATTTGACGCATTTGGCCGGGGAACGTTGGAAAATAGTTCTTTCAACACAACGTTAGTTTCCGAAGAGAGCTTCGCGCATGCCAGTTACGGGACGATTCCTGGCTTTGTCCCAATAACGAAACCCGGCGCTCCAATCCCATATGGCCCAGCCGATTTTATCCTCCGCAAGCGTCTTCCGATACGCGGTATAAAGGCGCACGCGTGATTCCGGGTCCGCTTTTGTAAAACATCCGAATTCGCCCAGATGGATCGGCCGGCCGTAGTAATCCGACCATTGTCTCGCATAACGCAGCCGGCCTTCAAACGCTTTCGAACTGCTCGGATTTTCATTTGCGGGCAATGTATTATAACGATTTATCCAGTCGAGCGACGCTTTGGGCAAATGCAGCGACGGATCGGGGGTGAGCGGTGTCGCGGGCGGCCCGGGAAATTGGATTCCAGTCTGGCGCGGCATCGGCCCAGCCCACGTCGCGCCCTGGTGCGTAAACATAAACGGTTCGTAACTATGGACTGAAACGATCACGTTGTTGTCCGGCGGCAAGACAAGGTTTTTTAATTCCAGAATCGAGCCCCAGTCTCCCGGCTCCACAAAAATCGTGCGATGGCGATTGGTCCGGCGAATCTCACGGATGGCTTGCGCGTAAATCGGGTTCATCACCGCAGTGGTCGCGTTCGCATGCGGTTCGTTGTCCAGTTCAAACGCAAGGCGCCCGGGAAACTTTTTATAATGCCGCGCGATTTGTTGCCAAATTTTGAGAAATTCGACGGTAGTCCCTTCCGGATTTTTGTCCATCTCGCTAAAATCGTGAATATTGATGATGACCGCCAGGCCCGCGGCCAGCGCGTTGGTAACAACAAAATCAACGCGCGAAAAAATTTCCGGCGAGAGCGTATAGTCCGGCGCCGGCCCCGCATAATACTGCCAGCCAATGGGTACCCGGACGTGGTCAAAACCTTCCTGCTTCATCGTATCGAATTCCGACGCCGAAACGGTGATACCCCAATGCGCCCCCGGCGGTGATTCGAGGTAATTGCCCAGGTTGACCCCGCGCATGAAGAGTTTGGCGGCCTGCCAGGCCGGTGAATTGAAATCCTTTAGCCGGCGCATCTGCGGCGGGTTTGACGGGATGAATGTATCATCGCCGGTTTGTCCGCAGGCCGGCAATACCATCGCCGCTACGGCGAAAAGGGTTAGAATATATTTCATCGAGTCGAAATCCCCGGCATTTCCGCGCGGCAAGATAGCACACAAAAGCTGATAAAAAAGGAAAAAGGCGGGACAAGCGGCGTGGAAGCCGATCGAGGGCAAGCCACTGCTCAATTTTCGAACCAATGCTGCCCCCCCCCACCCAAATCGCTTGCCCCAAAAACAAAAAAATTTAATAAAATTACCCTATGGCCTTTCCCGCTTCGTTTAGAGGCCATCCTGATTGCCGGAGCATCGAACCCCAATTCCAGAATCAACCCGCGCCAGAAGCCAAAACCGAGGCAAAGAAGCCCGTTTTCACTTTCGCCTTTGTGAAACCGAAATGACGATTGTGTTTTCAGGCGACAGCCAAGCTGTTGAATGAACGTTGTAGGAGCCAAGACAGGAAACAGTCGTCAAAACGGCTTCATCGCGACGTATCAACACGGACAACAAACCCCTATTTCCATAACCATTGGGGGAGTAGGCAGCGAAACCAGATAATGATGAGCCATCATGGCTCGTCACTTCAAAGGTTTCCTGTTTGCGGTGGCTTGAATCAAAAGTGAATTCAGCTAACGGTTTGCTCGGTTTTGACTTGTCAGGCAACCGATGGTTTTCCGTGAATGAAACCCTAATTAAAAAATTCTTCCCATCGTCACCCAAATCTTGTGTCGTTTGCTTTGGCGGCCACGGTGGAATAAGTGCAAAGTCTGGTTGCGTCTTCGGCCAATCTTCTGAATGTTCATCATTCATAGTTCTCCGCTCGCTTTACGATTTTGAGATTTCCGTTAAGTTCCCCGAGCCTACGCTCAAATGCCGTTCGATAGTGTTCAAAATCAACTTGGAAAAAATGTCGCCTCATGCCTTCAAACTCTTTCCAAAACCATTCTTCGTCAAAAGCACAAAAATCACTCGCAGAATAAAGGGCGAGATTATCAGCAACCGCAGCGGCACGACTGTCTTGGTA
Source organism: Verrucomicrobiia bacterium (assembly GCA_036269115.1). Classification (GTDB taxonomy): domain Bacteria; phylum Verrucomicrobiota; class Verrucomicrobiia; order Limisphaerales; family UBA11358; genus UBA11358. The sequence goes on along the minus strand of DATAST010000007.1, from coordinate 4,660 downwards.
TTGCCGACGCCACTCTACGGGGTTGAGGCTCTCTTTACGGCGCGGTTGACACTTGTCGCGAAAGTCGAGCAACGCCCAATAGAGCAAATACCTGTATGCGCCTATTTGATGTTCTGTCAACATAACGAGAAAATGAGATTGTCACGTTTTCAGCACGGGAATACCAAGCCAAATGTTAAACAGTTACGTTAATACGCTTGAATATGTTACATTAGTATATAGGCAGGGAGGGCCTTTGAAACTCTTTCAAAGCAGCTTATCTCTCCACCAGACCCGGCAGCCGTTTCAATCCTTTTTAAAATAATCAAAACCTGACGACCTCTCTTTTTCCAACTTCCCATTCTTCTTTACATCGGCCGACATCGCTTTGATGTCATTCCATGAAATAATCTCATTTCCATCACCAGCCATAATGTCGCCTGGGCTTCTGACATTTTTCTTTAGGATCCCAAAATTAATCTCGATCTCGCCATTTGTCTCTAGTAATGAGACAATAGTATCCTGCTGAATGTCCTCGCGTTTGACACCACTTTCGGCAAAATAACGTTGGAAAACTTGTTCTGTGATATCCGCGGGCGGGCCATTGGAAACTTCGAAGACAATCAAGCGGTCATTGAAATCCCCCTTTTCATAAACCCCGCCGAGAAACATGGCAAACTGATTTGTAGTTTGCACAGCCGGGCTGGCCATGCCCAAAACTTTCCAAACGTCCGATGTTTTTCCAGTTGAATCACGATACACAAGCCCTGCCCACATCTTTCGGTCAATGAACCCCTAGCTATGCCCGGCGTAACCGAAGCCGTTCCCAATCGGCACAAATGAATCCACATGATTGTCGCAGCCGACTAAAAGTAAACATAACACGCAACGCGCTAAAATTGCCTGTAAACGCATATTCATCCTATTCAAAAAGCGAGGCCTGAAAGAGCCATGGAACTTTCCCTGTTCAAACCCAACACCTTACCCCATAACGATAACGTTAACGTAACATCGCAAGTCATTTATAATTAGGTGCTTACAAAATGTAACAGCGTGTAACAAAATGTGTAACACCGTAACCTGTTAAGTCTCAACGATGTAACAATGTAACACGATTTTCAACTTCAATACACATGACATTGCGTAGGGCAGGCATCTCGCCTGCCGGTTCTGCAGGCGTCCTCGCCGCAGTGCGACAGGCAAGATCCCTGCCCTGCCCCTATCCCTATCGCTATCGCCAGGCGTCCACTTTTCCGGCGACACCAATTCTCCGCAGATATTCCTTATCCAACACCAGAGGGTCTCCTTCCGTCTCGTGCTCCAGCGCGTTGGCGGCATGGACCGCTGTCAGCGGACTAAACGCCTGATGCGAACTTTTTCCGGGCGCATGATGGAACGCCACCGCCTCCACAATCGATGCCGGCAATCCCCAAAGTCCCAGCAAATAGGCCGCGAGCCCCGCGTGGGTAGCCCCAAAAACTTCCATTTCAATTTCCTGAAACGGCACATCGCGGCTGGCCGCCTGCGCAAGGGCGCTCTGAAATTCCGCCGGGAAGCTGTCCGCCAGCATCAGTTTACCAATATCATGCAATATCCCTGCCGTATAGGCGGCGTCCGCCGATGTCGTGTCAGCCCCTTCCACCTGCATAATGGCGCGCGCTCTGTCGCCGCAACGCATCAGATGGTCCCAAAGCGCGTCCATGGGGAAATTAATTCGTTGCGCCGGCGTAAAACTCGCGAATACATGGGCCGAAAGCGCGAGCGCGCGGACGGTGTTCAGTCCCAGGAGTTGCACTGCCTCCAGCGGATCAACAATCTTTTCGCGGAACCCCATTGCCGCCGAGTTGGCCACCTGCAGCACCTTTGCAGTCAAACCCGGGTCGCCAACGATCAGATCGTAAACGACCTGCAGGGGCGTATCCGGTGCTTCAACCGCCTTCATGATTTCAAGGTAACGAGTCGGAAAACTGGGCAATGCCCGCAGCCGCCCCACCAGGACCCTGAGTTTTTCATCTCTCAAAAACTCATCCAGCGCGCCGATGCTCGTGAGCGCTTCCGCCAGTGTCTGGTATTCCACCGGCTTCATGAGAAATTGGTGGGTCGATCCAAGCGCCTCCGCCGCCTCAGCCCGGTCCGCCGACCCGGAAATGATGATGCGCGATGTTTGGGGATAGAGCCGGGTAACTTCCGTCAGCAATTCTATGCCGTTCATGCCCCCCAACCGCATGTCGGACGCCACGACGTCAAACGACTGGTTTTTCATCGTCTCCAGCGCCTCCGCGCCGCCAGATGCCGTGACCACATCCCATCCCGCGCCCTCCTTCCCGGCCAATGCCCGATACACTTCGCGCAAGAGTGCGCTGTCTTCCACAAAGAGGATGCGTTTCATGATGGTCAGGTGGCGTTCAAAGATGTTTCGAGGAATAAGACTAACTAAACCCCATGTCAAGAGATTAGAAACTTGAAAGTAATATCGACTTGCCGCTCTCGCTAAATAACATGGACAAGATTATGACTGATATTTTCCGTTTGCTCCTGGCGAGTTTCTGTCTGGCCCTGGCTTCCGTTCACGCTGCGCCGTTGCCGGTGGATGAGGCATTGCCGATGGTCGGCACTGCCGGACACGGTCATACCTATCCCGGCGCAACCGTTCCATTCGGCTTTGTCCAACTCAGCCCGGATACGCGCACAGCCGGATGGGACGCGTGTTCCGGGTACAACTACGCCGATTCCACAATATCGGGCTTCAGCCACACACACCTCTCGGGGACGGGCGGAGCCGACCTGGGCGAAGTGCTCATCATGCCCATCACCGGAGATCTCGACAACACGAACTACGCCTCGAGCTTTTCGCACGATAATGAGTTAGCACGTCCTGGATATTATCGCGTTCGCCTGGACAGTTATGGCATTGAAGTGGAACTCACTGCCACCGCCCATTGCGGGATGCATCGCTACACGTTTCCGAGATCGAAGGACAGTCACATCCTCATAGATTTAATACACGGCATCGGTGACCGCAAACCAGTCCAGGCGACGCTCACGGTCGAAAACGACCGGCTGATTACCGGCGAACGCCAGGACCGGGGTTGGACGCAAAAGACAATCTATTTCGCGATCGAATGCTCCAAGCCATTCAAAAACGCTGGCATCGAACTTGACGGCAAATCATTGCCAGCGGGCCAAAAGGAAGCCAAAGGCAAAAATATTCGGGCGCACCTTGACTATCGGACGCATTCAGGCGAACAGATTGTTCTGCGCGTGGGCCTTTCGCCAACGAGCATTGAGGAGGCCAAAAAGAACCTGAGGACAGAAATTCCAAATTGGAATTTCGACGCTGTCAGCGCCGCCGCCCGTGATGACTGGGAACGGCATCTCTCGCGTATTGAAATCGAATGCTCGAATCCGGAAATCCGGCGAACCTTTTATTCAGCCCTGTATCACACCATGATGGCGCCCACGCTCTACAACAACGCTGACGGTTCGTATTGCGGTGCGGACAAGCAGGCGCACCCTTCCGCGGGTTTCCAGGACTATTCCACGTTTTCCATTTGGGACGTCTATCGGGCTGAATTCCCGCTTCTGACAATTGATGAACCGGACCGAATGAACGATTTCGTGGAAAGCCTGCTGGCGGAATACCAGCAATCGCCAGAGCATCTCCTGCCCTACTGGCCATTGGCCAATTACGATACCGGCTCAATGATGGGATATCACGCCGTTTCCATTATTTACGACGCCTACGCAAAAGGTTTTCGAAGTTATGACCCTCAATTAGCCTACCGGGCTGTGCGCGACACAGCTATGAGCGGACGCAGGCGGCAGGCTGAATATCAAAAATATGGGTTCGTTCCGTGGGAACCGTACGATGGTCCCAAAACCGGCGAGGCCACCTCCCGCACCCTGGAATTTGCCTACGACGACTGGTGCGTCGGACAAATGGCCAAACTGCTGGGCAAATCCGGCGACGCGCAATTGTTCCTAAATCGCTCGCAAAGTTATCGAAAAGTTTGGGACCCGGTGACTCAATTCTTTCGGTCGCCTAAACCGGACGGCACCTGGAAAGAACCATTTGATCCGTTGCAGGTCGCGCGCCGCGATAACGTGGCAGAGGGATACTACACCGAAGCAAACGCCTGGGAATATATGTTCGCAGTGCCGCATGACGTGCCGGGCATGATCCAACTTTATGGCGGCAACGAAGCATTTATCAAAAAACTCGACCGGTTTTTCGACCAGGATTCCATCCTGCACGACTGGCGGATCGATGTGACCGGGCTGATTGGCCAATATTCGCATGGCAATGAGCCGGATGAACATTGCGCATATCTTTATGCGCTGGCGGGCGCACAATATAAAACCGCGGCCCGCGTGCGCCAGATTCAGCTGACACAGTATGACGCTTCGCCCGAGGGCCTCGATGGCAATGACGATTGCGGCCAGGTGTCGGCATGGTATGTGTGGAGCGCGCTCGGTCTTTATCCAGTGAACCCGGCAGGCGGCGTTTATGTGATTGGCAGTCCTCTCGTGCAAAAAGCAGTCATTCATTTAGACCCGAAATATTTTCCCAGGGCGAAGGACGGCAAATTCACTATTATTGTGAATAGTGATACGCAATATGCGCCCGCCGCCCGCATGGACAATTACATCCAGTCTGCCACGCTGAACGGCCAGCCATTGA
>DATAST010000006.1:0-1709 GCA_036269115.1 Verrucomicrobiia bacterium | reverse complement strand
GCAATCGGTGACAAAAGATTTCGTTTATTTCCGGTTGCACGGCGGAAAAGATTTCAGCCACGTATTCACAAGCGACGAGTTGACGGGCATGGTGCGGCTGGTTCCCAAAAAGACGCCCGCCTATGTGATGTTTAACAATAGGAACATGCTTGAAGATGCGAAAAAGTTTCAAAGGCAAACACTTGCCACTTAATCTTTTTCCCAGGCAAATTTGATTGCTTCATCTATCCTTGGTGTTTGCATTCTGCAAGAAAACCTAGTGTGTTTTTGCGAATTGCAACTGATTCATCCGTGTCAAAATTAATAAATCCAAGAAAAGGCCGGTAATCCACCATCCTTCAGTTTGGTATTTCCTAAGCTGTCTAAGCGACACAAATATTTGCGGTCAGGGCATTTTTCGAGGGGATCAAGCGGTTGAACAGTTTCAAAGGCTTTAAGCATAGAACCGTAAAATGAAAGAATAAAAATTATTTTATGCAAAAAAAACATACCCCACCCCAACCGATTCATATTCCCGGCACATCGCGCGGAGAAGAAATGGCGATTCACAAAGGCAAGGAACCGGGCCGAGGAAAAGGGCCGGGCTATAGATCCGCCCGGGACTCGACAGGAATTTGTGCCAAGGAACGGGAGCCCATTATCGGTGTGATGGCGCATATTCCTCCCGCTTAGTTTCACAATCGCCAAATAAAAAAATTGCGATGTACTCCTCCCAATCCATCCAAAACGGGAATGCCGTCAATTTTTTGCGGCAAATGAAAAAACCGCCAGTGGTGGAGGAATTTTGCGAGTTTTGCAACGCCGCTATTCCGGCGATCCACCGGCATTTGCTAAAAACTGCAAACCGCGAAATCATCTGCGCTTGCGATCCTTGCGCACTTCGTTTTCAAAATGTCGCCGGTGGCAATTTTCGATTGATTCCCCGCGATGCCTCGGCGTTGCCGAATTTCCAACTGTCGGACACGCAATGGAACAACCTGGCTTTGCCGATCAACCTGACTTTTTTCTATCGCGATTCTGCCGCGGGGAAAATGGTGGCGATGTATCCGAGTCCGGCGGGTGCTACGGAATCGCTTCTGCCAGCGGAGAATTGGCTTCAATTGGAAACCCTCAGTCCTGAACTGGCGAAGATGCAACCGGACGTCGAAGCGCTTTTGATCAATCGGATTGGCTCGGCGCGAGAACATTACCTCGTTCCCATTGACCTGTGCTATGAACTGGTCGGATTAATTCGGATGCATTGGCGCGGGTTGTCCGGCGGCGAAAAGGTTTGGCAGCAGATCGAGATGTTTTTCGCGAAGCTCGGTTTGCAATGCGGCCTTTCTGAACCGGATGCAAAGGAGGCTGTCCATGCCTGACTTTGATTTCAAAGTGACAGGAGTCGAAGCGGCGAATCGCGGCATTGCCCCATTACTGCATTTCAAACTGGAGATCGCGAATCATCCCGGAACGGAAAAAATCCACACGGTAATATTGCAAACGCAAATCCAGATCGAGGCCCCCCGTCGTTCTTACAACGATGCCGAAAAAGAAAAGCTCGGTGAACTCTTTGGCACGCCCGACCGCTGGGGCCAAACCTTGCGCAATCGGTTGTGGGGAATTAGCAACACCACCGTGCGCGGATTTTCGGGCAGCACCGAGACGGTGCTGCCGATGTCTTGTACCTTCGATTTAAACGTGGCAGCCACGAAATATTTTCATGCGTTGGA
>DATAST010000005.1:0-46250 GCA_036269115.1 Verrucomicrobiia bacterium | reverse complement strand
ACGAAAAACTCATTGACGGCATTCTGCAAGCCGACGAACAACGCCGGAAATCCCTGGCCGAAGTCGAAACCCTCAAATCCCAGCGCAACCGCGTTTCCAAGGAAATCGGCGCGCTTATGGGGCAAAAGAAAACGGCCGAGGCCGAAGCCAAAAAAGCCGAAACACGTGAATTGGGTGACCAGATCTCGGCCCTGGACAAACAAACGATCGAAGTGGATGCCCGGCGCGATGCGCTCATGCTTCAATTGCCGAATCTGCCGCATGAATCGGTCAAAGTCGGAAAAACGGCGGAGGACAATCCGGTGGTCCGAGTCCATGGCGAAAAGCCGAACTATTCGTTTAAACCCAAATCGCACGTCGACCTTTGCGAAAGCCTGAAGCTGGTGGATTTCGCTCGCGCGACAAAATTGTCAGGCAGCGGATTTTTGCTTTATACCAATTGGGGCGCCAGACTCGAACGGGCTTTGATTCAGTTCCTTCTGGATTTGCACATCAGCGAGCACGGTTACACTGAGGTTTCTCCGCCACTGATCGTAGGGCCGCAATGCCTGGAAGGCGTTGGGCAGTTTCCAAAATTCAAGGACCAGTATTACGGCGTGGCCGAAGGCGACGACAAAGAGAAATTGGGAAAACTATATTTGGTTCCCACGGCCGAGACCCCGGTGGCGAACATCCATCGTGAAGAGATTTTGCCGGGACGCAGCCTGCCGATTTTTTATTGCGCTTATACGCCGTGCTTTCGCGGTGAGGCTGGCGCGGCGGGCGTGGGCACGCGCGGAATGATCCGGGTCCATCAATTCGACAAGGTGGAATTGATCAAAATCGTGAAACCTGAAAACGGGTATGATGAATTGGAAAAAATGGTCGCGAACGCGGAAAAAGTCCTCCAACTGCTCGGCCTCCATTATCGAGTCATCCTGCTTTGTACGGGGGACATGGGATTCGGCAGCGCCAAGACGTTTGACATCGAAGTTTGGGCGCCGGGGCAGGGGGCTTACCTGGAAGTTTCGAGCTGTTCGAACTGCGAAGATTTTCAGTCGCGCCGGATGAACTTGCGTTTCAAGACGGAGGATGGCGGAAACAAATCGCCTCATATTCTCAACGGCAGCGGCACCGCGCTGGCGAGATTGTTTGTGGCGCTGGTCGAAACGTGGCAGCAGGCCGATGGCAGCGTCGTTATTCCGGCGCCGCTCCAGCCGTATTTGAAAACGGATAGAATTACGGCGGGATGAAGTTTTCGATGAACTGCGAAATTCTCGTTCGAACGATTGACTCGCTCGCGCCCGCTCGCTCGGTTGCTCCGCAACCTTCGGCTCCGCCCAATTCTTCTTGCCGCTTCCCAAGCCGCTCGAATCTCCCTCGCCTACGCCTTCGCCCGGCTTCGGCGCGACAGGCCGGCCCTCTCCCCAGGGAGAAGAAGGCTTTGAGCGATTTTGAACGTTGTACGGGACATTGGCCGGCTGCGGAAGCAGTGGAAAACATTCAGAGCGGACGTATGTCCGCTGCTACGCAAATCATGGAAGTCGGCGCTACAGTTCAATTTGAGCAATGAACATTCTGCTCGCTACCAGCGAAGTCTATCCATATTCAAAGACTGGCGGCCTGGCGGACATGGTTGGCGCGCTGGCCAAAACGCTCGCGCGGGCGGGCCATGAGGCGCGCATCGTTGCGCCGCTATATCGCGGAATCCAGGAACGATTTCCGGAGATTCGCCGCGAGGACTGGTGGTTCGATTTACCGCTGGGTGGCGGGCGCGTGCAGGCAGAATTGTTTTCTCTCCCGGTGGAAAAAAATCTGACGGTTTATTTCATCCGTCAGCCGGATTTCTATGACCGGAACGGATTGTACCTGGAGAATAATACACCTTACGCCGACAACGCGGAACGTTTCATTTTTTTCTCAAAATGCGTGGTTCACCTGGCGCGCTATTTGCCGTGGCGCCCGGATGTGGTTCATATTCATGACTGGCAAACGGGACTTGTCCCGGCGCTCATTCAAAACCAGCAAAAATATGAAGGGTGGGGGAATCCACCGCCCACGTGCCTGACGATTCATAATCTGGCGTACCAGGGAATTTTTCCCGGAACCAGCTTCGGACTGACTAACCTGCCCCTCGAATTTTTCACGATGGATACGGCCGAATATTTCAGTCATTTGAATTGTTTAAAGGCCGGAATCGCCATGGCGGACGTCATGACAACGGTCAGTCCGCGTTATGCCCGGGAAATTTTAACCGAAGAATACGGTTGCGCCCTGGACGGGCTGTTGCGCAAACGGCAGTCGCGCCTGACGGGCATCCTCAACGGCGTCGATTACGAAGAATGGAACTCGATGACCGATCGCCATCTCAAGTCCCCCTATTCGGCCACGCGGCTCGCCGGAAAAAAAATCGACAAAGCCGAATTGCAGAAGGAAATGGGCCTGGCCCCCACAAATGCCCCGCTGTTTGGAACCATCACGAGACTGGCGGAACAAAAAGGAATAGACATCCAACTGGCCGCCCTGGAGGAAATGTTGAGTTCCGACATGCAATTTGTCCTGCTGGGCAGCGGTTCGCCGACGTATGAACACGGGTACCATGAATTGGCCCGAAGATTTCCCAATAAGGTCGCGGCGCGGTTTGGCTACGACGAGGGCTTGTCCCACAGAATTGAAGCCGGGTGCGATTTTTACCTGATGCCTTCACGCTACGAACCCAGCGGCTTGAACCAGATGTACAGTTTGCGCTACGGCACAATCCCCATTGTGCGCGCCACCGGCGGCCTGGACGACAGCGTTGTGGACTTTACGGAGAATAAAACCCTGGCCGACGGAATCAAATTTTCCGAATACTCTCCGCGGGCCCTCTCACGGGCCATCCGTAAAGCGCTCGCGCTATACGAACAACCGGAATTGCTCAGCCGCTACCGGAAAAACGCCATGAAATCCGATTTTTCGTGGGAACGAACGGTTGGACAATATTTGAAGGTGTACGAATCGGCGAAAGCCGTAAACGTTGAAGCGTTTAACGGGTGATGGCCACGGCAAACACGTTAGATCGGTTTTTACCGCTGGATCGCTGGACGAGGTTTGCGAACCGTTGCGCCCGTTTAGCGACCGCCCGGCAAGGGTGATTTACTTCCTGCGGTGCATTCCAAAGGACGTAAAATTCGAAATCCGTCGGCATCCGGCTGTGCGTATGCGTAAATTTGTCCAACCGTGGCTTCATGATCTTCTGAGCCACATTCAGCGCCACGCCGGCATTATGTGGATTGCCGCCCGGCCACAGATACGGACGGATCTGATAACGCGAAACTTCGCCCAGCGAGCCGATGGCCGAATCGTCGTCGCCACTTTCGAGCATCGAAAGGGCCGACCACCGATCCATGGCGCGCGCTGACGAGACCACGGCAAGCGCGGCAACCAAAACAATTAGAGCTTTTAGCCTCATCGTGATTCTTTTTAGCGGATTATCTGCCAAATGAAAAGCGCAAATTGATTAAATATAACAAACATTGTCTAACAGTATTACCATCAGCAAAAATACGCCAGTTGCAAGCATTTGCAATGAGTGTAAGGTTTGTAGCTCTACCAACTCTTCAATTTTAATTGCTTTGGTCATAGTATTTACATTGCAATATTCCCATCGGCGGCGGTTTTTTGCAATGACATGGCATGTCGCTTTTGGGACACGGCTTCGTAAAAAGGGACAAATTTTGCGGTTTTTGGGGCCTTAACCGAAACCAGCGCCATTTTCATGGCCGCCGATAGGTTTAGTCCTTCAGTTTATTGTATGATTTGACCGTTCTGCGGACGGTTTGCCGTGGCAGTAACCGGGTCAAAAATACCAGGGCGCGGTTATGGAACCCGGGAATGGCCACCGTCTTCCTATTGCGGAACGCAAAATGGCCATACCTGGCGACGGTTTCGGCGGACATTTTGGACGATTGGGATTTCCGAACCTTGTCACCGCGAGCTACGACGCTGAAATTCGATTCCGTAGGTCCAGGACAAAGAACGGACACGGTTACGCCCGTACCAGCCATTTCTTCGGCCAAGGCTTCGGAAAATGACTGCACGAAGGCTTTGGTCGCATAATATATGGCCATGTTCGGACCCGGCACGAAACCAGCCACAGAACCCACATTAAGGATTCCCCCACCCTTTTTTCGGATCATTTCAGGCAGAAAAAGACCGGTTAATTCGGTCAGGGCCATAACGTTGACCTTGATAACCTCAAGCTGTCGAGCGAGCGGCAAATCAGCGAATTGAGCATGCAGGCCAAAACCCGCATTATTGATGAGGACGTCCAGCGATATTTTCTGGCCAGCGAGGCTGTCAAAAATCTGTTTTGGCGCGTCTGGAAGGGACAAATCGGCCGGCAGAACGATAGTTTCACACCTGAATTTTTCCTTCAATGTCCGAGCCAGTTCATCCAACGACGTGCGATTGCGCGCGACCAGCACCAAACGGCAACCGTCGGCTGCAAAGCATTTGGCCAGTTCCAGTCCAATGCCGGATGATGCGCCGGTAATTAAAACGGTTTCATTCTTCATCTCAGCCTAGTTATCATCCAGGCCAAACCTGGTCGAAATGGGCCAATACACAATGAGCGATTTGCCAATGATTTTGGTTTGCGGAAAGGCGCCCCAATAACGGGAATCGTAACTGTTAAAGGTGTTATCGCCCATCACGAAGACGTGACCCGGCGGGACCTCGTAATCGCCCCCAGGCGACAGTGCGCCTATCATGGCGTTTCCAAAATATTTGTCATCGGCATAATCCAGAGTCGTTGCGCCTTTGGGCGGGTTGGAGAACGAATAAAGATTCTCAAAATGCGGCATATCAGCCGTTATTTGGCGGCCATTCACGATAAGGTTGCCCGCTGGTTCTGTGGCCGTTTCCAGGTATGTCGGAGGCTGGGGAACTCCGGCGATCTGGTAATCCTGGTTCAGCGCGAGCCGGTCGCCGCCCAGACCCATAAGGCGCTTGATGTAAAATGTGTTTTGCTGGTCCGGAGGCAGGCTTTCGATTCCGGTGGTTTCGAAGACAACGATCTCGCCCCGGCGCGGCGGCCGGAAATTATAGGTGACCCGGTCCACAAACAAATGATCTCCCGCATGAATGCGAATTTTGATGACATCGTCGCCCTTTTTGTAAATGCGGCCGGGAACGAGCGTCAGGCCGGCCCGATCCTGCAAAGTCTCTTCACCGTAATCCGGCGGAAACAGGATGGTGTGCCATTTACCGGCGAATTCGATGCGTTGGTACAGGCTGAAAATAGCTCCCGGCCAGGGCTTGGCGACGAAATCAACGCTGCCGTCCTCCGGAGCCACGAAGTGAACATAGGAAATTCCGTGAACCCAATCCTTAAAGCGTTCAAAGCCGGCAGGAATGACAATGGCATTCTTCAATTTAACCTGTCGCTCAGTTTTGGCCTGCAATTCGGTTTTTTGCTGGTCCGTCAGGTAGTCGTAATTCTGGCCATCGCGAACGTACTGCATAAAATCCGGCGTCGAGGTGATGCCGAAGAGCGTGGGTTGCATGGAGCCGGTGGGAATTTTGAACGGTTGGAGGAAAAACGTGCGGATGCCCATCGCCACGGCGATGGCCACTAGGAGCACTTCCACGTTTTCGCGCCAAACCGCGTTGGGATAAGGTTTGATCCATTTTTCGCCTGCGAACTGGAGTTCCTCGGCGGCGATGCTGATTTTTCCCGTATTTTCACCGCTGGCAATGGCAGTGTCCAACGCATCCATTTTGGATTGGATGGCGCCAATGGCCTCTTGTGAGAGCAAGTCCCGTTGGGCATGCATCAGGCGCCGGACGTGTTTGCGCAAGGCGATGGCATCTCGAATCGTTTTGGAAAAAAACCGCCGCAAAATCATATGCTTTTTCGATGGAAATCGATGAGTTGAATCGTCAACCCATTGATTGTGGCGCGGATTGTCCCACGAAATAGCGGCGAAAACAAACGATTTAATTGTCTGTGGACAATCTCAAAACGGATTTTAGCACCCGTTGCCACGTGGCCCGCCTCAAATTTTCCAAACGCTTGTCCCAAACATGATAGGCAGAGTCCTAATAACGCAAAGTCTATACTTTTTTAATAAGTTTATGTTATCATCCAATCCTGTTACAATTGCGTTACGTGATATTTGACTTTTTTTTACTTTTTATATTGCAGTCAACGAACTGTTTCAGTTACACTTACGGCGTTGGAGCGATGAGAGATCTCCAAGCCTGCTGAAGTTTAATTAACTGCCGACCTAAAAACCAGATGACGTGTTTTTTATTACTATGAAGAATCCCGCCTTGAAATTCCTCACTCCCGCGATTGCCGTCGCTTGTCTGGGCTCCTTGCCCAACGCCGCCAAAGCGGCCACCGATTACTTTACGACAGCGATAACTGCCGGCAATACCTATTCCTGGGACGACGCCAACTGGAGCACGTCCTCAACTGGTCCTTTTACGAGCGACTGGGTGGCGGCAAATTTTGCGGAATTTAAAAGCGCCGCCAGTTATACGGTTACAGTCAACCAGTCAGAAAACAACACTGGTATATACAATGATTCGTCAAGCTCGACCATTACCATTAACGACGCCGGCAGCGGAACCGGTAATTTGAACGTTAGCGGGGGCATTCAAGGGTACCTTACTCTCGGGACCACCATCATCAATGTGGCTATTACCGGCACTGGCGGAATTGCCCCCGAATCCGGTGGTAGCCTCTACCTTAACGCCGCCAATACTTATACCGGAGGAACGGCATTGGGTGACAGTGGAAACAACCTTACCTATTTTAACAACAATAACGCCTTCAGCACGGGCGGGATAACCCTCAACCGCACGGGCATTGCCAATTTTTCGACATTACTCGGCTACGGTGGCTCGGCACTTACGATTGCTAATAATTTTTCAATCACTTCGGCTGTTGGAACAGGCACCGCTCTCAATTTTGCATCCAGCGCGAGCACCCCGGTGACCTCTTCTGGTACTTGGACTCTTGGATCGTACAATCTCAATCTGAGAAACTCCGGGGGAAGCACTGCTCCGCTTACCCTCTCCGGCGCGATTAGTGGCACTGGCAGCCTTATCTTGAGCGCCAACGGCAGCGGTAACACAACCATCTTCTCCGCGATAAACCCTTTCTCAGGTTCCGTGACACTGACCGGCTCGGGCGGCACTTATGGTGGCAGTGGCGCCATCACTCTTAAGCTTGGCGTTGCCAACGCCTTAGCCAGCAGCAGTCAAATCAATCTGGCAGGCGGCACGCTTGATCCAGGCGGTTTCAATCAGCAATTCGGTGCCCTTAATCTAACGGCAAGCTCCACCATCGATTTCGAAGCGGGCGCGGCAACGTTGAGTTTTGCCGACAGCTCCGGTTTGACCTGGGGATCTGGCGATATTCTCGATCTCGCCGATTGGACTTCTGGTGACGAACTTTTGTTTGCCGGTACTGGTCTGACCACGGCCCAACTGGCCGATATCGAATTCAATGGCGATACCAGCACCCTGGGATCAGCGTCCCTGGTTAATGGCGAAATCGTTGAAGCTCCTGAACCGTCTACGATCGCATTGGGTTTGCTCGGCGGCCTGGGCATCTTTTTGATGCGGCGAAAAAAAGACTAATTGCAAGAATTTCAAAAAAATGGCCGCCGGCAACGGCGGCCATTTTACTTTTCTACGGCAAAGTTAATTCGCCGCATTCTACGCCTTCAGCACTTCAATAAACGCTTCCTGCGGAATGTTGACGTTGCCAATGGATTTCATCCGTTTTTTGCCTTCTTTTTGCTTTTCCAGCAATTTGCGTTTGCGGCTGACATCGCCGCCGTAACATTTGGCGGTGACGTCTTTGCGGAAGGCGCTGACGGTTTCCGACGCGATGATTTTGCCGCCGATGGCCGCCTGAATTTTCACGGCGAACTGCTGGCGCGGGATCACTTCCTTTAGCTTTTCGGCGAGCACTCGTCCCCTGCCCTCCGCTTTGGTCCGATGCACGATGCAGGAAAAAGCGTCCATCGGCTCGGTATTCACGAGCATGTCGAGCTTGACCATGTCGCTATCCATATAGTCGGCTTGCTCATAATCCATAGAGCCGTAACCGCGCGTGATGCTTTTGATGCGGTCATGGAAATCGATCAGTATCTCATTGAGTGGAATCAACGAAGTCAGCATGACCCGCTTCGCGTCCAGTGTCTCCGTGTGGTCCACTTTGCCCCGCTTCTCGGAGATGAGCGCCATCATATCCCCGATATTTTCGTTTGGGCAGATGACAAACGCCTTGACCATCGGCTCCGTGATCCGTTCGATGTAAGTCACATCAGGCAGAAACGCCGGATTGTCGACTTCCTTTTCCGTGCCGTCCGTCATGTACACTTTGTAGACGACACTCGGATAGGTGGCGATGATGTCCATGCTGTATTCGCGGCGAAGCCGTTCCTGGACGATTTCCATGTGCAGGAGGCCGAGGAAACCGCAACGGAATCCGAAACCGAGGGCAACTGAGGTTTCGGCCTGATAGACAAACGCCGAATCATTTAGCTGCAATTTGGCCATGGACGCCTTCAAATGCTCGTAATCGGCGGTATTGATCGGATAAATGCCGCTAAAAACCATCGGATGGATTTCCTTGAAGCCGGGAAGGACCGGCGCGGGATTCCGCGCATCGGTGATGGTGTCTCCCATTTTCACTTCCTGCGCGGTCTTGATATTCGCGGTGAAATAACCCGTCTCACCCACTTCGAGTTTTTCACGGATGTAAGGCTTTGGATTAAAACTGCCGACTTCTTTGACTTCGACGTTTTTGCCCGAGTGCAGGAGTTTCACATACTGTCCGGGCTTTAATTCGCCGTTAAAGACGCGCACATGGGTCACGACCCCTTTGTAGGTATCGAAAAATGAATCGAAGGCGAGAGCCTGGAGACTCCCCTGCCCTGTCGGCTTGGGCGGCGGGATGCGCGCGACGATCGCTTCGAGAATGTCGTCAATTCCGATGCCCATCTTTGCGCTGGCGGGGATAGCCAGGGACGATTCGATCGTCAGGATGTCCTCGAGCTGCTGCAGCGTTTGGGCGAGGTTCGCGTGGGGCAGATCAATTTTATTGATAACGGGGATGATTTCGAGGTTTTGCTTCATCGCCAGGTGCATATTGGCAACAGTTTGGGCCTCGACGCCCTGGGCGGCGTCCACGATCAGCAGCGCGCCTTCGCACGCGCTCAGGCTGCGTGATACTTCGTACGCAAAATCCACGTGGCCCGGGGTATCAATCAGATTCAGCTCATACGTTTCGCCATTGCGCGCCTTGTAAAGCATCGTCACCGGATGGGCTTTGATTGTAATGCCGCGTTCCCGCTCCAGATCCATGGCATCCAAAAGCTGGTCTTCCATGTCGCGCGTGGCGATCGTCCCGGTGCGATGCAGGAGACGGTCAGAGAGCGTCGTCTTGCCATGGTCAATATGGGCAATAATGCTGAAATTTCTAATGTGCGCTGCGTCCATTGTGATTCGTTAAAGCGTTGAGGTGTTGACCCGCCTGCGCGTCACGTCGACGCGGCAGGAGCTTGAAGCAGAATTCGCGACAATGGTCTGGCTCTCAACAAATATCGAGCGCAACATGATAGCTCCAAAATGGTTGAAGAAAAGGAAATTTGACGCCGCGAATTCATCATTTACACGGTGTGCGGACATTGTAAATTTCATCGCCAGTGAAACGTTACATGCCGTTGGCAGTCTGGATTGTCGTCGTTTCGGCCATCATCCTCATCCCGCTGAAAATTATCGGCTACGATTTTTTGCCGATGGATGACGCCTTGCGACACGCAGCCAAGACCATTTCCGGAAAGTCATGGCAGCAAATCCTGGTCATGCGGGATGATTTTCCGATTGATCCCAGCCCCGGCTGGCAAAAAATCCTCGAATGGGTCTATGACCTGCATGGCGGCGATGCAGAATCACTCGTCATCTTTTCGGTTGTTTCGCTCATGTTTTTGGTGATGTTCTGTGGCGCGCCATGGTTTCGCCGGCCTGAAGCATGGCTCGCCGCGCTGTGCGTTGCGGCCGTCTTTATTCCCGCTTGTACCACGAGATTTGCCCGTGGGCGGCCGTATTTGCTCACGGACGCAGTCGTCATCACGATTTTGTTGCTTTGGTCACTGCCCGCGAAGAACAGGCAACCCTTTGCCATTCTTTTTACGCCGCTTCTGGTTGCGGCGTCTGCGTGGATCCACGGTTCGTGGTATATGCTGGTGTTGCCCGGAGTCGCTATCCTGCTGGCCGGATGGTGTCGCGACGCCCTGGCTTATGGTGTTTGCTGGATTGGCGGGAGCATTTTAGGCAGCGCCTTGACCGGGCATCCAATCGGCTTTTTGATTCAATCCGTCCGGCATATGTTCGGAGTTTTCGGCGATTATGTCGTCAACCGCCAACTCGAACCCGAATTGCATCCTTCAGACGGTTCGGTACAGGCTATCTTCGCAGTTGTTTTTTTGCTTTTGTGGCGAGCGGTTTCAACAGGCTGGGACCGTCGTGCTGTCGCAAATCCGATTTTCGCAATGATGGCAATCGGATGGGTTTTGGGATTAAAGATGCAGCGTTTTTGGTGGGATTATGGAACACCCGCGTTCATCATTTGGGTGGCCATGGAATTCCAGGAGCATCTGGAAAAGCACTTGGATTTTGATTCCGCGAAACGCCTGTTCGCCACCGTGGGCATAGCCGCCGCCGTTTATATGGGATTTACCAGCGACCTCCAAAGTCGTTGGACCCAAAATCAAACAACCGGGTTCCTCACCCAGGACGATCAGTCCCTGAGCGGCTGGCTTCCGGACCCCGGCGGGATTATTTACAATTCGGACATGGACGTCTTCTTTGACACTTTTTACAAAAATCCGACCGCCGACTGGAAATATATCCTGGGCTTTGAATCCGGCTGGATGCGCCCGGAGGATTTAACCGTCCTTCGAAACTATCAATTGAAGTATGGCGACGCGAGCGCTCTTGAACCATGGGTGAAGAAAATGCGGCCGCAGGACAGGATGATCATTCATGCCCCGGGTACGAGCCGTCCGAATCTTCCGGAGTTGCAGTGGAATTACGCCGTCACCGAATTGTGGATTGGCCGATTGCCACGGGCGGGTGACCACCCAACTGCTGTCCGAAAATGAAAACCGCATGGCTCACCGGCTCAAACGGTTTAATCGGCAATTATATTGTCCGGTGGGCGCCGCAATTCGGACCCCAATGGCGTCTGCGCGCCCTCACACGCGCGCAATTCGATCTGTTGGATTTCGCCAGCGTCGAACGCGAATTTAAAACTGACCGGCCTGAATTAATCATTCATTGCGCCGGCATCTCAGGCGTCGCCGACGCGCAAAAAAATCCGGCCCAGGCCAAAAAAGTAAATACGGACGTCACACAACTTCTCGCCGAACTGGCATCTGATGTTCAATTTGTCTTTTTCTCGACCGACCTGGTGTTCGACGGGCGCAAAGGAAATTACAACGAGAGTGACGCCCCGAATCCCTTGCACACCTATGGTGAGACGAAAGTTGCAGCCGAGCAAATCGTCCTGAAGAACCCGGCGCATCTGGTATTGCGCACGTCCATTAACGGTGGCATTTCGGCAGCCGGCAACCGGGGCTTTAACGAACAGTTGTGGCAGGCTTTGGAATCCGGGCGAACTATGAAGCTGTTCACGGATGAATTTCGCTGTCCCATTTTTGCCGGCGAGACTGCTCGCGCAGTCTGGGAATTGACGGAACAAAAGTGCTCTGGAATTGTTCATGTGGCAGGCGCAGAAAGGATGTCGCGCTTTCAACTCGGGCAGCTTTTGCTCCGGCACCGGCCACACAAAAAGGACGGCATTGAACCGGGCCTGGCAAAGGATTTCCCGGGACCGCCACGCGTCCCGGACGCGTCATTGGATATCTCAAAAGCGCAAACGCTCCTGGCAAAACCGCTGCCCAGCCTGACCGAATGGCTGGCTGCCAATCCAACAGAACCGTTTTAACCTGAGGATTACTCTTTCGGGTAATTGAAATCAGCGATGTCAAACAGACATAGTTCCGTTACGCACAAAATAAACAAATTTTTTTTGGGCGTCTGATCGTGATATTAACGTGGAAATCACCATGAACCCAGGGTCGAATATCCTCGTACGAAAAACCGTCGCTCCCCATGAATCGAGAAGGCGTTCCCGTCAGAAAGACTCTCCCTCACCCCAGCCCTCTCCCACAAGGAGAGGGGGGATTGTCGGCCGATGTTTAAAACACCGGACGATTGCTCTGGTTCATGTTCCCAATGCATGGGGCCGGTGCGTTTCCCCTTTACCCCCGCACACAGCTACGCTCCGAATGCCAACCGTTTTATGGCTTCAATGTGTGATCTTGTTGGTTCTTTGTTTGTTGATGGCTCCGTCCGCCGTCGCCCAATTTTTTCCCGGCAAAGTCTGGCGCGACGTCCAGGGCGATTCCATTCAGGCGCATGGCGGGGGAATCCTTTTTTATGGGAACGTTTATTATTGGTTCGGCGAAGACCGGACGCCGGATCTTTACAGCGCTGTCTCCTGTTATTCCTCAACGAATCTGGTGGATTGGAAGCGCGAAGGCGCAGCCCTTTGGCGTCGCGATTTGCTAAAAGTCAACGGACATCGGCCATTCGTCGAACGGCCCAAAGTCATTTACAATCCCGCGACGAAAAAATTTGTGATGTGGATGCACCTCGACCAGGCGGGCTATCGCTTCTCTCGCGCTGGAATCGCCGTAAGCGACACCCCAACCGGCTCGTTCATTTTCGTAAAAGCCATCCGTCCAATAGCCGACACGAACGATTTTTCGGCGAGCGATCCCGCCGCGCAAAGTGTTTATGGCGGTACGTTCCGTGACATGAACCTTTTCGTAGACGACGACGGCAAGGCGTATGTTTTCTATTCGTCAGCGGGTAATTGGACAATGTACGTGGTTCGGCTAAACGCCGAATTCACCGGCCCGGAAACACCGTGTGTGGAAAACAAAACGTGGGCGCGCATCCTGACGCGGCAGATGCGCGAAGGACCCGCGCCGTTTAAATGGCGTGGACAATACTTCCTGATCACTTCCGCCTGCACCGGCTGGGCGCCAAATGCGGCGAATTATTCCTCGGCGGGCAACATCCTCGGTCCATGGCGCACGTTCGGCAATCCCTGCGCCGGGCCTGGCGCCGATAAAACGTTTGGCTCACAAAGCACATTTGTCCTTCCCATTCCCGGCCGCCGGAACGACTTCATTTTCATGGCCGATAAATGGAATCCCGACAACCTCCCTGATTCCCGCTACGTCTGGCTGCCGTTTTCCATGAACGCGAACGGAACATTTGCAATTCCCTGGCACGACGATGGGCGCTCTAATTTGGTTGAGAAACCGCAATTGCCATAGTAAATTTATCAATGCGGTTTAGGTACCTGCTCGTCTGTTTTATTCTCCTTCTGTTGCTGGCATGGGGTGTCCAAATTACCAATGCAAATGGTCTGATTTGGCCGTCAAGCCAGTTCCTGCCAACGTTTTCAACGCCGGCCACCCGAATCCAGTACATTGTTATGGACGGACTTCCTTCCGACCAGGTAGTGCTGTTTTGTTCGCTGGAGGGAATCGTGAACCGGACCCAGCCGCGCCTGGCGTGTGTTAGCGCGGCATCCGAAGGCGAGTTCACCTGGATGAACATTCACAATCTGTCTTATGTAGCAACGACCGGCTTTACCGCTGTCCACACTTACGAATCCAGCGTCACCGGACTCGTCGTTTACGACACAAACATGATGGATACACTCAATCTGGCAACGACTATCGCCGGTGTAAAAAATGAATTGATCTGCGACGGCGCCCTGCTATCCACTCTTACTAATTCTCCCTACAATTTGACCGTCAATGATGATCTGCGTGGGAGGTTCAGCAACAAATACCAGGTCTATGGATACCTCTACACCAATTATTGGTCACAATGCACCCACCGCCTCATGGGCGGTTTGCAAACCAATAACTTCTGGTATCTGCGCGATTATCTTGTCGCGACCAAATGCGCAGTGGTTTGGCTGGACCCAAACCTGGGCGGCTCCGATGCCTCCATAATGTCGCTGTTTATGTCCGGCATGACGGCTGTAAACGGCGTCTATATCGGATGGTGGCCCAATGAGGGCGGTGACATGCAATGGATCGCACCCTACGGCATCCCGGTGATGGCCAGCGATTTATTCGACAATGCGACATTATACGGCGGCGTGACGACAAATATCGCCGTTCCGGCCATCCCTCCGGCACCGGCTCTTCAAAACAAGATCTACGTTTCGCTCACCTTGAGCGACGGCGACAACGTTCAATACATGCAACACACCATGTATCAAAATTGGCAAAGTTCCGCGCGCGGAAAAGTGCCCCTCGGCTGGACGGTGCAGCCTTTGCTGGCAGATTTTGATCCAGAAATGCTCAATTACTACTGGAGCTCAGCCACCGCCGATGATTGCCTGGTGGCCGGCCCTTCCGGCGCTGGTTATACACGCATCAACTACTGGAGCGCGGCGAATGTCACGTCATATACCAAAGCGTCGAACCCTTACCTGCAACGCGCCGGCACCCGGGTCGCCACTATCTGGCTCACAGTTTCCGGCAGCACCGCAGACACTTTCGCTACAAATTGCCCGGTGCTGCTGGGCGCGGATGACCAACAGGATGGCTATTACATGAAGAACTATGGTGGTATGCCGTTCGCAGGATTGCCCGCCAATGGAAATTATGTTCCAACCAACGCGAGCGCTTTTTTTGGGGCGTCCAATCTGATCTTCGCCGTTACCAACACTGCATCCAGTTGGAATGGTTCATCGCCGATGTTTATCTCCGTGCAGGGCGACGCATGGGACATCAAACCGGTGGATTGCCAAACGTGTGCCAATTCCTTAAACACAAATTTCGTCGTTGTGCGGCCGGATCAATTGTTTCTGCTCTACCGTGAATCCGCCGGCCTCGGAGCCGGCGGGTCCGCGCCGTACATTGCGCAACAGCCCGTCAGCCAATCCGCGGTGGCCGGCACCAATGTCACCTTCCGTGTCATCGCTTCGGGCACCACTCCGTTGAGCTACCAATGGCAAATGAACGGCACAAATATCCCCGGTGCGACCACCAGCAGCTATACGAAATCGAACGTCCGATCAACCGACGCGGGGAATTACCTGGCCGTTGTCACCAATACTTACGGCTCCGTCACCAGCAGCGTTGCCGTGATTACCTTTGGCAGCCAACCGGTCGGGTTCAACGGAAACGGCCTGAATTGGACGGTCAACCAAAACGCAGCCTTTATGGTCTATGCCACGCCCGCATTTGCCGGCAACGTGCTGACCCTCACCGATGGCAGCGGCAGCGAAGCCCGAAGCATTTTCTTCAATACGCCGCAATACGTTGGCGCGTTTCAGGCGGCCTTTACATATCAGGCCGGCGGAAACCGCGCGGCGGACGGCGCGTCATTCTGCATTCAAAACGATCCTCGCGGTCCCGCTGCAGGCGGTGGTGGTGGTGGCAACCTTGGCGTAAGCGGCATCAGTCCGAGCATCGAACTCGAATTCAATCTCTTCACCGGAAACGGCCAAACAGTCGGTTACACAGTCCTGACCAACGGCTTGACTGGCGCTTCGGGCGCCAATGGCAATTATCACGCTCCGGGAAACGTAAATGTGGCCGGAGGCGATCCTATTAACGTCACGCTCAACTATGCCAATGGCCAAATGGCATTGACGTTCACAGACGCCGTCGCTCATGCGTCATTTAACACCAATTTAATGGTGGGCGATTTGACGCAACTTCTTGGCACAAACGCCGCCTGGGTGGGATTCACCGGCACGGACGGTGGTTCCACGTCCATACAGACCATCAGCAACTTTTCGTTCACGAGCATTCCGACAGCCGCCATTCAATCCACCGCTGGGAATATTCTCCTCTCCTGGCCCGGTGCGACGCCCGGCTTCACGCTGCAACAAAACGGGGATTTGACCACGTCCAACTGGGTCAACGCAACCAATTCAGTCGGCTTAACCAATAGCCTTAATCAGGTCGCGGTACCCGCGACGACCAATATGTTCTATCGGCTCACGCTGCCGGATAATTGAATATCCAAATCCCATCATGCAATCACGCGCAATTTTTCTTCCGCAATCGAAAACTTCGCCGGCAACTTCCCGATCCCCTCCCCGTCCAATTGAAACGCCGCATTTGCATCACCGGACAGTTCGAAGCTGGCGGCCCGAAACCGTTTCACTGTGCCTTCCGGCAATCTTAACCGCAAAAGGAGCCCGGGTCCGCAACGCAGTAGCGTCGCAAAGTTAGTGCGCGGAATAATGCAGACGTCCAACAGGCCATCATTGAAGTCCGCCTGCGGAAAAATTTGGAATTCGCCACCGTAGAGTTTTCCGTTTCCGATTAAGATCAATTCGCCGTTGAACGCGGAATTCGCGCTTTGCGGATTCTGGGCCGCATGAATGAGCGGTTTCTTTTCCCGCAACGCCTTCAACCCGGCAACGACGTACGCAAGCGGACCGATTTTTTTCTTGGTCTGCCAGTCCACCAATTCAATCGCCCGAGCGTCCAATCCCGCGCCGGCCAGTTGAATGAAAAATTGCTTTTTGATGCCGCCGTTTTGCGCGAATTCCACCTGGGGCAGGTCCAGAATCCGCTCACGTCTCCGCCGCAAGACCTCCCAGGCATGTTCAAGCTTCAACGGAATTTTCAAGTCCCGGGCAAAAACATTCACCGTCCCGAGCGGCAATACGCCGAATCGGGTGCGCTCGAATCCATTCGCGTCCCCGATGCCGTTAAGGGCTTCATTCACCGTTCCGTCGCCGCCCGCCGCGGCAATCACGTCGAAGCCATCGCCAACAGCTTCCGCGGCGAGGCGGCGGGCGTCTCCCGGGGCCGTCGTAGCCTTGAATGCAGCTCTACCGCTCATCTCATCCAGATAGCGTCGAAAATATCGCGCTTTATTGCCGCGGGCGGCTGGATTAAAAATCACGCAAATTGGCACGCGCCAATGATTTTGAGACGAACGGCTTTAGTCGAGGAGAAAGCAACAACTCAATTCGTCGGAACTGTCAGGTCTGTCCAATCAGAAAATACCAGTTGCCACTTCCTGTTTTTCTGTTATTTTCTACGTCCCCTTCGCCCTTAAAAGTGCAGGGAGAACGGTCCTATTCGCATCGAGTGGATGCGGCTTTTCCCGTCAAAAGGCGTGGAAGCGGACCACAACAAAATCAAATAACAATCCCGTGTTCCGCGGGATGCTGCGCGCAAACAGATGATTTCGCGTGGTTCAACTAAAGGAAAATTGTGATTAGCATTGGAGTAAAAGAACTGTTGGATTCGGGCGTCCATTTCGGACACCAAACGAAGCGTTGGAACCCCAAGATGAAGCCATTCATCTTCGACGCACGCAACGGCATTCATATCATTGACCTCTCGAAAACCCTCACGCAACTCGAAGCTGCGTGCGAATTCCTGGGCATCACCGTTCGCAAGGGCGGCAAAGTGATTTTCGTGGGCACCAAAAAACAGGCGCAGCAATGCGTCAAAGACACCGCCAAGGAATGCGGACAATTTTATGTCGTCGAGCGCTGGCTCGGCGGTACCATGACCAATTTCAACACTATCAAGACGTCCATCAAACGTCTCAAGGAAATCGAAAAGATGGACGCCGACGGCTCGCTCGCCAATTACGGCAAGCAGGAGCAGGCGGTCATTCGCCGTGAGGCGGCCCGCCTGCAAAAGTATTTTGATGGCATCCGCTCAATGGATAAGCTGCCCGCGGCCATGTTTGTCGTGGACCTCAAACGCGAGCACAACGCCGTGGCCGAAGCCCGCAAGCTCAAGATTCCCATCGTCGCTCTCGTGGATACGAACTGTGATCCCGATCTCGCGGATTTTCCGATCGCCGCTAACGACGACGCCATCCGCTCCGTGCGTACGATCATGGCCACCATCGGCCAAACGATTACGCAGGCTGGCGCCGAGTTTGAGTCCAAGCGCACTCGTGTCCCCGACAATGGCGAAAAATTTAATTCCGTCGAAGAAGTCGAAGCCGCCGCCGGTGATGATCCGACTACGCCGGAAAGTTCGCCCGCCAGTTCGAACACCTGAGTGTTCGCTTAATTCATCTTTAACAAAAAGAACAACTTACATCTGCAACATGGATATTACTGCTGCAACAGTTGGCAAGCTGCGTGAAATGACCGGCGCAGGCATGATGGACTGCAAAAAGGCCCTGACCGAATCCGGAGGCGATTTGGAGAAAGCTGTGGACTTCCTGCGGAAAAAAGGCGCGGCCACAGCCAGCGTCAAGGCCGCTCGTGAAGCCAAGGATGGCGCCATCGCCCAATACATCGCCCCGGGCGGAAAGCTCGGCGTGCTGGTCGAAGTCAACAGCGAAACGGATTTCGTGGCGCGCAATGAAACGTTCCTGGCGTTCTGCGAGGAAGTAGCCAAACGCTACGCCACCGAAATGAATCCCAATTTGGAAAATGAGCGCCAGGCCATGGTCGCTAAAATCCGCGAAAACATCAAAATCGCGCGCCACGCCAAAATGGAAGTCGTGGGCAATGGGATGATCGCCGGCTACATCCACACCGGCGCAAAGGTCGGCGTTTTAGTCGAAGTCGGCGCGCTCAAGGCTGAAACCATTGCCAAAGAGGAATTCAAGCAACTCGTCAAGGACATCACTCTGCAAATCGCGGCAGGACATCCCCACGCCGTCTCCCGCGAGCACATTTCACCGGATGTGATCTCCAAGGAACGTGAGATTGCGATGCAATCTGACCGTTTCAAAGGCAAGCCCGCTCAGGCGATGGAGAAAATCCTGCAAGGCGTCCTGGACAAGTTCTATCAGACTTACTGCCTTGTGGACCAGGGTTTCGTCAAACGCAATTCCGAAGTGAGCGTGAAGGAACACGTCGCCCAGGTTGCCCGGCAACTTGGCGACGAAATTACCATCCGCCGTTTCGTGCGGTTCCAGGTTGGCGAAAACCTTGAGTGACGCGCCGAGGGGCGCTGATCACCTATCGCTATAGTTCGTCCAATCGGACCGGTCAGAGATCGGTCCGATTTTTTCTTTTCTCACCCAATCCGCGCCTTTAAACTCAATTTAAAGGTTCGCCGCCATGATCACTGAAATTGCATTTATGGGCACGCCCGTGACTGATATAAAGCGGGCGCGTGATTTTTATGAAGGCGCCCTGGGCCTCAAGCCCACCCGGGAATCCGCCGGCGGAATGTGGGTCGAATACGAAATGGGAAACAGCGGAACATTCGCCATCGGATGTTACGGCGAGATTTGGAAGCCATCAAAAGACGGGACCTGCGTCGCGTTTGAAGTAGACGATCTGGACGCCGAAATCTCCCGGCTCAAATCCAAGGGCATCAAATTTACGATGGAAGCCATGGACACCCCGGTTTGCCGCTTTGCCATCTTTCCCGATCCGGACGGCAACCAGATAATGATCCACAAACGCAAACCCGGGCATTGAATATTCGCAGGCTTTCACTAAACTGGGCTCGTGATTGATGAAGAAACACTGGCGCAGATAAACGGCAAATACCCGATCCCATCCGATGCTGGACCGGCTTGGATTGCCGCCTACGACTCGGGATTCGATATGTCACTTGTTGAAGCTTCGTTGAAATTAACTCCAGAACAAAGGCTGGCTGAACATCAGCAGGTCATTGATTTCTTGCTCGAAGTCCAGGAGGCTGGGCGCTTACATGCCGCAAAATGACCAGGCTTTGCTCATGCGGCTCAAAGACAGCGGACTCCGAAAGCATGCTTCGCGCCATCAAAGAAAAAACCAAATAGTAAATCCGTAGTAAAAATGTCAATTCTTGTTAAATCCGATACCAAAGTTTTAGTCCAGGGCATCACCGGCAGTTTTGGAGCCAGACACGCGCAGCTTTCCATCGATTACGGTTCCCAGATGGTCGCGGGCGTGACGCCAGGCAAAGGAGGTCAGGTATTTGAGCACGGCGGTAAACGTGTTCCTGTCTTTGACACCGTCGCCGAAGCCGTCCAGCAAACCGGGGCGACCGCCAGCGCGATATTTGTTCCCGCGCCTTTTGCCGCTGACGCCATCCTAGAAGGCGTGGACGCCGGTCTGGAGGTTGTTGTCTGCATTACCGAAGGCATTCCGGCGCGTGATATGATTGAAGTAAAGCGAGCCATGGCCGGCAATACCCGGACCCGCCTGATCGGCCCGAATTGCCCGGGGCTCGTCACGCCCGGCGAGGGAAAAGATTCTCACGGTGGCTGCCGAATCGGCATTGCGCCCGGTTACATTCATAAGAAGGGCCACGTGGGAGTCGTCTCCCGCAGCGGCACCCTCACCTACGAAGCCGTCTGGCAATTGACCTCTCGCGGGGTTGGCCAGAGCACGTGCGTGGGAATCGGTGGGGATCCTGTTCCCGGAATGTCGCACCTGGATGTCATTAAGCTTTTCAATGACGATCCCGACACGCACGCGATAATTATGATCGGCGAAATCGGCGGCTCGGCTGAGGAGGAGGCCGCTGCATGGATCAAAAAGAATTGCCGGAAACCCGTGGCCGGATTTATCGCAGGCGCAACGGCCCCGCCCGGTCGCCGCATGGGCCATGCCGGCGCCATTGTCAGTGGGGGCAAAGGCACCGCCGAGGCAAAGATCGCGGCATTTAAAGACGCAGGCATCGGCGTAGCCGTAACGCCCAGCGAAATGGCGGACACGCTGCTTAAGATGATGAAGTAGACGGGCTTCCGCCTGTCCGATTATTCGGAATAATGAGTTGGCTGGACAGGCATAACTCCCGTCCGAATACTTTTGCAGAGATCTTGATTTGCGATCTGTGATGGCCCGAACGTGTGCGTCATATCTGACGAGTAAATCGCAAGTCGCAAGTCGTAAATCGTAAATTCCAATGAGTTGGGTTGATTTCATCCTGAACATCGCCGGCCTTCTTCTGTGGCTCAATTGGCGCGCCGGCACGATCGACCCTCTCGTCAAAAGGACCCCGGCTACACTCATTGGCACTCTCCGGCAGGCTGCGCCCTCGCACGGAAGCCGCTGGAATTTGCCCATCTTTCTCGGTGCCCTCCTTTTTTGTCGAGCCATCCTCTACTGGCAAATTGGTTCAGCGCTGCGTTGGGCCGGCACATTGGACCTGGGCGTTATTTCGCCCGCATTTTTTATGAAGAACGATTGGTTTGGCCAGGCCTTGGTCTTCTCAGTTTTAAGCTTTTTGGTGGCTCTGGGAGTTCTGTATTCCTGGCTCGTGCTCCTGTCGCTATTGAGAGGTCCAAAACCGATTCATGACTTTGTCCGCCTCCAGCTTGGCCGCTTTGACGACTGGCCGGTTGCGGTAAAACTCGCCTTGCCATTCGTGGTCACAGCGATTGCCTGGTGGTCCGTCTCATGGGCGTTGGTCGGGCTGCGAATCATTCCTCCGCCAGTTTCATCAGCTGGCCGCATCGAAGAGGCACTCATTATTGCCGTTCAGGCCTATCTCATTTGGGAAATTCCAATCGTCGCACTCTTAATCCTGCATCTGTTAAACAACTACATCTATTTCGGAAGGCACCCAATCTGGAATTACGCAGACGTCACCGCAAATACACTTCTTCGGCCATTGAAAAGCCGGCTCCCGCTGCGAATCGGGAAACTCGATGTGACCGCCGTTGTGGGAATTATCATAGTCCTCGTTGCCGCGGAGTTTATTGGCCGCGGGTTGCGGCACCTGTGGATGGTCGAGACCCTAAAGCATTGAAGCCGTAGCGCCCGAACACCATCCGGAGTTGCATCCGTTTCAATGTTTTAACGATTCAACGAGGCTCAATTTTTCGCTTTCGGCAGCTTGGCCACAATCGTCGCTCCCTCGCCTTTCTTCCCTTCGATCGAAATTGCGCCTCCGTGCAACTCAACCAACCGCTTGGCGATCGTAAGTCCCAGGCCGAGCCCCTGTTGTTCGTTCATCTTGCGCTCAAATTGCATGTAAGCGCCGACGCGCGCGATTTGCTCCGTTGAAAAGCCACGGCCCTGGTCGCTGATTAAAAGCACAATCGAATTAAACGACTCATTGAACGAAACGCGCACGGGTGTGCCTGAGTCGGAAAATTTAAAGGCGTTCTGAACCAGCTCGTCTGTAATCTTTGCCAAATATTCCGCTGCCATCGGCACGACGACGTCGTTTACTTGCAGTAACAAATCCTTGTTCCGATTCGCTTGCGCAGCCTGGGCGGTTGCATGTTCGCGAATTAAAGACCCGGAATGTTCTGTTTTGCCAATTCTCAGGGCGTTGACGTTTTGCGGGTCTGCCGCAATCAATTCCAATTGCGCGTAAATTAAGAAATTCTCGATGAGCCGCTCGAGCCGGAGGCTTGAATTATGGATTTCCTGGCCGATCTCCGCGATTTCCCCGATCTTCAATGTGGCCGCAGAGCTGGCCAGTAATTCAGCGTTTGAGAGGATGCCATTGAGCGGCGTGCGCATCTCGTGCGGCATCATCAGGCTGATGTTATCCCGCAAATGAGCGAGTTTTCGCTCGGCTTCGTCCCGGACGGTTTGCGCCTTTTTCAGCCTTGCTTCCACGGCCGCATACAGGGCATCAGTGGTAAATGGCTTCGGCAGGTAATCATCCGCCCCAAGTTCCATTCCGTGCCTCATGCCGGCATTGTCCGCCAGGCCGGTCATCAAAATGAATGGGATGGCCGCCGTTGGGGCCTCATTCCGCAGGGACGCCAGGGTCAGATAGCCGTCCACTTTTTCCATGTTTACGTCGCAAAGAATCAGGTCCGGCAAGTCGGAACGGGCCTTTTCGATGCCCTCCGCGCCGTTGCTCGATTCAATAACGTCAAAACCCTTCTGCTTGAGCGCCAGATGAATCATCTCGCGCAGCCATTCCTCATCATCAATAACCAGAATCTTTTTCATCCGAAGCAACTCTGGCTGAGCAACCTTTATGCCTGATTTGGGAAAATCGGACTATTTATTTATACATAGTCCGCGCGCCCTTTCAGCCGCAAATTCCCTCATCGTTACTGTTACCGTTAAAATCGAGGACTGGGTCGGACCGCCTCTATTTTCGCTCCTCAATGGGTGTATAATGACTCAATGCATTGCCGGTGTATATCTGTCGCGGACGGCAAATACGGCTCTTGGGGTCCTCCATGATCTCCTTATAATTGGCTATCCAGCCCGGCATGCGCCCAATCGCGAACATCACTGGAAACATTCGTACCGGGATGCCCAGTGCCCGCATGATAATGCCGCTGTAAAAATCCACGTTCGGATATAGTTTCCGTTCCACAAAATAGGAGTCTTGCATGGCAGCCTTCTCCAGGTGTTTCGCTATGTCCAATAACGGGTCACAGATATTCAGCTGCGACAGGACGTCGTCACACGCCTTTTTAATGATTTTGGCGCGCGGATCGTAATTCTTATAGACGCGGTGGCCGAAACCCATCAGCTTTTTGCCGCTGTTTTTGTCCTTGGCAGCCGCGATGAATTTCGACCCATCATCGCCCGTCCGGTGAATTTCTTCGAGCATTTCCAGGACTGCCTGGTTGGCCCCGCCGTGTAACGGACCCCACAGGGCGCACACGCCGGCGGACACACTTGCAAACAGGTTTGCCTGCGATGACGCCACCATTCGCACCGTGGAGGTCGAGCAATTCTGCTCGTGATCGGCGTGCAACAGGAAAATCAAATCCAAGGCCTTCACGATTTCAGGTTTGATCTCGAAGTCCTCGTACGGCGACGAGAACATCATGTGCAAAAAGTTGGCTGTATACTTATAGGATTTCTTGGGATAAATGAGTGGCAACCCCTGGGATTTCCGATACGAATACGCTGCGATGGTGCGCACCTGCGACATCAGCTTGGCCGCATAAATGTCAAACTGGCTGTTGGCCTTTCCCCACTGCCAGTGCATCAGGCCCTCATCAAAACAGCTCGTGGCGTTGATCATGGCCGACAGGATCGCCATCGGATGCGCGGTCGCCGGGAAATTCTCGAAATGATATTTCATGTCCTCATGGAGGAACTGGTGCTCCGTGAAGAGTTCGGAAAAGTCCCGCAATTGGATGCGATTGGGCAAATGCCCGTAGATAATCAGATAGGCCGTCTCGATGAACGATGACTTTTCTGCCAATTCCTCAATTGGAATGCCTCGATAACGCAGAATGCCTTTGTCGCCATCGATGAAAGTGATTTTACTGACGCAGGAACCCGTGTTTCCATACGCTTCATCCAGGGTGATATAACCGCTGCTGGCGCGCAGCGAGGAAATGTCCACGGCCTTTTCTTGTTCAGTGCCGACCACCGTGGGAAACGCGTAGCTCTTTCCGTCCAGTTCCAGTTTTGCCTCGATGCTCATGTACTCGTGTGTCTTTCTTCGAAGAAATCTGCAGGCAAAAACCGTCCTTGGCAAGCGATGAAATTAGATTTGGTAAAAAAGTTTTACAAAGAACGGGCCGAATCAAATCATTAAATCTTCAACGGATTGACGCCGAGTTGGCTGACTGCTTCGCCATTCGCTTTCTCCACCTGCCTTGTAATCTCAAATGCCAAATCCAGCGCCCGCTTCGCTGATTCACCGCTCACCATCGGCGTTTGCTGTTCACGAACGCATTGGACGAAATGTTGCAATTCCAGCTTGAGCGGTTCGTCCTTCTCAATAGGCACCGGCTCGCGAACGACTTTTCGACCGCCAAACTCGCTGACGATGCTGACATGGCTGCCGGCCAGCGCCAGCAGTTTGGCCAGCGTGGAGCTTTCATGCTCGCCATCGCGCGCGACCCGGTAAATGAAACCCTCCTGGGCGCGGTAATCCAAAGAAATATAACTGGGCGTCGATTTCCCTCCGCTAAACACGCGAATCTCGCGCATCCGTTTCCGGCTCACCCGGCTCACCGTCAAATTGGCCACGCACCCG
Source organism: Verrucomicrobiia bacterium (assembly GCA_036269115.1). Taxonomy (GTDB): domain Bacteria; phylum Verrucomicrobiota; class Verrucomicrobiia; order Limisphaerales; family UBA11358; genus UBA11358. The sequence goes on along the minus strand of DATAST010000005.1, from coordinate 21,315 downwards.
TTGGCAAACCGCAGCCGCGCGTTGGCGATGTCCTCGCTCTTGCTCAATACGGGAATCCCCACCGCATCCACGCTTGTCACAGGCGACTTCACGAACGCCAGGACGACGTCCAGATCGTGGATCATCAGGTCGAGTACCACCCCGATATCCGTCGACCGCGCCGGAAACGGTGACAACCGAAGACATTCGATGAATCTTGGTTCAGGCGCAGCCGCTTCGAGATAGGTGAAAACCGGATTGAACCGCTCCACGTGGCCCACCTGCAAAACGCATTTGTTTTCCTGCGCCAGCCGGATCAATTCCGCCGCCTGCGCAGTATCGTCCGTCATCGGTTTTTCGACAAAGATATGCCTGCCGTGAGGAAGCAATTGTTTGGCGATTTCAAAATGCGTTGAAGTGGGCGTAGCGATGTTTATTGCGTCTGAATTCTCCGCTGCTTCCGAAATAGACCTGAATATGCGCGTCTGATGCTTCGCGGCCACTTTGCCGGCCGTGTCCGGATTGGCATCGTAAATTCCGGCAAGGACTACCTCACCGGCATTATGCATCTCAGCATAAATCCGCGCATGATGCTGCCCAAGGGAACCCACTCCCAAAACGGCCACTCGGATTTTGTTCGTTGTGTTCGAATTCGACTTTGTGCCTGCCACGAAATCAGTTTGCCAGATTTGTGCGTCCTCTAAAAGCCGAAATCGAAGAAATGCCTCCGTCCCATTTGTCCCGCCCCCAGACCTTGCTTCCGCACCAACCGCGCCCTTCATAATGTGGTATTCCACTTGCTGTTACACCGAGCAGTCATATTATGGAAACCCGCAAACAGCAGTTTAAAACTTCATTCTCGAAATTGTGCCAGGCCATTCTGGCGACGGCCTTCAGCCTGGCCGCTGGCATCGCCTGCAGCGCACAGCCTGCGATTGTCGCCCAAGACAACTTCAACTATAGCAACGGCTCGACTCTCGCCGGTCAGAACGGCGGCACAGGTTGGGCTGCACCCTGGGTGAATGACTACGGTTCTGGCGACAGCCTGGTCGTTGATGCCACAGGCCTGAATTATCCCGGCCTAACGACCGGCGGCAATGCAACGTGGAGTGGCGCCCGCGGCAACGGCATCAGCGAAGATTCCCGCTACCTGCCAACGCAGGACAGCGGGCTGGTGTTTATCCAGTTCCTTTGCCAGCTTGGCGCCCAAAGTGGCGGAGGCACGCCAAACCTTCGCTTCACCGATTCCCTTACCAACTTGGTTTTTGGCATTGGCGCCAACGGCGGGGTTTACGGGCAAAACATTTCCATTCTCGTTCCCAATCTCAATGCAGCGGCCGATGGTTCGCAGACTGCAACGAATTCAAGCCTGTCCGGTTTGAACCTCGTCGTGACCGAAGTTAATTACAACAACGATACCATCAGAATGTGGGTGAACCCTGATCTTACCAATTTCGATTACGCCGCCCCGCCGGCTGCTGATGCCATCGCCACCCTGGACAGCGCGCCGGTTTTTAACAACGTTTCCATTGTGGTGAGAGAAGGCAGCGTCAGCGACCTGGAAATCATTAATGTCCCCCAGCCTCGTGTCACGAATATCGCGCTGTCGGGAACAACGCTGACCTTAACGGGGACCAATGGCATAGCCGGCGAACGCTACGAATTATTGAGCAGCACCAATCCAACGTTGCCATTCAATCAATGGGTTCCGGTTTTGACCAATAATCTCGAAAGCAATGGTAATTTTAACATCACCAATACGGTCGATCTCAGTGTCCCGGAAGATTTTTATTTAATAAAGATTCCCTGAGCATCCGTCCCATTTGCCCTATAGGTCTCATTTATCCGCTCTGGCTTCTTCTCTGCGCCATTTATTCCCCGATACCGTTCGCATTGAGCCCCTGCCCTCTCTCGCGTAGCAACGGACAGGAGTCCGCTTTGACAGCAATCCGCACACAATCGCTCTCTACGGGATAATCGGTTCACGCAAAGTTTTGGTTGCAATTGAGATGCGCCTTGACATGCTTAAGAAGTGAGACGAGGGTCGAGGGATTTGGCGAAGAGTGAGGCAGTGAACAATCCATAGACGATATGAAAAATACACAAATGCTCCATAACGCGGGCCAGAGTCTCTGGCTCGATCACATTACGCGCGATTTGGTGAACCAGGGCACACTGAAGCGTTACATTGACGAATGGTCCGTAACGGGGCTTACTTCAAATCCCACGATTTTTGACCAGGCCATCAAGGGCAGCAGTTCCTATGACCAGGCCATAATTGAAGGATTAGAAAAGGGCAAATCGGGCGAGAATCTTTTCTTTGAGCTGGCGCTGGAGGATTTGACGCAGGCGGCGGACCTTTTTAAGCCGGTTTGCGACCGGACCAACGGCGTGGATGGCTGGGTATCGCTGGAAGTATCGCCATTGCTGGCGCATGACACTATTAAAACGATCGCCGCGGCCAAATTATTGTTTGCCAAAGCGGGACGTAAGAATTTATTCATCAAAATTCCGGGCACACCGGAAGGGTTGCCGGCGATTGAGGAAGCGATTTTTGCGGGTGTGCCGGTCAATGTAACGCTGCTGTTTTCTCGCGAGCATTATGTCGCGGCTTCGGAAGCCTGGCTGCGGGGCATCGAGCGGCGCATCGCTGCCGGACTGAATCCGTTGGTTGATTCGGTGGCTTCGGTGTTTATCAGCCGATGGGATGCCGCGGCAGCGGCGAGTAAAATTCCCGACACGTTGAAAAACCAACTGGGCATTGCGATTGCCGGTCGCACCTACAAGGCCTATCTTGATCAATTGAATAATCCGCGCTGGCGGCGCATCTTTAACGAGGGCGCCCGGCCGCAGCGGCTCCTGTGGGCCAGCACCGGAACCAAAGATCCCAAGGCGTCGGACACTCTCTATATCAAGGCGCTGGCGGCGCCATTTACGATTAATACAATGCCTGAGGGGACATTGAAGGCGCTGGCTGATCACGGCGAGATTGGGCCGATCATGGCCACAGATGGCGTGGCCAGTGAAAACACGCTCAAACAATTTGCACAGGCGGGTATTGACATTGATGCGCTGGCGGCGCGGCTTCAGGATGAAGGCGCAAAGTCATTTGTGAAATCGTGGAATGAGTTGTTGACGGTCATTCAGTCGAAGAGTCGTGAGTTGAAACAGGCTGCGTGATGCGACAAATGATGAAAAGGTTTTTTTGCCGTTCGATGAGTCGGTTTGAGCCGGAAACGCCGCGTGAGGGCGCCACGACCTACAATGGGTGCGAAAAATCGACTGTCCAGGTTCGGAAGACTCTCCCTCACCCCTGCCCTCTCCCTCGGGGAGAGGGAGAATTATCGTCCGGTAATGAGAAACGACGAATGATGACGATGACGATGAGAATGAATATGGATTCCGATCGCAAAACATTGGTGGTGGATGTTGGTGGGACGCATGTCAAAATCCTGGCTACTGGACAAAGTGTCCCTCGCAAAATTGTGTCGGGAGTGCATCTGACGCCCGGCCGCATGGTTGCGGAGGTTCGCAAGCTGGCGGCGGATTGGGAGTATGATTTCATCTCTATCGGGTACCCTGGTCCGGTTCTTAAGGGTCAGCCGGTTTTGGATCCCTGGAATCTGGGCAAGGGATGGGTTCACTTCGATTTCAAGAAGGCGTTTCAACATCCTGTCAAAATCATCAATGATGCCGCGATGCAGGCTTTGGGGAGCTATCGCCGCGGCAAGATGTTGTTTCTTGGACTGGGCACCGGACTAGGTTCGGCGCTGGTGGTTGACGGACTGGTCCTGCCCATGGAACTGGCCCACCTGCCCTATCGAAAGCGAACGTTCGAAGATTACGTTGGACTTCGTGGAATGAACAAATACGGGAGGAAAAAATGGCGTGGTTTTGTCGAGGATGTAACGGCGCGCCTCATCGCCGCGTTTGGACCCGACGAAGTTGTGCTGGGAGGCGGCAACGTCCACCAACTAAAGTCATTGCCGTCGCTTTGCCGGGCGGGAGATAATGAGAATGCTTTTCGCGGAGGATTTCGTCTGTGGGATTCAGATGCTGGTTCGGGATCGGACGGAAACGAGCCCGTCCCTGGATCAAGGGAAATCATCGCCCGTCATAAAAGGAAGGCCGCAGCCCGGTGAAAAATGACTGATTAACTCAAAGATAAAAATGAATATCATTAACCGAAAAGAACAACAGAAACGCAAAATCAAGACGCAGCCGGGATTCATCGCGGCACTGGACCAAAGCGGCGGCAGCACGCCCAAAGCACTGCTTGAGTACGGAATCAAAGAAGGCTCATGGTCCAACGAAGATGAGATGTTCGGTCTCGTGCATCAAATGCGCTCGCGACTGATCACCAGCCCCAGTTTCAACGGCGACCGCATTTTTGGCGCGATTCTTTTCGAGGGCACCATGGATCGAGACATCGAGGGCAAGCCGAGCGCAGATTATCTGTGGAACGTGAAACGCGTCGTGCCGTTTTTGAAAGTGGACAAAGGGCTCGACAAAGAAAGCGACGGGGTCCAATTAATGAAATCCATGCCGGACCTGCCCGCCTTGTTAAAAAGGGCCGTGGCAAAACACGTCTTCGGAACCAAGATGCGCTCCGTAATCAAGCAGGCCAACGCAAGCGGGATTAAGGCGATGGTAAACCAGCAATTTGAAGTCGGCGCGCAAATTACTGCCTCGGGCCTGATGCCGATTATTGAGCCCGAGGTGGACATTCATTGCCCGGACAAGGCCGGCGCAGAGTCGCTGCTCAAAGCGGCGATCAATGAAAAACTGAATGCTCTGCCGTCAGGCCAGACGGTCATGCTCAAGCTCACGCTGCCGGAAAAAAACGATCTTTATTCCGATTTTGTGAAGCATCCGAAGGTGCTGAAAGTTGTGGCGCTGTCCGGCGGCTATTCGCGCGAAGAAGCCGATGCGCGTCTCCGAAAAACTCCCGGTGTGGTCGCGAGCTTTTCGCGCGCGCTGCTGGAAGGACTCTCCGCCAAACAATCCGACGAGGAGTTCGATGGATTGCTCGATGCCGCGATTCAAAGTATCTACGAAGCGTCGATGACCTGATGGGAGATAGGAGATGGGATGTGGGGACAAGCTGTCCCCACCCCGATACGGGCAGGTGGTTTTAAACAAAAAGCTGAAGAGAGAAAGGAAGGAGTGATATTATGCAATTAGGTATGGTGGGATTGGGCCGGATGGGGGCCAACATGGTCCGGCGATTAATCAAAGGCGGTCACGACTGCGTTGTCTATGACCGGTCGCCGCAAGCCGTAAGCGATTTGGCGAAAGAGAAAGCTGTGGGCTGCGATTCGCCGGCCGATTTTGTCAAAAAACTGGCCAAGCCACGGGCTATCTGGCTCATGGTTCCGGCGGGTGTGGTGGACCAGACCATCGCTGGATTTTTGCCGTTGCTCGAAGATGGCGATATCCTCATCGACGGCGGCAATTCGTACTATGTGGACGATATTCGGCGAGCGAAGGAACTTGCTGCAAAAAAAATCCATTATGTGGATGTAGGAACCAGCGGCGGTGTCTGGGGCCTGGAGCGCGGTTACTGCATGATGATTGGCGGCGAAAGCGAAATCGTCCGGCGTTTGGACCCGATCTTTGCCACGCTTGCCCCCGGCGCCGGCAATATTCCGCGCACACCAGGGCGCGAAAAAATGAATGGCACCGCGGAACGCGGCTATCTTCATTGCGGCCAGAACGGTGCGGGCCATTTCGTGAAGATGGTCCACAATGGCATTGAATACGGAATCATGGCCGCGTACGCCGAGGGGTTGGGCATCCTGAAAGAGGCCAATATTGGAAAGGAAAGCAGCGAATCGGATGCTGAAACCACGCCCTTGCGCGATCCGGAGCATTATCAATTTGACCTGAATCTTGCCGACGTGGCGGAAGTCTGGCGGCGCGGGAGCGTGATTTCGTCCTGGTTGCTGGATTTGACAGCGACGGCGCTTGCCAGTGATCCGCAACTCGCGAAATTTGAAGGACGCGTGTCCGATTCAGGCGAAGGCCGCTGGACGATCAAGGCGGCGATTGATGAGGGCGTGCCGGTGCCTGTCCTGACGACGGCGCTTTATGAACGATTCAGCTCGCGCGGCGATGCGGATTACCAGGACAAATTGTTGTCGGCGATGCGGTTTGGTTTCGGCGGTCACCTGGAGAAAAAAGGAGGCAAGGTCCAATGAGCGAGTCGCATTCTGATACGCTCGTCTTTTTCGGCGCGACAGGCGATCTGGCTTACAAAAAAATCTTCCCGGCGTTACAGGCGATGGTCAAGCGCGGTACGCTGAACGTACCGGTCATCGGCGTGGCCAAAGCCGGCTGGAATCTCGATCAACTCAAAGCCCGCGCCCGGGATAGCGTTGAAAAGCACGGCGGATTGGATAAGGCCGCGTTTGAAAAATTGAGCGGGTTACTGCGATACGTTGACGGCGACTACAACGATGCTGCGACGTTTACATCCCTTTGCGGCGAAATGGGAAGCGCAAAACGGCCAGCTTACTATCTGGCGATTCCCCCCGGCGCGTTTGGCATCGTTGTTGAGCAACTCTCAAAATCTGGTTGCACCCGGGGTAACGGCGGTGCGCGGGTCATCGTCGAAAAACCTTTTGGCCGTGACCTGCCGTCGGCGCGGGAGTTAAACAAGATTTTGCTGAAGGTTTTTGATGAGAGCGAAATTTTTCGGATTGACCATTACCTGGGCAAAGCGCCGGTGCATAACATGTTGTTCTTCCGGTTCGCCAACGCGATGCTCGAGCCATTTTGGAACCGTCATCATGTTGAGAGCATCCAGATCACCATGGCGGAAAACTTCGGCGTGCAGGGCCGGGGCGCGTTTTACGAACAGGTCGGCACGATTCGGGACGTTGTCCAAAATCACTTGTTCCAGGTTATGACCAATCTCGCCATGGAACCGCCTATACGCACCGACAGCGAATCCATCCGCGACGAGAAGATAAAAGTGCTGAAGGCCATACCTCCGATTGAAGTGAAGAATTTAGTTCGCGGACAATTTAAAGGTTACCGAAACGAACCCGGTGTCGCCCCCGATTCGCAGGTGGAAACGTTTGCGGCCCTGAAACTGGAAATTGACTCGTGGCGCTGGCGTGGAGTGCCGGTTTATATACGCGCCGGGAAGTCATTGCCGGTCACTTGCACCGAAATTCATGTGCGTTTGCGCAAACCGCCCACGATGTATACGAACTACGAGCTGAAATCGAATTACTTTCGTTTTCGCGTGAGTCCGCAGGTGGTTTCGTCATTTGGTTTGAATATCATTCCGCCGGACAACGAATCGACCAGCCAAACAGTCGAATTGCAGGCCAGTCGCGCACACTCGGCAAAAGAGATGGACGCCTATGAACGCGTATTGACCGACGCCATGGCGGGAGACGCGACTTTATTTGCCCGCGAAGATTATGTTGAGGAAGCGTGGCGCATTGTTGATCCGGTTTTAAAGAGCGGGACGCCGGTTCACGAATATGAACCGGGTACCTGGGGTCCGGCCGAGATACATGAAGTCAGGCCTGTGGGTGGCTGGCGGAATCCAGTGGTGGATGCCGTGAAGGGGTGAAATGCGCATGTTTTTGGAAACCTCTCGCAACGAACCGAGGGGGGCGCGCCGTGGGAGGGCACACGGCCTACATTGGCGGACGGTTTATTGTATCAACGCGACGTTTTCGAAAAATGCGACTATCCGTGTCCGGAAGGCTCTCCCTCACCCCGGCCCTCTCCCGCAAGGAGAGGGAGAATAATCGTCCGATTATTTGAGAGGGGGCGCCGCCTACTGATATATGAAATTAGGCATTGCAACGGATCACGGCGGTTTTGAGCTCAAACAAAAATTGGCGGAACGTCTGCGCGCCAATGGGCATGAAGTCGTAGATTTCGGCGCTCATCAGTTAGTTACAGACGATGACTATCCGGACTTTGTGATTCCCCTTGGACGGGCGGTTGCCGCCGGAGAGGTCGAACGCGGCATTGCCGTTTGCGGCAGCGGCGTCGGCGCATGCGTTTGTGCCAACAAGATTAAAGGCGTTCGGGCCTGTCTGATTGAAGACCATTTTTCGGCCAGGCAAGGAGTCGAGGACGACGACCTGAATCTGCTCTGCCTCGGTGGTCGCATTCAAGGTCCTGAGCTCGTCTGGGACTTAATCCAAACCTTCCTGCAAGCCAAATTCAGCGAAGCGCCACGACACAAGCGCCGCCTCGCAAAGGTCAGGCAACTTGAAGGTTAGAATAGCGAATTACCTTTCGGTCGATCCACAGTATTCGTCAGCGGCCAATGTTTGGGCGACTTAACCAGGGGTGGTCGCCCTCGCCGACTCGGGCTCGACCCCTGGCTAGAGCGGTTTAAAAAATACTGTAGCCATTCGGGAGGGAAAGAAGGGGAAGCGGTCTTTTTGGGTTTTGGCGTCGTTTCAGCTTCCGCCTTCGCTCGGAAGCGATTGTGTGAAAACTCATTGTCAAACCATCGGAGCTACGGCGGACAGGCAGTCACAGGGTTTTCAAACATGCTCCTTCGCTGAAGCCTCGCCAAAACCCCAAAAATCCTCGCTCCGAACGGCCACATTATTTTTTAAAACGCTCTAATATCCTGTGCCCATTCAGGGCACTCATTTTGAGCCTCGTTCCTCGGCTACAGAATCGCCGGAAATACGAAATAGCAGCTCCGAATGCTTTCCAGGTTACGTTTGATCTTGATTTTCGGCATTCTCCCCAGTTCACTCCGCAATCGGCAATCGCCATTCCTCAATAACCACCATCCCCAATCCATGCGTCGACATCACCCGTTGTGGCGATAGACAACTATTCCGCCCATAGCGACACTTATGGTATGAACCGGTTATGCCTTTTTGTATTTTCGTTGGTTTTGTGCCTTTTTGCGCCGGGTTTGCTGAGCTGCGCCGCGCAGGCGAAGGATTTTAACGTCCGCACCTTTGGCGCAACCGGGAATGGCACCGACAAGGATACCGCGGCGTTTCAGAAGGCAATCGACGCCTGTGCCGCACACGGAGGAGGCACGGTCGTAGTGCCTGAAGGACATTATTTGATCGGCAGTATCGTGTTGGGAGATAAAACCGTTCTGCGGCTCAAACAGGGGGCCAATCTCGTCGCCAGTTCCGACATTGCGGATTATCCCATTACGCAAGTGCGGTTTGAGGGTGAATTTGTGGCGGGACACCGCGCTCTGATCTACGCCAAAGATCAGAAAGACATTGCCATTACCGGCAGCGGTTCCATTACCGGGCCACCCCTGGCCGTCAGCCGTCTTCGCAACCCGCGCGGGCCGGTATTGATCGAGACGGTTGGATGCACAAATGTCACGTTGGATGGATTTTCCACCCAGTACGAACGTCTTTGGTCGATACATCCCCTGCTTTGCAACAAAGTGACCATGAAAAACCTGACGATTCGTTCTTCTCTTTTGAATGGCGACGGCATCGACGTGGATTCCTGCCAGGACGTGCTCATTGATCGTTGCGACATCAACACCGGCGACGATGCCATCTCGCTCAAATCGGGGCGTGGCCAGGCGGCGGCGAGGATGGATCGGCCAACGCAAAATGTCACCATCAAGGATTGTACGCTCGTGAGCAGCATCTTCGCCGCAATCGGTATCGGGACCGAACTCTCTGGCGGCATTTCCAATACCCTGGTTGAAGATTGCACTCTTTCAGGCCATCAAAATGGAATCTTTCTGAAAAGCCGCGACGGACGCGGCGGTTATATCAAGAACTTCACCGGAAAAAATCTGACCATCCATGATTCGCCGACTTTCCTCGGCATTCAATTGCTCGATAAAGGCATCCAGGCCACCGATCCCGTTTCAGGCGATCCGGATCAATGGACTCAACTCAGCAGCATCCATTTTGAACATATCCACGTCGACAATGTGAACTATCTCTTGCGCGCCAAAGATGTCCCTGAAAACCGTCCCATCGACGGCTTCTCTCTCGCCGACGTCCAGGGCACTTGCGAACACGCCTTGAACATGGCGAACATGAAGAATGTGACGCTCACCGGAATTAAAGTGACCAACTACCAGGGGCCGCTTCTTACCGAATCCCACGTGCAAGGCCAGGGTGTATCCGAGTTGGCTGATCCCAATGAAGTTGGAAAAGAGTGAGAGGCGGAAATCCTGCTCTGCCAGGCGTGCCACACTCGCAAGTGCGGGTGTTCTCTGCGGTTAAATCCATTTTAATTTAGGCGGCGGGGCACCACCGCCCGATTTGATATAAAAATTCGGGATTGCATTTTCGGACGGGCGGCAGATCATTAGTTCGTTCAGCAGAATCCCTTTTTAAATTTATGGAGCCAGCCAAACCGGTTTCGAAGGCGCGGGTGGCGCTCACCTGGGTGGTGACGGTCAGCTTAATTATTTTCATTGCATGTCTCTCTTTCTGGCATACTCACGCCCTGGCGCCTGAGACTACGACTGCGCCGCCGGCCGATGCGGATGAATCGGGACTCACGCCGACGGCAGCTGCCATCGTTCATGCCGTCACATTGTTCATCATGGGGTTATTTTTCTTTGCGCCGGCGGTCGTCGGCTATTTGGCTTTGATTTTCTCCTGCTGCTTTACTTTTAATTACCGGAATCCGGTGTGGAATGCAGTAAAAGCAAAGATGTACCTGTTTAACATCTTTGTCGCGGTGGGCATATCAGTTGGCGTCGGCTTTATCGTGTCGGCATTTTTGTCGCCGTTGCTTGCGGATTTTGGTTTGCCGCGGAAGCAGGCGGACCTGCTGCCGGTGCTGGTAATCCTGGTTGGCTTTCAGTTGCTGCGATTGTGGGTCCTCATTTGGGCGCCGATGGAAAAGAGGATGATCATAAAGCGCCTGGCAGCAATGGGAATATCGTCGGACCAACTCAAGGGCGCGGTGCTCGTGGGGATTTCGAACCCGGCGGCCGGCATCGGGAAAAGATTCGGCGCAGTCGAAGAAGACCTGGGAGCGCTATGGGTCCTCCCTGACCGCGTGGCATTTCGCGGCGACCTGGAACAGTTTGACCTGACGCGCGAGCAAATTGCCGGAATCGAACGCAAAGCGGACAACCGAAGCACAACGGTTTTGGCAGGAATTGCCCATGTGATTTTGCAGGTGCAGTTGCCGGACGGCAGTGTTCGCCAGATGCGATTGCACACTGAAGGCCAATGGACGTTGAAACAAAAGCGCCGGGCAATGGATACGCTGGCGGCGTCCCTTGATGGATGGTACGCGGGGCAAGCGGAGTTGGCGGGTGCGGGAGGGGGCTAAACAGCGCGAGAGCGTGAGAACGTGAGATGAGGATAAAAGGAAGAACATCGAATGCCGCGGCTCATTGCGTGAGAATGAAGACCGGACTCATGTGCAACGGCTTAGAGAACAGGGGGAATCATCGTCGTCATCGTCAACCGGTTTCCTCACGATCGCGGCTCTGTTCTATGCGACTTCGCGTTCTTCGCGCGAAAGAATCATCGCTGTATGGCCCGATAGAAAACTTTGATGGTGCCCGATTTCTGAGGCAGCGTTACGGAATTGGAAATTCCCAGGATGCAGGGCGCATTTGTTACAGTCGTCCAGGCGGTTGCACTGGTGGAAATGGCGCTGGCTTGTTGCAGGACAAAGCCCGGGGCCGGGCTGGACCAACTGATGACGGCATTTATGTTTGGCGGCGACAGGAGGTTTAGGGAAAGTGACGGCGATGTCAGGTTTTGAAAGGCGTTTGGTATGGTTGTGTAATAATCGTCTTCGGCGATGGCCAGATTGTCGGAAATGGTTGTGGCGTTGACGTTCCCGCTGAAGGTCATGGAGGAATAATCATCTACCCACAGGTCGGCAACCCAATCATCGCCCAGGGGAATCAAATCATCGTTGGTGATGGGCGGGCCGAAATAATTTCCGATGACATGGAAATCGCTGATGTTGCGCAGTGTGAGAGGCACGACTCGCCAATTCAGGAAGGCGTTGTTCAGGATCCTGATGCCGGAAATGCCAAATGTGTTGGTGACGTAGTCGGTGTTGTAAGCGGTTTGATGCAGTTCTATGAGGGAATAGGCTGGTTCAGCATCGGGTCTGCTAGTGTTATTATTAATGGCCTCCCAGGAATAGCTGCAGTCGGACAATACGTTGTCCATGATGACGACATTTGTCGGCACAAATGAGTTGGGAGAGGCCAGGTCTAGCGCCGGGAATGCGGAAATGGCGCTCAGTCCCATGCCAGTCACGGAATTGTGTGCGATGAGCATGTTGTCGGCGCGGCAGTAGATACCGTGAATGCGCGAGTTGCTGAACTGGTTGTTTAAATAGACCGCATCGGCATTGAGGCTGTTGTTGTAGACAAGCGTGTTGGTTTCGTAAGTGCCGTTGACGATTCCGGCCACGGGGTGGTCCACGCTAACATACGGCAGATTTACGTTGGTGACGGTGGCCTGATCAAAAATGACGCCGGTAAGCGCATTGAAGAACACGAGTTGATCACCAGTCTGCAGGTACGCGCTGCTCAAAGTAGTCGGCGGGCCGCCGCTGCCGCTGGTGTTATAGAGCCCGAGCGTGAAAGTATTTGTGGGCTGCGCGGGTGCGTTGGTAATGACAAAGGGGTTGATGTAGGCGTTGGCCACATCGTCACCCAGGCCGGTAAAGACACAATTTTCGACCCAGGGTCCAATTCGGCTATATCCAAAATAGCCGCCGTCTGCATTGCTGGATCTCATGCGCGGGGCGGTGGCGCCTGCCGGTGGCGGACCCATTTCGACATGGCAGCCAACTTCGCTGACCAGCGGCGTAAGGGTCGCTTCAAAATTAGCTGCGGCGCCGGCGACAGCTCCGGTGAAGCTGTCTTGAAAGATTATTTCGGCCGGCATATTGGGTATTAGGGAAGTGAGGAAGAGGAACGCAATCCAAAGCCGCAGTTGTGTGCGTAGCGAATTTGTCAAATTTGTTCGCATGGGCGTTGGGTTTGTGTCGCGGAGCGACAATGGAGAGTAGCCAGACTCGGAGTGTCTGGTCACGCCAAATGTGGCAGGCCGGTTATGCCTCCCGCCTTCGCTAAAGCTACGGCGGGCGTGCCGGCACGAAGAGAAACATTTCAATGGTCACTGGGCATCGATATCGGGCGATGCGGTGCGGATGTTTTTGTATCTAATCGGCCTGGCGCCATCTTTCATGCTATTGGTTCCGGCGTAGATGACGGCTAATTCGGCCAGGGCGGCTGAGTGGTCGGAGCCGAAACCGGACAGGGCAATCAGTTTCAGTTTTTTGGCGGTTACAATTTTTCCGAAGACAATCTTTTGCTCGTCGAAGGTGGAGGCCAATTGCCCGCTGGCGATGTCCTGCCAATTTGTTCCATCATCGCTGGTTTGGATTTTAAATTCACGGATGTCGCCCTCGTGCTCGCGTTGGTTTTGCCGGGGCATGAAAACCAGGCCGGAGATGGGCACGGGTTGTGGGAATGTGATTTCGATTTCGTGCCCCTGGCGCACTGGGACGTCCGTCCTACCGCGGTTACCGTCGGCGCTGGACCAGAAAGTGTTTGGGTCGCCGTCGATAAGTTCATCGGCGCGGGAACCGTCTGCCCGGGCCACAGCGCCGAGTTCGTGCATGATGCGGGTATCGAAATAGAGGCTTTCGAAATCGGCCAATGTAATTTCTGTTGGGGGCTGGAATTTGTCGCCGGCCATGTAATCAAGTAGTGAGCGGCACAATTGGCGGGCGACTGGACTGGTATTGCCGTCGAGGTCGATGGAGCAGACGATTAATTTACCAGTGCCGACTTTAGCTTCAAAAACGAGGCCGAGTTTGTAATTTCGGTTCCAATCATCGATTGCCCAGACAATTGGATGCAATGGCTGCGGCAACTTGTCGAGATTGACGGCGCGGGTGTTGCGCAGCATATCCGTCCATTGCCAATCGCAATTTGCTTCCGTTGGAAACTCGGCCAGCGCTGGATGGTTGGTTTCGCACCAAAGGCCGAGCATGCGGCTCCAGGTCGGGCCCATTAAGGCGTTCCAAAAGACGGGCACGCGGGCCAGGGGCGGGCTTTCCCAATCCAAATCTTCGTTGTGCGGGAGGAAGAGCACTTTTGCGCCGGTCGCTAGTTTCTTTTCGGCTTCGGGCCAGGAATGGGTGACGAATACGTCAGCTGGCGCGGTGTCGGAGACTTGGGCGGGGTAGAGCCAAAAGTTCCAGTCGTTTGTGAATGCGATTTTATCTGACGGATCGGACCGATCCGTCAGATCTACAATTAATTTGTATGCCGCCGGTGCCGTGAGCTTTGAGAGGTCGGCGAAGACTTCGCCGAGGACTGTTCCTTTTCCAATAGGAACGGTCGTGGTTGGGAATATGCCTTGTTGGACGGCAGCGCCGGACGCATTTTGAATTTCCCAATGGATTGTGGCGTTGGTTAGGGCGGCTTCGCCGAAATTCGCAATTTCGACCACAGACTCGAATGGGTCTGCGGTGGTGAAAACGCGTTTTTTCAATCGAGCGAGAGGGACCACAGTGTTGCAGAATTTTTTGAATTCTCCGGGTGTCGTGTAACCTTTGGTTTGCCAAAAGGGGTCCAGCAGACCCACGAGCGCTGTCCCCTGCCCTGTGTAATCATGCAGATCGAGCAATTGGAATCCATCAAGCCCGGGCGTGCGCAAATTGGCTTCAATTTCTTCCTTGTAGCACTCGACCTGAAAACGGCCGGATGCCCATGCAAATTTTTTGTCCATGTCCAACACGCCATGGGCCGCGGCGGAATCGCGGAAAATTTCAAAATTTCCGGGCTGCATGAAACCCGTGAACTTTTTGATGACGTCAAAATCAGGATAGGCGCACCATTGGCCCACTTCATGCCCAAGAATCGGCACGTTGATGCCGGCAATGGAGTTGTGATAGTCACTTCCAAACCAGCCGCCGGGGTCACGCACGCGTCCCGACCCAATCCGGCCAACAACCAAATAGTCTGCGTCTCCATTGATCGGCTCGGCCGGCGAATTGATCAGCGCCCAACCGGTGTCGGGAGTGTAAAGATGACGAGGGTCTTCGGCGCGAAAGTGTTTGACCCATTTCGACAGGGGATGCTGCCAATGGCCGTGGGCTTCATTGCTGGCAGAAATGAGCATCAGCGACGGATGATTGCCATAGTCCCGGATGATGCGCTCGGTTTCGGAATAGAGTTGTTTTTCAATCGCGCCGCCGGGTTCAAATGAATTCCACATGCCGCATTCGATTTGCAGATAAAAGGCCAATTCATCGGCAGCCTCGAACGCGGCTTCGGGCGGACACCAGGAGTGAAAGCGCATATGGTTCAAGCCGTAACGCTTGCAGGTCTCGAAAATTTTCCTCCAGGAATCAATGTCCGTGGCCGGATAGCCGGTGAGCGGAAAATCGCCGCCAAAATGCGTGCCACGAAAGTATATGGGGCGGCCGTTGAGGATGAATTGATTTCCGGCGGCATGAAAATCCCGAAGGCCGAAGACGTTGGTGGTCTGTTCGTCAAAATCGAACTTGTCTGTACCGCCCGTGACCTCGACGCGCAGGCGATACAGTGATGGAGAGAATTCGCTCCAAAATCTGGCATTGTCGCCAAGATTGATATCGGCTTCGATGGGAGCATTAGTGTCAGACCAGTTGTTGAAATTTTCACTGCTCGGCGTGACGTCGATCGGCTTGGTTCCGGAGATGGACTCAACGTAAAATTCGATTTTGCCGCTCGCAGGTCTGCCAGAGGAATTGTGGAGGGTCATGTACGCGCGAATGCTCTTCTTTTGGACGTCAGGAATAATCCGGACGTCATCAACCCACACAGGCGCCGTGACGCGGAGTTCAATTTTTCCGACGATGCCGTTCCATGCGTTGTCCAGCGAATCCGAGACGCTGTGAGCATCGGGCCGGTACGGCAAAATCATGCGGTTATCCACGCGTATGGTCAGGCGATGTTTCCCCGCTTTGACTGAGCCAAGATCGTATTCGTGCGGCGTGCAAAGGCTGATTTCTGAGCCGAGTTCGCGGTTGTCCAGCCAAACGGTTGTTTTCCAATGCGGTCGTTCAAGAAAAAGAACGATGTGTTTGCCCGTCCAGTCGCGAGGGATGTTGACGTCACGCTGATACCACGCCGCGCCGAGATAATGCCGGGGTGGCTGGCAAAGGAATGGGACTTTTACGTCGCCATTCGTGTAAGCGGCATAGTCGGCCCGTAAATACCAATCATGGTCGTATAGCGACAAGACCCAGGGCGTGCTGATGCTGATTTTGTCGCCGTAACCCTGGGCCTCGAGGATGCCGGGCAGTTTGATTTTGTCCACATCCGGAAGTTTCGAGTCGAACCAATGTTGATTGAAACCGGCGTCGGTTCGGTCAAGTGCGAAGCGCCATTCGTCGGCAAGAGAGATTGTGCTTCTCGCGAAACTCGATTCCATGGCGAGGCAAAGCGCCGCCATGATGACACAAAGGATTTTGGTTCGAGTTGTAACGATGCGGACAAAGTTAGACAACACAGCCGAGGAAATGAATCGCCAAATGTGGTTATAGTCGTTGCGAAGGACACGGTTTGACATCGGTAGCGATATTGACTAATTAACGACACACCAAAATTATGGAGAAATTTACCGAATCTCATATCGCGATTGCAGGCCGGGAGGTTCGCCCTGCCAAACTCTTACGACATTCGAAGGCGGTGTTACAGCCACCGCACTCCAGGACCATGCGGCGTGTCGGATGGTCGCTGGAAAATATCATCATTTTGTTTTTGTTGGTTGCGCCCTGCGTTCCCGCTTACGCCGCGGACGTCTCAACTGGGCGGCCGTTTGCTCATCCGGACCGGACTCGGTATGACAGCCAATGTCTGACAATTGATGGCAAGGATGTCTTTATCTATAGTGGTGCGTTTCATTTTTTTCGTTGTCCAAACGAGTTGTGGCCGGAACGTTTCGAAAAGATTAAGGCAGCTGGTTTCAATACTGTAGAAACCTACGTTCCGTGGAATTGGTGTGAGCGTGAAATGCCCGCCAGTACGAATGACTTTTCAAAAATCGATTTGAAGGATTTTAACGACTGGCTGGATATGGCCGAACGGTTCGGCTTTTACGTCATAGTTCGTCCCGGGCCTTATATCTGCGCCGAGTGGGACGACGGCGGCTTCCCGCAATGGTTGCTGACGAAAAAACCTCAGCAACCTCTGCGAACCCAGGGATGGTTGCGCAGCGATGACCCCGTGTTTCTGGCCTGGAGTAAACATTGGTACGACGCCGTCTTTCCGATCATCGCACGGCATCAAATTACGCACAAACCGGCGGGCCAACCCGGTGTCATACTTGTGCAAGTGGAAAATGAATATGACTTCGGGCTTCACTTCAGCGATGAGGCGAAGGAAAACCATCTCAGGGCGCTGGTAAACTTTGCTCGCGCGGACGGAATTGATGTGCCGCTGATCAGTTGCTGGACACATCAAATCCGGGGACAAACCGATCCGCTGCTGCGGCAGGTTTTCGATTGCTGCAATTTTTATCCGCGATGGAAGGTGGATGAAATTTTGCCGGATATTGAGAAGTTGCGCCGGGAACAACCTGACGCGCCGCTGGCGACCACAGAACTGCAAGGCGGATGGTTTGCCAAGGTGGGCGGAAAATTGAGCGAAGACCAGGAGGGCGTCACCGCTTTGCAGATCAATAATCTCACCCTCTTTACAATCCAAAACGGCGAAACGATGCTCAGCTATTACATGTTATATGGAGGAAGTAATCCGGACGATTGGGCGGCCCGCGATATAACGAGTACCTATGATTACGCGGCTCCTATTCGTGAATGCGGCGGGGTTGGCGATAAGTATCAGGCGGTTCAGGCGATTGGTTTGATGCTGCAGAAATACGGCGCTGACCTGGCGCGATCGCAAGATGCGCCATGCAAGGCCCGTGCGTCGCAGAATGATGTTCAAGTTGCCGAGCGCCGGGCTGAGAATGGAGGGCGGTACTTCTTCGTGCGCACTTCTCAGCACGAGCAAGCGAGACAAGGCAAGGCAACCGTGAGTGAAGCAGCCGGCGGCGCGCAGCCGATTGTTTTTGATTATCAATTGGAACCGTTTGGATCGAAGATTCTTTATCTGCCGCCGGGGGTAAGCGATCCCAGGCGAGGTGAATGGCTTCCGAAGCCCGTGTCAACGATTCAACGTCCGCCTGCGTCCGAATTACCAGGTGACGTAATTATAACGACGGCAAAAGCGTGTGCTGATCCTGGTCCGGCGCACTGGAAAAAGCTAATACCGGGCGAGGCGCTGGCCGATGCCGGTGTTTATGACAGCCATTTTATATTTTATAAGACAAAAGTTACCTGCCCTGTCGCCACGAATTTGTTGGTTACGATTCCCGAGGGCGATTCGGTTGTAGCAATTATAAATGGACATTTGGGGCGAGACCCGGTTGGTGGAAACAACTCGATTTTCAGATTACCTGCCGGGGTGAACAAGATAGAACTTCTTTACGAAAACCATGGCTTCGCCAATGGTGGCATTAAAATGGAGCAACAAGGTGGAATTATTCGGGCAGGTCTCACAGGCAAAAACGCCGCTGCCGCATCTGGCCCTATGGAGGCGCCATTGACACGATTCGGACGACCCACAGGCGACGACAAGAAATGGTGGGCGCCGGAGTTTCGCGATGACCATTGGCGCAATGCCTGGATCGGAGTTCAGCAAATTTTTCTGAATGATTCGCCGTTGACGTGGTATCGCATGCATTTTTCACTTCCCTCGCCGCGTGCTGGAATTTGGGTGCCTTGGCGATTGCATCTTATGGCGGCGGGAAATGGTTTTGTTTATTTGAACGGGCATCCATTGGGCCGATATTGGCAGGCTGGTCCGCAACAGGATTTTTATTTGCCTGAATGCTGGCTTAAATTCGGGGAGAGTTCGAGCAATGTCCTGACTTTAAATCTTCGGCCAACGGCAAAGGGCGCGTGGATTCAATATGCGGGCGTAGAGCCGTATGAGGAGTTTGCGGAGATGAGGCCGTTGAATCGTTGAGATGTTACGTTGAAACGGTTCCGACCGGAAACGCCGAACGTTGAACGCCGAATGGCGGCTGAGCGGGAGATGTGCCCTACGGAGGGTGCTGCGGCTTTGCTGGCAAATTTCCGCACTGATATTATATTAATGCGGCTTCTTCAAGGAGGGCCAAGAGCATACGAAATCCGGTTCCGGGCGGAATCGGTCAATTATGGATGTAAAGACGCCAAACGACACAAAAGCAAAAGCTGTTTTCGAGCAGTCCGAAGGCGCCAATTTGCTGACCATCGGCGGGACGTGGCGTTTGATGGATCCATTTCCGGTTCTGGAAGAAGTGATACCACAGGAACTCAAAGATTCTGAAATTCGAGCGGTGCCGCGAGAGTTGGCGGAGTGGGACAGTTCTTTGCCGCTGTTTTTGCTGCGGGTCCGGGCCTGGTGTAACGAGCGGAAGGTAAAAATGACGATGGGTGATTTGCCGGCGGGGGTAAAACGGCTCTTCGAACTCATTTTGGAAAGTGAGAAAGAGGCCCCAAAACAAAACGCACAGCACAGACCGCCGCCTTCGTTCAATCGATTTGCCCGCCACACGCTTGCCAAATGGAAACACTTCATCGAGTTCCTCGGCGAATGCATCATCGAAATGGCGGAGGCACCGACGAAGCCGCGTCATATTCATTGGAAGGCTTTTTTTAACCAGATGGTGGAGGCCGGCCCCAAGGCCCTGCCGATCATCGGCCTGATATGCTTTTTGGTCGGCCTCACGTTTGCGTACGAGACATCCATTCAACTGCGGCGTTTTGGACTTCAATTTTATATGGTTAGCGCGGTGGCGACTTCAATTTTGCGGGAAATCGGACCGTTGATTGCGGCGATCCTGCTTGCCGGGCGTACTGGCGCGGCATTTGCGGCGCATATCGCCAATATGAAGCTGGAGAATGAGACGGCCGCTCTGGAAATCATCGGTGTTTCCCCCATTAGTTTTCTGGTTTTGCCGCGGGTGGCCGCCCTGGTGATCACGATTCCGTTTACGACACTCTATTCGGATTTATGCGGCATTCTGGGCCCGCTAATCATCGCAGTGTTTAAGCTGAACGTTCCGGTCAGGGGTTTCCTGGCAGAACTGCACAATTCAGTAAGCCTTGCCGACGTACTCGTGGGCCTTGTTAAAAGCGTTGTCTTTGCAATTTTGATTGGATTGGCGGGCACATTGCACGGAATGCAGAGCGAACGAACTTCCGCAGGGCTGGGACGGGCGGTGACAGCAGCCGTGGTGACAGGGATTGCGTGCATTCTCGCAGCTGACGCTCTGTTCTCCCCGATTCTGGAACATCTGGGTTTTTAAGGGTGTGACAAATCAATTTCAATGAGCAACGAGGCAAAAGAAATTATCCGGGTAGAGAACCTGGAATGTCGTTACGGGGACGAAACGATCCTCCGGGACATTACATTTGGAGTCAAACGTGAAGAGATATTCTTTATTGCCGGCAGGAGCGGCTGCGGAAAGACGACTCTTTTGAGCAACATGGTTGGGCTTCGGAATCCGTCCCGGGGGCGCGTTACCTATTTTGGGCGCGATTTCACAGGGGCCGATTCCGTGGATCGAATGGAACTGGTCAAATCGTTTGGCCTGTTGTTCCAAAATAACGCGTTATGGTCGGATATGTCGCTGGCTGAAAATGTCGCCCTGCCCCTGGTCCTTCACACGCGTTTGCCGGTTGAGATTCGGCGGGAAATTGTGTCCCTGAAACTGGCGCAAGTAGGTTTGGCGGGCCAAAAGGACCGCTTGCCGCATGAGCTGAGCGGCGGCATGCAGAAGCGGGCTGCTTTGGCGCGGGCTCTCGCGCTGGATCCGTCGATATTGTTTTTTGATGAACCCACGGCCGGGCTCGACCCAATTACGGCGGCCCAGATCGACGACCTGATCCTGGAAGTGCGTAAAACGTCCGGAGCCACCATCGTGATTGTCTCTCATTCCCTGGCCAGTATTTTCCACATTGCTGACCGGATGATTTTGCTGGGGGGTGATGGGAAGAACATTTTGGCGGAGGGTTCCCCGGAAAAACTGGCGGCAGAAACGGGTAATGCCGAGGTCCATGAATTTTTAAGACTTCGTGTTGAGATCAAACCATCAAACACACCCAAAGGCAGTGATGAAGCGGCGAGGTCTGAATGAGAATTCGATGCAATCCTTTTCTGCTTGGCGTTTTTTTCCTTGTTGGCGTGGCTTTAGCTGTTGCCTTTTTGCTGGGGCTGGAGGCGGCGCTCTTTCACAAAGCCGGGCACTTTGTTTTTTACCTTCCGAACACGGCGGGCAGCCTGGACGTGGGAGGCGGAGTGAGAATGGATGGCAT
>DATAST010000004.1:0-1576 GCA_036269115.1 Verrucomicrobiia bacterium | reverse complement strand
CCAGCAACAGGATATCGTACATGATTTGCACGTACTCCGCCTGGTCCGAGGGAATGCCGGACGGAGTTTCCACATTCGGATCGACTCTCTTGCCAAGGTGTTCGGAGCGTTGAATACGCGTTTCGATGTCGCGCACATTCGAAAGATATTGATCCAGCTTGTCGCGATCATGGCCGGAAGCGCGTTTTTGGAGGCGGCGGGCGTCTTCCATCACGAAATCCAGGATGGAGCGCTGTTCCAACTGGCGGCGCTGCACATTGGCCAGTCGTTCACCGGGAGAGCCCGAGCCAAATAGCCTCTCGAAAAGCAGGCGAGGGTTGGCTTCCGGAGGCATCGGAGTGGTCGGAGAACTCCAGGATATATTATATTGATAGGCGCAGGAATAATTGGAATCGCAGGCGGTTGATTTGCGCGTGCTGTCGCAACTGAGTTCCAGCGAGGGAAAACGGGTCAACTGCCCCACCTCGCGCGCCATTAATTGATCGATGGAAATTCCCGCGTGAACGTCAGTGGGGCTTTTTTTCAGCCGTACACCCGTCAGAAATACGCTGCTGCCACGGGCATGATCTCCGGCGCCGTCCGCTCCGGCATTGGCGCAATTATGATCCAGACCCCCGACGATTTGTATCAAGTCCCTGAATGGTTCCAGCGGTTGAAGAGTTGAACTCAACTTGAAACTGCTGCCTTCGCCCGCCGGCCACCATGCGGACGGAATCGCGCCGTTAGGAAAAGACAGAAATGCCGCACGCAAGGGCGCCCCACTGGCCGTGCGTCCCAGCCGATAAGGAGTATCCATTTCCGCGGCGAACAGTTTCGTTGGTGAAAGGGACTCAAATGCCGGCAAGGCCAGGCAAGCGCCCAAGCCGCGTAAAAAATGGCGGCGGTTCCAGCCACTGGCAGCTTTTAAGTCCCGCTCTTTTGGGTAAGCAATGGGTTTCATAATCATTTTGTTACGAGTTGGGTGGCTGGTTTTTGCGGCCCGATTTCCGTCGTCTCAGTAATTTGCCGGCTCTTTTGAAAAGGAGCAGATTCAATGATGCCCATCAACAACGCGGAGAAATGCCCATCGTCTTTTTTCAGCCGGTCCACAATTTGATCCACCGTTTCCACGTCGTAGTATTCCAACCCTCGCCCGAGTGCGTAAGTGAGAAGTTTGCTTGTTAGTGTTCGGTAAAAATCTTCGCGGTGTTCCGTGGCGAGAACATGCTTGAGTTCTTGAATGTTTGAGAACGGTTCGCCGGTGATCAATTTTCCCGCCGACTCAATGGCCGTGCCCTGCTGACTGTCGCGCCACATGCCCATGGCGTTGAAATTCTCCAACGCGAGGCCGGGTGGATCCAGCCGGTTGTGACAGGAACTGCACAGTGCGTTTTGACGATGGGTCGCGAGCATTTCACGCAGGGTGGGGGAATGGTTGGTGAATCCTTTGGCGGCATCTTCCAGCGGCGGGATGTTGGGCGGAGGCGGTGGTGGCGGAACTCCGAGTATATTATCCAGAATAAACAATCCACGTTTGACCGGCGATGTGCGGGTGGGATTGGAAGTGACAGCCAGTACGCCACCCGTCGTCAGGACG
>DATAST010000003.1:0-1744 GCA_036269115.1 Verrucomicrobiia bacterium | reverse complement strand
GTTTGGGATCGGTCGTCACGCCGAAAAAATTGACTTGCTGGAAGTAAGTTCCCTGGTCTCCGGCGGGCATCACCCCATAGCTCTTGAACTGTGCGGCGATCCAGTCCGCTGCCATGTCGCCACCCTTTTGTCCGGTGCCGCGGCCCTGCAGGGCGTCGTCAGAAAGATATTTCACCGTCGCCCGGATCTTTTCCGCGTCAATGGCGTTCATTGCTTTTTGCGCGGCCGGGGGCACGCCGGTTTGCGCCACCGCTGCGGATACAAAAACAAGAATGATGGACAAGAAAGTGCCGAGTCTTTTCATTGTTCCTCTTTTGGCTGACTGCTGATTGCTTTTCCATCCGCGACCGCGGATTAATTCTTCGCCTCTCAACCCGGCTTGTACTCCGCCACGGTTTCTCCCGGCAGGAAAATTTGTGCTGTCGCAGCATTGCTCAGGGAAGCCAGCCGGCGGTTCAGTTGCTCCACGTCTGCCTTGGACCAGCTCACCGTGGCAAAATCGATCTCACCTTCCGGGGAAATCAGGAAGGTCGTGGGCACGTTGGTAAGGCCGTAGGCGTTGGAAACCGGATATTTCCCCACCGGATCAAGAAGCACAGGAAAAGTTATGTTGAATTGCCGGTTAAACGCCTTAGTATCCATGGCATTGTCCTGGGAAACGCCGACAAAAGTAAACGTGCCGCTCTTGGCATAAGCCTTAAAGATGCGGTCCAGGTAAGGCAGGGCCATCTGGCACACAGGGCAGCTCACTTTAAAAAACACCGCCACCACTGGGCCTTTCTTGCGCTCCTCTTTGAGTGAAAACTTCTTTCCGTCAAGGTATTGCAGTTCGATCTCCGGCGCCTCTACTCCGGCTTCCAGTGCAGGCATTGGGTCCCCTCCAGCTTGATTCTCTATTTTAGTTAATTTTCTGCCCCGAGCATACTCACTTGCCGCTCTCTGAGAGGCATGGCCCCTGGCGGTTGTCCGGCAGGTTCTTGTGAGGATTGCCTTTGTCATCCTTGTTGTTATGAAAACAGTTCTGTGTTTTCTCTGAGGGCGCCCGGAACACCACTTTAAGCGTGGACGTTATCGTGTTCGATTCATAAACATTGTCGTGGTTCGCTGCGGCTGACTTGTCATGCGTGAGCTTCGTGATGGCCGTGGCGTGAGTGCCCTCGGAATTGTCCGCCAGGATTTTATTTCCAGAGAATACGGCCCTGGTTACGTTACCCTGAAACACCAGCCCAATGGCGTCTGCCTTATCGAGTTGGATGGTGTTGTTTAGGATTTGGAAATCTGCGTAGGTCCCTCCGCCTCCGATTACCAGGCCATATTTGCGCGGATGAACAATCTTGGTCGATTCAATCCTGACTCCGTTGTTTGCAAGGCTATCGATGTTGAAGCCATATTCCGTATTGATGGCTGTATTGTCCCGGAAAACCACAGTCCCCATGGCCCAGCCGCCATAACCAATCTGGTATCCATCCACCACATTGTTCCGCACGGTTGCCACCGCATTGGCCACTGCAATCGCGGTACACAGGCCGCCATGAAAATCCGTCATGGTCACGTTTTCAATGATGTTGCCATTGTCGTCCGCCGGAGAGGAATTCGGCCGCACGGAAAAGATCCATACCGGAAAAGTTTCGTATCGCGGGTTCAGTCCGCCTACCTCTCCCGCGGCATGGACCACCTTTACATTGTGGATCCAGTGGCCGCCCTGGTTCGATCGCAGATGGATGCCCTCAAGGTTCAACGCCTT
>DATAST010000002.1:0-4294 GCA_036269115.1 Verrucomicrobiia bacterium | reverse complement strand
GCTTTTCTCCGCTGCGAATCAAATGGTTTATGACACTGGGGATATAAAATTCCGCCGCTGCATCCGTGCCGCGCGCTTCCAGAAACGCCACAAATTGTTGGCGCAATGATTCAAAAACATCGGGGTTAAAACCCCACATGTTCATCGAGACCATCTCGCTGCCGGTTAAAACCTGAAATTCTCCGCTTCCATCTTTATAACGAATGGTCAAATCATATTTCTCGATGCCCGTGATCTCCCGCACGCTTTGGATGTGGCCATCGTCCAACTGGCATACGCCGCGCGCCACGCTGCCAAATTCGGAAAGCGTGTTGCGCAAAACGAAACCGGCCATCGCGTAGTCGGAGTTGCCCGGCTGGAGATGTTCCGCCAACAAGCGGAACGATTGCGCACCGTAGAAATCGTCGGCATTGATCACGCCAAACGGTTCCTGGATCGCGGAGGCGGCCGTCAAAATCGCATGGCCGGTGCCCCAGGGTTTTTGCCGCCCGGGCGGAGCCGTCATGCCCGCGGGCAAATCGTTCAATTCCTGGAAAACATATTTTACCGCGACGCTTTTCTCGAAACGGCCGCCCACCTTTTCCCGAAATGCTTTTTCAATGTCGCGCCGAATCACAAATACCAGTTGATCAAAGCCGGCACGAATCGCGTCGTGCACCGAATAGTCAATGATCGTCTCGCCACCGGGTCCGATGGGATCCATCTGCTTGAGGCCGCCGTAACGGTTGCCCATGCCTGCCGCCAAAATAAGTAAGGTTCGTTTAGTCATCTATCAAGGTCACTTGGTTTCCAACACCAGAACTTCAAACGGTTTCAACTGGAAGGTGTGAACGGAACCAGCACCGGCTTCAATCACGGGCTCGCTTCGCTCGCTTTTCCACGGTCTGGTGAAGCGAAAGTTTTTTGGCGCTTTTGCTGGGAGTTCAAAAATGGCGCTCAGATCAGCGTTGAAACTGGCGGGTTGATCGCTGGGATTGCGCAGAACCAAAATGCCCTTGCGATGGTTCCACGAAGCCCAACCATAAACTTCATTTTGGCCCGGATCGCCGCCAATCCAATGGGTGTCCACCAGCACGTCCGCATTGGCGCGCGCCCATTTCGCGGCTTCAGCAAGATCATCCCAATTCTGCGCGTTCATCAAGCGCGGTGTGATGTACATCTCCTGCAACTGCGTGCCGGTGCCGAAAAATTCTCGGACTTCATCGGCAAAATCCGCGTCACTGGTCGTGGTTAATTTGTTCGCGTTCGTCGCATAAATAATCCCGTGCAGCATGATCGAATTCAGCGGATACAACGGCCCGCGCTGGACGACGTTCTTGTAGGTTTGAACATCGCGATACGTTATCCACTGTTGCCGATCCGATCCCTTGCCGGCGAAGCTGTGGTCGGCACCTGCCCGCCACGTCGAATCCACATACAACAGCCAAAAAGGCGACGGCCAGGTTCCGACCGTCTGGCTGATGTAAATCTCCGGCCGGGCGGCGCGCAAATCCCCGATGAGCCGCAGCATTGCGTCGCCGTCGCGAGTAAGTCCATTGGCAGCGGCTTTTCCACCTGCGGACAAACCGTCGAACTTGAACTGGTTGACGCCGTACTTCTCAGCCATTTCCAAAACGATTTCATGAAAGCGCTGATAATATTTTGGCCCGGCGAGCGAGAAACCGTTGGCGTTGGTTTCGTATCCAAACTGAGTGGCAAATTTCACCCGCTGCCGCTTGGCCTCGTCATAACCGCCAAAAGGAGAGATCCAAACGCCAATGCCGGCATCGTATTTTGCCGCCTCCGCCTTCAACGGAGTAAAGCCGTCGGGAAAACCGCTGTGAAATTTCCAGAGCGATTTATTGTCGTCCCAACCGTCATCAAACAGAAACGAATTCATGCGCACATGCCGTTGCTGCACGAGTTGATGGCCGAATTGATCAATCGCGTCGAGGGCCTCGGCTTGGTCGTATTTGCGCTTGTCCCAGGCAATGTCGTACCAGGAATTATAATGAAGAAAGGGACGGTAGGGATGGGCGCGCTCCCGCTCGACGTATTGCAGGAAGCCCCGGCGAAGCTGGCCGGCTGGAACTACACCCGCGACGCAGCTTTGGGTGAGGGTCTCGCCCGCTTTCAAAACGGCGTTCCGCAGAAAAGCGCAGCGAACCAAGGCATTTGTCCCGACCGTGTTCCGCGCCATCGGGTGTTCATAGCCGAAGAAAAAATTATCAGCTACAACCGGCGAACCATCCACCGTGCCGGTCACTTTTGCACCGGGAACTGTGGCGTCGAACAGCACGATTTCTTTCACGAGCACGTCCTTGTCCACGGCATGAAGCGATAATTCCTGGCGGACGTACGTGGAACCATCGCGCAAAATGACCCGCCACTCGGCGGAAAGATTTTTTTCGGGATCGGCAAATTTTGCGAGCAGTTGTCGGCCGCCTTCATGTTTCGCCAAGGTGGGCGATCCTGGTTCTGGTTTCAGCGATTCAATCACCGGCGGCATGATCAGGCGGAAGTCGGCGGACTTCAAAATCGTTCCGTCCCCCAGTTCAATTTCAAAACATTGATCGCCGAGCGCGAGCGATTTTCCGTTTAATTTATCGTCGAGCCGCGTGGGGCGCAGGTTTTCGTTTGCAACCGTCCCATGCCACGCGATGGATTTGTTTTCCAAATGAACTTCGCCGCCGCGCAGCCAGCCCGTGCTGATAAGCATTATGGCAAAAATGGGAGCAAATTTTTTCATGTTCTGTGTCATTTGAAATAACGTGCCTGGCCACGGGAAATAGACCCAACGCCAGTGCGGAATAAATTTTGTTCGCGGAATTTTTTCCAAGTCGCTACCGGCGGAAAGGAACGGCTTGGCCATTGCGATTTATTTGCTAAAGACTTTGACGGGCTATTTCGGGTTCGGAATGGTTCCCGGAGTTACCCAGTTCGCATGCCAGGTCAGCGTCCATAAATTCTGCAACTTTACGGAACTGGCGTGGCCATCTACAAAAGCCACGTTGATGCCGCCGGGCAAACCCACACTGGACGTAATGGCGCGCGGCGCGCTCAAGGGCGCAATGCCGCTATGGCGCGCGATGGTAAACCGCCCCATGTCCGTGCTGCCATTACCGTTGTAGAGATCTTTTGACGGCCCCTCGGTTTCTTTCGGCCAGCCGTCAATCCACATGGCGTCGGCAAACAACGGCGTATTGGACACGTCGGGCACCCCGGATTCTCCACCGCCGAATTTCCAGCTTGAAGGCGTTCCCAAAAGATCTGCGGTTGAATAAGTGCCGGTGTATAACCAGCCATTGAAGGCGTAGCTTCCCTGATAATTGGTGGTGCTGGGAGCCCAGTGCCACATCTGATTCGCGGTGCCGTAGGTATAGGTCAGGCTCGAATCGGTGCGCGTGGTGGGAGTGGCGGCATCCGGGCAGGTTCTGACGGCATCCACTTGCGAATGGTAAGCCAGTAATTCCGCCATCCACAGATTATAATTAGCGCTGTAATCGAATTGGTTCGAAAAATCTCCGACATACATGATATCGGCTAGAGACATCTGCTTGATGTTACTGATACACTGGATGTCTTTGGCCTTCATTTTCGCGCGTGCCAACGCCGGCAAGAGCAACCCCGCCAAAATAGCGATGATGGCGATGACCACGAGAAGTTCAATCAAGGTGAAGCCATGGACACCACAACCGCGCCGCTGCCGCAAAGGGTTTTTTTTATTTTGTTTCATAGCGGAAAAAAGTGGCCGTAATTTCCGGGCCGGAAAGCGCCATCCGCGCCTCCCGGCCCCGGGAAAGGAAACCATTTATCGTTTAAGCCGGAAGAATTGGCTGCCACCAGACGATGGAATGATGTACGGGCTGGTGGCGACCACGTCCGCCCAGGATCCGCCCGAGGGTGAGGAGCTGGATTGCAACGTCGCCGCCGTATCCCAAATCAAGGCTGATTTTCCGCCCGGCACAGTCTGGATGGTCAGTTGACCCAAAGGCAAAGCCGCGACCACTACGGGCGTGGCATTGGTGTAAGTGATCACGCTGCCGTCAGCGGACGCGGTGTTGAGCGCCACAAATCCGGGAGTCTGGCCTTGCCAGAAAAAGGTGATCACATCGTTCGTGGTCGGAAAGACCGGCGTGCCGTCCGTGGGATTGAGCACGTTCTTCGAGAAGCTGAATTCAAAGTCATCTCCCGGCGCGGCTGGCGCACTCAGGAAATTGAGCGTGGCCGACAGCGAACCTTCATTGAACCCGCCGTTCTTTTCCTGATAACCGAAACCGCTTTGAATCAGCATTTCGGAACCGAGGGCCGAATA
>DATAST010000001.1:0-4039 GCA_036269115.1 Verrucomicrobiia bacterium | reverse complement strand
TCAGACCATCTTGCCGGCCAGTGGCATTGACAACGGTAGGATTATACCCACTTTCATTGTTCATAATCGCCATGATCCAGGCCGGGTCGATATAAACCCATTTAGGATGCAGGTTCAGGACCTGCATCACCATGGTCAGGTATTTCCGTTGAGACGATGACAACCCGGTCATGGGATGGGAGTGACGACTGGACCAGAGGATGGTGTGGACGGTGGTGCGGATGGAGACGGGCTAGTTGGAGCTTGCGGAGCTTGCGGCACTGGTTGAGGCGCCGGGGGCGCGGTAGGAACTGGGGCTGGGACCGGCATGTTCTGCATAGTAACCATGCCGGGGATCCTGTCGATCTGTTCTAGCCCGACTTGCAAATTATGCAGCCCGATCTTTTTTTGCAAAATCAGGGCATTGATTGTGTTGTCGAAGTCGGCGACGACTCCAGGGATTTGTTGACCGATTTGACCAACTTGACCAATCCCAGCGGTCAGTGCACAGCCAGAAAGAAAGAATGGGCATAAAACTATGGGAAAAATTTTGTTCATTTTGTTCATTTTATCGCCCCAATAGTAAGATAATAATTAACACAACTAAAAGCACCCCTCCAATGCTTAAGCCGCCAGGATAACCCCAGTTGGCATATCCAAACCCGCTGCCAAAAAGCAAAACTATGATTAGGATAATCAGCAGCAGGTTCATAACACCTAATCCGTGATCTGGGTTTTTGGTTTTGGTTTGGACAAAAAAATACCTGGAACCAGGTTAGCCAGTTCCAGGTAAGTTTCACGGGGAGAAACGCAATAGCGGGAGAGCGCCAAGCGTAGATTTAAGCGGTATAGGAAAACGGGCGCGGTGTCAAGCGGGATAGGGTTAGCGGTTGAAAAAGGCGGTTAACACATCCACTTTACATGGATCAGAATGTTTAGATATATAAACCAGGCCCTGGTAATGTAATCTCCGAACTGATCGTCGGTCCAGATGAATTAAGCGCCCGATCCGTGCCCAGGACCAGATGTGCTTACTCGAAATCGGCGCTACCAAGCTCCGGGCTTGAATTATCCGTCTAGTTCGTTCGTCGGGGATTAGTAGAATTAATTCAAAAACCAGATCCATCTTACCAATTTCCTCGGCAGATGGAGGACTGAGTTTTAAGGATTGTTGGTTATAGCCATATGCCTCGTTTGGATCAGGAGGAAAATCTGGCCAGAAGGAACGATATGATCCAGGCTTGCAGCCCTTGACGGGAAGGAGCAGGAGGGATTTCCCGGCCCATTCTAGCCAGGACTGGATGTTGTCTGGATCTGTCATCCGGATCTATCATCCTAAATACTGAAACAATGCCATTCCGTCCACGTAGGATTTGGTCAACGCTTCGGGGAGGCTAAGGCTTGGCGTGGGAGCGAATGGGGTAAGATTTTTGCATATAACAAGGGGATAGACACGCTTCTGTCCCGTAGCCAGCTTCACCACTGGAATGTACAAATCTAGAAGTTTTTCTTCAGCCTGTTTTCGATAGGTTAATTTGCATTCAACCACGATTAGAAATTGGTCGTGATCGAGGATGATGTCAGGGGAACAGAATTGTGGTCGGAAACCAGTGGCCGTGTACATAAACCACGGATTGTGTTCGGCTTTAAATCCTAACGCCTGAATCGCCTTAAACAGCCTACGTTCATACCTCACACCCATTTGACTGAAAACATTACCCCGGTTTTGTGGAACGGTTAACGGTCTGCATCGTTGGGCAGATGTGATTTCCATTTCCATCAGTCTTTGTCCTTTGGACGTTGGTTTGGGGTAATGTCGATGACAGGGTTTTCTGCCTTATCATCCAGTACCGTGCCGAAGTTGAGGGTGATACTGGATGGGACAGTGGATTGGGGGCCGGCGGATTTAGATGGGGCGACGGTTCTATCCCCACCCATTTCTACAACTTTCCGCAACTCGCCAAGCGGGATTTGGGCCCGCTTAGCAGGATCTTCCAACCGATCGTTTAATTCATCTAAGGCCATCTCGGCCGCCACGATCAGTTTGCCCTGGATCCGATTTGCATCGTCCATGGTCTGATCGTGGAGCTTAGCGCGGTAGACCGCCACGGCTTCAACAAACGTTGGATCTTTTTGTAATTGATGGATCCTGGCCGGAGTGGTGCCCAGTGCCCTAGCCACGTCAATGACCTTCATTCCCTGAGCCAACAATTCGGCTTGCCGGTGGTGGATGGCTTTTAGCTGTTGGATCGGCGGCGGCCCGGTCCGGGGCTTGAAGTCGGCGGATAACAGTACCAAATCCGCCGGCGTTAATTCCCGCATCACTTCCAAAACCAGGGCTTTGCCCACCGATCCGCGTTTTGGGATTAGATCGCGTTTGAAATCGCCATCCCGATCCTGGTTTTGGGCCATGATTATTTCCTTTCTGGACTCCTTTGGTGGATGTGTAAAAATTTAAATTTTTACCGCCTTCCGTGTACACCATACCACAGAACCCCATCATTCAGATGGGGCCCCATGACGGGTGTTGTGCGTCAGCGGGTGTGCGTCAGCGTCAGTCGCCGTTAGGTCACGCTCCACGGGTCAACGCGCAATTCGCTGGCGAGCGGGCTGAAGGTGTCCAGCTCTGGGTGGCAAACATTAATGTCTGCCGCCATGAGCGCCCTCGCCTGTTGAACAAACCGTTCGGCGAGCAGGGCAATCGCCCGCTCTTTTGCCCGCGCATTGGCGAAATCTTCAGCGTAGGCATCTATGCTATTCAGCATTGCATTGGTGGTTTCAAAAATGTGGGTCATTAGGGAAATCCATCTTCGTGTTCCGATGCACATCAAGGGTCGGAGGCGGGCCTGAACCCGCCTCACGATTGCTTGGGTGGTTACAGTTCCAAACCGCTAGTGTCGCCTTTCGCGCTGCGGGTGCGTTTCTCGTGCCGCTCGGACATGATTGCGGCGATATTGGAGCGTACGGTTTCACCGTACTTGTCGCGCAGCGCCGGCGTATGCAGGATTTTCTGCACGTTTTCGTTACGTGCTTGGGCCGAAAGCGTGACGCCTTGGCTTTCGGCCAGCTGGTTCACGATCCGCTCGACTGCATCTTCCAGTAAGGAATTGGAAGCACCGACGTCGGATGAGAATTCATAAGACGTAGCGTATTCGCTTGCCTTGGCCAGCTTTTCCTCGTCGGAGAGTTTCGACCACGCCCCTCGTTCCATATTGGACTGGGCAGTGGCAGACAGCATTTGCGCCCGGCGCATATCTAGCGCCAGTGCGTCAGCAGGGCTGCAAACGTGTCCTGGCGCGTACTTACGCGGGACCGGGACGGTGAAGCCACCGATTACGCGGGCGAATACCGAGTTCGCGTCAGGGAACATGTCGGCGATGGTGTTGACACCGTTCACATTGGTTTCGTCGTGGGTTTCGTGCGTCCGTGCCATGATAAGTTTTCCTTGTGTATGGGTTTCGTCATAGTTCGTCGGGTGTGAGGTATAACGTATAACAACCGGATTATGTCTTTGCCGGTTGCTTCCGTTAAGGTGGCGGGTTGGTTACCGAGACCCCGAGGAGGGATTGTGACGTGATCGCGTCCCTTACCTCGTCATAGGGTTTTATATAAACCCCGTGTGTTCCTTCGAACAAGTATACATATAAACCTTTTTAAGCCCAGTTCAACAAAAATCTGCCAGCGCGATGCATTTTTTTTTTTCCGAGAACGCGAACTCGCCAACGCCGACCCGGTTTCGATGGCCACGATTGGCCTAACCGATGATGGCCATCTTCCCCACTTCTCACCATTCAATCTGCATCCACATCCCTTTCAACCTATCAATCATGATCCCTGTTCAATCAACCACTCACTCCACCATCCAGTCAACACTCCAATCAACCCAGCAGTCATCATGACAATAGATTCCGTCCACATTTCGAATTTAAGGTTTATCTGGATCGTTTGATTTGATTTTGATTTTGATCTGGAAATTTTGATCTGTTTTATAAAAAAAAAAAAAAAAAAAAAAAAAAAAAAAAAAAAAAAAAAAAAAAAAAAAAAAAAAAAAAAAAAAAAA